>JBBNGO010000100.1:0-5280 GCA_040095065.1 Hominicoprocola fusiformis
CCCCCCCCCCCCCCCCCCCCCCCCCTCCTCTGTTTCCTTTTGGGCTTATCGCACGCTTCCCTCCCCGCCCATGAGGGCGGTCATCTCCTCGATGCGCTCGAGGGGGAACGGCGGCGCGCTGAGCGGCCGCATAGCGATACTCATAAGCTTCATCGGGTTGTCGTCCGCCGCCACGCGGTTGGAGCTGAGCGCTCCGCAGCGCTTGCAGCGGTGGATGATTGCCCACTCGCCGCCTCTTCGCACCCAGACGGCCACGGGCTCCATGATGCCGCCGCAGTCGCTTTCGCGGTCGCCCGGCTCAATGTCCACGTGCAGGCTCGATAAGCAGTTCGGGCAGTGGTTGCGATGGTCGCTGCCGGCGTTTTCCGGCGTGCAGAGCCGCCCACAGACCTTGCAGGTGAAGGTGTCACGGCAGGCGTGGGTCTTGTAGTACCCTTTTTCAAAGATTTTGCGTTTGTTTTCGCGGTTCATGTTGTCCTCCTGAAAAGCATGGCTCTCGGGAGGAACGGCGTGTGTCATAAATTTGCCGGCCCTCCCGGTCAGTGCACACGCTCCAGTAACATCGTTTTAGACTTCAAAAAACGGCTCCTTCATTCTAAAAATCCCGGCAGCCCGGAAAGGCTTGCCGCAGCTATCGTAACGCCGGAACGACCCGTTGTCAAGCGCTCCGCATTTTTCCCTCATTCCGCCGTGCGCAGCAGCAGGACGGTGACGTCATTGACGTTCGTGCCCGTCGCACCGGTTTTGAGAAGTCCGCCGACCGCGCCGAGCGCATGGTAGGCGTCGTTATCATTGAGCGACTGCACAGCGTCAACACCCTTTTGGCGCATCAGCTGCGCGGTCTCGCCGTCGGCGATGCCGCCCGCGGCATCGGTCGGTCCGTCCGTCCCGTCGGAGCCGACGGAGAAGACGAGCGCGTTCGAAAGTCCCTCAATGCCGAGCGCTGCGGAGAGCGCGATCTCCTGATTGCGCCCGCCGAGGCCCTTTCCCCTCAGGTGGACGACCGTTTCGCCGCCCATGAGGAACGCAAGGTTTTTCCCGTCACGCGCATGCGTGCGCGCAATGGAAGCAAGCATGCTCCCCGCCTCGCGCGCCTCACAGCAGAGGCAGTCGGTGAGGATCATCGGCTCGTAGCCGAGCGCTTCGCACGCCGCGGCGGCCGCCGCGCAGAGCTCGCGCACGCTGCCGGTGATCTGCGTTTCGACATTTGTAAGCGTTTTCGGTGTTTCCTGCGCCAGAAGCGCCCACGCCCGCTCCGACAGGCGCAGGCCGTACCTTTTCGCAATATCGAGCGCCTGCGCACAGCTTGAGCTGTCGGGATACGCGGGGCCCGAGGCGATCATGTCGAGCGGGTCGCCCAGAATATCGCTCAGCACGACAGCGAAGACCTGCGCCGGCGCGCAGTGCCGGGCGAAGCGTCCGCCCTTGACGGCGGAAAGCCGCTTGCGGATCGTGTTGATCTCCACGATGTCCGCGCCCGCGGCAAGGAGCTGATTCGTGACGTCCTGCAATTCCGCAAGCGGAAGCAGCGGCTTTTCAAAAAGCGCGCTGCCGCCGCCCGAGAGCAGAAAGACGACCGTGTCGCTCTCGGTCAAATCTTCCGTCAGCGCGAGCGCGGCGTCCGTGCCGCGCAGGGAGTTTTCGTCCGGCACGGGGTGCCCGCCCTCAAAGCACGCGACATCCGCGATCTCACCGTTCACGTGACCGTACTTCGTCACGACCACACCGCCGCAGAAATTATCCTGCAAACACGCGCGGGCGGCGTGCGCCATCTGCCACGCGGCCTTCCCCGCCGCGACGAGGTACACCCTTCCTAAAAAGGTCTTGTCTTTCAGCGCGCGCTCGACCGCCGCGTCCGGCAGCACCGCCGCGATGGCGCGCGTGATGATCTTCTCCGCGTCCGCGCGCAGGTTATCCACAGGTTTCGACTTTTCCTGCATAAGCGCCCCTCCTTTTGAAAAAAGCTGCCGAAAAACGGCAGCTTTTTCGTTATCTTTTGATTTTACCATGCCCGTCTTACGGACACAAGCGGAATTCTCAGAATTTCAGCTTCTCCATGCGGTCGAACGCCTGCTTGAGCTGGTCAATGCCGACGGTGCAGGCGATGCGGAAGTGGTTTGCGCCGGTCTTGCCGAACGGGCTGCCCGCGCTGACGAGCACGTGCGCGCGCTCAAGTAACTCCTTGCAGAACTGCTTGTCGTCAAGCCCCGTCTTCTCCA
The DNA here is from genome assembly GCA_040095065.1 of Hominicoprocola fusiformis. GTDB lineage: Bacteria > Bacillota > Clostridia > Oscillospirales > Oscillospiraceae > Hominicoprocola. The sequence continues at coordinate 2,220 of JBBNGO010000100.1, forward strand.
CGCCGGGGAAGAGGTAGAACGTGCCCTTCGGGCGCACAAGGCTCAGATACGGGATCCTCTCGATGCGGTCGGCAGAGTAGAAGATGCGGTCGCGGTACGCGGTCACGTACTTCTCGCGAATTTCTTTGCGCATTGCGAGCGCCTGGATGCCCGCGCGCTGGGAGATGGACGGCGCGGAGTAGACGAGCGAGCCGTTGATGCCGTGCATCACCTCGAGCAGCTCCGGCTCGGCGATGATGACGCCCACGCGCCAGCCGGTCATCAGGAAGTTCTTCGAAAAGCTGTTGAGCGTGATGGTGCGCTCGGCCATGCCGGGCAGCGTGCGGATGGGGCGGAAATCGCCTTCGTAGATATAGGTCGTATAAATCTCGTCCGCCGCGATAAGAAGATCATATTCCTTCGCCACGCGGGCAAGCATCTCCATGGTGGACAGATCGTAGCCCATGCCGGTGGGGTTCGTGGGATTATTGAAAATGATGGCCTTCGTGCGCGGCGTGATGGCAGCGCGCAGGCGCTCTTCGCTGATGGCGTAGTCCTCCTCGGCGTAGGTCGGCACATCGACGCACACGCCGCCCGCCAGCTCGATCTGCGCGCGGTACAGCGCGAAATACGGGGAAAAGACGATGACCTCGTCGCCCGGGTCAAGGATCGCAAACATTGCCAGCGACATGCCGAGGCAGCTCGACGCGCTCACGAGCACGTGGTCGCGCGGAAGGCTCTGGTCGAAGTCCTCTTCCCACGCCTTGCAGACCGCGGAAATGAGCTCAGGGTCGCCCTTGGGGTCGCCGTAATGGGTGTAGCCCGCTTTGGCGTCGCGGAAGGCCGCGTTGATGATGGCCTCGTCGGTCGTAAAGTCCGTGTCGCCGATGCTCAGGTCGACAATGTCCTTGTATTTGGCCAGCGCAGCGGTGTCGAGCGTCAGGCCGGTGCCCGCGCTCTGGAAGCGCTTGGCAATAAAGTTTCGCTTCATGGGTGCCTCCTCCTTGCAGATCGCCGCGGCAGCCCGATTTTTCAAGCGGCGCGTAGAAATGCTGAATTTTATTGCAGTATATGGCAGATTCCGACAGAATGCAATCGGTAATGTCGATAGAATTCGAGGTTCGCGCGCCTTTCCATTTTGTTAACATGATAAAGTGGCATTAAATGATAAAAGCAGCGCCGGTGCTGCTTTCATCAAAAAAGTTACTTAAAGTTTTCCCGCGCGTACTTCATCAGCTCCTCGCGGAAGTCGGGGTGCGCGATGGAGGCCATCGCCTCGGCGCGCTCGCGAAGCGTCTTGCCGGAAAGGCTTGCGATGCCGTACTCGGTCGCGACATACTGGATCATCGTGCGCGGGGCGGAGATCGTGCTGCCGCCGGGGATGGTGGCAAGGATATTGCTCTTGCGCTCGCCATCCTTCGTAAGGCGCGAAGAGTTGATGCAGATGAAGCCCTTGCCTCCCTTGGAGCGGTACGCCCCCTCGAGGAAGTCCATCTGGCCGCCGACGCCGGAGAGCTGGCGCGTGCCGGTGCTCTCGGCATTTTCTTGCCCCATGAGGTCGAGCTGCACGCCGCCGTTGATGCTGATGACGCTGCTGAGCTTCGAGATGCGCTCGACGGAGTGGATGTAGTCGAGGTCTCCCGGGTGGAAAAGCTGCGGCTCGGCGTCGAGCCAGTCATAGAGCTCCTGAGAGCCCATGGCAAGGTTCCACGCAGAAAGGCCGGTGTCGAGCTCCTTGCGCGCATTCGTCAGCTTGCCCGCTTGGTAGAGCTCAAGGAACGCATCGGAAATGGTGCCGGTGTGGCAGCCGAGGTCCTTCTTGTCGGACTCGGCAAGCATCTTGGCGACCGTGTAGGGCACGCCGCCAACGCCGAGCGACAGCACCGCGCCGTCGGGGATCTCATTCACCACGATCTTGGCGATGGCGATATCGGTCTCGCTGGGCGCGCGGTAGGAACGCACGGGCAGCGGCTCATGCTCGCCCTCGACGATGTAGTCCGCTTCGGACAGGTGCACACGGTGCGAGCCGTCCACGCCCTGGAGCTTGGGATAGTGCTCGTTGATCTCGAAGATCACGGTGCGGGCGCTCTCAAAGATCGTGCGCCAGGCGTAATTCGAAATGCCGAGGCCGCAGTAGCCGTTCTCATCCGGCTTGGAGACCGGCACGAACGCCACATCGCAGCGGATGTGCTTGTCGCGATAGAGGTACGGCAGCGAGCGCAGCATGACCGGCATGAATTTCACGAGCCCGCGCGCTTGGAGCTTGCGCTCATAATCGCCGATGTGCCAGCTATAGTAGGTGAAGCTCTCCTGCTCGGGGTCTGCTTCGACGACCTCGATGCGCGGGCGGATCACAAGACCGCCGCGGACCTTGACGTCCTTCACTTCACCCTTGCGCGCGGCGAGGGCCTTGTCCAAAAGCTCGGGAAAACCCGCACCGAAGCCGTAGTCCACCCAGTCGCCGGACTGCACAGCCTTGACAGCCTGCTCCGGCGTAACAAATTTAGCCTGATAGTCGTTCATAAAAATTCTCCCTTGGTTCGAATCGCTTTTAATGTAGCAGAATTTTCGCCGCTTGTAAATCGTTCCGAAGCGGAAAGCGACCTCAAATCTTGCCGTTTCGCGGCGCGGCGCATTTTTCTGTTGCGCCTCCGGCGCGATTCTGCTATGCTTGGCTCAGTGTAACATCCCACGCCAAAAGGAGGCAAAAACATCATGGTCGAAAATTATCAGGAAATGCTTTCGAGCGAGCACAGCGGCTTTATCCGTCACAACGGCATCCGCGTCGTTTCGGTCGACGAGGAAAAAAGCGTGCTGACCGCCGACGTCACGCCGGAAAATTCCAACATCTGGGGCGGCGTGCACGGCGGTTTTCTCTACGCGATGGCTGACACCGCCGCGGGCGCGTTCGCGCGCATCAACTACGGTCAGCACAACGTCACGCTGAACGGCTCGATCAACTATCTGCGCTCGACGGTGCAGTCCAAAGCGCTCACCGCCGTCGGCCCGGATGTATTATATTATTATAACAGGTCAAAATGCGCATGTCCAGTCCTCTATATAGCTTTTTGCATTTTTGCAT
>JBBNGO010000101.1:0-4984 GCA_040095065.1 Hominicoprocola fusiformis
CAGTTCCGTATGCTCTGACGGACACCGCCTTTCTCGGTAGTTTCCAGTCCCGCCTTGATTTCCTCAATGCTCTGGGGCGGTTGCATGGCGTTCATGGTGTTTTTTAGTTCTCGCTGCGTCTGCGGCTGCAAGCTCTGCCATTCGCTGTTCAAGCTGTATCACATCCTTTCCGTAGTCCGTAATCAAAGCCGCTTTTTCCTCTGTTTCCCCGAACAGCAGCACATCCAGCAGATATTCCACTTGTGCTTGCTTCTGTAAGGCTTCCACAAACCGGGGATGAAAGGCTTCCTCCAGGGAGTGCGGGGCGTAGTCCGTTCTCCATGCCATAAGCAAGTGGAAATAATCGGCAAGAATACGGAAACAGCGGTTCTTTGCTTCCTGAAACTGTTCCTCCGGGGATTTCTGCCGGGGCTTGGGCTTTTTTGCCTTTCCCGGCGGTTTCCAGTCCTCATAGGAAAGCCCGAAGTCCTGTGCCAGTTGTACGGCGGCTTCTTTCTTTCCCAGCCCATACAGGGCGGCGGCAAAATCAATCACATCCCCATCCGCACCGCAGCCGAAGCAGTGGTAACGCCGATCCAGCTTCATGCTTGGGGTTTTATCGTGATGAAACGGGCAGCAAGCCATCCCGTTCCGCCCTGCATGGATTCCATAATGCTCCGCAGCCTGTCTTGTTGTGACGGACTGCTTCACAGCTTCAAATACATTCAAATCTATCCCTCCTTGAAAATAAGAAAAGCACCTGACATTCTCTGATTGAAAATGGCAAGTGCCTGTTAAAGTTCCATATCCTGTTGTTTGTGCTTCGTCTGTGCCGGGACAGTTCTTTGTGCTTTTTTCTCGTCAGCCTTATCCTGCAAGACTTCTTTGATAGGCTGTTTCTTGGGCGGCTCTTTGCTTTCTTCTGTGCCGGGGGTGGCTTTCCGTACCCAGTAGCGAATGTCCCGCAGCTTCTTCAAATCCTCCTGTACCTCGGTCAGCGGTGTTTTCAGGGCTGCAATTTCTTCCAGAAGCGTTTCCTGCTCCTCTTGCAGCTCCTTTTGGGTACTGTCCTTATCGTCCGGGTGCTTGGCAAGGTAGGAGGCGGCTTTCGCATACCGGGCAACCTCCGGGTGTTCCTGTTTGAATTTCTCCTTTGTTTTCTTGAAAAATATCTTCTGGTACTTCTCATAGACAGGCTTACATTCCTTGCAGTCTGTCCGGCTGGCAAGAATCCCGTCAATCACTTTGCTGCGGGCTTCCTTTGGCTTCATCTGATTGCGGTAATCTGCGGCTGATTTCCCGGAAGATTCCAGAAACGCTTCTAAGTCCTCCACAGTGAAAAGTCCCTTTTGCCGGAGATAGGACAGGGCTTCGCTGACTGCCTTTAAGTCCTGTGAAGTCCCCCGGTTCTGTCCAGCCCTCGTCCAGTCCTTCCGTTCTTCCTTTCGTATCTCCATGTACTTCATCAGCAGATTGGGAAGAAGTGTCGCTTCCTCCGCCGCTTTTTGTGCAAGCAGCTCTTTCCGTTTTTCTCCCAGCTCGGTAATCCAGCCTTTGAGGTTTTGGATAAGCTGCCGGATGGACTTCATCAGACTGTTGGCGGCTCTGATTTCCCGGTTCAGGTTTCCGATATTCGTCTGGATACCACGCTTTTCCATCTGCCGGACAGCAGCCCCCTCATGGACAGTGGGGACAATATCAAGCCCCTGTCTGGCATAGGAACGCAAGTCCACACGCTCCGGACGGTCATTGGCTTCCAGATAGCGGTTCTGGATGACCTCCCATTCATGCCGCCAGATTTCGCAATACTTCTGGTCGTTCCAATCCACCGTATCCTCCTTGTGGCTTTTCCATCTGCCGGACGGAAGTTTTATCCGTTCCCCGTTTTCGTCAAGGTCATAAACCTTGCGGCTCTTGGGAAGCCATTTTCCATGTTCGTCCATTGCCCTCATAGTGAGCATGATATGGGCGTGGGGATTGTGTCCCGGCGGATGGGGGTCATGGATTGCAAAATCAGCAATCATGCCTTTGGAAACAAACTGCTGCTCACAAAACTCCCGTACAAGGACAGCGTACTGGTCAGGCGGTATCTCTCTGGGGATGGTAAGCACCCACCGCCTTGCAAGCTGGGAGTTCCATTGCTTCTCCACCGCTTCGGCGGCGTTCCATAGGGTATTGCGGTCTGCATATTTCTGTGGGGCATTTGCCGGGAGCAGGATTTCATTGTGGACGATACCACGCTTTTCCGGATAGTGCTTCACTTGCTGGTCGTATTCACAGAACAGTTTTTCGCCACTCTGGTAAGCAGCGGCGGCAATCGCAGACTGCTGTTGGCTGCGCTGCACAATAGAAATTTCGTTGTGCGGACAGGGCATTTCGTGTCACTCCTTTCTGTGATTGGCGGACGGGGTGGCGTTTTACCACCTCATTTTGGGCAGAAAAAAGCAGGAGACCTTTTTCAGATTTCCTGCTCGGTGTGCCGCTATGTGGGCGGCGGGTATTTAATTGTAAAAGTTCGGGGCAAGTTGACCCGATGTGAAGCTGACAAACTTGAATTTATTTTGGCAAATCATCTTCCGCTTTAAAATTCACATTACTGTCATCGATCGAGATTGTGATCGTGTAGTTATAGATTATACCATCTTCTGTTTCCAGCCTAAATGTTACCGCACCACCTCCGAGATACTGAAAATCAGGTTCGTCAGACATTCTTGCATATGTGCCATACTGTTGAAAGTATCCGTCTGCATCAAAGAACGCAACATTGCTTGTTTGCTCCTTATCGTTCCGGAAGAGTACTGCACCAACACGGTCACTAGCATGATCTGGAATTAAAACACAGTCTATGTATTCCCAATCTGTTTCTTGCACAAGAGAGAACATCGACACAATATCTTGTTCAGACCAGATTTTTCCTCCATTCAGATTACTGATATCTGTATTCTGAACCGGATTGCTGGCAGAATCTGATGTTTCTGGCATGGCGTCTTTGCTGCTGCAGGCGGACATTCCTAATACACAAACCGTCATGAAAATAAAAAGCAATGCTCTCTTCATATGAACACCTCCTCAAATCCCGATTGTTCTAATCTTTTTTACGCCCACCTTCTTGCCCTTCGGACAAGAAGTATCCCTCGCTCAAAGAGCTCGGTCAATTCCGATTTTCTCAATTCTCCAAACTTGAACTTGTCGGGTTCTTTACATAGATAAAATATTAATTTTTCTTTCCACACCTAAAAAAAATAAAGTCTGGCTGATGAATAACTCCTCCAAACATATCTGGTCGCTTTTCTCTAATTGATTCTGGTACTTTTGATTCCTGACATTCCTCAATAATAAATCCAGCAGAAACAATATCATTTATTAATGTTGAAATCGTTCTATGATAAAGTTCATATTCATCTACTACCCAATGAATAACACGCTTACCCTCTATTCCGTAATTTCGTAGATTAGCATATAATCTTTCTCCAGTTTCTGTTCTGGTATATCTGTCGAAAGTCCCATCATATGCTGTACTTATTGGGTGTGACATCGAAAAAACACATTTGCCATTTTCATTCAAGTGACTATAAATCTGTTTCATAAGCCTTTCAAAATTTTCTACATAATCAAAAGCCAATGAACTTGTAATAACATCAAACTTTTCCTCTAAATCATCCAATTCTTCAAAAGCCAGTCTTCTGTATTCAATATTAGAGGCAGCATTATTTTTTCTTGCATATGCTAACATTTTTTCCGATATATCAATTCCAAGAACGGATAACGCCCCTTTCTTTGAATATTGAAGTGCATGTTGCCCCATACCACATCCAATATCTAATACTTTCTTTTTATATAGTTCAGGTATCATTCCTAATATTATTGGTGTCTCAATAATATCATTAAAATTGATTTCTTTGCTACGTATTTTCTCGAAGTTTTCGTAAAATAAATCATTATCATAAATATTTTGTTTTGACATTCTGCAACCAGCCTTTCATATAAAAAATTATTTTTTGTTTTCTTCTACTTCCATCTTCTTGTCTTTCGGGCAACAAGCATCCTTCTCTTTCAGCTCGGTCAATCCCGATTTGTTGTCATCTTCATTATACTTCATCGCCTATCGAAAAGATAGCGTATTTTATGAAACTTGTCGGCTGGGAACAACTTGCAACGCAAAGTGTCCCCAGATGGCAAGTCCACAAAAGGGTAGCTGGCTGCAGCCAGCGCAGGGGAAGTGTAGCGTCCCCTGTATGATTTGGAGCAGACCATGACTGCGGAAAATCACAGCCCTCCGGCGAGGAGCCTTCGGAGAACGCAATGCACCAACCTCTGGGTGGTGTATAATTGCGCCCTTAGTAAACTAAGGGGTTTCCGGCTTCTCCCGTTCCAGCAGTTTTTTCAATATATCTTGCGTGTCCTGCCTGTGAAAAATGAGTTTCAGCAACAGCATGACATCATCGTCCGTCAGGCGTTCCGGCTCTTGCAGAAAACTTTCCAGCATACCGCCACGAGTACAGAGCCGGTGCGTCCGTTCCTTTCGGGTAAGCTGCTTCAACTGGTGCTGCAATGCCTTTTCATCATTGATGGCTTTCCGCAGTTTCTTTTCGCTTTTCTCCAACTCCCGGTTGAGCTTTCCCAGCTTTGAGGTATCAGGCAAGGGTAGCGCCCTCCTTTCCCGGTATCAGCACATAAATCCTGTTCGGTTCTCCCACGCCCTGACGCACCCGCATGATAAGTCCGGCGGTTTCCAGTTCATTCAAAGAACGCTTGACCGTCATGAGGCTGCGGGACAGGACTGCGGCAATGGCTGTGATAGGGAAGCAGACAAAAAGAATCCCGTTCTCGTCCGCCTGCCCTCTGAAAAGCATAGCGTCCAACATCCGGCAGTACATGACCTTTGCGGTGCTGCTGACTGGAAATCCTGTCAACGCTCTGGGAAATGGCATACAGGGCGGCAATGGTGTGTCTATCGTCATAAATTCAAAATTCATTCGGTGTGTTCCTCCTTTTTCTTTGCTCG
>JBBNGO010000102.1:0-4982 GCA_040095065.1 Hominicoprocola fusiformis
TTTTGTTAGTGCCTGATTTTGTCCTTCAACCACGAAGGCTTTGTTCAGGAACGAGTCGCACTGATGTCCATATCGTAGCCGGAGCGGACAGCCTTTTTCTGCTCTTCAATCTTCATCTTGTCGAGGTCGGTGATCTTCGACTTGATGCTCTTGATTGCCTTCGCCTGGTCAATCGTCCGGATATGAAAATTGACCGTGATGTTGCTGTCCATCTCAAGGAAGTCGGCAAGCATACGGTCATTGAGTTCCGGCGCGAGGATTTGCAGGAAGCTCACCGCGCCGATGGTTCTGCCCATCTTGAAGCACTTGCCTTCACGGAAGTCAAAGGAAGTGGGCGCGATGAAGTCCTTCGTGCTGAGTCCCGTCCGGGCTACCATGTCAAAGGAAAAGCGGAACGGCTCATTGGTGTCCATGTTGAACACATCATGAAGCACTTTCAGCCGCTCGTAGCCGGACAGCGGCTCGGTTCTCACACCGAGGGTTTTGAAGTTGTTGAGAATATCGGTTTCAATGCGTTCGAGCTTCGGCTTTGCCGTGCGGAGGGAGTCCGCCTCAATGCCGAAGGTGATGTACTTCCTCTTGACCAATCCGTTGTTGCCCTTGGTGAGCTGGCTTTGCAGCATACCGGAATACTCGGAGCGGATGTCGTTGAAGGCGTCCTCCTGTGCCGGAATGTTGATGCGCTTGCGGAACTCATTGAGGCTTGCCTTCTGATTGATGAAGGAGAGCTGGACGAAGATCGAGCTGTCGAAGTAGTTCAGAAAGTCGCACCAGTTCTCAAAGATGGCAGTTTTGTCCTCGTTCTGCGCAAGCTGGTAGTTGATGTCCTCAAAGGCGATGGACTTCGTGTAGAGGCGGCTGTTTACCTTGCAGATACCGTCGCGGCACATCTCCACATAGGGAATGGTCTGCTGGGCGGACTTGCGGACTTTCTTTGCCTTCCTGTCCTTTTTCTTCTGCATGACGATGTGCTTCTTTTCCTGAGCGGAAAGGGCGTCGCCGTAAACGACGCCGTTTTTGACGGTCATCTTAGGCTTTGCCTTTGCTGTGCTGTTGTTCAAGCTGCAATTCCTCCTGTTCTTTGATTTTCTTCTGAATCTCAGCGTAGAGATTGTTTGTGCGATATGGACGCACCTTGTCCCGGATGAACATGGACTGTACGATGTGGTACAGATACTTTTCGGCGGGCTGACCGTCCTTCTCGTAAAGCGCGAAGAAGATAAACGGGAGCATGATAACCACCATCAGCATTGCCGCCGTAGACAAATCGAGATGCGCCTTCGCCAGAAAGAAAATCGGGACGCCGACTGCCGCAGCGATGGAAAAACAAATAAGCTGCCGCTTGGTCAGGTTGAACATGATCTTCGTTTTGACGCGGTTAAGATCCTTCGGGACCGGAACAAATGCCATTGACTGTTTCCTCCTTTCCGAGAGTAATGCTGCATTCGACCTCGTTGCCCCAAACGTCCCAGCCTTCGGGAGACTGACGGGCAAAAAGCTCTACGCGGGGAAGGTCTCCCATGAGCCGAACAATGCGCTCCCGCGCTTCATCCGGCTTTTTGGAATGCTCTTCGATGTGGCTGAGGATGACCTGACGCACACCGGCGTCAACTCGCTTCGGATGTCCCTTCGTGGCAAGGATGCAGATTTCCGCGTTTGCCCTTGTCCAATACCCCATGCCGGTGAAGAGGTCATCGTTCTTGCGGTTTTGCTTCACCCATACAAAAGCCACGGTCTTATAAGAAAAGCCCCATGCCGTCAGCACTTCGAGTGCTTCACAGAGGCATGGGAACGTGATCCAGAGGAACAGAGCGCAGTCCTTCGCAGCCAGTTCGCCAACCGGAAGTGCCTTGATGTCTTCAATGCACATCGTCGGGTAGTGGCTTTCTGCTGACCGTCCCTGTCCCTTCTTGGAGTAAGTCCGATACGCCCAAGGGGGATCGGCGTAGATGATGCTGTATTTCTTCATGCTGCCGACCTCCTTAGTGTGCATGGAAAATGGATTTTGCTAGGCTTCCGGTCTTGAACAGCGAGAAGCACAGAATAACCGTGTACGCTGCCACAGAGAACAGAGCCGAGTGAATGTTGTCTGCGACAATCATGCCGTTGATCAGCACCGCGTAGATGCCGACACAGACCATGATGAGAAAGCCCTGAAATGCCAGAGCGAACAAGCCTTTCAGATAGTTCGTGCCGATGCTGCCCCATTCGCGGTTGCTCATGGTTGCGATGGGAATAGGCGCAATGCTCACGGTGCAGTAAATCTCAATCATGCGCCCGTAGAGAATGACCGTAATGAGGATCGCCATGATTTTGAGGCACAGGCTGATCAGAAGCGTTTCTATCGACAGTCCGAGCAGTTCTCCGACGCCCATGTTCTCCATACCGGTACGCATCTGCGCAATCGTCGAATCAATATCAATGCTGGTGTTGCCGTGGATGACACCGGCTGCACCGGAAACCACGTTCTGCCCGATGTCGAATACTGCCATCACGATGTCAAACGTATGCGTCACGAGGTAGATCGCCACAGCCGCCTTGAAAAACCACTTGAAGAACATCCAAGTGTCCATGTCATGAAGGTTATTTTTCTCGGTGATCATGGAAATCAGCTCGTAGCACAAAACGAAGGTGATGATGATACCAGCGATGGGGACTATCACGTTTTCGGATAGTCCCCGGATCATCTGGTACACGCCGCCGTTCCAGCCGGACGGTGTTTGCCCGACCTCGGCGGCAATCGTTCCTACCTTCTCGTTGACATCGGTGAACATATTGGTCAGGTTGCTCTCGATCCATCCGATCAGCATATCCTTGAGAGCCTGTTCGATCTTTTCTAAAATGCTGCCCAATATTTCACCACCCTTCGGTTAAGCTGGGCTTGCCGTGGATTAGCCGAACAAACCGGAGAGCAGGGGGATGAGGGTCGTGCCGATCAGCACCACACCGCCGCCAGCCATGAGCTGTTTTATCCCCAATTAGGTGTAAAACTCTGCTCGATGGCGGGCGGCGGCGTACAAAAAATCTATATGGTGTTTTTTAGAGAACCGTCCCGGCGGGACAGGTCAGGCAGTGACCTGTTCCACCTCCGGGATGGGTTTGAGATTAAAATGAATTTCGATAGAAATGTGTCTTGTTTTATCTTCGTCAATGCGTTCATGCACGACGATTTCTTTGATTAAGCGGTTAAGGGTGGCTGCGTCCAGCTCTGTGATGTTGGCATATTCCTGAATGGCTTCCACCCATTGTTTTGCGTCATTGGCAAGCTGGACTTCATCAGACAGCCGCTTTCTGCCCTCGGACACTTTTGCTTTAAGCTCCGTCTGCTCGGTCTGTGTCTTTTCCAGCATGGTGTTGAAATTCTGCTCACTGATACGCCCTGCAATCATATCCTCATAAAGCCGCATGACCATTTTGTCCAGAACCTCAATCCGTTCCTCGTCCCTTGTAAGGGAGCGTTCCATTGCTTCCCGCTGTTCCCGCTGCTCTGCTTCACAGGTATTGGTCAGGCGGTCGGCAACCGCTTCCCCGTCCATCAGGGCAGCTCTGGCACATTCCCGGATTTTCCGCAGCACATGGCTGTAAAGGGTGTCATAGTCAATCCGGTGCTGGGTGCAGTGGTTCTTTCCAAAGGCGTTGTAGGTCTTGCAGGAATAAATCCGCTGGGGATGTTTTGCGTTTGTGTAGCGTACCGTCAGCGACTTCCCACACTCGCCGCATTTTAACAATCCGGCAAACAGGCTGATTTCATCGGTCTGCCCCGGACGCTGGCGGGATTTCAGCTTGTTCTGCACAATGTCAAAGCTCATGCGGTCAATCAGCGGTTCATGCTGTCCCTCCACCACAATCCAGTCCTCCGGCTTCTTTTCCCCAATTGTGCCGATTTTGAAACGGTAGTCTTTTTTCTGGGAAGCAATCGCACCGGTGTAGACGGGATTCATCAAAAGGTCTTTGATAACGGAGAAGTCCCACATATACCGCCCGTTTTCCGGGTCTTTCTTTTCCCATTTGGTTCGGGTGTTGCGAAGCCCCCGTTCCCGGTTCCACCATGTGGGGCAGGGGATTTTTTCTTCCTCCAGCCGTCTGCGGATATAGTTCGGACCATGACCGTTCAGGGCATATCCGAAAATCAGCCGCACAATCGGGGCGGTTTCCTCGTCAATGAGCAGATGGTTTTTGTCCTCCGGGTCTTTCCGATACCCAAACGGGGCAAGACACCCGGTAAACTGTCCTTTCTGCGCTTTCAGAAGATAAGAGGAATGGACTTTCTTGGAAATATCCTTGCTGTACATCTCATTCAGGATATTCTTGAACGGGGCGATGTCGTTGTTATCCCGCAGGGTGTCGATACCGTCATTCATGGCAATATAGCGGACACCGTTTCTTGGGAAAAAGTCCTCAATCAAATGCCCGGTTTGCAGATAGTTACGCCCCAGTCGGCTGAGGTCTTTCGTGATGACAAGGTTGATTTGCCTGCGCTCAATAGCTCTCAACATCCTCTGTAAATCAGGACGCTCCATATTAAGACCTGTGAAGCCATCGTCCTGATAGACTGCCACAACCTCCCATCCCTGCTTTTCGCAGTATTTTTCCAGCATATCCCGCTGGTTGGCGATACTGGCACTTTCGCCTTGCAGGTCATCGTCCTTTGACAGCCTGCAATAGACCGCCGCACGATAGCCCCCGGCAAGTGCCGAACCGATTGTTCTGTATTCCATTTCGTTCATCATAGCCATTTACCCACACAATCCAGACGGTATCTGGCTCTTTTGAACCTCATCTTCATTATAGCCTATATCTTTCTTTTTAGCAAGATATTCTTTTGTATTTATTTTACCGTATTTCTGGGAAATCAGGCTGACGAACACATCGGTTGCGTCCAGTTCCCCGTCAAATACAGTGGTCACATGAATCTCTGTTTTGTTTTTTGCCATAGGCAGTTATCCTCCATACATGAAAATAGCCAGACAGAGGGTGTCGGC
>JBBNGO010000103.1:0-4934 GCA_040095065.1 Hominicoprocola fusiformis
TTGGAATCGAGGAAGGTGACGTTCGCGCCCTCGTCGTAAGCGGCGACTTCGAACGCGCAGCGGGTGCGGGTAGAGGTTTTTTCAAACAGCAGCACGATGTTCTTGCCGGCGAGCAGGTCGCCGCGGATGCCGGCGCGCTTTTTGGCCTTGAGGTCAGCGGCGAGGTTGAGCATATAGCGGATCTCGTCGGGGGTGAAGTCTTTCAGCGTCAGGAAAGAACGGCCTTTCAGATTAACGGGCATGGGATTGATTCTCCTTAGTTAGATAAAATGTAAACAGTTACGATTTAAGCGGTTGCGTGCTTTTCAAAAAGGAACGAAGCCATCAGGAGTTGATCGCCTGTTCATTCAGATAGTCTATTGCAAACTGCACATGGAGTGCAACGCCGGAGGGGAAAATCGATTCATCCACAACAAAATGCTCATTATGGTTGAATGTTTCTTCACCGCAGCCAATGGTAAAGAATGTGCAGGGCACATATTCCGTGTACAGCGAAAAATCTTCGGCACCCATAGAGCCCCCTCCCTCGACCAACAGGCTGGAGTCGGGCAGAATTTTCTCGGCAGCTTTTCGCGCAATCTCTGTCACATAGGGATCGTTGATGAGCGCACTGCTACCGCAGCCATACTCAACCTCTGCCGTACAGCGGTAGGCCTTGGCCGTGTTTTCTACGATGCGGCGGAGACGGTCTGGAAATGTCTTTCTGTGCTCTTTGCTGAATGTACGGACAGTTCCTGTCATTTCAGCCTCGCCGGAGCAAATATTATATGCCGTCCCGGAGTGCAGAGAGCCAACGGTGACAACGACCGGTTCGAGCGGGCTGATCTCACGGCTGGCGATACTCTGAAGGTTCATCACGATGGCCGCGGCACAGACTGTCGTATCCACACCCATGTCCGGCATCGCACCGTGGCAGCCGATACCGTGGACATGGATCCAGAACGTGTCTGCACTTGGGAAAAGTCCTCCCTTTTTGTAGTGTACGACGCCGACTTTTTCCCCTGTACCGCCGAACACATGCTCGCCGAAGCAGGCACTCACGCCCTCCATGCCGCCCTGGTCAACAACGACCTGTGAGCCGAGTCCGTTTTCCTCTGAGGGCTGGAAGATCAGACGGACAGTTCCGTTGATTTCATCCCGAATCGTATTAAGAACTTTGGCTGCGCCCAAAAGCATGGCCGTATGTGTATCGTGACCACAACCGTGCATATAACCAGGACGCTCGGAGCGGAACGGCAAATCGTTGATCTCATTCATTTGCAGTGCATCAATATCTGCACGCAAGGCAACAATCTTGCCGGGCTGATTTCCCTTAATTTCCGCAATACAGCCCGTCGGCTCCAAACGTCGGTAGGGAATGCCCATTTCGTCCAGCTTTTCACAGATGAAGTCGGTCGTGCGGAACTCTTCCATACCAAGCTCCGGCCAACGGTGGATGGTACGCCGGCAGTCCTGTACGAATGGCTGCACTTCTAATGCTTTTTCATAAATCGTCATTTACGTTCCTACTTTCTTTTCAGGGCAAACGGCCTGATACCAAAACATACAGTTGCTTTAATATACCCCTTGCCAGATTATAAGCGAGATCTCAAGCAGAATAATGAGAATAATACAGGTGAAGAAGAACAGCTTACCGAACCACTTATAGTAGCGTCCGACGGGGATGCCTGCCAGCGTGGGCAGCATAACAGCATAGGCCGTCGGCCAAAGGAGGTTGGAGTAGCCGTCACCAAAGTTGAACGCCAGCGTTGCAGACTGGAGATTCATGCCGATACCCTGTGCGATGGGCCCGATGATCGGCATAGCGACACCCGCCTGACCGGAACCGGAGGGGATGATGAAGTTGAGGAAGGTCTGGAAGATGAACATCAGGACGATGGAAATGTAGACATTCGTCTTGCCAAGCAACCCGACCATGGCGTGAATCATAGGATCCTTGATGCCGCCGGCGGACATGATATTGCTCACACCGTAAGCAAAGCCAACGATCATTGCCGGAAGAGCAGCCTGACCCATACCATCGAACCAGTCACGGATCGTATCGCTGGGCAGATAAACCTTCTCCACTTCTTTGCCTGCTTTGGCATTCTGAATCAGCGGGACAAACCAGCGGATTGCCATGATAATGAACATGAGAGAGAGAAATAGTGCGGTGCAGCAGTCAATGAATTGGCCCTTGAACATCAACTCATAGAACATCACGCCGACCATGACGACCAGAGCAATAAGCGTGCAGATACGAACTGGTGTAAATTTGGTCGCCTTTCTCTCCTCATCGATGCGCAGGTGAGAAAAGTCAATGTCGGCTGTGATCGAAAGGGAAGGATCCTTCTTGACCTTGGCGCCATAGCGCAGCGTGTAGAACGCAAGGAAGCCAACAGTTACAATAAGAACGATGATGCGGTAGCCGGCACCGGAGAGCGGCTGCAGACCAACAATGTTATGAGCCGTACCTGTGGTGAAGGGATTGGCATAACCGGAGGCAAAGCCAAAGCCCATGGACATTGCGCAAGTCGCCAGAGCGACAATAGGATCGTAGCCAAGGGAAACGCACAGCAGCAGAAAGATGGGAATAAATGCACCAATCTCCTCATAAGAGAGTGTGCCTGTGCCACCCCAAAGCGCCATGAGGTACATGATAACGACGATCATCACAGGGGCCATCTTCGGGCGGTGCTCTGTCATGCGAACGCAAGAGGCGACCATCGCGTCAAGCGCGCCGGTTTTTTCAATCAGCGTAATCGCAGAGAATGCGCAGAGGATCAGGAAAATAACGCTTTTACCGGACAGAAATCCATTGACAATCTGCTGAATCGCAGCCCAGATACCTAAGCGTGCAGGGGCAGATTCCTGAAAAAAGTGCTCATCATCGTAAATGAGCGTGCCTGTAGCAGTGTCGTAGCCCTCCGCCCCTTGAACAACACCGTTAGCGTCGATTGCCATATAATGGCCGGCGGGGATGATCCACGAAAGGATCAGCATAAGTAGTGCCAGCAGCAAGAGGAATATAACCGGGTGCGGGAATTGCATTTTTTTCTTTTTTGTGCTTTCCATGATTTTCTCCTTCTTGTATTTTTATTTGGTAATCGCTGGATTGATGATAAGCCTTGGACTAAGTCCAAGGTCAATAGAATTGAATTAAAATAACAAAAAATGTTAATTGATACAAAATAATATTATACATTTTGTCTATAAAGCTAAGAAAAGCGGATTTGCAAATACTTGACAGGGGAAAACCGACAACACTATAATATGTATAAAATCTAACTCTTGCAGTCTGAATGCACCTATCTGCCTGAAACTGGGGAATGAGAGAATGAAAGATAAATATTGCATTGGAGATCTTGCCAAGCACTATGGCATCAGCACGGATACTCTGCGTCTTTATGATAAGCAGGGTATTCTTCTGTCACATAGAGCGCCGAATGGTTACCGCTACTACACGCGTTCTGATTTCATTTGTTTGGGATATATTCTCCGTCTTCGCAAGAATAATATGCCATTGGCGGATATCGGCCCGTTGATGCACGGCGGTTCGCTGGAAAGCGTTGCCGATGCCGCTCGACTGCATGATGCAAAGCTCGCTGAAAAACGTCTTGAACTTGACGCACTGTACGAGTCAAACCGCCGTTTCTTAGCCGAGGTGAATGATACAATCAGGCTGCTTGGAAAAATCGAGCTCTGTATTTCGCCGCGTATGATCACCCGTAATTTGAGCATTCCATTTTCACAGGCAATCGACCTATTTCGGGCGCTTCCTGGCCGTCCGGAGCCCAAAATGGTCTTTCGCGTCCACAGGGAGCGTGCAATCTCTCCGGAATACGAGCGGGCTTTGCTCCGTGCAAGGGCGGAGGATTTTGGTACAGAACTGATCCTTGCGTTAGAAGATAAGAGCGGAAAGCTGCAGCTGCCTGAAAATAGCGGATTGTCCGTGATCCAGCCGCATCTGTGTCTGCTGGCCGGTATCTGCTGTCGTACAGGTGTGGACTATACCAGCCATGTCCATGTTCTGCAATATGCCGCTGAGCACGGCTTTCGTATCAACGGTGATATCATCTGGAGCCCTGCGCTTCATGCCCCGTCTCCGGATGCGTCAGTCGATTACTATCGTTTGTATATTCCGGTCGATCCTGTTGGCGCAGAGTGACATTGAAGAGAACGGGTACAGTGAGGTATTTTCATATTTGGAAGCAGGTTTTTGAAGGGGCCGGGCAAACGCGTCCCATCGTTATACTGGATAATTAGGAAGATGCTGGTTAGTGGATTGCTTAAAGAGAAAAGGACCATTCGAGGAAGAGAACACCAAGGAATATGCCTTTAAAAAATAAGTGGAGAAGGGTCTGTGTTACTGGAATCAATGACGGAATCTTATCTGAGAAACATTATAGAGTGGCGTTACCGATTCGAACGTAGAAGGATAGGAAACTGAGTAGCCCAGCGGAGCTGCTGCGCCGAAGGAAGCGGACACACGCCGTAGGGCGTGCATCCGCTTCCTTCGGCTTTTCTCTGTCCAAATGCGAGAGGAGAGTTGAACACTCCACACGGCAGCATGAGTGAAGCCCTGTGTTTCGCCGTGTGGGGCGTTGTGTGCGATCTTTCTCCGAAAGCCGAGTGTGTACCTGCTTTCACCCGTGAAAGCGAACGTGGGCCGTTTGTGCGAGAAGTTGAAAAACGCGATGAAAAGCGGTTTGAAACAGCGTTGTGACGGTAACTTTTGGGCGATATTTGCGGGAGTGTCTATTGGCGAAAAATCGAACTTTTTAAGCCAAATTTTTGAATAGGGAAAGCCGTTCGATAAAAGCACAAGATAAAGGGCCGCAGTCGCAAGCGCCCACGGCCCGGCCACAAAGCCCCGCAGTGCGGGGCTTTCCGAGGTTTTGAAACCGCAGTCTAAGGTGCACCTTGAGAGGCACTTTCGCAGTCTTGGGTGAACG
>JBBNGO010000104.1:0-4662 GCA_040095065.1 Hominicoprocola fusiformis
TTTTGTTAGTGCCTGATTTTGTCCTTCAACCACGAAGGCTTTGTTCAGGAACGAGTCGCACTGATGTCCATATCGTACCCGGCGCGGACAGCTTTTTTCTGTTCCTCGATTTTGGACTTGTCGAGATCGGTGATCTTGCGCTTGACGGTCTTGATGGCGTTGACCTGATCCACAGACTGCACATGGAGATTGACGAGGACGCTGCTCTCCATATCCAGAAAGTCCGCCAGCATCCGGTCATTCAGCTCTGGTGCCAAAATCTGCACGAAGCTGACCGCGCCCAGCTTTTTGCCCATACGAAACTGCCTGCCGGTCTTGAACTCAAAGGAGCTGGGCGCGATAAAGTCCTTAGTGGACAGCCCGGAGGGAGCCAGCCAGTCCCACGAAAAGCGGAACGGTTCCTGCTCGTCCATCCGCAGAATGTCGTGCATGACGTGCAGGCGCTCAAAGCCGTTCAGCGGCGCAGCCACAACGCCCAGCCTCTTGAAGTTGTTCAGAAGGTCGGTTTCAATGCGCTCCAAACGGGGCTTTGCCGCGCGGAGGTTGTCGGCCTCAACGCCGAACGTGAGATACTTGGTCTTAATGAGGCCGTTGTTGCCGCGGGCAAGCTGATTTTGCAGCATACCGGCGTACTCGGCGCGGATGCCGTCAAACTCGTCCCCGCAGGGCGGAATAGAAATGCTCCGTGCAAAGGTTTCCTGTGAAGCCGAGAGGTTCACAAAGGAAAGCTGGAATTGCACGGAGCTGTCAAAGTAGTTCAGGAAATCACACCACGCCTCAAAGATGGCGGTCTTGTCCTCGTTCTGCGAAAGCTGGTAGTTGATGTCCTGATACTGGATCGTTTTGGTGTAGCGCGTGTCGGTCACACGGCAGATGCCGTCCGGCCACATACGCTGATACGGGATGCTGTCCTGCGCCGATTTTTCCTTCTTATCCGTTCGGTTCGCTCTTGCGATGGCGGCTTCGATCTGTTTTCGCTCGGCGCGGGTCAGCTTTTTCTTTTCGGACAATTTGATACACCTCCCGGTCTAACTGGTTTTGCCGCTCCAGAACGGCATAAAAATTGTTGGTCTTATACGGGCGCTGCTTCGGCCTCTGGAAGCACACGCGGTAGATGTTGCGGATGACGACCTCCAGCGGCTGACCGTTCTTTTCATACATGGCGAACAGCATGGCCGGGATCATCACCACCATCATCACCATTGCGGCGGGGCTGGTACCGATGCTGCCCTTGAGCAAGAAGAAAAGCGGTACGCCGATGAGTGCGCCGCTTCCGAAGCAGATAAGCTGCCGTTTCGTGAGGTTGAACAGCACCTTGGTTTTTACTTTGGTTAAGTCCTTTGGGACATTGACATAGGCCATAGAAATCCCCCTTTATAAGAGCTTTTCATATCGAAGTTTCATCTGCGCCGGGTACAAAGCGGAGGTGGGCTTACGGCTGCCTGTCCAGCATTTTCCGCCTGCCAAGCCTGCGCAGTTCCAACCAGCGGCGCGGAGACTGCTGCCATTCTCGCTATCCAGCGTATAGGTGATGATCTTGCGGTATCCCATTGCCTTTGCCGCCCGCGCAGATGCGGCATAGAGAATACTGCAAGCGTTTCTCTCGCCGGTGGTGCAAAGACGATTGACCTCCAATGTCCAGCCATCATCCAGATACCGGCTCACAGGACGGCCTACGATTGCAACACCGACAAGCTCTCCATCCTTGGCACAGCCGATGGAAAACTTATGTCCAGCAGTTGCCTTATGGTGCCGGTGATGCGCATTGACAA
Source organism: Hominicoprocola fusiformis (assembly GCA_040095065.1). Taxonomy (GTDB): domain Bacteria; phylum Bacillota; class Clostridia; order Oscillospirales; family Oscillospiraceae; genus Hominicoprocola. The sequence continues at coordinate 1,773 of JBBNGO010000104.1, forward strand.
ATGCGTTCGCTGTTGCAAGCGCGACGGGCGTGAGTGTCAGCATGGTATCACCCCCGTTAATGTGCATTGAACACGGACTTGGCAAGGCTGCTCGTTTTGAACAGGCAGAAGCACAGCAGCACCGTGTAGCCCATGCAAGTCCAGATGGCGTAGATGATGTCATCCACAAGCGCGATATTCTGCACCAGAACCGCGTAAATGGCAACGCAGACGATAATCAAAAACGCTTGGAAGCCCAGTGCCAGCAGGGAGCGGATGTAGTTCTGCCCCATGCCGCCCCATTCCTTGCCCATCATGGTCGCCATCGGAATGGGAGCAACAGAGGTGACGAGATATATTTCAATCATTCTTCCGAATGTGATAATGAAAATGCAGATGGTCAGCGCCCACATGGTAATGCCAACGAACAGTGACTGGAACCACAGGCCGAACAGCGGCCCCAGCTCCATTTCCATCAGCCGATCCTCAATGCCCACCATGACACTTGAAATGTTGATGCTGGTGTCGCCGATAATCAGCCCGGAGGCGCTGGCAACGACGCTTTGGGCAGCATCGAACACGCCCATCACAATCGTCCATGTGTTTGTCACGATCAGGACAGCGGCAGCGGACTTGAACGCCCACTTGAAGAATATCCATGTGTCCATGTCGTTGAGGTTATTTTTGTCGGTAATGAGCTGGATCAGCTCCAGCGTCATCACAAAGGCGAGAATTGCGCCTGCGATGGGGACGATCACGGTTTCCGACAGGTTTTGTATCATGCTGAAAATGCTGCCGTTCCATGCCTGCGGTGATAAGCCCACCTGACCGGAGATCTCGGCAACCTTTTGATTGGTCGCATCGAACATCCCGGACAGATTGCTCACGATACCGCCGATGAGCATTTCTTTCAGCCATTCCGTGATCTTATCCCATAAGAAATCCATAGGGTTGCCCTCCTTTCGGGAGGATGCCGCCCGAAAGCGGCACCCTCCGTGGATTTACGGGAAGCAAATGAATTGTCGATTAGCCAAACAGACCGGACAGCAGCGGCACGAGGGTAATGCCGATCAGCGCCACGCCGCCGCCCGCCATGAGCTGTTTTATCCCCAATTAGGTGTAAAACTCTGCTCGATGGCGGGCGGCGGCGTACAAAAAATCTATATGGTGTTTTTTAAGAGAACCGTCCCGGCGGGACAGGTCAGGCAGTGACCTGTTCCACCTCCGGGATGGGTTTGAGATTAAAATGAATTTCGATAGAAATGTGTCTTGTTTTATCTTCGTCAATGCGCTCATGCACGACGATTTCTTTGATTAAACGGTTGAGGGTGGCTGCGTCCAACTCTGTGATGTTGGCGTATTCCTGAATGGCTTCCACCCATTGTTTTGCGTCATTGGCAAGCTGGACTTCATCGGACAGCCGCTTTCTGCCCTCGGACACTTTTGTTTTAAGCTCCGTCTGCTCGGTCTGTGTCTTTTCCAGCATGGTGTTGAAATTCTGCTCACTGATACGCCCTGCAATCATATCCTCATAAAGCCGCATTACCATTTTGTCCAGAACCTCAATCCGTTCCTCGTCCCTTGTAAGGGAGCGTTCCATTGCTTCCCGCTGTTCCTGCTGCTCGGCTTCACAGGTATTGGTCAGGCGGTCGGCAACCGCTTCCCCGTCCATCAGGGCAGCTCTGGCACATTCCCGGATTTTCCGCAGCACATGGCTGTAAAGGGTGTCATAATCAATCCGGTGCTGGGTGCAGTGGTTCTTTCCAAAGGCATTGTAGGTTTTGCAGGAGTAAATCTGCTGGGGATGTTTTGCGTTTGTGTAGCGTATCGTCAGTGACTTCCCACACTCACCGCATTTTATCAGTCCGGCAAACAGGCTGATTTCATTGGTCTGCCCCGGACGCTGGCGGGATTTCAGCTTGTTCTGCACAATGTCAAAGCTCATGCGGTCAATCAGCGGTTCATGCTGTCCCTCCACCACAATCCAGTCCTCCGACTTCTTTTCCCCAATCGTTCCGATTTTGAAACGGTAGTCTTTTTTCTGGGAAGCAATCGCCCCGGTGTAGACGGGATTCATCAAAAGATCTTTGATAACGGAGAAGTCCCACATATACCGCCCGTTTTCCGGGTCTTTCTTTTCCCATTTGGTGCGGGTATTGCGAAACCCCCGTTCCCGGTTCCACCATGTAGGGCAGGGGATTTTTTCTTCCTCCAGCCGTCTGCGGATATAGTTCGGACCATGACCGTTCAGGGCATATCCGAAAATCAGCCGCACAATCGGGGCTGTTTCCTCGTCAATGAGCAGATGGTTCTTGTCCTCCGGGTCTTTCCGATACCCAAACGGGGCAAGACACCCGGTAAACTGTCCTTTCTGCGCTTTCAGAAGATAAGATGAATGGACTTTCTTGGAAATATCCTTGCTGTACATCTCGTTCAGGATATTCTTGAACGGGGCAATATCGTTGTTATCCCGCAGAGTGTCGATACCGTCATTCATGGCGATATAGCGGACACCGTTTCTTGGGAAAAAGTCCTCAATCAAATGCCCGGTTTGCAGATAATTACGCCCCAGTCGGCTGAGGTCTTTCGTGATGACAAGGTTGATCTGTTTCCGCTCAATGGCTTTTAACATCCTCTGTAAGTCAGGACGCTCCATGTTAAGACCTGTAAAGCCATCGTCCTGATAGACTGCCACAACCTCCCATCCCTGCTTTTCGCAGTATTTTTCCAGCATATCACGCTGGTTTGCGATACTGGCACTTTCGCCTTGCAGGTCATCGTCCTTTGACAGCCTGCAATAGACCGCTGCACGATAGCCCCCGGCAAGTGCCTTTCCGATTGTTCTGTATTCCATTTCGTTCATCATAGCCATTTACCCACACAATCCAGACGGTATCTGGCTCTTTTGAAC
>JBBNGO010000105.1:0-4242 GCA_040095065.1 Hominicoprocola fusiformis
AGGACGGAAGCCGTGAGCAGGAAGTAGAAATCTACTACCGCTTCATCGGCAAAATCGACTGACCTTTCTTTTTTACCCAACAATATCTTTAATTAAGGGAGACGGGCAAGAGCTACCCCGATATCCACAGCCTGCTCCTGCTCAGCGCCCTCTTCGATGTTTCGCTCGACCAACTCATCAAAGGAGATTTGGAAACCATGAAACAGGAAGTCAACGCCGCCGATGTCAAAGCCATGAACCGCGACGCCATCATCTACACTGTTCTGCTCGCCGCCACGATCATTCTGCCCGTGCCTCTAATCAAGTGGTTCGGCCTGTACGGCCTCATTCCGGAGCTTTTGCTCTGGGGCAGCGCGATGTACTTTGCCCTCCGCCTCGAGCGCATCAAAAAAGCAAATAACGTCCAGTCCTACAGGGAGATCTTGGCCTTCAGCGAAGGGAAGCGGCTCGACGAGATCGAGCAGAAGGTCGAAGCGGGCAAGCGGCCCTATCAGAAAGTTCTGCTCGCCCTGCTCACCGCCGGGATCACACTGCTTGTCGGCATGGTGCTCAGCTGGCTGCTGCTGTAAGCAAACATCACAAAACCCGCCCCGACGCAAAAGCGTCAGGGCGGGTTTGCCATTTAGAAGCAGGCTTCACATATTGAAGCGTCTCCGCGCTTCCTCGCGCAGCGACGGGACGCGGCGCACGATGCGCAGCGGGATGATGAGCCCGATGCAGATAACGAGCACGACAAGTGACCAGCTCGGCTGCCACGCCTCGCGAAAATAGCGGTCGAGGCAAAATTCCACGCCCATCGCCATCAGGCCCACCGCGCCGATGCACATGGCGATGGAAGAAAGACGCGACCTTCTGCCGTCGCGCAGCAGAAAGCTCAGCAGGAATACGACGACGCACGCCCATCCGAGCATCGGCAGCACGAGCCCGCGGAACCAGCGCCCCCCGTGCAGCGCAACGGAGATGATCCACACGTAAATGCCGATGGCGGCGACGTCCGCCGTCAGTCGGAAGAAGATCGGGATGCCGCGCACGAGCATCGGCAGTGCGAACCAGATCCACAGCATCACTGCCGCGCCCGCGACGTAGAGCGCCCAAGGGTGCTCCGTCGGCAAAATGAGATTCAGCAGCCCGCAACAGAGCGACACGGACGCGAGCATCGCCGTCAGCAGTGCGGCGGCAGCTCTGCGCGATGCTCGCGGCACCTCGGCCGGCTTGGTCGGGAAATAGCGCGGCGCGGTCTCATCCGGCTTCCACGCCGGCGTGCCGCAGAGCGGGCAGCGCTCCGCGCCCTCGTCCAGCTCCACGCCGCATTTGACACAATATGACATCAAATTCCTTCTTTCGATCTGCTATTCATCGGTTGCTCTCTACGCGCACGGGGATACCCGCGCGCACGAGGAAGCGGAAAAAGTCGCGCTCGGTGTCCGTCTCCGCCTGCGTGCCGGCAAAGGTGATCTCCATCGTGTCGCCATAGCTGATGGACGCGCAGTGGCAGCGCGGCACCGTCGCCTGTCCCAGAATGACCTCCGCCCCGCGGATATGCTCAGCCATTTCGGGCGGCACGGTGAACGCGCCGGGATTGGTGTAGGTGCAGGAATAGGGCCGCACGCCGTGCAGGCGATAGTTGAGCGCCATCACGGGATTTTTGAGTGCAACCGGCACGAGCCGCAGCGCAAAATTCTTTGTAAAGCGGACATTCCCCGTGAACGCCGCCTGCAATTCCTGCCGGTTGATGTGCAGCTTCATAAAATGCCGCACTTGCGAGACGATCTCGGGGAACGTGTAGTCGCCGAGCGCGGGGTCGATATACGGGCGGACGGTGGTGATGAAGTTTCGCAGCGTCTCGCTCGGGAACCAGCCGCGCAGATTGATGGGGATGGCCAGCGCCACGGGGCGCAGGCGGTAGGGCTTTTCGCGCTTCTGCTTTTCCAAAATGACGTAAATGAGCACAGCGGAGAGGTATTCGGTGATCGACGCGCCGCACTTTTTCGACTCCTCGCGCAGCTTCGAGAGCGGCACGAAGCCCATCGTCACATGGAACGTGTAAAACGGCTCGCTTGTGCCGGTATTCTGATACGCCGTCGGCTGGCGGTGAAGGCCCAGCGCGTGGTGTCCTGCGTAGCGGGCATAGGCGTCCTCCATCTCCTCCTCGCGCGGCGGCTCGTTCAAATCAAGCACACCGTTCCCCGCAGGGATATCAACGCCGGTCTGGCGCAGGTATTCGGCCAGCAGCGTGCGGAAGAAGACGATGGCCCCACCGCCGTCGGAAAGCGCGTGGAAGACCTCGATCGAAATGCGGTTGCGGTAATAGTAAAATCGCACGAGCCAGCCGTTGTCTTCTTTGAAGCGCACGGGCTGGCAGGGGTCGGACACGTCCTCTTTCAAAAACGGCCCCGGCGCGCTGTTGTGCTCTAAATAATACCAGAACGCGCCCTTGCGGATGCGCACGGCAAAGGTCGGGAAGCGCGGCATGCAGCGGTCGATGGCGCGCTGGAGCGCCGCGGGGTCGACGTCCTTTTCCATCAGAGCGGAAAAGCGGTAGATGGCTGAATACTCCTCCTTTTGCAGCGCGGAGTAGAGCGTGCCCGCGGAGTCGAGCTTATACCATTTGCTGTTGGGCTTGGCCATCCGATGTTCCCTCTTTCCTTCTGCGCGGTCTTGAGAGGTTCATTGTAGCACAAAGCGGGGCGCGCTACAAGAAAGATGCGGCTTTTCCTTGGCATTTTTACGAAATTATGATATCATGCTCTCAAAGAATTTTGTTTTTCAGGAGGAGCTATGGAACCCAAACTCCGCATCATCCGCAAAAAGAAGAGCAAGGCCGAGAACGCGCATCTCGACCCGCTGATGCGTGCGCTCAAGGCGCTGCACAGCGCCGGTGCGCCAGAAAGCATGACCGCCGAAGAGCTTGAGCGTCAGCGCCGCAGTCAGGAGGTCCTCGGCAAGCTGACTGCGCCGATGACGAGCATGGATTACGAGGAATTTGCCCTCTCGGGCATGAGCGCGGCGTGGACGCGGCTCAAGGCCCCCCACGGCAGCCGCCATGCGATTTTATACTGCCACGGCGGCGGCTACACAAGCGGCAACCTCGGCTATTCGCGCGTACTGTCGTCCAAGCTCGCGCATGCGACGGGCTACGATGTGCTGAGCTTTGAATACCGCCTCGCGCCCGAGTTCCCCTATCCCGCCGCCGTCGAGGACGCGCTGCGCGCGTGGGACTATCTGATGCTCCAAGGCTACGGCGCGCGCGATATCGTCCTCGCGGGCGACAGCGCGGGCGGTAACCTCGCCCTCGTGCTCTGCAATCGCCTCAAAGCGGCAGGCCGCAAGCTCCCCGGCGCGCTCATCCTGATGTCGCCGTGGACGGACATGACGATGTCCGGCCAGTCCTATACTGAGCGTGCGGAGATCGACCCGATGCTCACGCCCGAGTACATCGAAGCCGTGCGCCTCGCCTACGCCGCAGGAAGAGACTACCGTTCGAGCGACCTGTCCCCACTTTTTGCCGACTTCACCGGCTTCCCGCCGACGCTCATCCAGGTCGGCGACCACGAGATCCTGTATTCGGATTCAGAACAACTCTATCAGGCGATGAAGCGCGCAAACGTTCCCTGCCGCTTACAGGTCAGCGAGGGGATGTGGCATGTGTTTCAGATGTTTCCCATTAGAAAGGCTTCTGTTGCAATAGAAAATATCGCACGGTTCCTTTTGGAACAATAAGTTCCGGTTTTTTCCCACCTGGTGTGGGGAACGCGGATAAGGGAGGGGTATCTCTTTTTCGAAAAGAGATACCCCTCCCTTGCACCCTCCCAGAGAAAATTCACATTGCAGGCGAGCAGCTCGAAGAGCTGCGGCACTTGCCGAATCGGGTGCCTGCGCGCGGCGTTGCCGCGTTAGCATTGCTATACGACGCCTCTGCTCCTACTACCCGCTGCCGCTCTGCCTATCTTGTAGAAGTACGCAGTAATTTCCGTTTACCGCCAGTCCCATCAATGCGGCGAGCGCAGCAATGCCGCATTCGGTACGCAGTCTGCCGCCGAGAAAACGTCACTCGCGCCTCACGATAGTAAGGCGCGGTTGAGAGTTCTGACGAAACGCAGGGACTCCATGTACACCGCACCTGATTGCGCAGCGCGTGCAGTCATTCAAGCTGCAAACCCGCAATGTGCGGGGTCAAGGGGCAGCGCCCCTTGCGTTCTCTTGGGGGTCCAAGGGGGCCATTCTCTCACGTGAGAGAATGGC
>JBBNGO010000106.1:0-4177 GCA_040095065.1 Hominicoprocola fusiformis
GCTGCAAGCTCTGCCATTCGCTGTTCAAGCTGTATCACATCCTTTCCGTAGTCCGTAATCAAAGCCGCTTTTTCCTCCGTTTCCCCAAAGAGCAGCACATCCAGCAGATATTCCACTTGGTCTTGCTTCTGTAAGGCTTCCACAAACCGGGGATGAAAGGATTCCTCCGGGGAGTGCGGGGCATATTCCTTTCTCCATGCCCGGAGCAGGTGGAGATAGTCGGCAAGAATACGGAAGCAGCGGCTCTTTGCTTCCTGAAACTGTTCCTCCGGGGATTTCTGCCGGGGCTTTGGCTTTTTTGCCTTTCCCGGCGGTTTCCAGTCCTCATAGGAAAGCCCGAAGTCCTGTGCCAGTTGTACGGCGGCTTCTTTCTTTCCCAGCCCATACAGGGCGGCGGCAAAATCAATCACATCCCCATCAGCACCGCAGCCGAAGCAGTGGTAACGCCGATCCAGCTTCATACTTGGGGTTTTATCGTGATGGAACGGGCAGCAAGCCATCCCGTTCCGACCTACATGGATTCCATAATGCTCCGCAGCCTGTCTTGTTGTGACGGACTGCTTCACGGCTTCAAATACATTCAAATCTATCCCTCCTTGAAAACAAAAAAGCACCTGACATTCTCTGATTGAAAATGGCAAGTGCCTGTTAAAGTTCCATATCCTGTTGTTTGTGTTTTGTCTGCGCCGGGGCAGTTCTTTGTGCTTTTTTCTCGTCTGCCTTATCCAGCAAGACTTCTTTGATGGGCTGCTTCTTGGGCGGCTCTTTGCTTTCCTCTGTGCCGGGTGTGGCTTTCCGTACCCAGTAGCGGATGTCCCGCAGCTTCTTCAAATCCTCCTGTACCTCGGTCAGCGGTACTTTCAGCTCTGCGATTTCTTCCAGAAGTTTTTCCTGCTCCTCTTGCAGTTCCTTTTGGGTACTGTCCTTATCGTCTGGGTGCTTGGCAAGGTAGGCGGCGGCTTTCGCATACCGGGCAACCTCCGGGTGTTCCTGGTTGAATTTCTCCTTTGTTTTCTTAAAAAATATCTTCTGGTACTTCTCATAGACAGGCTTACATTCCTTGCAGTCTGTCCGGCTGGCAAGAATCCCGTCAATCACTTTGCTGCGGGCTTCCTTTGGCTTCATCTGACTGCGGTAATCTGCGGCTGATTTCCCGGAAGATTCCAGAAAGGCTTCCAAGTCCTCCACAGTGGAAAGCCCCTTTTGCCGGAGATAGGACAGGGCTTCGCTGACTGCCTTTAAGTCCTGTGAAGTCCCCCGATTTTGTCCAGCCCTCGTCCAGTCCTTCCGTTCTTCCTTTCGTATCTCCATATATTTCATCAGTAGATTGGGAAGAAGTGTCGCTTCCTCCGCCGCCTTTTGTGCAAGCAGTTCTTTCCGTTTTTCTCCCAGCTCGGTAATCCAGCCTTTGAGGTTTTGGATAAGCTGCCGGATGGACTTCATCAGGCGGTTGGCGGCTCTGATTTCCCGGTTCAGGTTGCCGATATTCGTCTGGATACCTCGCTTTTCCATCTGCCGGACAGCAGCACCCTCATGGACAGTAGGGATAATATCAAGCCCCTGTCTGGCATAGGAACGCAAGTCCACACGCTCCGGGCGATCATTGGCTTCCAGATAGCGGTTCTGGATGACCTCCCATTCATGCCGCCAGATTTCACAATACTTCTGGTCGTTCCAGTCCACCGTATCCTCCTTGTGGCTTTTCCACCTGCCGGATGGCAGCTTTATCCGTTCCCCGTTCTCGTCAAGGTCATAAACCTTGCGGCTCTTGGAAAGCCATTTCCCATGTTCGTCCATTGCCCTCATCGTCAGCAGGACATGGGCGTGAGGATTGTGTCCCGGCGGGTGGGGGTCATGGATGGCAAAGTCAGCAATCATGCCTTTGGAAACAAACTGTTGCTGGCAGAACTCCCGGACAAGGACAGCGTACTGGTCGGGCGGTATCTCTCTGGGAATGGTAAGCACCCACCGCCTTGCAAGCTGGGAGTTCCATTGTTTCTCCACAGCTTCGGCGGCGTTCCATAAAGTATTGCGGTCTGCATACGACCGTGGGGCATTTGCCGGGAGTAGGATTTCATTGTGGACGATACCTCGCTTTTCTGGGTAGTGCTTCACTTCTTGGTCGTATTCACAGAACAGCTTTTCGCCGCTCTGGTAGGCAGCGGCGGCAACCGCAGACTGCTGTTGGCTACGCTGAACAATCGAGATTTCGTTGTGTGGACAGGGCATTTCGTATCCCTCCTTTCTATGCTTGGTGGATGGGGTGGCGTTTTACCACCTCATTTTTGGCAGAAAAAAAGCAGGAGACCTTTTTCAGATTTCCTGCTCGGTGTGCCGCTGTGTAAGCGGCGGGTATTTAGTTGTGAAAGTTCGGGACAAGTTGACCCGATGTGAAGCTGACAAACTGGAAGTTGTCAAAGAGAATTGTTCCAGTATTCCACAGTATTGCCATTCACATCATAGAATGTAATGGTTCCCACATTTATAGGCAAAACAATCGCAAAAGGTTTATTGCTGTCAATGTCAAGCACTTGAATTGTGTTGCCGTCATCTATTTCAAGCTGTGTTACCTGTTGCTGATTCATAGAAATAAATGCTCGCTCATTATATCCTTCTACAGTGTACTCGGCAATTCCTCTTTGAACCCCCGAAAGTTTTCCACCCCCACGGAAAAAGTATCCAAAGGAAAGACCAGGGCGGTTGACATAGACGGAAAAAGAATGGTCACTCAAATCCTGAGGGTAAGAAATATATGCAGCCATCGTGCTGGAAACGCTTCCATCGACCGTCCAATCATCCTTAATCTTCTGCGACGAACGAATATCTGTCTCCAGCTTAGATGAAGTCACGCCGATCTCATTGTTCGTATAAAGAAAACAAACAAATAAAATACAAACAAGAACAACCCCTATCACAATTTTAAGAAATATTTTTTTCACGCTATCAAAACTCCTTGTCAACTACCGATTTTCTTAATTCGACAAACCGGTATTGCTCAATCGTTTTTCTCCGTTAGGAGAATATACAATCCATAAATAAAAAGAACAAGGAATAAAACCGTAGGAATCAATAATCCATTTTCTAAAATACTTACAATCATTCTTCCAGGTGGCGTTACCCATGCAGTTGCTGGATTTTGCATTGCCGCTATTATCATTCCTACAATACCAACAACACCACTTAATGTTAAAAAACCACCTTTTATATTTCTACTCATAATCATTACCTCCTCGTTAAATTCAGGTTTGTTGTCATCTTCATTATACTTCATCGACTATCGAAAAGATAGCATATTTTATGAAACTTGTCGGCTGGGAACAGCTTGCAACGCAAGGTGTCCCCAGATGGCAAGTACACAAAAGGGTAGCTGGCGGCAGCCAGCGCAGGGGAAGCGTAGCGTCCCCTGTATGATTTGGAGCAGACCTTGACTGCGGAAAATCACAGCCCTCCGGCGAGGAGCCTTCGGAGAACGCAATGCACCAACCTCTGGGTGGTGTATAATTGCGCCCTTAGTAAACTAAGGGGTTTCCGGCTTCTCCCGTTCCAGCAGTTTTTTCAATAGTTCCTGCGTGTCCTGCCTGTGAAAAATGAGTTTCAACAACAGCATGACATCATCATCTGTCAGGCGTTCCGGCTCTTGCAGAAAACTTTCCAGCATACCGCCACGAGTACAGAGCCGGTGCGTCCGTTCCTTTCGGGTAAGCTGCTTTAACTGGTGCTGCAATGCCTTTTCATCATTGATGGCTTTCCGCAGTTTCTTTTCGCTTTTCTCCAACTCCCGATTGAGTTTTTCCAGCTTTGAAGTATCAGGCAAGGGCAGCGTCCTCCTTTCCCGGTATCAGCACATAAATCCTGTTTGGTTCTCCAACGCCCTGACGCACCCGCATGATAAGTCCGGCGTTTTCCAGTTCATTCAAAGAACGCTTGACCGTCATAGAGCTGCGGGACAGGACTGCGGCAATGGCTGTGACAGGGAAGCAGACAAACAGGATTCCGTTCTCGTCCTCCTGCCCATTGGAGAGCATAGCGTCCAACATCCGGCAGTACATGACCTTTGCGGTGCTGCTGACTGGAAACCCTGTCAACGCTCTTGGAAAAGCCATACAGGGCGGCAATGGTGTGTCTATCGTCATAAATTCAAAATTCATTCGGTGTGTTCCTCCTTTTTCTTTGCTCG
>JBBNGO010000107.1:0-4108 GCA_040095065.1 Hominicoprocola fusiformis
TTTTTATCTCTTTTTGCTCTTTGCCGTGGGCTTTGAGCCGCTTTTTTGCTGTCTGAGGGAAGAGAGAAAAGAAGTTCGATCAATAAAAATCCTGTTTGCAGTCGATGAAAATACCGCTGCGGCCTGAAAACGCACTGTAATTTCATCAAAAAATCGCGGTACGACAGTGCATTTTTGTTCATCCTCGACCAAAATAAAGAGAATGTGAAAAAAACGTTGCGATGGCGCGAAAAAGATGGTACTCTGAGGCAGAAAATTGAACGAGGATAGAGGCGCGGCGCGCAAGAGTACCTTCGGAGCGAACAGGATGTTCCGGAGCGAAAGGGCAAGCCGCCGAAGGGTCGCTTTTTCCTGGCCTGCAGGAGGGCGATGACCTGGGTCGTCGGAGAAGATCCGCCGGACTGCCACAATGTGGAGCGCTATCGAATCATAAAGCGGAGTGTTTATTCCGCTCCCTGTTTCCGCTATGATCTCCACGGGATCATAGCTTTTTTGTTATCCTTTTTCAATTTGACCCAGCCAAAACGAGAAAGGACGACAATCATGGAAGAAAAAAGAATCGTTAAGCCCTGGCAGGCAGGGCTGATGCTGCTCGTCGGCATCGCCGTCATCATTGTGGGACTTCTTGTGATGAAGCTCAACAACCGCATCGTGCTGGCGCTCGACGGCGTCATCATGTGTCTGATGGCGTGGTGCTTCGGCATCCCGTATGCAGAGCTGCAGCAGGGCATCAAGGAGACGGTCTCGTCAATGATCGTGGCCATTTTGATCCTGCTGGCGGTTGGTGTGCTCGTCGGCACGTGGATGGCGAGCGGTACGGTGCCGGTCATGATCTACTACGGCATGAAGGTGCTGACGCCGGGCTTATTCCTGCCAGTTGTCTGCATCCTCTGCACGCTGATGTCGACCATGGCGGGCACGTCGTGGGGCACGCTCGCGACGGTCGGCGTCGCCTGCATGGGCGTTGCACAGGGTCTCGGTGTGCCGCTGCCCGCGGCCGCGGGCGCGGTCTGCACCGGCGCGTTCTTCGGCGACAAGGTCTCGCCGCTGTCTGACTCGCCCGTCATCACCGCCACGGTGTGCGAGGTGCCGCTGATGGACGGCATTCGCCACGCGCTCATTTCCACGGGGCCTGCGTATCTCATTTCGCTCGTTTTCTACTTTGTTTACGGCCTGCGCTATTCCGGCGGCAGCGTCGGCGGGGAAGTGTATGAGGATATCCTTTCCACCGTTTCCGCCGAGTTCTGGCTCAGCCCCGTGCTGCTTCTGCCCGTGCTGGTCGTGGTCGTGCTGATTTTGATGAAAAAGCCGACGATCCCGACTTTTATCGCCGGCATCGCTGCGGGCGCGGTGATGGCGATGCTCTGTCAGGGCATCAACCTGCACGACATTCTGACGGTCATGTATTCCGGTTTTTCCGCCGATACCGGCTCGGACGTTGTGAATTCGATGCTCAACCGCGGCGGCTTTACCTCGATGCTCTCGACCATCGGTCTTCTGATCGCGGCGGGCATTTTCGGTGCACCGCTCCGCACAGCGGGCGTTGTGGACGTGCTGCTCGCCTTTGTGGAGCGCATCGCGAAGACCTCTCGTTCGATGTCGCTCGGTGTGCTGATCCTGCACGCGGTGTTCTTCACCATCACGGGCGCTTATTATGTGTCCTATCCTGTCGTCGGCGGTATGGTGAAGGACCTGTATCCGGAATATCATCTCGACCGCAAGAATCTGATGCGCACGATGCTTGATACCGGCACGGGTCTTGCTCCCATGGTGTCGTGGTCGACCACGGGTTCTTACACCGCCACGACGCTTGGCGTTTCCAATCTGGCATTCGCGCCGTTTGCGCCGATGCTGTGGCTGTCGATCGTATTTTCTGTCATTTACGCCGTGACCGGCATCGGCACGGCCAAGGCGAAGGAGGACTAAGGTATGGAACGGATTTTACAGCGCTGGTACGATATGATCTCCATCCGTTCGGTCAACGGACACGAGGCACAGATGGCGGATTACGTGGCGAATGTCCTGCGTGAGCTCGGCATGGAAGCACATTACAGCTATTTTGAAGAGGACACCGCGCGCGAGTGCCCGTCGGTCTGGTCGGTGCTCGACAGCGGGCGGCCGGGAAAGACCGTGCTGCTCATCGGACACATCGACACGGTCGGGGTATCTGACCGCTGGAAGACCGATCCGTTTACTCCCACGGAGATCGACGGCAAGGTCTACGGCCGCGGCGCGATGGACATGAAGGGCGGCCTTGCCGCGATCCTGGAGACGCTGACCTACTACGCCGCCCATCTCGACGAAATCAACGGTAAGATTTTAGCCTGCTTTGTCGCCGACGAGGAGGGCCTGAGCAAGGGCACCTATCAGCTTGTGGCGGAGGACGTCATCCACGCCGACTACGCCATTATGGGTGAGTGCCGCTACGACAATGTGGCTGTCGGCTTCCGCGGCCGCTACAGCTTTGAGGTGACCGTCCACGGACAGACCGCGCACGCCAGCCACTATCCCGAGGTCGGTGAAAACGCTCTTATCTCCGGCGGACGCCTGGCCGCGGCCATCGAGGCGCTGCCGACGCTCCAGCACCCGCACCTCAAGCACGGCACGTGGTGCGTGCGCTATATGGAGGGCGGCAATCCCGACACGCTCGTTGTGCCGGAGAAGTGCTACCTCTTCGTTGACCGCTACGTCGTTCCGGGCGAGACGGATGAGACCTGCATTGCGCAGATCATGGAGGCGGCGGAGCAGCTCGGCCTTTCCGGCAAGGTCGACGTGCGCCTCAAGCCGAGAAAATCGCCCTACATGCAGTCGTTCGCGGTGGAGGAGGATCATCCGCTTGTCAAAATTTTGCAGGAGGAGTTTTACTCCGTCACGGGCAAGGATCTTCCGTGCGCGTATGACGCCTCGGTCTGCGATTCGAATATTTTAGCCGTTTCGCTCGGCATTCCGGTCGTGACGTTCGGCCCATCGGGCGGCAACATGCACGGTGACAACGAGTACGGCTATGCATGGCAGGTGAAAAACTGCGGCGAGGTCTACCGCCGCACCGTCGCGCGCCTTCTGGGCGGCGAAGTATAAAGAAAAAAAGAGGCAGCCTCGGCTGTCTCTTTTCCTTTTGCATTTCACGCAGATTTTACATTTCTTTGCTGGTTTTTGATAAATCCCTCTGCTATACTGTATTTGATGAAATTTGGAGAGAAGAGAGGAGAAGTGATACAACATGGATACTTACAATATGATCGATTTTAACGAAAAGAAGGGCTTCATCTGCGATATGGACGGCGTCATCTACCATGGCAACCGCGTGCTGCCGGGCGTGGCGGAGTTCATCCAATGGCTGCATAATGAAAACAAGGAATACTTGTTTCTGACGAACAACAGCGGTTACACGCCGCGCGAGCTGAGCCAGAAGCTTGCGCGCATGGGCCTCGACGTGACGGAGGAGCACTTTTATACGAGCGCGCTCGCGACGGCGGCGTTCCTGCGCGATCAGGCACCCGGCTGCTCGGTCTTCGCCATCGGCGAGGCGGGGCTTTTGAACGCACTCTACGATGTTGGTATCACGATGAACGATGTGAATCCAGACTATGTCGTCGTGGGCGAGGGGCGGTCCTATTCGCTCGATACGCTGACCAAGGCGACGAACCTTGTCTGGAAGGGCGCAAAGCTCATCGGCGCGAATTCCGACGTTTCCGGCCCCATCGAAAACGGCATCGTGCCTGCCTGCCGCGCGCTCGTCGCGCCCATTGAGATGGCGACCGGCACGCAGGCGTACTTCTGCGGCAAGCCCAACCCGCTGATGATGCGCACGGGCCTCAGAATGCTGCACTGCCACTCGGCCGAGGCCGTCATGGTCGGTGACCGGATGGACACCGACGTGATCTCCGGCATGGAGAGCGGTATGTCGACGGTGCTGGTGCTCTCGGGCGTTTCGACGCGCGAGACCATCAAGACCTACGCCTATCGCCCGAGCATGGTCCTAAACGGCGTGGGCGACATCGTGAGCTTCGCCCGCGGGGAAAAGACGGAAGATTGAAAATTGAAAAGGGAAGCGGGGGGGGGGGGGGGGGGGGGGGGGGGGGGGGGGGGGGGGGGGGGGGGGGGGGGG
>JBBNGO010000108.1:0-3939 GCA_040095065.1 Hominicoprocola fusiformis
TCAAGGGGCAAGGCCCCTTGCGTTCTCTTGGGGGATTTAAAGGGGGCCATTCTCTCACGTGAGAGAATGGCCCCCTTTATTCGCACCCCTGCGCGGCGCAGGGGAATCCCCTCCCAGCATGGGAGACAATCATTCGAGAATGAGCTTTTCCAGCTCACTCGCATCATCGGCGATTATCTTCGCGCCGGCTTCGATCACAACTTCCCTCGAGCGGAAACCCCAGCTCACAGCGATGACGTCCAGTCCGGCGTTCAGCCCCGTCTGCACGTCCACTTCGGAATCTCCGACGAACACCGCGTCCTTTTTTGCAATTCCCAGCGCTTTCAGCGCCGTCTCCGCCATGTCGGGGTACGGCTTGCAGCGCACGCCGTCGCTCGGGCCGACGGCAAAGTCCATCCGGTCGCCGAAATACTCACGGCTCAACTTCTGCACCGCGCTGTCCGGCTTGTTCGACACGACCGCCAGCTTGATGCCCTTTGCCTTCAGCTCGCTCAGCATGTCCAAAAGTCCGTCGTACACCCGTGTTTTGATCTGGCAATGATCCTGATAGTACGCGCGGTACGCCGCGAGCGTCTCCATGATCTTTTCCTCGTTCGTCCCCTCCGGCACGGCGCGGCGGATCTGCTTTTCCGCCCCGTTGCCGACAAACCGCCGCATCTCCTCAAGGCTCCGCTCTGGATAGCCCATCTGCCGCAGCACATGGTTCGTGCTGTCGCGCAGGTCCTCCAGCGTATCGAGCAGCGTCCCGTCCATATCAAAAAGAACCGCTTTATAGCTCATATTCTTCCTCTTTTCTTATTTTGTTGCCTTATTATAATCTGCTTCATGCACAAAGCGCAACCCCGTTTTTGCTCATATCTCTCCGTCTGCACCCTTGCGCCCCCTCTTCTCCTCTGATATAATTATTGAATGATTTTATAGATAAGGAGCGCTGTCATCATGCATGAACTGGAACGTCTCTATCATATCCACTGCGCCAAGGGCGAGGTCGGCCGCTATGTGATCCTGCCCGGCGACCCCGGCCGCTGCCCCTCCATCGCCGCGCTGTTCGACGATGCCCACCTCGTCGCGCGCAATCGCGAATACACCACCTACACCGGCACGCTGCTGGGCGAAAAGGTCTCCGTCTGCTCCACCGGCATCGGCGGCCCGTCCGCCTCCATCGCCATGGAGGAGCTGCATCAGCTCGGCGCGGACACCTTCATCCGCACCGGCACCTGCGGCGGCATTGACTTAAACGTCAAGTCCGGCGACATCGTCGTCGCCACCGGTGCCATCCGCTACGAGCACACCTCGCTCGAATACGCGCCCATCGAGTTCCCCGCCGTCGCCGATTTCGACATCACCCTCGCCCTTCGTCAGGCATCCGAAGAGCTCGGCTACTGCACCCACACCGGCGTCGTCCAGTGCAAGGACAGCTTCTACGGCCAGCACTCCCCGGAAAAGAGCCCCGTCTACTACGAGCTTCTGCAAAAGTGGGAGAGCTGGAAGCGTCTTGGCGTCAAGGCAAGCGAAATGGAGTCCGCCGCAATGTTCGTCGTCGCCTCCGCGCTCGGCTGCCGCTGCGGCTCCTGCTTCCACGTTGTCTGGAACCAGGAGCGCGAAAAGGCCGGCCTCGATCAGGACATGAGCGAGGACACCTCCGCCTCCGTCAAGGTCGCCGTCGAAGGTCTCAAGAAGATCATCCAGCGTGACCGCGAGCTCGCCGCGCTCCCGAATCACGATCAAAAGCTGCTCGAAAAGAAAGAAAAGGGGCTTCTCCATGAGTGATAAAAAGGTCATCGGTATCCTCGGCGGCATGGGTCCTCTCGCTACCGCCGACCTCTTTCAGAAGATCACCCTGCACACGGCTGCCTCCTGCGATCAGGACCATCCGCGTGTGTACATCGACTCCAATACCAATATTTCCGACCGCACGGCAGCCCTCCTGCACGGTGGCGCCGACCCCGTCCCCGAAATGGTCAAGAGCGCGCAGCGCCTCGAGTCCATCGGCGCGGATCTTCTCATCATGCCCTGCAACACCGCGCACAACTTTTATGACGCCGTCGCCTCGTCCGTCTCCATCCCCGTTCTGCACATGATCGCCATCACGCGCGATGCGCTCAAGTCCCGCGGCGTCAAGTGCGCCGGTCTTCTCGCCACCGACGGCACCGTCCAGACCGGCATCTACCAGCGCACGTTCGAGGGCAGCGGCGTCGAGCTCATCACCCCCGACAACACCGAAGATCAATCCGCCGTCATGGACATCATCTACAACGGCGTCAAGGCCGGCGACCTCACGCATGACGCGACCGCCTTCCGCTCCGCCTGCGAGCATTTGCTTGCCCGCGGAGCCGAAGTCCTGATCCTCGGCTGCACGGAGCTCCCCCCTGCGTTCGACATCTATCATCTCGATTACCCCAACGTCGACCCGACGCTTGAGCTGGCGCTCGCCGCCGTCCGCGCCGCGGGCTGCCAGACAAAGTGAGGAGACACGCATGAGCTACGCCGATCAAGTCTTCCGCGCCAACTGCCTCGACATTCTCCAAAACGGCGTGCGCGACGACGACCTCACCGTCCGTCCCCACTGGGAGGACGGCACCCCCGCCCACACGATCAAAAAATTTGGCCTTGTCAACCGCTACGATCTCCAAAAGGAGTTTCCCATCCTCACCCTGCGCCGCACATACCTCAAAAGCGCGGTGGACGAGCTCCTCTGGATCTGGCAGAAAAAGTCCAACAACGTCCACGACCTCTCTTCCCACATCTGGGATGCCTGGGCGGATGAAACAGGCTCCATCGGCAAGGCCTACGGCTATCAGCTTGGCGTCAAGCACCAATACAAGGAGGGCATGTTCGACCAGGTAGACCGCGTGCTCTATGACCTCAAGCATAACCCCGCCTCGCGCCGCATCCTCACGAGCCTCTACAATTTCGAGGACCTACACGACATGAACCTCTACCCCTGCGCCTACTCCATGACCTTCAACGTCTCGAACGGCACGCTGAACGCCATCCTGAATCAGCGCTCGCAGGACATGCTCGCCGCCAACAACTGGAACGTCTGCCAGTACGCGGTGCTCGTCCACATGTTCGCTCAGGTCTCCGGTCTCAAAGCCGGCGAGCTCGTCCACGTCATCGCCGACGCGCACATTTACGACCGCCACATCCCCATCATCGAAAAGATGCTCGCAGAGCCGGAGCACCCCGCCCCGCAGTTCACACTCGATCCCGCCGTGACGAATTTCTACGCCTTCACCCCCGACAGTGTCCGGCTGGAAAATTATCAGTTCAGTCCCTTTGAAGCCAAGATCCCCATTGCCGTTTGAGCATTCGCGCCGGCAAAATTTATAGAGAAAGCCATGGAGTTGATACTATGACCGCAATCGTCTGCGTTTCCCAGAGCTGGGGCATCGGCCGCGACGGCGCGCTGCTGTTCCGCATCTCTGCCGACCACAAGCGTTTCCGCACCCTCACCGTCGGCAAGACCGTCATCCTCGGCCACAAGACCCTCGACACCTTCCCCGGCGGTAAGCCCCTCAAGGACCGCCGCAACATCGTCCTCTCCCACCGCGACCTCGACGTCCCCGGCGCGGAGATCGCCCACTCGTTTGACGAGGCCGCCGCGCTCGGCGGCGACGACGCTATCGTCATCGGCGGCGCCAGCGTCTACATGGCGCTCCTCTCCCGCTGCGACCGCGTCTACGTCACCAAGGTCGACTCAGACCCCGACGCCGACAGCTTCTTCCCCAACCTCGACGACAATCCCGACTGGCGCATCGAGTCGGAGAGCGAGACCTTTGAGGAAAACGGCCTCAAGTTCCGCTATGTCGACTATGTCCGCAAGTAAAAAGAGGGGCCTTGGCCCCTCTTTTTTTTGCGCCCTAAAGGGCACGCGGAAGCAGCGCCAGCGGCGCTGCACGGGAAAAGGGGGCTATTCTCTTTCACGAAAGAGAATAG
>JBBNGO010000109.1:0-3903 GCA_040095065.1 Hominicoprocola fusiformis
GCGCACGATTGCGCCAGCAATCGTGCGGCCTTGACGGGGGACGGGCGGCGGATTACACTCCCGCAGGGGAAAAACACCCCCGCAGGGGCTTAACGGACAGGGCGGCGAACAGGGCGGACAGGGGCGCGGCCCCGTTGCTTGTCCGCTTCCAGGCTCTTGTCGATGGAACGGCCAAACTGCTTGCTCATGTCCTGAATGTTGTCCAGGGCTTGCCGCCGCTGCTGGGGGTCCCAGCCCTCGTAAAGTTCCGGCAGGCGGGACATATCGGGCATGGGACGCTCGATCCCGAAGCGGCGGCAGAGGATATAGGACACGCTCTGGGCGTCCAGGTCGCACTCGTCCCGGTCATAGCCGGGAAACGCGCCTTTGGCATGGAGCCGGGAGTGCGCCACCTCCGCAGCGATGGCGGCAAACGCCTCGCTGTCCGGGAAGGTGGGGTTGACGGCAAGCTCCATGTTGCGCTGGTCGTAGAACGCGGCCACGGGCAGTTCCTCGTCGATGACCACCGGGACAACGGCGTAATTCAGCACCGTGGAGAGGGCGGTCTCCATATCCTTGGTGTCGTCCCGCAGGACGGTCTGCTTGATCTCCCGGCCCTGGGTCTGGCTAATGTCGTAGGCATCGGCCAGGGTGTAGCCCCGGCCCATCGGGGAACGGGCGAAAATCTTTGTCCCCTTGCCCTTCTCCGCTTCCATCACGGAACGGTTCAGCGTTTTCCAGCGGTCACGGGTGGCGAAGATGGTGGCCTGCGGCTGGCCGAACATGACCAGGGCGATGTTCCCGGCGCTGTACGTCGGGTTGTCCCCCTGCATTTCCAGATACCGGGCATAGGCTTCCGGGGTGGTGGTGATCTCGGTGATACCGGCGTCCTGCATGGCCACGGTGTTCTCCCGTTCTGCCTGCTGCTGTTCCCGCCACTTGGTATCGTTCTCGGCCTTGCGGCTTACGATCTGTTTCAAATCTGCCATTGTGAATTACCTCCTACAATTATCGTGTTTTGGGTGGAGTGGTACGGGTATGCTGTTTGGGGGCCTTGCCCTGGTTCATGCTCTCGGCTGCGGCTTGGAGGGCGGCCAGCCGCCCCTTGACGGAGGGGATGTCGCTGATCTTCTCCGGGGTGTCAGTAGTCCTCGTCGTCCTCGTCGTCGTCCTCTTGCTCTGCGATTGTGTCGAGCCACTCCCGCGCTGTGGTGAGGAGCGCCCTTGCGGAGCGCGGGGGGCGGCTTTTTTTGGCGGTTCCGCCTCCTGGCCCCTTGCGGGAGCGCCATAGCCCCGGCGCTCCATGAACAGGTTGACTTGGGACACAAAATCCACGTTGGTCACAAGGTCTACCATACCGTCCTCGGCCCGGCTGTCCTTTACGGCGGCAAAAAGGACGTTTTTCTTGGCAAAGGCCCGGAACTCCGCAAGGTCGCTCTCCTTAATGCGAAACACCTTCAACTCCTTGCCCTCCCGGAGCAGGCGGGCCATGTGGGTCTTGCCAACCAGCTTTTTGTTGTCCTTGGACAGCGCCCATAGGAACGCCGCCAGATTTTTGCTCCCCGCTGCCAGCAGCTTGATACTGGCCTCGGTGAGCTGGATGCTCTCTTTGACCATCAGATCGGCCACATCACCGCTTACATCCATTGACTTTCACCTCCCGTTTTCAGATATTCAATGACTTCCCGGACGCAGCAGTACCGGGGATTGTGAAGATACCGGCGCAGGATCAGCCTGATATGCCGTTCCCGCTGGGCCTGGGGCAGAGGGGCGAATATCTCCACATCCTCCACGGAGGCCCGGTAGTTCAAAATGGTGACGCTGCCCCAGGGCAGTCCCCCCACGCTCTTGTCCACATGGAGCAGCAGGGCGATGACCGGCCCGCCGGGGACGGCCCGGTAGGCCGTCCAGCACAGGTTGGCGTAGCTGTCCTTCTCATAGATGGCCGGGAAGTCGAACAGGCCGCACCAGCCGCGCCGCGCTAAAAAGAGATAGTCGGAAAATTCCTGTCGGCATAGCTTGGAAAGGCTCATGTCCAGCCTATCGGCCTCTATCGGCTGGCACTCTCCCGCCAGACGGAGGATGGCGGTCAGGTCTGCTTTTATCAGTCTTTTCATGGGTCTCGCTCCTGTCGGCCCCCACATTGGCGCGTACCGTAGGGGCGTCGTTTTCAATGCGGGCGCACAGCTTCAATTCCCGGCGCAGCGCCCGCAGGCGGTCGTTGATGGCGTCGATCTCCGCCTCGGCCCCCTCCGTCCCGGCCCGCCGCAGGGGGTACAGTTCCCGGCGCTGGCCGGTGAGGGCGTCTATCTCGGCCTGGATAGCGTCATACTGCATGGAAAGCTGGCCCATCGTCTCAATGCGGTTTTTCATCAGGTATATAAATTGCTCCTGGTAGCGGTCAAACTTGATGACCTCCCGCCACGAAACGAGGGCGGTCTGCCGCCTGGGGCGGCGGTTGGGGATGGCTCCCAGCAGATAGAGGTACTTGAAGTAGAGGGCGCGAAGCCCTTTCAGCTTCCGGGGCTTGCGGGGAAGTCCGCCACGGGGCCGGTATCTCCGTCCCGGTGTCAGCCATTGAAAGGCCGGGGGCGGCGGTTCGGGTGGCGGCGGGGCCGCCCCGGAACGGGCGGCGGACAGGCGGGATAGAATGTCCGCCTCGGTGTAGCCGTCCCCCAAACTGTCCAGCCGGATAAAACGTGGAGCGCCGGGGGGCTTGACGGCGGTATGCTTCACGTTGGGGCCGCGCTTGACGGCGTAGCCCAGCCGGTTAAGCTCCTGCCAAAAGGTTTTCATGGTGTAGGCCCTGAAAAGGGCGGCGTCAATGTCCTGCCGCACAAGGCCCCGCAGGGTGGGCTTGCCCTTCCGCTCCGCCTGCCACTCGCTGTACTGTTTGCCTTTGCTTTCCGGGTCGATGATGGATAGGCCGTACTCCTGACAGATGGCGTCCGAGGTCCCCCGGATGCCTTGGTAGTAGTCCTTCTTGGTGTCCCGGTACATCATCCCATCCACAAAGGAAACGCTGTTGAAAACGATGTGGGAGTGAAGATGCTCTTTGTTCAGGTGGGTGGCGACAATGACCTCGTAGCGGTCTCCCAAAAGCCTCCGGGCAAGCTCCACACCTACGGCATGGGCCTGTTCCGGCGTGACCTCGCCGGGGGCGAAGGACTGGATGATGTGATAGCCCTTCCGCTTGCGGCCCTCCTTGCCCCAGCGACGTTTCGTGTCCATCATATCGGCATAGACCGTATCCCGGTCGCAGTTGATGGCGGTCTCAAAACAGGTGCGCTCGGTCTTGTCCCGGTTGAGGGCGTAGTCGATGGCTGTTTCCAGCGAGGTCTTTTCCTCGTTCTGGGCGTAGTCCACGCTCTTGTCCAGCCGGTTATGCACCACAAGGATTTTTGTGTAGGCCATTAGAGCGTATCCCTCACCAGCCGGGCCATTTGCCGCACAAGGCGGGCGGCCTCGGTGATCTCGTCCCTGGTGGCCTCCCCTCTGGCGTTGGCCTGATGGGCAAGCTGATTGACGTTATTTCCGATGGCGGACAGTTCCCGGAGAAGGGCGGCGTAGGTGTCGGGGGGACGGGGGCGGAGTTCAACGCCCATGATAAGCTGACGTAATAGCGGCTCCATCTTTAAGCCGGTGGCCCCGGCCTGCGCCTGGAGGTGGGCATACTCGTCGGCGTTCAGCCGCAGGGTGATAGTCTTATAGGGCTTTGGCATAGCTGGCTCCTTTCGACAAAAAATAATGCGTCTCAAATTGAGACGCATTTCCGGGGAATGGGGGTATTAGGGGCTTGCCCCTAACAAGCGGCATTTTGCAGTCAAAATGCCATGCTTGCGCGGACAGGGGGGGGGGGGGGGGGGGGGGGGGGGGGGGGGGGGGGGGGGGGGGGGGGGGGGGGGGGGGGGGGGGGGGGGGGGG
>JBBNGO010000010.1:0-69104 GCA_040095065.1 Hominicoprocola fusiformis
GCCAGAAGTGGTCGCCGTAATATTTAATCCGCTCGGCGAATTCCTCTTTTGTCGCTGCCTCGGCCACGGGAAAGCACATGAGAGAATCCCCCCTTTTATACGCAGTCCCATGCCAATGGGACATCTCCCGCGCAGTGCAGGGCATATCAACGTCTGCCCTGTTGTTTCGCGCTCAAATACAGCACCGCTTCTACCACTCCCCCGCCGACGGCGAGGGCCTTGTCCGAGATCGTCGTGCAGTATTCCGGCTTGCAGCGCGGGTCGACATCGCCGGACTTCATCCCCTTCTTAACGGGCACGCCATCGTCCAGCACGCCGCGCAGCACACCGCTGATGGTGCACTTCATCGGCTGACCCTCGACAAAGCCGATGGTCTCGCCCTCCTCGACCGTGTCGCCGATGCGGTGGACGGCAGTAAAAATGCCGTCGCACGGCGCGCGCAGCACACGCTCGCCCGCAAAGCCACCGATGAGGCCGGGGATATTCGTATTCGGCAGCGCACTGCCGGAGTAAATGACGCGCCCCAGCGTGTGGCCGCGCATCGTCTCGACAACCGCGTGGCAGTCCTCCCCCGCCGTGAAGCCGGGGCCGACGCCCACGACGATCGGCGCATCCGTGATCTTCGTGCCAAGGTTGCGCTTGGCAAGAATCGCGTCCACGAGCGCGTCGGGCGCGAGCTCCTCGCGGCAGGCGCACTCAGGATCGGCCAAAACAGGCAGCACGCCCTCGCGCAGCAGCTTCTTCGCCTCCGCGGCATTCTCCGCGCGCACGGCGCGCAGGCCCTCGACTGTCGTCTCTCCGTGGACGATGGCGTCGGAAAACGCCACCGTGCGGCGGATGGCCGTCGGGCGGGCGAGGTCGGTCATCACCACGTCGATCCCGCAGCGCCAAAGGCGCATGGCCGCGCCGCTCGCGATGTCTCCCGCGCCGCGAATCAATGCAAGCATACATATACCCCCTGATGCAGACTGCCCGCGATGACCGGGCAGGAAAATTCATTTGCCATGGCCTGCGCCGCTTCATAATCGGCGGCAGACTCTACCTTGTTGATATAAACGCGGTCGCCGTAACCCTCGGCGTTGACGACGCGCGCGGCGAGCTGCGGCGTGACGACCGTCTCCTCATCCACGCCCGCGAGCTGCGCGTAGAGCGCGCTGCGGTGGCAGGTCTCGCGGATGGTTTTGCCGACGCCGTCGATGCCGATGACCATGATGACACGCTGCGCCTCCTCCGGGATCACCGGCTCATGGGAAGCGTGCGCCTTGAGCGGCAGGCGCTTGGCACCGTCCGCCTCGACAAGCACAAAATCCGCAAGCTGCACCAGCGTGCCCATTGAGAGCCGCGGCGCGCAGAGCTTGCCGCTCTCCGCCTGCGAGGCAACACAGACGATGCCCGACCGCTCCAATGCCGCCGAAACGGCGGCCTCGGTAGCGTCCAGCAGCGTTTCATACTGCTTCGGACGGCAGATGTGCGTTGTGGTCGTGATAATGACCTTACCCTTTTTCGAAAGCTCCCCGGCGAGCGTTTCTATCAGCGTCGTCTTTCCGCCGCCGCCGATGATGGCCGTCACGCCGCGGCCGACGTGCAAAAGCGATGCGATCTGCATATACGCACCCTCAGTGCCGCTGTCCGGCGAGGCGCGCGCGGTGCTCGATCATCTCCGCTGCGATGCTGATGGCGATCTCCTCCGGCGTCTCGGCCAGAATCGGAAGGCCGATGGGTGCGTGGACGCGCGCGATGTCCTCTTCGGTATAGCCGTCACACTTGAGGCGCTCACGCGTCTTGGCGACCTTTGTGCGGCTGCCGATGCAGCCGATATAGGTCGCGCTGCTCTTAAGCACCTGGGAGAGGATCTCATAGTCTGCCTGATGGCCCGGCGTCATCACGACGGCATAGTCGTTCGCCGTGAGCGCCACCTTGCCGGAAATATCGGAAAAGCTGCCGAAGATGACCTCGCTCGCCATGGGATAGTTTTCTTTCTTCGCAAGCTCCTCGCGGTTGTCGTACATCACCACGCGGAAACCCACCGTCGCCAGCACCGGCACGAGCGCGCGGCCCACATGGCCGCCGCCGAAGATATACACGCTGCCCGCGTGGCACAGCGGCTCGACATAAATGCCGTTCTTCCACACGGCCTTGGTAGAAAAATAGTCCGCCTTGTCCTGCGGGATCTCCTCGCGCGTGACAACATGGAACTCGTTCACGCCGTCGCCGTCGAGAGACAGCAGCAGCCAGAGGTCGACGTCCCTGTCGAGCATTTCGCGCCAGCGCTTGAGCACCGCGATATCCGCCGCCTGCTCGGGCGCGAAAAACTGGAAGTAGACCGTCACCGCGCCGCCGCAGATCATGCCCGTGCTGGCCACTTCACTCGGGTGCAGGTTGTAGGACTTGAGCTCGTTGCTGCCGCCATTTTTGAGCGCGTCCTGCGCGCGCTGGATGCTCAGCCGCTCCACCGCGCCACCGCCGATCGTGCCGAGCACGCGGCCATCTTCAAAGACGGCCATCTTCGCGCCCGCGCCGCGCGGCACAGAGCCCGAGGATGCCAGAATGCTGCACAATACCACCCGCTCGCCGCGCGAAAGGGCCGCGAGCATTTCATCAAGAATTGCTTTCATATTTTCATGCTCCTTTGCAGAGAATCACGCTGCTATTATGCACTGCATTATAGCAAAGCGCCGCGGCAAACGCAAGCCGCGGCGCACAAAAGTCGCATTGATCGTTATTTTCCATAAAACAGGGGCACGCATATCTGGCGCGGCTCACTTGCTGCGCTCGATGCGCTTGAGCTCGCCGAAATACTTGTCGTGCGCCTCCTGATAGGCGCGGTTGAAGACCGGGTCCTTGCCCTGGTGCAGCGCTTGAATATAGTCGTGGTGGTTGTTCATGATGTGCTCGTCGAACATCGAGAGCGTGAAAACGCCGACATTCGAGCACTGGTCGGCGATGCGCTCCACATTGACGAGAATATCGAGGAACGTGAGGCCCGCGTACACCGTGCACTGCCCGTCGCGCACGCGGCGGATGTGATTGGCGCGCAGTGTGGCGACAAGGTCGTCCACGACCTCCTCGACCGGCTCGATGTGGCGCGCGGCCTCGTAGTCCGTGGCGGCAAAGGCCTTGTAGGTGTAATCTAAAATCTCGCCGAGTACCTCGCGCAGCACCATGAGCTCCTGATGTGCCGTGGGCGACAGGCTCGCGCTGCGGTCAAGGAACTCCTGCGCATTTTCCGTCAGGTTCACGGCGTGGTCGCCGATACGCTCAAACTCGCCGAAGCACTGGATATAGTAGTTGAGCATGTCGCTTCCGTGTCCGCTCGGCATGTGCGGCGACAGGCGGATGAGGTAGTTGTCCACATGGTCGGCGAGCTTGTCGATGTGCTCCTCGTTCTCGTTGATGACCTCGATCGTGTGGGCGTCGTACTGCTCGAGCACGCCCATCGCGCTCATCACGCCTGTGCGCGCAAGGCGCGCCATGGTGGTGATGGCCTCACCCGCGCCCGAGAGCGCGATGGCGGGAGAGGTGAAGAACTTTTCATCGAGCAGCGAAAGCTCGTGGTCGACATTTTCGCCAAGGCGCACATCGTCCTTGACGAGCTTGCGCGAGAGCTTTTCAAACTGGCCGCACACCGGCAGCAGCACGATGGCCGAAACAAGACGGAACACCGTGTGCACATTCGCGATGCCGCCGGAGGAAAGCGCCTCGTCCCACAGGGCATCGAGCACACCGAACGAGTGCAGCAGCATCAGCCCCACGATCACGAGGATCGAACCGGCGATGTTGAAGAGGATATGGATCACGCCCGTGCGCTTGGCATCGGCCTTCGAGCCGATGGAGCAGACGATGGCCGTCGTCACACAGTCGCCGATGTTGACGCCGATGATGATGGCGTAAACGGACGAGAACGTCAGTGCGCCGGTCGTGGCAATGGCCTGCAAAATACCGATGGTCGCCGACGAACTCTGCAGCAGGAACGCAACGCCCGCGCCGAGCAGGAATCCGAGCACCGGCTTACCGGAGAGCTGGTAGAACATGTTGGCAAACGTCTCAGATTCCGACAGCGGGCTCACCGCCGCGGTCATGCTGAGAAGGCCGGTGAAGAGGATGCCGAAGCCCATCGCGATCGAGCCGATGGTATCGGACTGGCGGGTCTTGACCGCCATTAGAAAGAGGATGCCGATGATCGCCGCAAGGGGCGCGAGCGTCGAGGGCTTGAAGAAATTGAGCAGCGATGTCTCCGATGCGTTCACGTCGAGAAGGCGGATGATCTGGCCCGTGATCGTCGTACCGACATTCGCGCCCAGAATAACGCCGATCGACTGGTGCAGCGACATCACGCCCGCGCCGACAAGGCCCGACGTCAGCACGATCGTCGCCGTAGAGCTCTGGATGACCGCCGTGACCACAAGGCCCAGCAGAAAGCCGACGAGCGGATTGTTCGTCACCTTTTCCATCGCGCGCTTGAAGGCATCGGACGAACCTTTTTTCAGTCCGTCGCCCATCAGGCGCATGCCGTACAGGAACAGCGCCAGACCGCCAAAGAGGGTGATCAAGTTGAAAATCGTCATAAGCGTTTCAAACCTCTTCTTCTGTATTATGCCGCCGCGCGGCGCAGGTTTCGGGCTGTAAAATACCCAACTCTCACCAAATACTATTTTATCAGGTGAGGGCAAAATTGCAATCCTTTTCCCAAGATTTGTTACAAACAGCAAAAATGATTTATCCCTTGCATTTTTGTGTGCGCGTGGTACAATATTTATAGACAAAAAAAGGAGGCTTTCAACCATGTTGAACGCAGGCAACCCCATCGGCGTGATGGACAGCGGCATCGGCGGTCTCACCGTCGTGCGCGAATTACAGCGCATTCTCCCCGGCGAAGATATCATCTATTTTGGCGACAGCGCCAACTGCCCCTACGGCAACAAGACCTCTGACCAGATCTTCGAGCTGAGCAGCCACATGCTCCAGTTCCTCGGCGACAACGGTGTCAAGTGCACTGCCATCGCCTGCAACACCATCTCCACCATGGCCGACCGCCTGCGCCCCTGCTTCGACTACAAGATCGTCAGCATCGTGGAGGAAGCTGCCAAATACGTCCTGCGCGAGCATCTCAAGAGCGTCGGCCTCATCGCGACGGAGTTCACTGTTGCCTCCGGCAAGTACGCCGAGCTCATCCATGAGGGTGATCCCGAGTGCAAGGTCGTCGGCAAGGGCTCTCCCCTGCTCGCGGCACTCGTTGACCGCGGCGACTTCAACCAGCACGACATTAACACCGAGATCCGTACGCAGGTCGACAACATTCTCGCGCGCGAAAAGGTCGAAAACCTGATCCTCGGCTGCACGCACTATCCCATCGTGGAAGAGAACTTCCACGAGTGCTATCCCGAAATGCACCTCATCAACCCCGCGCTCGAGCAGGCAAACGCCGTCAAGGCATACCTCACCGAGCAGAACGCGCTCAACCCGCAGAAAAAGGGCAAGTTCGTCATCTGCACGAGCGGCGACCCGCAGGTATATGTCAACGTCGGCAAGCGCCTCGGTCTCTTCGAGGCGAGCGAGCTGAAGGTCGTCCACATCTAAGTTAGTCCAAATTGAAATGAAACGCGGAAAGTCACAGGACTTTCCGCTTTTTTGTGCTGTCTGATGGACTTTTTGCATACCTTGTGGCGAGGTGGTCTGTTTTGAATACATTTGAGGCCGCGATTTTGCGCGATTTCGGCGAGCGGGAGGACTTTGAGCGCGTGCTCACACATGCGCTGCGCCGCGGCTGCGGCGGTCGCGTCCTGCTCTCGCTGATGGCGGACGGCTCACTCCGGCTCACCGGCACGAAGGACCCCGACATCGCGTTCGGCGCGGTGCTGCTCGACCTGACCGCGCCGGTGGTGCCGTGCAGCGAGGAGTCCCTCGCCCTGCGTGTGCAGGTGATCGACTGGCGGCGCTGCGCGAGATGCTATGACGAAGCGCTCGCGCAGCGATCTCGCCATCCCCTGCCGTAGCTGCCGCCATCGCGCAAAAACTGCCCGCCGCAAAATTGCGGCGGGCAGTTTTGTCCTTTATTTCAGGCAATCCAAAATTGCCTGCACGGTATCCTCCACTGTGCCGTTGTTGTCGACGATGTGGTCGGCAAATCTTTCGTAGCAGGCCTTGCGCCTGTCGTACATCGCCGCAAGATCGCCCGCGGAAAGAGGACGACCCTCACGCGGCAGCTGGTCGATATCACGCTTCAGCCAGAAAATGATGCCGTTCTGGTGCAGAAGGTCGTAGTTTTCCTCCCGCGTCACGCAGCCGCCGCCCGTAGCGATGACCGCTCCCGAGCGCTTGCCGAGCGCGGCAATGGCCTCGCTCTCGAGCTCTCGGAATTCCGCCTCGCCGTGCTTTTCGATGAGCTGGGCACAGCTCATACCGTTTTTCTCTTCGATCTCGGCGTCGCTGTCAAGCGCGATGCGGTCGAGCGCCTCAGCAAGGCACGCGGCCACGGTGCTCTTGCCGCTGCCGGGCATGCCGACGAGCACGATGTTCTGCATCTCAAGGCTCAGCTTTTTCCAGATGCGCTCGGTCTCGCTGTCGGGGATCTTCCTGTTTTCAAAGACCTCCGCCGTGCGCTTAGCCTGCGCGACGAGCATGTAGAGCCCGCTCATATAAGGAATGCCGAGCTTTTCCGCCTGCAGGACAAACGCTGTACGCGCGGGGTTGTAGACGATGTCGAGCACACCCGCAAGCCGTGGGAACTGCCGCAGATCAACGGGCGACACACCGCAGTTCGGATACATGCCGACGGGCGTGGTGTTCACAATGATCTCCGCGTCCGCGTGGCGGTCCAAATTGCCGTAGTTGTCTTCTCCGCTGCGGGAGATGACCGTCACGCTGCGCGCGCCCATCTCCTCAAGCACGGCGTGGACCGTTGAGGACGCGCCGCCGGAGCCGAGTACGAGTGTCTTTTTGCCCTCAATGGCAATGCCGCTCGCCCTGACCATACCGGCAAAACCGTAGGCGTCGGCGTTGTCGCCGTACAGCGTGCCGTCCTCGCGGCGCACGAGCACATTCACACTCTGGAGTTTTTGCGCAATGGGTGAAAGCTCTGCGCAGTACGGGATGACGGCCTTTTTATAGGGAATGGTGACGTTCATGCCGTCAAAGCCGCCGCCCGTCAGAAATTCGCCGAGCTTTTCGGGCGCGACCTCGTAAAGCCTGTATTCATAGTCCGCCAGCTCCGCGTGGATAGCGGGCGAATAGCTGTGGCCGAGCTTTTCACCGAGTAATCCGCAGCGCTTCATTCAAACCACCTCACTGTAAGAGCCAAGATACGTGAACTCCTCGCACAGCTCCGGCAGCTCGCCCATGAGCTGGGTAAACTGCGGAGAATAAACCGAGGTTTCAAGGTCGAAGTAAAACATAAATTCGAAGTTGCGGTCCGGCATCGGGCGGCTCTCGAGCTTGTTCATGTTCACGCCGAGCGCGTTGAAGCGCGAGAGCACCTTGTAGAGCGAACCGGGGTGGTGCGGCAGCACCATCATCAGGCTCGTGCGGTCTGCGCCGGGGTAAATTTCGAGGTTTTTCGCAATGCAGATGAAGCGCGTGAAGTTATTGCCCTGATCCTGCACAGAGGCGGCGAGGCAGTCAAGGCCGTAGAGCTCTCTGCATGCGCGGGACGACAGCGCCGCCACATCGTCGCGGCCGGACTCGGCCACCATGCGCGCCGCCACCGCGGTATTTTCGCAGCGGATGACCTTCACATTGGGAAGCCCCTGTAAAAAGTGTGCGCACTGGCTGATGGCCTGCTCGTGGGAGTAAATTTCGCGGATGTTTTCGAGCTTCGCACCGGGATTGGCAAGAAGATTATGGTCAACCTTGATGCGCACGGAGCGCACGATGCGGAAGTTGTGCTGCGTCATCAAGTCGTAGACCGCGTTCACGCTGCCCGCCGTGCTGTTTTCCAGCGGCAGCACGCCGTAGCGGCAGAGGCCCTTTTCGATGGCGGAGAACACAGCCTCAAAGGAACTGAAAAAGAACGTGCTCGGGCGCTTGAAGAGCCTTTCGCACGCCTGCTCGGAATACGCGCCCTCCACGCCCTGACAGGCGACGGCGGCGTCCTCGGGAAAGAGCTGCGGCGTCTTTTCGATGGCCTCGGCAATTTTCGCGGGCAGATCACCCTTCGTGCCGAGAAGACAGCTCTGGCGGCTGCGGCTCAGCTCGAAAATGAGGGAATAGAGCGACGAGACATATTCGCGCAGATCGTCCGGCGTTTTGTCCAGAATCTCGCGCATTTTCTCCTTCTCGCGGCGCGCATCGAGCACGCGCAGGCCGTTGGCCTTCTTGTATGCCGCGATCTTTTCGGCGGTCTCCATGCGCCGGGCAAAGAGCGCGATAAGCTGATCGTCGATGCGGTCGATCTCTTTTCGATAGTCGTTTAAGTCCATGTTCCCTTACCTCATTTCCTTTTTGCGCGATAGATACGCATCATAGACCGCGATGGCGGCCGCCGCCTCCACACAGGGCACGGCGCGCGGCACGATGCACGGGTCGTGGCGGCCCGTGACGGCCATTTTTTCCGGTACCATCGTCTGTAAATTGACGCTCTGCTGCTCGCGCGCGATGGACGGCGTCGGCTTGAACGCCGCGCGGAACACGATGGGCATACCGTTCGTGATGCCGCCGAGAATGCCGCCGCAGTGGTTCGTCTCGGTGACGATTTTGCCGTTTTCGACCGTAAAGGTGTCGTTATCCTCACTGCCGCGAAGGCTCGCCACGCCAAAGCCCGCGCCGAACTCAACGCCCTTGACCGCCGGAATGCCGAAAACCGCCGCGGCGATGCGATTTTCCATGCCGCCGAACATCGGGTCGCCAAGGCCCGCGGGCGCGCCGAAAACCGCGCATTCGATGACGCCGCCGACGCTGTCGCCCTCTTCGCGCGCCGCCGCGATGGCTGCGCGCATCTCCTCGCCGCGCGCATCGCTGACGACGGGGAACTCCTTGCCTGCAAGCGAGCCTGTCAGCTCTCCTTCGTCAGAAATGCCCGCAATGGAAGCGATGCGGCCCACAAGCGTGATGCCCTCGCGCGCTAAAATCTGTAAGCAGATGCCGCCCGCGATGCACAGCGGCGCAGTCAAGCGGCCGGAAAAGTGCCCACCGCCCGCGCGATCCTGATAACCGCCGTATTTGACCTCGGCGGTGTAGTCCGCATGGCCGGGGCGCGGCGTGACAGCAAGATTCGCGTAATCCTGCGAGCGGGTGTTCGTATTGCGGATGATGGCCGTGAGCGGCGCGCCGCAGGTATAGCCGTTCACAAGGCCGGAGAGGATCTCCGGCGCGTCAGCCTCTTTGCGCGGCGTCGACCATGCATTTTTGCCCGGCGCGCGGCGGGTTAAAAAGCGCTGGAGCTCGTCCAGATCAACTTTCTCGCCCGCGGGGATGCCCTCGACCGTCACGCCGATGGCAGGGGAATGCGACTGGCCAAAGATGGTCAGATGCAGATTTTCGCCGTAGGTGCTGCTCATAAGCCCTCTCCTTTCAAGCTGCCAAAGTCCTCCCAGAAGCGGGGGTAGGACTTTGCCACGCAGCCGTCGTTGTCGACTGTGATCTCGCCCGTCGCGGCGCAGGCCGCCGTGGCGGCAGACATCGCGAGGCGATGGTCGTTCTGCGTTTCGACCGCGCCGCCGTGCAGCGCGGGAACGCCCGTGATGACAAGGCCGTCTTCTTTCTCTTCGACTTGTCCGCCGAGCGCGCGCAGGAGATTCGCCGTGCTCTTGAGGCGGTCGGACTCCTTGAGCCGCAGCCGGTAGGCGTTTTCGACTCGCGTCTCCCCCTCTGCGACCGACGCGATGACGCTCAGCACGGGGATGAGGTCGGGGATGGGTGCAGCGTTGATCGTCACGCCATGCAGTGCGCCGCGCCTGACCGTCACGGCGTCTCCGTGCTCGGTGACTTCCGCGCCGAACCGGCGCAAAACGTCTATCACGCCGCGGTCGCCCTGCGAGGACTGCAAATTCAGCCCCTCGACGGTCACGCCCTCTTTCGACAGCGCACCCATGCAGAGGAAGAACGCCGTGTTCGACCAGTCGCCCTCGACGACCGTGCGCTTCGGCAGATGACATCTCTGCTGACCGGGAATCGCCCACATCACCCCCATTTTGGGGATGGTCAGCTTGGAAAGCTGAAGTGCATCCTCCGTCATGGCGACGTAAGCCGCGGATTCCAGCGGACCGGACACCATAAGAAGGCTGTCTCTGATCAGCAGCGGCAGCGCCATGAGAAGGCCCGAAATATATTGAGAGGACACATTGCCTGCGATCGTATAGTTTCCCCCGATCAGCTGTCCACTGCAATACAGCAGGTCGCCGTCCTCGCGGAGCGTCATGCCATGCTCTTTTAAAACGCTATCCAGCGGGGCGAGCGGGCGCTGGGGCAGCCGCCCCTCGCGGTGGAATACCGCCTGCGCGCCGAGCGCGCCGACGATGGGCAGCAGGAAGCGCAGCGTCGACCCGCTCTCGCCGCAGTAGAGGTCGCAGCGCCCCTCGGGCACTTTTTTGATCGGAGAGACGAGAAAGCCCGTCTCCATTTCTTCAATTTTCGCGCCGAGCGCGCTCAGGCACTTCGCCGTGGCCGCGATATCGGCGGAAATGCCGTCGCAGACGACCTCGGTCTTCTCCTCGCCGAGCGCCGCGCAGATCAGCAGCCGGTGCGCCTGCGATTTCGACGCCGGGATGCGCACACGTCCCGTGCGCGCGCCGGGTATGATGGTTCTTTTCATCGGATGCCACCGTCCTGCATCCAGTCGCGCAGGGCTTCGACGGGGATCGTCTCCATGCGCACCTGACCGATCTTTTCCGGCACGATGAGGTGCATCTTGCCGCCGGAAATCTTCTTGTCGACGAGCTCGGCCGCATAGAGCTTGTCGAGTTCATAGCCCGTCTCGGTCGGCAGACCATAGCGGTGCAGAATGTCGAGCAGGCGCGCCAGCGTCTCTTCGCCGCAGATGCCGCGCTTGACTGCCGCGCGCGTGACCGTCGCCATGCCGATGGCGACCGCCTCGCCGTGCAGAAGAGAAAAATCGCTGCACTGCTCCACCGCGTGACCAAACGTGTGGCCCAAGTTCAGCGTGCGGCGGCGGCCGAGGTCGTACTCGTCCGCGCCGACGATGTCGCGCTTCATCTGCACGCAGACCTCGATGACGTGCTCGTACTGCTCACGCACGGGCGTTTTGTAGAGTTCTTCAAAGAACGCCGCATTGCCGAGCATCGAATACTTGATGATCTCGGCGCAGCCGCAGCGGTACTGCTCCTCGGGCAGCGTTTCGAGCGTGTTGGGATCGCAGATCACGATGCAGGGCTGATAGAAGCTGCCCGCCTGATTCTTGCCCGTGGGCAGGTCGACGGCGGTCTTGCCGCCGACGGACGAATCGACCGCGGCCAGCAGCGTCGTTGGGATCTGGGCAAAGCCCATGCCGCGCTGATACGTCGCCGCGGCAAAGCCCGCGAGGTCGCCCACCACGCCGCCGCCGAGCGCAACGACCACGTCGCTGCGGCTGAAGCGGTGCTCGCCGAGGAAGTGTAAAACATCCGCGTAGGTCGAGAGGTTCTTGCTCCCCTCGCCCGCGGGGAATGTGAAAGAGTGCACACGGTAGCCCGCCTTTTCAAGGGCCTTGACCGTGCGCTCGCCGTAGAGCGCGTAGACCGTGTTGTCCGACACGATGGCGGCCATGCCGGGGGCGCTGACCTCCCGGAGAAGCTCGCCCGCGCGGTCCAAAAGTCCGCGCTCGACCAGCACGTCGTATTCGCGCGAGGCCTTGATATGGATGCTTCGCATCAGCCGTCCACCTCTTCCTTTCTCTTCTTGCCCTCGTCCAGAAGTCGGATAAGGGTCTCTTCGTCGTCATGTTCCATGGCGGTCTTGTATTCGCTCAGGTGCTCGATGTAGCAGTCGATCTCCTTGAGCAGGAATTCCTTGTTTTCCATGAAGAGCTCCGCCCACATGTGCGGCGCGAGCCAGGCAACGCGCGTCATATCCTTGTAGCTGCCGGCGGAAAAGCCCTTGTGCTTTTTCGCCGTGGGGCTCTTGATGTAGGCGTTGGACGCCACATGCGCCAGCTGCGAGGTGAAGGCGATCATCTCGTCGTGCTGCTCGGCGGTTGTGACGGAGTAGCTCCCAAAGCCCGCGGGCGAGAGCAGGTCTTTCACATGGCTGAGTAATTCAATGTCGTCAAAGCGCGGCGGCACGAGCACCATCGGCGCGCCCACGAAGAGGTTCGCCTTGGCGTACTTGAAGCCCGAGAACTGCGTGCCCGCCATCGGGTGACCGCCAAGGTACGTAATGCCGTACTGCTCGGCGATTGGGAAGCACGCCGCGCATACCTTGCGCTTGGTGCCGCAGCAGTCGATGACGACCGTGTGCTTGTCGATCTTTGCCGCGTGATTTTTGAGCCATTCGACCGCCGCCGCGGGTCGGACGGCCAGCAGGATGACGTCGCACTCTGCCATCGTCTCGTCCGTCAGCGCCTCGTCCACCGCGCCGCTGATGACGGCGAACGACAAGACATCGCGGTCGATGTCGTGGGCGAGCACACGCTCGCCCGCCTCGTGGTATGCCTTGGCGAGCGAGCCGCCGATCAGGCCGAGGCCGACGATGCCGGCGGTCATTCTGCCACCGCCTCTCTCACGCGGCGCACAGCCTTGGCGAGGTCATCGTACTGCTCGGGGCGCAGGGATTGCGCGCCGTCGCACAGCGCATGAATGGGGTCGTTGTGCACCTCGATGATGAGGCCGTCAGAGCCGCAGGCGGCAGCAGCCAGTGCCATCGGGCGCACGAGGCGCGCAATGCCGGTCGCGTGGCTGGGGTCGACGATGACCGGCAGGTGCGTGAGCTCCTTGAGCATCGGCACAGCCGCAAGGTCGAGTGTGTTTCTCGTGTAGTCGTCGTAGGTGCGAATGCCGCGCTCGCAGAGGATGACCTGCTCGTTGCCGCCGGCCATGATGTACTCCGCGCTCATTAAAAGCTCCTTGAGCGTGCTGGCGAGGCCGCGCTTTAAGAGGATGGGCTTTCTCAGCTTGCCGAGCTCGCGCAGCAGGTCGAAGTTCTGCATATTGCGCGCGCCGACCTGAATGACGTCCACATCCTCAAAGAGCGGCAGGTAATTCGTGCCCATGATCTCGGTGACGATGGGAAGGCCGGTCTCCTGACGGGCGATCTTCAGCAGCTCGATGCCCTCGGCCTTGAGGCCCTGGAAATCATAAGGAGAAGTGCGGGGCTTGAATGCGCCGCCGCGCAGCATGTTCGCGCCCGAGGTCTTCACGGCCTTGGCGACCGCGACGATCTGCTCTTCGGATTCGACCGAACACGGGCCTGCGATCATGCAGAAGTTTCCGCCGCCGACCTTGACGTCGCCCACCTGCACGATCATGTCGTCGGGATGGAACTTGCGGTTGCAGCACTTGAAGGGCTCTGTCACGCGCTTGACGGAGTCGACGATGCTCAAACTCTCGATCAGGTCCATGTCGACGCGCGCCGTGTCGCCGATCAGGCCCAGCACGGTCTGGTACTCGCCCTCGGAGATGTGCACGCCAAGGCCCTGATTTTTGAGCCAGTTGATAAGCTGCTCGCGCTTGTCCTGTTCTGCGCCACGCTTGAGTACGACGATCATAATAATTTCCTCCTTATTGACCGTGAAATATCGCCACAACGAAAAAATGCGGCACAGGTCTAACCTGTGCCGCATCAAGCAATCTCTTTTCAGAGCCTTTTTTGCATCTTTGCATCACAAATTAGCCTTACTACGAATCCATAGTAAAGTAATAATAGTATGCAAAAACGAAAATGCTCTTCATCTTGTGTTGTTTCTCCGTTCGTGGAACTTTGTTGCCATCAGTATAAGAGCCTCTGCGCCGATTGTCAACCGCATAATTTTACATTTCCGCGCGCCGCCCGGAATTTCGTCGAAAAGCACGGTCTTTTTTCTCAATCAGTTTGCCGGAATAGAGCATTTTACACCAAGGAAGGCTCCCCTTTCTGTCCTTTTCCCGCTGTGAAACGCCGCGTCCTGCAAGGTGTCATGCCAAACGTGCATACTTTCTCATCTTTTTCCCGTTCCCGCCTTTTTTCGAAATTTTGACTCTTGACATTCGCCTGACTATCCCGTATAATGCACCGAAAACATGACAAGGAGGAAGGAACATGCGCTGTATTTTGAAGAACGCAAAGGTTTTCTCTCAGGGCGTATTTCATTTGGCGGATGTGTTTCTTTCGGACGGGAAAATTGTTTCTATTGGCAATGGTGCTTCCCGTTCCGATGATACTATTACTATTGATATTTCAAATATGGTTTTATTTCCCGGTTTCGTTGATGTTCATGTTCATCTTCGAGAGCCGGGATTTTCTTATAAAGAGACCATCCGCACCGGCACGCTGGCTGCCGCGCACGGCGGCTTTGCCCACGTTGCCGCTATGCCGAACCTGAACCCCGTCCCCGACTGTGTCGACGCGCTGAATCTCCAGCGCGCGCTCATTGAGAAGGACGCCCTCGTCCATGTGCATCCCTACGGGGCGATCACGGTCGGCGAAAAGGGCGAGCAGCTCGCAGACCTTGCGGGCATGGCGCAAAACGTCATCGCCTTTTCCGACGACGGACGCGGCGTGCAGTCCGAGAGCATAATGCGCCAGGCGATGGCCGAGTGCCGCCGCCTCGGCAAGATCCTTGCCGCGCACTGCGAGGACAATTCCCTGCTCCGCGACGGCTACATCCACGACGGTGCGTATGCCCGCGCCCACGGGCACCGCGGCATCTGCTCCGAGAGCGAATGGGGGCAGATCGCGCGCGACGTGAAGCTTGCCGAGGAAACGGGCTGCACCTACCACGTCTGCCACGTTTCGACCAAGGAAAGCGTCGAGGTCATCCGCGCGGCCAAGCGCCGCGGCGTGAACGTGACGTGCGAAACAGCGCCGCACTACCTCGCCTTCACGCAGGACGATCTACAGGAGGACGGACGCTTCAAGATGAATCCCCCCCTGCGCGATCAGGCCGATCAGGACGCGCTCATCGAGGGCCTTCTGGACGGTACGATCGACATGCTCGTCACCGACCACGCACCCCACAGCCACGAAGAAAAGGCCAAGGGTCTTGAAAAGAGCGCCATGGGCGTCGTCGGTCTGGAAACGTCCTTTGCCGCAAGCTACACCCATCTTGTAAAAAAGGGCATTCTGCCGCTGGAAAAGCTCGTCGAGCTGATGCACACCTCTCCGATGCGCCGCTTTGGCTGCGGCACGGAGATCGCCGTCGGTCAGCCCGCCGACCTGACCGTATTTGACCTCAACGAAACCTACACCGTCGATCCCGAAAAGTTTCTGACCATGGGGCGCGCAACGCCCTTTACCGGCACACAGCTCACAGGCGCGTGCAAGCTGACGATGATCGGCGGCGAGATCGTCTGGAAGGAGGACACGCTTTGATCGAAGTAACATATACCATCGCGGAAAACGCCCCCATCGCCTCTGGCGTCTACCGCTTGAAGCTCGAGGGCGACACCTCGGCCATCACCGCGCCGGGTCAATTCCTCGACCTTCGCCTGCCCGGTTTCTTCCTGCGCAGACCCATTTCCATCTGCGACTGGGACGAGCGCAGCGTGACCCTCTTATATAAAGTAGTCGGCGGCGGAACGGACTGGCTCTCTCGCTGCACGCCAGGGCAGATGCTGGATGCGCTCTCCGGTCTCGGCAACGGCTTTGATGTTGCCGCCTGCGGCGAAACGACGCTCCTTTCAGGCGGCGGTATCGGCACCGCCCCGCTCTTCGGCCTTGCCAAACGTCTTCTTGCCGCGGGTAAAACGCCCGTCGCCGTTCTGGGCTTCAACACGGCGGAGGATGTCTTCTACGAAAATGAATTTAAGGCGCTCGGCGTGCAGACCGTCATCGCAACAGCGGACGGCAGCTGCGGCACGCGCGGCTTTGTGACCGACGCGCTGCTCGAGCAGTTCGACACCGTCTGCGCCTGCGGGCCGATGCCGATGCTCAAGGCGCTTTGTGCAAAAACGGACAAGCCCGGCCAGATCAGTCTGGAAGCGCGCATGGGCTGCGGCTTCGGCGCGTGCATGGGCTGCACGATCGACACGGTAAACGGCCCCAAGCGCGTCTGCCGTGAAGGCCCCGTATTCGGAAGGGAGGAGATCAAATGGTAAAAACGAACGTCATGCTCTGTTCTCTTCCGCTCGACAACCCCGTCATTCCCGCGAGCGGCACCTTTGGTTACGGATACGAATTTGCGGAGCTGTACGACATCAACTGCCTCGGTACGTTCTCGTTCAAGGGAACGACGCGTGAGCCGCGTCTCGGCAATCCCCAGCCGCGCATCGCTGAAATGCAGAGCGGCATGCTCAACGCCGTGGGACTTCAGAATCCCGGCGTAGACGCGGTCATCGCCGAGGAACTTCCCAAGCTCGCGCGCGTTTTCCACAAGCCCGTCATGGCGAATGTCAGCGGCTTTTCGCTCGATGAATACGTCGAGGTCTGCCAGAAGCTCGATGCCTGCCCGCAGGTCGGCTGGCTCGAGGTGAACATCTCCTGCCCCAACGTCCACGGCGGCGGCATGAGCTTCGGCACTGACCCGAAGGCTGCCGCATCGGTCACGCGCGCGGTCAAAGACGCCGTCAAAAAGCCCGTCATCGTCAAGCTCTCGCCCAACGTCACGAGCATTGCAAACATTGCCAAGGCCTGCGAGGACGCAGGCGCAGACGGCATCAGCCTCATCAACACCGTGATGGGCATGCGCCTTGATCTCAAGGCGAGAAAGCCGCTTCTTGCCAACAGCACGGGCGGCATGTCCGGCCCCGCACTCTTCCCGCTTGCGGTGCGCATGGTCTGGCAGGTGTACGAAGCGGTGCGCATTCCCATCGTCGGTCTCGGCGGCGTGATGAGCGCCGAGGACGTCATTGAACTGATGCTCGCCGGCGCAACGGCGGTCGAGGTCGGCGCTGCCAACCTTGTCGACCCCTTCGCCTGCCGCCGCATCGTCGAGGATCTGCCCCGCGTCATGCAGAAATACAACATAAACGATTTGAACGACATCATAGGAGGTGCCCACCATGGGTAAGGACGTTATCATCGCACTGGATTTTGACAGCAAGGAAAAGACCCTCGCATTTCTTGATCGCTTCACCGGCGAAAAGCCCTTTGTGAAGATTGGCATGGAGCTCTTCTACGCCGAAGGCCCGTCCATCGTGCGCGAGATCAAGGCGCGCGGCCATAAGATCTTCCTCGATCTCAAGCTGCACGATATCCCCAACACCGTGAAAAAAGCGATGGCCGTGCTCTCCTCCCTCGATGTGGACATGGTCAACCTCCATGCCGCAGGTACGCGCGCCATGATGAGCGCCGCGCTTGAGGGGCTCACCCGCGCGGACGGCACGCGTCCGATGCTCATCGCCGTCACGCAGCTCACCTCCACCAGCCAGCAGAGCATGGAGGAAGAGATCGGCATCCACCGCCCCCTTGAGGAAGTGGTCATCGACTACGCCAAAAATGCAAGACTCGCCGGGCTCGACGGCGTGGTCTGCTCCCCGCTTGAAGCCGGCCGCATCCACGAGACCTGCACGAAGGACTTCCTCACCGTCACCCCCGGCATCCGCTTTGCCGATGCAAAGGCGGACGATCAGGTGCGCATCACTACGCCCGCAAAGGCACGCGAGATCGGCTCGGACTACATCGTCGTTGGCCGCCCCATCACG
The DNA here is from genome assembly GCA_040095065.1 of Hominicoprocola fusiformis. Lineage (GTDB taxonomy): Bacteria > Bacillota > Clostridia > Oscillospirales > Oscillospiraceae > Hominicoprocola. The sequence goes on from JBBNGO010000010.1 coordinate 17,703, forward strand.
CAGGCGGAGGATCCCGTCGCCGCCTATCGCCGCTGCGTCAGCGAGTTTGTGGGCTAAGCAATGCGCCGCAACATCATCTTATTTGATTTGGACGGCACGCTGACCGACTCCGGCCCCGGCATCATGAAGGCCGGACAGTATGCCCTGCGCGCGTTCGGCATCGAGCGCGACTGGCGCGAGCTGTCGTTCTTCGTCGGCCCGCCGCTCAGCGAGACCTTCGCGCACTTCGTGAGCGCAGAGAATGTCGACGCCGCGGTCGCGAAATTCCGCGAATACTATCAGCAGGACGGCTGGCTCGACAACGCCCCCTACCCCGGCATCCCCGCGCTGCTTGCGCATCTCAAGAGCGAGGGCAAGCGTCTTTTCGTCGCCACGTCGAAGCTCGACACCATGGCCGAGCGCATTCTGGAGCATTTCGGCCTCGCGCCCTACTTCGACGCCATCTGCGGCGCGCCCGAGGGCGACAAGGAAGCGGGCAAAAAGGTAAATGTCGTCAAAGCCGCGCTTAAAGCGGCTGGCTGCGACGATCTTTCCCGCGCTGTGATGGTCGGCGACCGCGAGCATGACGTCATCGGCGCGCATCTTGCGGGGCTCGACGTGATCGGCGTGCTCTACGGCTACGGCAGCCGCGAAGAGCTCACCGCCGCCGGCGCCGACCAGATTGCCGAAACCCCGGAGGCATTGGAAACGCTAATTTTGTCAACAGACTGACATTTTGAAAGGAGAAGAGATAGAAATGGAGCATTTGGAACGCAGCATTGCGGAGGGATTGCTCTCCATCCGTGCGGTATTCTTCCGCCCGAACGAGCCCTTCACCTGGGCCAGCGGCATCAAGAGTCCCGTCTACTGCGACAACCGCCTGATCCTGACCGCACCTGAGGTGCGCACGCAGGTGGAAAGTGCGCTGTGCAAGATCATTCGCGCCGACTATCCCGATGTGGAGGTACTGATGGGCACGAGCACGGCGGGCATCGCCCACGCTGCCATCGTCGGCCACATGATGGGGCTGCCCATGGGCTATGTGCGCTCGTCCGGCAAGGATCACGGCCGCCAGAATCAGATCGAGGGTCGCCTCGAGCCGGGTCAGAAGGTCGTCGTCATTGAAGATCTGATCTCCACCGGCGGCAGCGTTCTGGACGTTGTGAGCGTCCTGCGCGAAGCGGGCGCGGAGGTGCTCGGCGTTGCGAGCATCTTCACCTACGGCATGCAGAAAGGGCTTGACCGCCTTGCCGCCGCCAACGTGAAGAATCACAGCCTGACCAACTTTGACGTCATCGCCGACGTAGCGGCGAAACAAAACTATATCCACCCCGACGATGTTGCGCGTCTCATTCAGTTCCGCAACAACCCGTCGGACGAATCTTGGATCGGAGGAAAGAACTAACATGGAGCATTTGATCGACATTTTACAGCTGAGCACCCAGGAGATCGACGAAATGGTCGCCACGGCCAATGACATCATCGACCACCCCGAGGCCTACGCACACAAGTGCGACGGCAAGATCCTCGCAACGCTCTTCTTTGAGCCCTCTACCCGCACGCGCCTGAGCTTTGAGTCCGCGATGCTCGGTCTCGGCGGCAAGGTGCTGGGCTTCTCGTCCGCAAGCAGCTCTTCCGCCGCCAAGGGCGAGAGCGTTTCCGACACGGTGCGCACCGTGAGCTGCTATTCCGACATCATCGCCATGCGCCACCCGAAGGAAGGTGCGCCTCTGGTCGCTTCCATGCACTCTGAGGTTCCCGTCATCAACGCGGGCGACGGCGGCCACAACCACCCCACTCAGACGCTGACTGACCTGCTCACCATCAACCGTGAAAAGGGCCGCTTCAACGACCTGACCGTCGGCTTCTGCGGCGACCTCAAGTTCGGCCGTACAGTTCACTCCCTCATCAGCGCCCTGAGCCGCTACACCGGCATCAAGATCGTTCTCATCTCCCCCGAGGAGCTCAAGCTCCCCAGCTACGTGAAGGCCGAGGCGCTCAAGAAGAATAACATCCCCTACGAGCAGACGACCGATCTCGAGTCCGTCATGCCCCAGCTCGACATTCTCTACATGACCCGCGTGCAGCGTGAGCGCTTCTTCAACGAAGAGGATTACCTGCGCCTGAAGGACAGCTACATCCTCACGCCCGAAAAGCTCGTGAATGCAAAGAAGGATCTCTGCATCCTGCACCCGCTGCCGCGCGTAAACGAAATTTCCGTTGCCGTGGACGATGACCCGCGCGCCTGCTACTTCAAGCAGGTCAGAAACGGCCGCTTCATCCGCATGGCACTGATCCTCAAGCTGCTTGGTATCGAATAAGGGAGGGACTTATAAATGATCATCGACGCTATTTCCAACGGTATCGTTATCGACCACATCTCCGCCGGCAAGGCGATGGAGCTCTACAACATCCTCGGTCTTGACAAGCTTGACTGCTCGGTCGCGCTGCTCAAGAACGTTTCGAGCGGCAAGCTCGGCCGCAAGGACATCATCAAGATCGACCGGGTACTCGATCTTGACTGGGACGTCATCGGCTATGTCGACCCCGACATCACCGTCAACATCATTAAGGACGGCAAACTCGCCGAAAAGCGCCAGCTCAAGCTGCCCGAGCGCATCACAAACGTCATTCGCTGCAAGAATCCGCGCTGCATCACCTCCGTTGAGCAGGAGCTGCCGCAGATCTTCACGCTGACCGATGAGGAAACGCGCACCTACCGCTGCCTGTACTGCGAGACCAAGGCCGAAAAGTAAAAAGTCAAAAAAGAGGGAACCTTAAAAGGTTCCCTCTTTTTTGTACCTGTTACGTCAAACACCTGCGCCCTCGGCCTTGTCGGTCTCGCGGCGCTCTTCGATGGCCTCTTTCAGGATGATGTCCTTGACTTTCATCAGTCGGATCGTGTTGGCACGCTCGTTTTCATCGAGCTTCATCGTGATATACTTGATGTTTTGCTGCATCTGCGGAATTTTGACGTATTCGAGCGCGTTGACGCGCCGTCTCGTGCGCTCGATCTCGGCAGCTAAAAGCTGCGTGGCCTTCTCGACCTCGGCAAGGCGGAGCAGGTCGGGTAAAATGTCGCCGAGCTCGCGCACGGCGTCGTCGAGCTCGCCGCTCGTCTGGGCGAAGCCGTACGGATAAATATTCCCGCCGTCCTCGCTCGCGAGCTTGAACTCATAGCGCGGCACCTCGACGCTCATCACGTTCTCCGTGCCCGTTTCGAGCGAAACGCTCTGCTTGGGGCACAATAGCGCCTGCTCAAGCATTTCCGGCGACATCAGCGCGCTCGCCACGGTGAACGAGCCGTAGGCCTTCGTGAGCGACTGCTCCACCTTCTGCCGCAGCGCTAAGTCCTCGCGCACGACCTCCATGAACTGCTTCATCAACTCGTCGCGCTTATCCTTGAGAAGCTTGTGCCCACGCTGGGCGGTGCGCAGCCGCCCCTTGAGGCGCGTGAGCTCCATGCGGGTGGGATTGACAGTGGTCGTAGGCACTTTTCTCCCCCCTTACTCTTCCTTTTTGAGATACTTGTCGATATACTCCGGCTTGATGCGCTTGAGCTCGCTGCGCGGCAGGAGGGAAAGTAATTCCCAGCCGAGGTCGAGCGTCTGCTCGATGGAGCGGTTCTCGTCCGTACCCTGCGCGACATAGCGCTTTTCAAACTCGTCGGCAAACTTGGCGTAGAGAAGGTCGGTCGGGCTCAGTGCCGCCTCGCCGAGGATCGACATGAGTTCCTTGTTCTCTTTACCGGTTGCGTAGGCGGCGAAGAGCTGGTTCATCGTGCCGGAGTGATCCTCGCGCGTCTTGCCCGCGCCGATGCCCTTGTCCTTCAGTCGGGAAAGGCTCGGCAGTACGTCGACCGGCGGGTTGATGCCGCGGCGGTACAGCTCGCGCGAAAGGATGATCTGCCCTTCGGTGATATAGCCTGTCAGGTCGGGGATGGGGTGGGTCTTGTCGTCCTCGGGCATCGTCAGGATGGGGATCATCGTGATCGAGCCGTCCTTGCCCACCTGACGGCCCGCGCGCTCGTACATCGTCGCAAGGTCGGTGTAGAGGTAGCCGGGATAGCCGCGGCGGCCGGGGACTTCCTTCTTCGCCGCACTGATCTCACGCAGGGCTTCTGCGTAGTTCGTGATATCCGTCAGAATGACGAGCACGTGCATGCCGCAGTCGAACGCGAGGTATTCCGCGGCGGTCAGCGCCATGCGCGGCGTCGCGATACGCTCGACCGCGGGGTCGTTGGCAAGGTTCGTGAACAGCACCGTGCGGTCAATGGCGCCGGTGCGCTTGAATTCGTTGACGAAGAACTCAGATTCTTCAAATGTGATGCCGATGGCGGCAAAGACAACGGCAAAGTTGCTCTCGCCGTCTAAAACCTTTGCCTGACGCGCGATCTGCGCGGCAAGCTGCGCGTGCGGCAGGCCCGAGCCGGAGAAGATCGGCAGCTTTTGTCCGCGGACAAGGGTATTGAGGCCGTCGATGCTCGAAATGCCGGTCTGGATGAACTCGTTGGGGTAGTTGCGCGCCGCGGGGTTCATCGCAAGGCCGTTGATGTCGCGGTGCTCATCGGCGATGATCGCGGGGCCGCCGTCGATGGGCTGACCCATGCCGTTGAAGACGCGGCCCAGCATGTCGCGCGACACGGCGAGCTGGAGCGGATGGCCCAAAAAGCGGATGCGCGAATCGGCGAGGTTGATGCCCGCAGACGCTTCAAACAGCTGCACGACCGCGCGGTCGCCGTTGACCTCGAGCACCTTGCAGCGGCGCGTGCTGCCGTCGGAGAGGACGATCTCTGCCAGCTCGTCATACGTGACGCCCTGCACATGGTCCACGACCATCAGCGGGCCGGAAATTTCGCGGATGGTCTTATATTCACGGATCATTCTTCTTTCTCTCCTTTCTCAGCGATCGCGGCGATCTGCTCCTCCATCTCGACGAGCAGGTTCGCATAGGCGTCCTTATACTGGTCGGCAGGCACGCCCTTGGCACGGCCGATCTTTTCACGCGCGGGGATGGCGAAGAGCTCGCTTAAATTCCCGCCGCGCTCGGCGGCGCTCAGGCATTGCGTGTCATACTGGCGGATGAGCGCCAGCATGCGCGCCTGACGGTCGTATTCGGAATAGGCGTCGTTGTCGGCAAACGAGTTCTGCTGCAAAAAGTCCTCGCGGATCATACGCGCGACCTCAAGCGTGATCTGGTCCTTCGCGCTGAGCGAATCCTTGCCGACGAGCTGCACAATCTCGTTGAGGTTCGATTCCTCCTGCAGCATCGCCATGGCCCACTCGCGGTTTTCGAGGAATTCGTGTCCCAGGTGCTCGCTGTACCACGGGCGCAGGGAATCGAGATAGAGCGAATAGGAATTCAGCCAGTTGATGGCCGGGAAGTGGCGTCGGTAGGCAAGTGACGAATCCAGCGCCCAGAAGACCTTGACGATGCGCATCGTCGCCTGCGAGACAGGCTCGGAGAGGTCACCGCCCGGAGGCGAGACCGCGCCGACGGCGGTCAGGCTGCCCTGCCGCTCGTCGCTGCCGAGGCATTCGACCACGCCCGCGCGCTCATAGAACTGCGCGAGGCGCGAGGACAGGTACGCAGGATAGCCCTCTTCACCGGGCATCTCCTCGAGACGGCCCGACATTTCGCGCAGGGCCTCCGCCCAGCGGGAGGTCGAGTCCGCGATGACTGCGACGGCGTAGCCCATATCGCGGAAGTATTCGGCGATGGTGATACCGGTGTAGATGCTCGCTTCGCGCGCCGCGACCGGCATATCCGAGGTGTTGGCAATCAGCACCGTGCGCTTCATCAGACTCTCGCCCGTGCGCGGGTCGATGAGCTCGGGGAATTCGCGCAGAACGTCGGTCATCTCGTTGCCGCGCTCGCCGCAGCCGATGTAAACGACGAGATCCACGTCCGCCCACTTGGCAAGCGCGTGCTGCATGACGGTCTTGCCGCTGCCGAACGGGCCCGGGATCGCCGCCGTGCCGCCCTTGGCCACGGGGAAGAATGTGTCCACGATGCGCTGGCCGGACTGGAGCGGCGTGACGGGCGGGTACTTCTTCGTGTAGGGACGGCCCACACGAACAGGCCATTTCTGGATCATCGTGAGCTCCTTCGTCTCGCCCTTGTCGGTCTCAATAACAGCGACGACGTCCTCCACGGTGAAGCTGCCGGACTTGATCTCCTTCACAGTGCCGCTCATCTTGGGCGGCATCATGATCTTGTGCAGGATCGACGGCGTCTCCTGCACCGTGCCGAGCACGTCGCCGCCGATCAGGTGGTCTCCCACCTTGGCGACAGCGGTGAAGTCCCACTTCTTCTCGCGGTCGAGCGCGGGGACCTCCTCGCCGCGCGGCAGGAAGTTGCCGCCCGTCTTCTGGCGGATGACCTCCAGCGGGCGCTGGATGCCGTCGTAAATATTCTCGATCAAACCGGGGCCGAGCTCGACGGAGAGCGGCGCGCCGGTCGTCACGACCTCTGCCCCCGGGCCGAGGCCCGAGGTCTCTTCATACACCTGAATGGCGGCACTATCGCCGCTCATCGTCAGAATTTCGCCGATGAGATGCTGCTCGCCCACGCGGACGACATCCGCCATATTCGCTTCCGAAAGTCCCGACGCCACGACCAGCGGGCCGGAGACCTTAACGATCTTTCCCATAAGGCTTTTGCTCCTTTTTTACAAAATGTCCGCGCCGACGGCCTTTTCCGCAGCCGCGTGCACGCCCGCTGTGCCGATGCCGAGGCTCCCCTCCCTGCCCGGGATGAGGATGACGGCGGGCGATACATCCTCGCGCCGGCGCTCGATCTCCGCGGGGATCTGCGCGGCGAGGTGTTCGGTGATATAAATGATGGCGTAGTTTTCCTTCGCCATGCGGTGGAGGGCGGCTTTCGCCTGCTCGCCGTTTTCCGCGATGCAGGTGTCGAGCCCGAGGGCGCGGAAGCCCAAAACGCTGTCGCGCCCGCCGATAACTCCGATCTTATTCATGCTGCTGCCTCCCTTAGAGATAACTCATGCGCAGCCGCGCGCGGATATCCTCCGCCGCGATGCCCGCGATCTTGCCGGATAAAATGGTGCGCACGGCGGTGAACTCCGCCTCTTTCGCGCCAAGATAGCCCGCCACGACCTCTGGGCCGAACGGCGTGCGCCGCGCCCGCTGCAAATAGGACATGAGCGCATCGTCGCACGCGCGCTCAAATTCCGTCAGGCCCCCGCCGCTGTCAAGCAGTTTGGCCGCGAGCTCGCCCGCGCTGTCAAGCGGCGTGCCGTGTGTGAGCGACGATAAATGATCGCCGCGCGCGCCTCTGAGCTGGTCCGCCGGAATGTGCCCGCCCGGCAGCATCGCCGCAGCAAGCACATCGTCCTCGCAGCCCATGCGCCGTGCGCGCACGAGCGTACGCAGGTTGACCGCGTCGATCTGGAGCGCGACATAGTCCTTCAAAAACGTGCTGCCCGTCTCGCTTGCGAGCGCGCTCATCTCCTCGTAGCAGGCGCGATCGAGCAGCAGCTCCGCCATGCGGACATCGCCGCTGTGGCCCACTTCGCTCTCCGCCTGCGCCATCGCGCGGCTCATCGCCGCGGAAACCGCGCTCGTTTCGCCGCGAAGCACCTTATGCGCGTCGACGCGGCCGCAGTCCATCGCAAGGCGGGAGACGTCCTCGCCGGTGCGCTTGCTCTTGAGTGCGAGCTTTGCGTTGTGATAGTCGTACTTGATCTGAAAAAGCTCGATGATGCGCTTGTCCGGTGCCAGCACGCTCACCTCGCGGTAGAGCTCTCTGCGCGCCTGCGAGAGCGCGTGTTCCACATTTTCGAGCGTGCATCGCTCAAGCGGCGCGTAGCCGCATTCCAAAAGCGTCTTGTAGCTCTCTTCCGGCGTGGCGGCGTCGATCATCCGCTCGGCCATTGCCTGGGTCAGGAGCTTCGCCTCGCGCGCATGCAGCGCCGCGGAGACCGCTGCGTAGTTCGTATCCCGATACTGCTGCATCCGATCCCCTCCTTATTCCGCGAAGAGGAGCTTTGCCGCGCCGCGCTCGGTCTTCTCGCGCGAGAGAGCGAGAAGCGTTTCAAACGAGCAGTTCACGTCGCATTCTTTACTTATAAGCACGAGGCCCGCGCGGATATCTGCCGCTTCGCCCGCAAGCGTATAGTGCGCGTTCAGCTCCTTGTTCGCTCGCTCGACGAGCGTTTCGCCGATCTCATCGCGATCCTTTGCGCTCAGGGCGATTTTCTCGTCGCCCTTGCCGCCCGCCGCTTTCAGCAGGCGCACCAGCAGCGAAAGATACTGCTCGCGCGGCATGGAGCAGAGGATCTCCAGCGCGCGGTCGTAGGTCTCGGCGAGCACTTTCTGCTTGGCGCTGAGCGTCAGCTTGCGTGTCTCCATCTCCGCCGCGGAGCAGAGGCGCTCATAGCGCTCCTGCGCGGCGAGATGCGCGCGCCCACCCGCCGTCTCGCGCTCTTTTTCCGCGCGTGCGGCACTCTCCTCGCGGATGCGCCGGAGCTCCTGCTCGGTCTGCGCATTCAGCTCGCTCAGCGAGCGCGCCGCGTCCTCTTTCATGCGCGCGGTGATCTTTTCCATTCCGTTCATTGCGTTTCCGCCTTTCCGTGGGCGCGTCAGCCGATGTTGAGCAGCATCATGATCGACGCCAGCAGCGAAAGGATCGCGTAGAACTCGACCACGATGCACAGCACCATGCCCTTCGACCAGTGTTCAGGCTGGCGCGCCAAGATGTTGATCGATCCCGCGGCGACGCGGCCCTGCGCAACTGCCGAAATGCCGCCGCCGATGGCGATGGGCATGCAGGCCGCGAAGTAACGAAGGCCCTCCTGAAGCGACATATCGACATACGTGCCGTCCAGGACGCCCATACGCATCAGGCAGAGGAAGCCGATGACCAGACCGTAAAGGCCCTGCGTGCCGGGGATGACCTGCAGGATCATCACTTTACCGAATTTGCTCGGATCCTCGCAGAGAAGACCCGTGCCGGCCTCGCCGGCAAGACCCGTGCCGCGTGCGCTGCCCGCGCCCGCGAGGCAAACAGCAAGACCCGCGCCCAGCATACCGATGGCGCCGCCCGTCGTCAGTTCAAAGATACCCATTTTTTATCCTCCTTACGGTTTTTCCGTTTTTTCTGCAATTTACTGTAAATCGACATATTCCGTGTCCAGCGTCATGGGGCGGAAGGGCTTTCCGCCGTCGACGTAGAACTTGTTGAAAAATTCCAAGCACTGCAATCTCAGATCGTGCACGTAGCAGCCGAGGAGATTGAGTCCGAAGTTCATCGCGTTGCCGAGCATCGAGATGATGATGAACGCGATCACGTTCCCCGGCATCGCCGCGAGCATGTTGAACACCTGCGCGATCACGCTGCCCGCGAGCATCAGGGCCATCAGTCGCGTGTAAGACAAAATGTCGCCGAAGTAGCCCGTCACGTGGTTATAGAGTGAGCCGAACACGCCCGTGAGCCTGCCCCAGCCTTTGCCCTGCACGATGGGGCCGAGCAGCACCAGCGCGCATCCGACATACAGCACCGCCGCACCCTTGCCGAGCGCCAAAAGCGCGATGCCGATAAACACGATCCACCACGTGATCTCCTCGAAAAAGGCGTCGAGGAACTTTTTCCGCTTGCACTTTTCGATCAAACTGATGGCCATGCCGGTGACGATCTGCACCATGCCGAGCGCCATCGAGCCGATCAGGATCATCGTCAGATCGTCGAGCGGGTCGAAGAGCTTCGGCAGCGCGAAGACCGTGCCGGGGCTGACGATGGCGACGAGCTGCGTGAGGAAATCGCCGAAAAATCCGCCTGTCAGCGCGCCCATGATGAACGTGCTGATGCCGCAGAGGCCGAGCAGGCTGAACAGCTCGCCGCTCGTGCCCTTGGGCCGGTATTTTTTGCTGATGATGACCGAGGCGATCATCATGAGTAAGCCGTAGCCCATATCCGCCATCATAATGCCGTAGAACAAAATGAAAAACGGCGCCATCAGCGGGTTCGGGTCAAGCGTGCCGTAGACCGGGAGCGAATACATCTCCGTGACCATATTGAGCGGCCGCGTCAGCTTGTTGTTTTTGAGCTGCACCGGCACCTGCGGGTACTCGTCCTCTGTCGGCTCGCGCGTTTCGATCGCGCAGGTAAACGGCTTGAGCGTTTTCTCGATCTCCGCGCAGCGGTCGGCGGGCAGCCAGCCCTCCAATAAAAAGACCTTGTCAGTGCCGACAAGTCGGCTCTTCGCCTCCTCGCGCCGCAGCGCGATGGCCGCGCGGTCGCTCGCTTCCAAGAGCGCCTCCCGCTTGCCTCCAAGGCCCGCGATGCGCTGTTCGATCTCCTGCCGCTCTTTTTCGAGCGCAGCGAGATTTTCCGCAAGCGCCTTGTCGTTTTCCTTCGCCGTGCCGGTCATGCCGCGAAAGCTCACGGTCGAAAAGCCGAGGTCGCGCAGCGCGCTCAGCGCCCGCTCCTTCACGCTCCCGTGGCACATCACGAGAAGATATCGCAGCGACCTGTCGCTCGAGGCCTGCTGCCAGGTGAGAAGCCCGTCCAGCGAATCGGCCAGCGCTTTGAGCGCATCGTCCGTCACATTCAGGCCCACCGTGCCAAAGAACACCGCAAGCGCGCCGTCCGCGCCGCCGAGCGGCGCATCGACCGTCAGCCACGGGGCAAGAGTCGCTCGCAGCGCCTCATTTTTCGTGCGCTCGCTCTCGATTTCGCCGAGGCGGCGTGTGTCCTTGTTGATCGTCTCCGCCGCGGTGCGGGCATTTTCCTCGCTCTCGGCGCTGAAAAACGCCGCGCGGGAAACGCCCTGCCGCTTGCGGAACATGCCTTTTTTCTCCGGCGCAAAGCGGTCGAGCGAGGCAAGCGCCGTGCGGTACGCACGCGACGCTTCCTGCGCGCTCATCAGCGCCTTGTCGTCGGGCTTGGCAAAGCCTGATTTCAGCGCCTCTTCGCTTCCGTCGATACTTGAGATCTCCACGCACTCCATGTCCTGCATGGCCTTGAGCAGCGCCTCGCGCTCGCTCTCCATGCCGAGGAGGCGGAGATGCTTCATTGCTACGATTGCCATTTGTCGTTCACAACCTCTTCCGCGATCCACTGCGCCGCACGCTCAAGGTTTGCGCGCGCCGCGCTCTGCATCTTTTCGCATTCCGTGCGCGCCTTGGTGAGGATCTTTTCCGTCTCCTCGCCGGCGCGCTGCTCGGCCTCCGCCATCAGCTGCCGCGCCTCCACGTCGGCGTTGCGGCGGCTGTCCTCGATCTCTCGGGCAGCGGCGCGCTGCTCAACGGCGATGCGGCGCTTGGCATCCGCCTGCGCGGCGGCATACTGCGCTGCAAGCTCTTTTTCGAGCTCCTGCACCTGCTGTAATTCTTCCATTGCCATGTTGTCGTTCACCTCTTTTAGCACTGCGGCGGGAAAATCTTTCCCGCTCAGCTTTTCCATATTATAGATTGTTTCAATAAATAAATCAATATTTATTTTTCAAATATGTTATGCAATTTAGTGATCGTTCTTGTGCACTTTTCTTTACAGCTTCTTTATAGCACACTTCGATACCCGAATCCATGGACACTCGCTACCTTTTGTATAGGAACGTACACCCTTTACAATTTGTTCACTTACTGGTATTCTGCCCGCTTTTGCCAAGGCAACGCGCGCCGCCGCACATTTTTTCAGGTAAAAAAAGAAGCGAGAGAGATGGCTCGTCCATCCCTCCCGCTCAGGGATCATTCTCAATTTTTGCCCGCTTACAGGTCGATCGCGCCGTCCTCCGCGGCGGCATCGCGCAAAAGCGGCGCGCACTCGTCGAGGAAGCGCAGCACTTGCTGCTCGCAGCGGCCGATGTAGAGCTTGGGCTCCATGACCTGATCGAGCTCCTCGCGCGTCATGCCGAACGCGGGGTCGCCCGCGAGGCGGTCTAAGAGGTCGCACGGCTCGCCCTCTTTCATGCGGGCGGTCGCAGCCATGGAGTGCTGGCGGATCTTCTCGTGCAGTTCTTGACGGTCGCCGCCGCGCTTGACGGCCTCCATCATGATGTTCTCGGTCGCAAGGAACGGCAGATACTCGCGCAGCGTGCGCTCGACGATCTTCTCGTTCACGTGCAGGCCGTTCGTCACGCTCTGGCACAGGCGCAGCACCGCGTCGGCGCAGAGGAAGCCCTCCGGCAGCGAGATGCGGCGGTTGGCCGAGTCGTCGAGCGTGCGCTCGAGCCACTGGGTCGAGGCCGTCATCGGCGCGTTGGCCGCATCGGCCATCAGGTAGCGGCTGAGCGAGCAGATGCGCTCGGAGCGCATGGGGTTTCGCTTATAGGGCATCGCGGACGAGCCGATCTGGTTCTTTTCAAACGGCTCTTCGACCTGGCGGTCGTGCTGGAGCAGGCGAATGTCGTTCGCCATGCGGTAGGCGCTCTGCGCGATGGAAGAGAGCACATTCAGAATACGGCTGTCGGCCTTTCTCGGATAGGTCTGGCCGCTGACAGAGAAGCACTTTTCAAAGCCGAACTCCGCGGCGATGCGGCGGTTCATCTCGTCGACCTTGTCACCGTCGCCCTCGAAGAGGTCGACAAAGCTCGCCTCCGTGCCCGTCGTGCCGCGGCAGCCGAGGAAGCGCATCGAACCGATGACAAAATCAAGCTCTTCAAGGTCCGAGCGGAAGTCCTGCATCCACAGCGTCGCGCGCTTGCCGATCGTCACGGGCTGCGCGGGCTGATAGTGCGTATAGCCGAGCGTCGGCGTGGCGGCGTATTCGCGGGCAAATGCCGCAAGATTCACCATCACGCTGAGAAGCTGCCCTCTCAGGTATTTGAGGCCGTCGCGATAGAGCACCAAATCGGCGTTGTCCGTCACATAGCAGCTCGTCGCGCCGAGGTGGATGATGCCGGCGGCGGAAGGTGCCGCCTTGCCGTAGGCGTACACATGCGCCATCACATCGTGGCGTACCTCGTGCTCGCGCTTTTCGGCGACCTCGTAGTCGATGTCGGTGATGTGCGCGGCGAGCTCGTCGACCTGCTCCTGCGTGATGGGCAGGCCCAGCTCGTGCTCGGCGCGGGCAAGCGCCACCCACAGTCTGCGCCACGTCTGGAAGCGCATATCGGGGGAAAAGAGGTTCAGCATGTATTCGGACGCATAGCGGGACGAAAGCGGGGACTCGTAAATATTCTTGCGCATAGGGTTCTCCTTTTCTTTCTCAGCGGTCGCTGTTCGTATTTTATATAGAATGAAGCAAAGTTGCAATAGAAAAGTAAAGAGGGGGCCTTCGTCCCCTCTTTACTTTGGTGTGTCAGCGGATGATCAGGCTCTCGCGCTCCGCGCCGACGGAGACGAAGCCGATGTGGCAGCCGATGGCCTTTTCGACGTATTCGACGTAATTGCGGGCGGCTTCGGGAAGATCCTCCCACTTGCGCGCGCCGGAGATGTCGCACTGCCAGCCGGGCAGATACTCGACGACGGGCTTGGCGTCCTGCAGCAGCACGGGGAACGGGAAGTCGTCGGTCTGCTCGCCGTTTAATTCATAGTGTGCGCAGACGGGGATCTTGTCCATATAGCTCAGGACATCGAGCTTCGTCAGGGCGATGTTCGTCGCGCCCTGCGTCTCCACGCCGTAGCGCGTCGCGACCAGATCGATGGGGCCGACGCGGCGGGGTCTGCCGGTCTTCGCGCCGTACTCTGCGCCCGCGTCGCGCAACTGCTGCGCCTCTTCGCCGAACCACTCGCAGACGAACGGACCCTCGCCCACGCAGGAAGAGTACGCCTTCACCACGCCCACGACCTCGTCGAGCTTCGCCGTGGGAAGGCCCGAGCCGACGGGCGCATACGCCGCAACGGCGTTCGAAGAGGTGGTGTAGGGATAGATGCCGTAGTCCAGGTCGCGCAGCGCGCCGAGCTGGGCTTCAAAGAGGATGGACTTGCCCTCCTTCTGCGCGTTTCTCAGGAAACGGCCGGTGTCGGTGATGTAGGGCTTGATGGCGCCGCAGTAGGTATCGACCCACGCCATGAGCTCGTCCATCGTGTAGCCCTTTGCGCCGTAGATTTTCTGGAGCGTCAGGTTCTTCCACTCAAGAAGGTCGGCAAGGTGCTCCTTTAAGTGCTCGGGGTGCAGGAGCTCGCCCGCCTGCACGGTCTTTTTCTGGTACTTGTCGCCATAGAACGGCGCGATGCCCTGCTTGGTCGAGCCGTACTTCTTGTCGGCAAGGCGCGCTTCCTCGAGCGCGTCGAGCTCGCGGTGCCAGGGCAGCAGCAGCGACGCGCGGTCGCTGACCTTCAGATTCTCCGGCGTGATGATAACGCCTGCGGCGCGCAGCGTCTCCATCTCCTTGAGCAGGTTTTCGCAGTCCAGCGCCACGCCGTTGCCCAGAATGTTGACAACGCCGTCACGGAAAATGCCGCTCGGCAGCAGGTGCAGGGCAAACTTGCCCTTTTCATTCACCACAGTGTGGCCCGCGTTGCCGCCGCCCTGATAGCGGACGACCACGTCATAATGGTCCGTGAGGTAGTCGACCATGCGGCCCTTGCCTTCATCGCCCCAGTTGATACCTACGATCGCGCAATTTGCCATTGTATTGATCCTCCGATCCGGAGCGGGCCCGCTCTGCGAGTCCTGCTCAAATTTTTCAACCGAGTTATTATAGTCACATTTTCCGCCCATGAAAAGAGTTAATTTTGCATAGCTATTATTAGCATTACTTATGTCTTGTTGATTTTTGCGTCAAATTGAAATAATGCGCTATTCCGCTTCATTCAAGGTGTTTCGTCAATAGTGTCCAAAGTTGGGGCTCCGATATTGTTTCCTTTTTTCAGCACTTAGGACTTGCAATGCTGAGTCTCATGTGCAATAATTAGTTTGCTGTTATGAAGATCACCACAAGATGTAGTGTTGTGTTATGTAAAGGACATACCAAAAGAAGAGGAGACGGGAATACATGAGAGTTATCAAGCGCAACGGCGCAGAAGTAGAATTTGATATCGTCAAGATCATCGCCGCAGTGACTAAGGCTAACAACGTTGTGGATGAGGAGGCTCGCATGACGCCCGTCCAGATCCAGCGCATCGCCGAGAGCGTGGAGCTCTCCTGCCAGAGCCTTGGCCGCGCGCCCACGGTTGAAGAGATCCAGGACTTTGTCGAGCACCAGATCATGGCGCACGGCGCGTTCGAGGTCGCCAAGCGCTACATCACTTATCGCTACAACCGCTCGCTCGTGCGCAAGAGCAACACGACGGACGACAAAATTCTCTCCCTCATCGAGTGCAACAACGAAGAGGCCAAGCAGGAGAATTCCAACAAGAACCCCGTCGTCAACTCCACCCAGCGCGACTATATGGCCGGCGAGGTGAGCCGTGATCTGACGAACCGTCTGCTCTTGCCCGAGGATATCGTCAAGGCGCATGAAGAGGGCATCATCCACTTCCACGACACGGACTACTACGCCCAGCACATGCACAACTGCGACCTCGTGAACCTGGAGGACATGCTGCAAAACGGCACCGTCATCACGGGAACCCTCATCGAGCGCCCGCACTCGTTCGCGACCGCGTGCAACATCGCGACGCAGATCGTCGCGCAGGTCGCCTCGAACCAGTACGGCGGCCAGTCCATCTCGCTGACGCACCTTGCCCCCTTTGTCGACGTATCGCGCCAGAAGATCAGAAAGCAGGTGCTTGCCGAGGTCGAGGCCCTCGGCGTCGAGCCGACGGAGGACAAGATCACCGAAATCGTCGAAAAGCGCCTGCGCGAGGAGATTCGCCGCGGCGTGCAGACCATCCAGTATCAGGTCGTGACGCTTCTGACCACGAACGGTCAGGCGCCGTTCATCACCGTTTTCATGTACCTCAACGAGGCGAGAAGCGAGCAGGAAAAGCGCGACCTTGCCGTCATCATCGAGGAAATGCTCGAGCAGCGCTACCAGGGCGTGAAGAACGAGCAGGGCGTGTGGGTCACGCCCGCCTTCCCCAAGCTCATCTACGTGCTCGAAGAGGACAACATTCACGACGACTCGCCGTATTATTACCTCACACAGCTCGCCGCCAAGTGCACGGCGCGCCGCATGGTGCCCGATTACATCAGCGAAAAGAAGATGCTCGAACTCAAGGGCGATGTGTATCCCTGCATGGGCTGCCGCAGCTTCCTGACGCCTGACCGCTTCACCGACGCGGGCGTCGGCAACATCGCGAATGCCGGCAACTATGTTCCCGGCAAGCACAAGTATTACGGCCGCTTCAATCAGGGCGTCGTCACGATCAACCTGCCCGACGTGGCACTCTCCTCCGGCGGCAACATTGAAAAGTTCTGGACGATCTTTGAAGAGCGCCTTGAGCTCTGCCACCGTGCGCTGCGCTGTCGTCACGACCGTCTGAAGGGCACGCTGTCCGACGCGGCGCCCATTCTCTGGCAGTACGGCGCGTGCGCAAGACTCAAAAAGGGTGAGCCCATCGACAAGCTCCTCTACGACGGCTATTCCACGATCTCGCTCGGCTATGCGGGACTTTACGAGTGCGTGAAGTACATGACCGGCAAGAGCCACACCGACCCCAGCGCAACGCCGTTCGCCCTGTCGATCATGCAGAAGATGAACGACAAGTGCAAGGAGTGGAAAACCGCCGAAAACATCGACTACTCCCTCTACGGCACGCCGCTCGAGTCCACGACCTACAAGTTCGCCAAGTGCCTGCAAAAGCGCTTCGGCGTGATCGAGGGCGTGACGGACAAGGGCTATATCACGAACTCCTACCACGTCCACGTGACGGAAAAGATCGACGCGTTCACCAAGCTCAAGTTCGAGGCGCAGTTCCAGCACCTCTCCCCCGGCGGCGCGATCAGCTATGTCGAAGTGCCCAACATGCAGCAGAACCTTGAAGCGGTTTTGCAGGTGATGAAGTTCATCTACGACAACATCATCTACGCCGAGCTCAACACGAAGTCCGACTACTGCCAGGTCTGCGGCTGGGACGGTGAGATCGACATCGTCGAGGAGGGCGGCAAGCTCATCTGGCGCTGCCCGAAGTGCGGCAACACCGATCAGGACAAGATGAACGTCGCCCGCCGTACCTGCGGCTACATCGGCACCCAGTTCTGGAACCAGGGCCGCACGCAGGAGATCAAAGAGCGCGTGCTGCATCTGTAAGGCTGCGCCATATAATTGCAGTTTGGGTGGGAGCGCACCGTGCTCCCACCTTTTTCTGATAAGGAGGTCATTTCCCATGCACTATGGCGAGATCAAAAACTGCGACATCGCCAACGGCCTTGGCGTGCGCGTGACGCTGTTCGTCTCCGGCTGTACGAACCACTGCGAAAACTGCTTCCAGCCGCAGACGTGGGACTTCTGCTACGGCAAGCCTTTCACGAGTGAAACGGAGGACGAACTCATCCGCCTGCTCTCCCCCGACTATATCAACGGTCTCACGCTGCTCGGCGGTGAGCCGTTCGAGCCTAAAAACCAGCGCGCACTGCTGCCGTTTCTCCGCCGCGTGAGGCGTGAGCTGCCGCAAAAGACGATCTGGTCGTTCACGGGCTTTACGTGGGAGGAGCTGCACGACCCCGCCGCATACCCGCGCTGCGAGGTGACGGACGAACTGCTGTCACTGCTCGATGTGCTCGTCGACGGACGGTATGTGGACGCGCTGCACGATATCTCGCTGCGCTTTCGCGGCTCGTCGAACCAGCGCATCATCGACGTTCCGAAAACGCTGCAATCAGGTACGCTGACGCTCTGGGACGAGCGCGCGAACATCTGAAAAAACATAACAAATCCGCGGTTTCCATTTTCCGTCAAATTTTAACATTTCGCTACTTGCATTTGAAACGGCGTTATGTTATATTCCCACTATGTTAAAGAGCTCTAATTCATACTAACAGGAGGTTTTTTCAATGAAACATCTCGGTTTATTTGCAGCAGGCGTGCTGTTCGGCACCGCCGGTCTCAAGATCCTTTCCAGCAAGGATGCCAAAAAGGTCTACTCTCACACCACCGCCGCGGTGCTGCGTGCCAAGGACTGCGTGATGCAGGCCGTCACGAACGTCCGTGAGGATGCTGAGGACGTCTACGCCGACGCCAAGGACATCAACGAGCGCCGCGCAGCGGAAGAGGACGCCGAAGTCATCGAGGACGCGTCCGAGGAAAAAGCGGACGAGGAATAAATCGCAGGAGAGCCGCGACGCGCGGCTCTCTTTCACTTTCGGAGGAATTGATACACTATGAAATGCAAAATTCTGCACGAATCCGCCGGGCGCATGCGCGTGCATCTGAATTGCCGCCGCATGACGCTGCATCAGGCGGACGTTCTGGAATATTATCTGCGCAATGTGGACGGCGTGCGAGAGGTCTCGGTCTTTGACCGCACGCAGGACGCCGTGATCGTTTACCGCGCGGACCGCGCCGCGCTCGTGCACGCGCTCGCGGCGTTCTCGTTCGACAAGGCCGAAACGATGGACCTTGTCCCCGACCATACGACGCGCAAACTCAACCGTGAATTTGAAGACAAACTCTCGTGGACGGTGATCCGCCGCGTGATCTCGAAGCTCTTCTTCCCGCTCCCCGTCACCACGGCGCTCGCCATCTATCACTCGATCAAGTACATCCGCGAGGGTCTTTCCGCACTGCTGCACGGCAAGCTCTCCGTCGCCGTGCTCGACGCCACCGCCGTCACCGTGTCGATGGTGCGCGGCGACTTCTCGACGGCAAGCTCTGTGATGTTCATGCTCCGCCTTGGTGAAATCCTCGAGGACTGGACGCATAAAAAGTCCGTCGCGGATCTCGCGGGTGCAATGTCGCTCAACGTCGACCACGTCTGGCTCAAGACGGGCGAGACGGAAACGCTCGTTCCCATCGGCGATATTCAGGCGGGCGACTGCGTCGTTGTCCGCACCGGCAGCCTCATCCCGCTCGACGGCAAGGTCGTCTCCGGCGAGGCGATGGTCAATCAGGCGTCCATGACGGGCGAGTCCATGCCCGTCCCCAAGCGCGAGGGCAGCTATGTCTACGCAGGCACCGTCGCCGAAGAAGGCGAGTGTGTCGTGCGCGTGGAAAAGGCGCTCGGCGGCGGCCGCTATGACCGCATCGTGCGCATGATCGAAGAGTCGGAAAAGCTCAAATCCACGGCTGAGGACAAGGCCTCGCGCCTTGCCGACAGGCTCGTGCCCTACACGCTCGGCGGCACGATCCTGACCTATCTTCTCACGCGCAACGTCACAAAGATGCTGGCCGTGCTGATGGTCGACTTCTCCTGCGCGCTCAAGCTCTCCATGCCTATCGCGGTGCTCTCTGCCATGCGCGAGAGCAGCAGCCATCACATCTCCGTCAAGGGCGGGCGCTTCCTCGAAGCCGTCGCCCAGGCGAACACCATCGTTTTCGACAAGACCGGCACGCTCACCTATGCCACGCCCAAGGTCGCGAGAATCGTCACCTTCGGCGGCAATGAAGAGAGTGAGATGCTCCGTCTCGCCGCGTGCCTCGAAGAGCACTATCCCCATTCCATCGCCAACGCCGTCGTGGCCGAGGCCAGGGACCGCGGCCTGACGCACGAGGAGTATCACTCTCAGGTCCAGTACGTCGTGGCCCACGGCATTTCGAGCATGGTGGACGAGAAAACAGTGCTCATCGGCAGCGCACACTTCGTCTTCGAGGACGAGGGCTGCCGCGTGCCGGAGGGCGAAGAGGACAAGTTTGAATCGCTCCCGCCCGAGTATTCGCACCTGTACCTCTGTATCGCGGGCGAGCTCGCCGCGGTCATCTGCATCCATGACCCGCTGCGCAAAGAGGCGAAGGCCGCCGTGCGCGCGCTGCACGAGCTCGGCATCGACAAGGTCGTGATGATGACCGGCGACAGCCGCAAGACTGCCGAAGCCGTCGCCGCCGAGGTCGGCGTCGACGATGTCTACGCCGAAGTGCTGCCCGAGGACAAGGCTGCGTTCGTCCGCAGCGAAAAGGCCGCGGGCCGCAAGGTCATCATGATCGGCGACGGCGTGAACGACTCCCCCGCCCTGTCCGAGGCCGACGCGGGCATCGCCATTTCGACCGGCGCCGCCATCGCGCGCGAGATCGCGGACATCACCATCTCGTCCGAGGATCTGTTCGCGCTCGTCACGCTGCGCTCTCTCAGTCAGGAGCTCATGGCCCGCATCCACCGCAACTACCGCTTCATCGTGAGCTTCAACTTCTCGCTCATCGTGCTTGGCGTGCTTGGTATCCTGCCGCCGACGACCTCGGCGCTGCTGCACAACATGTCCACGCTCGCCATCAGCCTCAAGAGCATGACGAACCTGCTACCCGTGGGCGAGCAGAACAGCGTCCACTGATTTTTCCCGATAAAAAAGCTCCGTGCCTTGGCACGGAGCTTTTTTGCTATACAAGTTTGATTTTACGCAGGGCCGTAGGCCTTGATGGCATCGTCGACAATCTTTTCCGCGTCTGCGCCCACGATGTCGAGGTTTTCGGCTTCCAGGAGCTTGACGGTCGGAATGCCGAAGCAGTCCTGCGCAATGGTCTTCCAGTAATCGTAGCCAAAGCGGCCGTCGAACGGTCCGCCGCTGGTCGTGACATAGTAGAGCTCGTTTGCGCGGCACAGGCCAACGGGCTTGCCCGCCTCGCTGTACTTCGTCACGATGCCCGTGACATAGATATTCTCCAAATACACCTTGAGCTGCGCAGGAAACGACAGGTCCCACAGCGGCGCAGCGATGACAATTCTGTCCGCCGCGGCGAACTGACGGGCGTAACGAAACATTTCATCGTCATACTTCTTTTCCGCGAGCAGCGCGTCGCGCTTTGCGATGTCCGCGCGCCCCAGCGGGTGCAGCGGCTCATCATAAAGGCGCAGCTCCTCGTATTCGCCGAGCGCTTTAAGCAGCGCACGGGCCAGTTTTTCCGTGCGCGACTCTCCGCGCGGGCAGCAGTTAATAAAAAGCGTCATGTCCTTTCCCTCACAGTACGCAGTAGTACATGATAAATGTGTTCGCCACGCCGAGCAGAATACCGGCGATGACTTGCAACGGCGTGTGGCCGACGAACTCCTTGAGCTTCGCCTCCGGAAGCTTTTCCGACGCAAGCGAGTTGAACGCCTCGACGATGTCGTTAATGATAACGGCCTGCCGCCCCGTTTCGAGCCGGACGCCCATCGCGTCCTTGCAGACGACGATGGCGAAGATGAACGCCATCGCGAATTCAAACGAACCGAGCCCGTAGACGAGCGCCGCCGCGGTCGCGAGCGACGAGACCGTGGCCGAATGGCCGCTCGGCATCCCGCCGTCGCCGATCAGGCGCGTAAAGTCGATGCTCTTCGTCACAATGGCGTGGATGATCGTCTTGATGAGCTGCGCCCAGAACCACGACGAGAGACCGATGAGCAAAAAGGGATTCGACAGCAATTCCTGAAACCAATTCATATGTTTCCGCTTCCTTTCGCGGTGCGGGCTTTGTCACCCCTTGGATGTTCCTTATTATACCACCGTTTTCCAGTTCGGCAATAAACTTTCTTTTAACTTCTTCCGCAGAAAATATAAACCAGCGCAGGCTCACCTGCGCTGGTTTTTCTTTACGACGCCTGCGCGAACTGGCTGTTGTAGAGCTCGGCGTAGAAGCCGTTTTGCTCCATCAGCTGCTCGTGCGTGCCGCTCTCGATGACGTCGCCGTCGCGCATCACGAGGATGAGGTCGGCGTTCTTGATGGTCGACAGGCGGTGGGCGATGACAAAGCTCGTCCGGCCCTTCGTCAGCTCGTCCATCGCACGCTGAATGAGAAGTTCCGTGCGCGTATCGACCGAGGACGTTGCTTCGTCGAGGATCAGCATCGGCGCATTCTGGAGCATCGCGCGGGCGATGGTCAAAAGCTGCTTCTGTCCCGCCGAGATCGTCGTGCTCTCGCTGAGCACGGTGTCAAAGCCCTGTGGCAGCGAGTGGACAAATTTGTCGAGGCCGCAGGCCTTGCAGACCGTTTCGAGCTGCTCGTCCGTGATACCCTCCATGTTATAGACCAGGTTCTCGCGGATCGTGCCCTCAAAGAGCCACGTGTCCTGCAAGACCATACCAAAGAGCTCGTGCACATCCTCGCGGCGCAGGTCGGTCGTCGCCACGCCGTCGATCGTGATGCGGCCGCTGTTGACCTCGAAAAAGCGCATCAGGAGGTTCACCATCGTGGTCTTGCCCGCGCCGGTGGGGCCGACGATGGCGACCTTCTGGCCCGGATGGACCTCAGCGGAGAAATCCTTGATGATGATCTTGTCGGGCGAATCGGGGTAGCTGAAGCGCACGTGGTCGAACATTACCGCGCCGCGCACGGCGTCGAGCTTCTCGGTCTTGCCGCTCTCGTCGCCGAGCTCTTCACTTTCGAGGAAGTCGAAAATGCGGTGCGCGGAGGCGGAGGCCGTCTGCAAATTCGTCATGCCCTGCGCGATCTGCGTCAGCGGCGTGGTGAAGAGGCGCACATACAGGATGAACGAGACGATGACGCCGAATTCGATCGTGCCATTGATGGCCAGCACCGAGCCGAACACGCACACGGCAACATACGAGAGGTTGCCGATCACGTTCATGAGCGGCTGCATCACACCGGAGAGGAACTGCGAGCGCCAGTTTGCGTCATAGACCGCCGCGTTCAGGCCGTCGAAGTGGTCGAGGACCTTATCGACTGCGCGGCTGATGCGCACGACCTCATGGCCGGAATACATCTCTTCGACATAGCCGTTGAGTTCGCCGAGGCTCTTCTGCCGCGCGGTGAA
This sequence comes from Hominicoprocola fusiformis, assembly GCA_040095065.1. Classification (GTDB taxonomy): domain Bacteria; phylum Bacillota; class Clostridia; order Oscillospirales; family Oscillospiraceae; genus Hominicoprocola. The sequence continues at coordinate 40,367 of JBBNGO010000010.1, forward strand.
GTAGCGCTGCGACTTCGACATGATGGCGACGATCAGCACCATGCCAAGGAGCGTGATGCACAGTGCGACGAGCGCCATGCGCCATTCGGTCACGAACATCATAATAAGGCAGCCGACAAACTGTGTCGCGGCGCTGATGATGGTCGGCAGGCTGTTGGTAAGTCCCTGCTGGAGCGTTGACACATCGTTTGTGATGCGGCTCAAAATGTCGCCCTGCGAGGTGGTGTTGAAATACTTCTGCGGCACGCGGTTGATCTTTTCCGAGAGTTCGCCTCTCATGCGGTAGGACATTTTCAGCGTCACGACCGCCATGATATAGTGTTGGATGAAGCCAAACAGCGCGCTCAGGCAGTAAATAATGGCAAGGAACACGCCGATCTTCGCAATGGCGGCGAGGTCAATGCCGGTGAAGAGGCCGTCGGACATAATGGTCGCCATTTTGCCGATCTTGTCGGGGCCGATGATCGTCATCACGGCGCTCAGCGCCGCCAGCACGAGGGCAAAAATGATAATGCTCATGCTCGAGCTCATATACGCGCCCGTGCGCTTGAGCGCGCCGACGGGATTGCTGTTTTTCTTTTTCATCTTCTCTCGCCCCCTTTACGCGAGCTCCGCAGCGCTGAGCTGGGAGGTCGCGATCTCGCGGTAAACGTCACAGTTTTTCATCAGCTCTTCATGCGTGCCGATGCCCACGGTCTCGCCGCGGTCGAGCACGATGATCTTGTCTGCGTGGCGGATGGTGCTGATGCGCTGCGCGACGATGATCTTCGTCGTGTCGTGCAGCTGCTTGGATAGCCCCTCGCGCAGCTTCGCATCCGTGCGGTAGTCCAGAGCGGAGAACGAATCGTCGAAGACGAGGATCTCCGGTTTTCTCGCCAGCGCGCGGGCGATGGAAAGGCGCTGCTTCTGGCCGCCGGACATGTTGCGGCCCATCTGCGCCACATGGTGCTGCGTGCCGTCGGGGAGCTTGTCGACAAACTCCTTCGCCTGCGAAAGCTCGACGGCCTGCGCAAGGCACTCATCGTCCGCCGGCGCTTCGCTCTCGCCAAAGTAGACATTGTCGCGGATGCTGCCGGCGAAGAGCACCGCCTTCTGCGTCACGTAGCCGAGCTTGTTGTAGAGTGTGTCGAACGTGTAGTCCCTGACGTTCACGCCATCGACAAGCACCTCGCCCTCCGTCGCATCGTAAAAGCGCGGGATCAGGCTCACAAGTGTCGTCTTGCCGCTGCCCGTCGCGCCGATGACGGCAAGCGTCTCGCCCCTGTTCACACGGAAGCTGATGTTCGAAAGCTCATCCTCCGAAGCGTGCGGATAGCGGAACGAAACGTTTTTGAACTCCACTGTGCCGTGCTCTTTGCATTCGCTCACGCTGCCCTCGCGGATATTCGCCTTGCGCTCGAGCACCTCGTTGATACGCTCGGCCGAGACCTGCGCCTGCGGCAGCAGCATGAAGATCATCACGAGCATCATAAAAGACATCACCACGTAGGTTGCATACGTGCTGAACACCAGCACGTCGCTGAACATCGTGAGGCGCGCTGCGGAATCGGTCAGCGCGATGTTGTTGACGAGCGCCGCACCCAGCCAGTAGATCGTGAGCGCCAGGCCGTTCATACCGAGCGTCATCGTCGGCTGGACGAGGGCGAAGAGCTTCTGGTTCTTTACCTGCACATTCATCATGTCAAGGCTCGGCTTGTTGAACTTGTCGTTCTGGTACTGCTCGGCGTTGAACGCGTGCACCACGTTGATGCCCGTCAGGTTTTCGCGCGCCACACGGTTGATCTGGTCGGTCAGCTTCTGCACGATGCGGAAACGCGGGATGCAGATGCTCATCACCGTTATCACCGTCACGCAGATGACCACGACGAATGCCGCTGTCACGGCGGAGAGCTCCCAGCTCTTGCCGAGAATTTTGATGATGGCCCACACGGCCATGATCGGCGTTTTGATCATCATCTGCAGGCCCATCGCCACGATCATCTGAATTTGCGTGATGTCGTTCGTCGTTCTCGTGATGAGGCTGGCGACGGAAAAGTCCTGCATCTCCTCGCTGCCGATGTCCATCACGTGGCGGAAGAGCTTTTCGCGCACCGTGAAGCTGAAGCCCGACGCCGCCTTGGCCGCAAGATACCCGCAGCCCACGGCCAGCACGGCGCTTGCGAGCGTGCAGCCAAGCATTTTCACGCCGACGGACAGGATATCCGCCGTCGCCCCCGACGTTTTGATGAGCGTCGTCAGATCGGTCATGTAATCCGGCAGCCGCAGGTCAAAGTAGACCTGCACCGCCACAAGCACGGTGCACAGCAGCACCATGAGCACCTCTTTACGGCGCATGTTTTTGAGTAATTTCAGCATTGTTGTTCTCCTGATTTCTTCTTTGGGCCCTCAGCGCTTTTCCTTGCAGATGCCGTTCAGATTGCCATCCATTCTTTCAAGGCAGCGGCGCATCGTCGCCAGATCCTCCTCCGGGATGCCCTCGAGCAGACGTCTTCCGAACTGCCACTGCACCTGCCGTCCGCGCTCAATGAGCGCTTGCGCCTGTTCGGTGCAGATAAGCCGCGTCTGCCGCCGGTCGCCCGGCATCTCCCGCCGCTCGAGAAGACCGTCATTCACCAGTCTTTCCACATGCACGGAGACGATACCCGGTTTGTGCCCGCGCATGCGGCAGATGTCCTTCGCCGTGTTGTGCTCGGGATTGTTGGCGAGAAAGAGCAGAATATCCATCGCTAACGGCGGCAGGCCGGTCTCCTTGCACAGTGGAGTTAACATAATGTGATAAGCCTTTGTCATCTTGTTGGCGTGGCTGAAAAGCGTTGCCCCGCGCATCGGTTCCTTCGGCATCATATCGGTTCCTTTCCGACCTCATTCGGTCACGCGCCGCGCTCGCTCGTCATCGAATGATAATCTTCTAATTTTAGAACGTCATCATTATAGTTGTTTCCATTCCAATGTCAATAAACAAATTGTGAACGTTCCAAAAAAGGGCGCGAAAAAGCGCCGCCTTTCGGCAGCGCTTTTTTCGTATTCTGTTACAGAGACAGCTGGATAAGGCTGAGGATGAGCATATGTACCGGATAAAACGCGTAGCAGGCATACTGAAACACCTTGCTGTGGTGTCCCTGCCGCCCGCGGTAGAGCCAGATGGGCACGAGCGAGAGCAGTGCAAGCCCCTGCTCGCAGACCTCAAACTCCAGTCCAAAAAGCTCGATCGGGAAAATCTGTCCTCCGATGAGCGACACATTGATCCAATAGAGCGCCGCGATCTGCCCGAGCAGCTTCCACCACTCTCTGCCGTGGAGGAAATAGAACACAAACACCGTCAAAACGCCCATGCCGTAATAATCTACCATGCCGAGCGTGCCGAGCGCAAAGCCCAGCACCGTGACCGCAGCGCAAGTCAGAAGATAGAGCCATGTCTTCCCCTTTTCCCGCACGGCCTCCATCGCCCGAATGCCGAGAAGGCCGATGAGCAGCGTCCAGATGACATTCTGGTGCACAGGGTAGAACCACGTGCCGCCGTACATCAGGTCAAAGGGAATTTCCGACAGCAACGCAAAAATCAGCATCCGCTGCGCGTATTTTTTGAAACTGTGCGTGTGGAAGTAGCCCTCCACCGCCATGAAGGCAAAAATGGGGAACGCGAGACGTCCCACGCAGGTCATCCACTCCTGCGAAAGAAAAAGCGTCGCCCACAGGTGGTCGAGCAGCATGAAGGCCATCGCTAAAATGTGCAGCGCCGCGGCGCTGAGGTCAAACTGTTTTTTCATTGATCTCTCCTGTTGATTTCTCTCTTTTCCCCGCTGTTGCGCAGACTTATTTTATTTTATCAGATCTCGCGTCAAAAGTCACGCTTAATTTTTGCGTTTCTTTCTCTGCAAAAAATACCGGCGGGCAAAATGCCCGCCGGTACGTTTCAGTTTTACCCCAGAATGGCCTTCAGGTCCTCCTCTGGCGTCGTAATGGGCGCGATGCCAAAGTTCTTGACAAGGTAGTCGAGCACGTTCGGCGAGAGGAACGCCGGCAGCGTCGGACCGAGGCGGATGTCCTTGATGCCGAGATACAGCAGCGTCAGCAGGATGCACACCGCCTTCTGCTCGTACCACGAGAGCACCATCGAAAGCGGCAGCTCGTTCACACCGCAGCCAAAGGCGTCGGCGAGCGCCAGCGCGATCTGGATGGCGCTGTAAGCGTCGTTGCACTGGCCGATGTCCAGGATGCGCGGCAACCCCGCCACCGTGCCAAGATCTAAGTCATTGAAGCGGAACTTGCCGCAGGCCAGCGTCAGCACCATGGTGTCGGGCGGCGTCTGCTTGACGAATTCCGTGTAGTAGTTCCTGCCGGGGCGCGCACCGTCGCAGCCGCCGACTAAGAAAAAGTGACGGATCCGGCCGGAGTTGACGGCCTCGACCACCTTGTCGGCCACACCCAGTACCGCGCCGCGGGCAAAGCCCGTCGTGACCGTGCTGCCACCGTTGATGCCGGTGAACGCCTTGTCCTCGGCATAGCCGCCCAGTTCCAGCGCCTTTTCGATGACCGGCGTGAAGTCCTTGTCCGCGCCGATATGCTTGAGTTCCGGATATGAGACCACCGCCGTAGTGAACACGCGGTCGGCATAGCTCGCTTTCGGCGGCATCAGACAATTCGTGGTGAATAGTACGGGCGCAGGGATGTCGGCAAATTCCTTTTGCTGGTTCTGCCACGCCGTGCCGAAATTGCCCTTGAGATGGGCATACTTTTTAAGGCCCGGGTAGCCGTGCGCGGGCAGCATCTCGCTGTGCGTATAGATGTTGATGCCCTTGCCCTCCGTCTGCTCGAGCAGGCGCTTCAAGTCGTGCAGGTCGTGGCCGGAAACCACGATGAACGGTCCCTTTTCCACCGTCAGCGGCACGGTGGTCGGCTCTGGCGTGCCGTAGGTCTCCGTGTTGGCCTTGTCGAGCAGCGCCATGCAGCGGTAGTTTTTCTCGCCAACCTCCAGCACAAGGGGGAGCAGGTCATCCATGCCCCAGTCCTCGCCGATGGCAAACAATGCCTTGGCAAAAAAGCGGTTGACCTCGCCGTCCGTATAGCCCAGCACCATCGCGTGGTAGGCGTACGCCGCCATGCCGCGGATACCGAACAGGATGAGCGACTTGAGGCTGCGGATGTCCTCGTCCGCCGTCCAGAGCCGCGAGACATCGTAGTCATTGTTGTGCCCGCAGGGCGACATGCAGGACGCACAGTCCGGCACAAGACGGCTCTTCTCCACCTTCACGCGTGCAGTCACATCGCGGATGGCCGCCGCGTCAAAGTTCACATTCGTGAGCGTAGTGAAAAGCGCCTCGATGATGAGGCTCCATGTGCCCTCGTTCACGCCGGGGCTGCCGTCCGCAGCGCGGGCAAGGCCGATGAGCGCGCCGGTCAGCTCGTCCTGCAAATTTGCCGTCTCGGCGCTCTTTCCGCACACACCCGCGCTGCCGGTGCAGCCTGTGCAGTGCGCCGCCTGCTCGCACTGAAAACAAAACATCTTGTTGTCCACCGAAAAAATCCTCCTCATTCTGTGGTCTTATCGATCATAGGATGACTCAAATCGTATCCAGTATTCTCCCGTCCGTCGAGATCGTCACGACCTGCCAGGGGATGAATTTACCGCTATTTTGCAGCGCGGTCTTTGCCGCGTGCTCGAGCCCGCCGCAGCACGGGACCTCCATTCGCACGACCGTCACGCTCTTGATGTCATTTTTTGCGATGATCTCGGTCAGCTTTTCGCTGTAATCCACGCTGTCGAGCTTCGGGCAGCCGACGAGCGTAATGTGGCCCTTGATGAATTTCTCGTGGAAGGCCGCGTAGGCGTACGCCGTGCAGTCCGCCGCGATGAGCAGCTTTGCGCCGGAGAAATACGGCGCGTTCACGGGCACGAGCTTGATCTGCACCGGCCACTGGGAGAGCTGGCTCTCCTGCGCAGCAGGAGCCGCCGTTTCAGATGCCGCCTTGTGCGCAAAGGTCTTGAGCTGCATGCCGGGACAGCCGTGGTGCAGCGTCATGCCCTCTTTCTGCATTTTCTTCTGCTTGTTTTCAAGCACCGCCTGCTCGTCGTAGGCCGCGGCCTCGCGCTCGACAAAGGAAATCGCGCCGGTCGGGCACGTCGGCAGACAGTCGCCCAGGCCATCGCAGTAGTCGTCGCGCATCAGCTGCGCCTTGCCGTTTACCATGGCGATAGCGCCCTCGTGGCACGCCGCGGCGCAGGCGCCGCAGCCGTTGCATTTATTTTGATCGATCTCAATGATTCTCCGTTTCATTGCAATACCTCCTTGCGTTTTCAAGCGTATTATAGTAGAATGCGGCCAGCAAGTCGGTTGAATTTTCAACGAAAGGCGTTTTTTAATGAAAGAATTTTTTTCCATTCTCGCCGCCTCTCCGCTCTTTTCCGGCGTCACGGAGGACGAGCTCGATGCGATGCTCACCTGCCTTGCGGCGAAGACCGAGCAGTTCCCCAAGGATGTGTTTCTCCTCCGTCCCGGCGATGCGGTCGAGGAGATCGGCATGGTGCTCTCCGGCTGCGCGCTCGTCGTTCAGGAGGATATCTGGGGCAACCGCAACATTCTCTCCCGCACCACGCCGGGGCAGACCTACGCCGCGGCCTTCGCCTGCGCGCCGAGCAGTGTCTCCAACGTGAGCGTCGTGACCGAAACGCCGACGGCGGTGCTGTTTTTGAATGTCAAGCGCCTTTTGACGGTCTGTCCCTCCGCCTGCGCGCACCACAGCCGCATCATCCGAAACCTTCTGAGCGACCTTGCGGGAAAAAACCTGCTGCTCAATGAAAAGCTCACGCACATCGCCCAGCGCACGACGCGCGCCAAGCTCATGTCCTATCTCTCCGCCGAGGCGCAGCGGCGCGGCGCGGTCGAGTTTGACATCCCGTTCTCCCGCCAGCAGCTCGCGGACTTTCTCGCCGTTGAGCGCAGCGGATTGTCGCTCGAGCTCGGAAAAATGAAAAAGGAAGGCCTGCTGGACTATCATAAAGAGCACTTTGTGCTAAATATCTGAATGAACACAAAAAAGGAGAAAACGCCGCGTTTCCTCCTTTTTTCTTTAATTCTCCACCGTTACGATCTGCGAGAGGTCGACGGCGTATCCTGCCGCGTTTTCGACGTTTACCCCGTTGCCACGGAACACACAGTTATTGAAATCCAGCGTCTCTGTGCCCGGCATCGCGGCGATGCGCACGGCGGTGCCGTTGTCTTCGTACACGCTGTCGCCGTAGTAACTGCTGGAACACGTTGCGTCGCCGCGGTTATCGAGTCACAGCCCCACGTCGTTGCCGCGAAATGTGCAGCCCGTGGCGTTGACCCAGCTGCCGAGGCCGCCGTAAGCGCCGATCTCCCAGTTTTCAAACGTGCAGCGGTGCAGGAACGCTCCCTCGCTCGCCGAAAGGCCGATGCCCGTACCGTCGCCCACAAAGCGGACGTTCGTGATGTTCGAGGGGTGAATGCCGCGCGTCGCGACCGTCACCGTGCCGGTGAAGGTCGTGCCGCTCTCGCTGCCGATCAGGTCGCAGCAGAAATTTTTCATCGTCAGTCCACCCTCGTATGTCACCGCGGGCAGCTGCAAAATGTAGACCGACTTTCGATCCGCCTCGTGCGCGAGCGTGTCGAGCAGCGCGTTCAGGTCGTCGATCGTTGCCATCGGGTAGTCATTTTCGGTCAGCGTCACGACCGGGATGCGCATGATTTTGACCGTGTGGTGCAGGCGCAGCGTGTCGCCGTTTTTGAGGTAGATCGTCCAGATGACGTCGCCCTCGCCCTCTTTGAGCTGCTCGGTGTGGAAGCTCGGGATAATCACCGTTGCTGAAATAATTCACATCGTATCCGAACTCGGTAAGGAAAACAAAATCGTTGGAAATAAAAGCGAAGAAGATCTTGCCGCCGTCCTTGCAGACACGCTTTGCTTCGCTGATACATTTCTGTTTGTCCGCATCATTTTTCAAATGATAAAGCGGGCCGAACAGAAGGACAATATCAAACGACTTATCTGCATATCGAGAGAGGTCAAGGGCATTGCCTTGAACAAGATCGATTTTATCTTCGGGTGTCAGTTTCTTTTTGAATGCGGCAATATTGGCATCGGCAAGTTCAAGAGCCGAGACTTCATAACCCTTACGAGCAAAGTAGAGGCTGTATTCACCTGCACCTGCGCCAATGTCGAGTATCTTGTCGCCATCTTTCAAATATTTTTCTATGTAGTGAACGGTAGTCAAAAATTCAACTCGTGCGGCTTTGGAATGATTGAGCCTTGCATCCTCGTTGAATATATCGTAGGTTCTGTTTACACGTTCACTCATTTTCTATTTTTGCAAGTTGTTCAAAGCCTATTTTATTTATACCTCACGCTTTTCTCATATAAATTGATTTGCCATGTAAGACAAATCGCTCATTTTCTTGATAAATCGCTTACCCTCATCGTTTTGAAGCATGAAAGAAACGCCGCCTGCCATACCAAAAAGTTCAAACTGATTCAGCGTTTCCACATCCATTCCGAGGAACATCGTATTCCAAACGCTCAGCAAATCGCCATGTGATACTACAATGATACATTCATCATTACTTGCCATTATCTCGTCAAAAAGAGGTTTTAAGCGATTCCATTCGTCTCGTCTACTCTCAGCATCAGAAAACATCCTGTCATCAATGGTTTTCTCTTGAACCTCAATGTTCTCACGAAGCCACTGAACAGATTTGCCAACGCATTTACCTAAATTGCGCTCTCGAAGTTCCGTTCTAATGTTAGGTGTGATTCCCATATGCTTTGCGACAATTTCAGCGGTGTGCTTTGCTCGCAGAAGATCGGAAGCATACATAACAATTTTGTGACCGGATAACTGCTTCGCTAATTTCTGCCCTATTCTTTCAGCCTGTTCAATGCCTAATTCAGAAAGATCCCAATCTGTCCAAGAACCCACCATACCATTTGTGTGGTGAATTGATTGCGTGTGCTGAATAGTAATAATCTGTTTTATATTGTTATACCTCACTTTCTCTCAAAGTCCATTCTTAATCCGGTGTTTGGTATACCGAGCTTTAGTCCAAAGGCTTGTACTCAGTAACAGATTTGAGATACGCCTCTGGGTTACCATTCAATTAGAATTACTGTCTTACGAGCACACAGCCGAAGGCAGGTGCTTTTTGCTATTCTCTTCCGCCCGACGTTTTCTTCGCGCGCTCCAGTGCGCGCCGCAGCGGCGGGAAGAGCACGAAGACGAGGACCGTATTTGACACGCAGTGGATGACGTCATACGGGATGCCCGAGACCCACCACGAAAACGCCATCTGCCATCCGCCGATGAAAAAATACGGAATGGCGCACAGCGCGCCGAAGCACAGCCCGTGCAGCCCCGCGATGGCCGCCCAGAATGCGCGGCTCTCGCTTCTGCGAAACGGCAGCGCAGCGAGCACGACGATCGGCCAGACGTAGAGATACATCAGGTTCCAAAGCCCCGCGCCGTAGAGCGCGATCTCGAGCAGGGCAAAGCCGAACGCCGGATAGAGCGCCTTCGCCCCGTACACCACCGTGGCCAAAAGCAGCAACAGCGTGACGGGATGCACGTTCGGGATAAGGCGCAGGCACTCCTTGCCCGCGACCATCAGCGCGCAGAAAAGCGACAGCTCCGCGATCTCGCGGATGCTGAGTCTTGCGGACTTACCAGCCGACATTCAGCACAAAGTCGTACACATCGCCGTCCGCGACGGGCTGGCTGTCCACGCCGAGCTCGGCAAACGTGCCGTTCACGCTGTAGCCCACCACTGCTGCTCACTCTCGTCGGCGGTCTCGCCGTCCACAGTCAGCACATAGAGGCCGTACTCGCTCTCTGTGCCCTCGATGAGGTCTTCCTGCTCGAGCGCGCCGCGCAGGTACTCTTCGTCGGTGCGGATGGTGAAGGTCGTGTCATCGCCGTTCAGGTGGTCGACGTTGATGGTGATCTCCTTACCGCCCTGCTGCGTCTCCGGCTTGTTTGTCTGCCAAATGACGAGCGCGGCAGCCGCCAGCACAAGCACGATGATGAGGGCGATGACGCCTTTGTTGTTTTTCTTCTGCATTTTGCTTTCTCCTTCTCTTGCTGAAAAATGCCGTCTTTGAGCGGCAAAGCGAAGCATTCGATGCCTTTGAACGCTGCGTCGTATTTTACCGTCAAAGCGGCAAAATGTAAAGTCCCAGCCGTCGCGCCGATCCTCCGCCTTTTTTCTGCGCAAAAGGCTTTGCGCATCGCCGCGCGATGCGGTATAATAAATTTTGCGTTCCGCCCGCTTTCGGGCGGACATTGCTGATTCACTTGACCGCGCCGCTTCGGCGCCCGATATACGAAAGGAACATTTTATGGATCTCATTCAGGCCCTTGCTGCCGAGCTCGGCAAAGACCCCCGGCACGTTGAAAACGTCGTGCATCTGCTCGACGAGGGCAACACCATCCCCTTTATCGCCCGCTACCGCAAGGAGCTCCACGGTGCAATGGACGATACCTCTCTGCGCACGCTCGAAGAGCGGCTCCAATACCTCCGCGGTCTTGAAGAGCGCCGCGAAGCGGTGAAAAAGTCCATCGACGAGCAGGGCAAGCTGACCGACGAGCTCGCCGCCGCCATCGACAGCGCCAAAACGCTCGCCGAGGTCGAAGACCTCTACCGCCCCTACAAGCAAAAGCGCCGCACCCGCGCCACGATGGCGAAGGAAAAGGGCCTTGAACCACTCGCCGCGCTGCTCTTCGCGCAGGAGCGAGACTGCCCGCGGCCCGAGGAGGCCGCGCGCGACTTTGTCGACCCCGAAAAGGGCGTCGAGACGGTCGAGGACGCCCTGCAGGGCGCGAGCGACATCATCGCTGAGCAGATCTCTGACGACGCCGCCATCCGCAAGAGCCTTCGCGCGCTCATTTCCCGTCAGGGCCAGCTTGTGAGCAGGGCCGCGACCGAGGACGATAGCGTCTATCGCCTATACTACGATTTTACGCAGTCTGTCGCCCGCTTGCAGGGGCATCAGGTGCTCGCCATCAACCGCGGTGAAAAAGAAGGCATTTTGAAGGTCTCCATCACACTCGACCGCGAGCAGGCGCTCCCGCTGCTGCGCCGTGCAGTCGTGAAGCCCGGCTCCGCCGCCATGGAATTCGTCAAGTCCGCCGCCGAGGACGCCTACGACCGTCTCATCTTCCCCTCGCTCGAGCGCGAGGTGCGAAATCAGCTCACTGAGCAGGCAGACGAGGGTGCCATCGGCCAGTTTGCGCTCAACTTAAAGCCGCTTTTGATGCAGCCGCCGGTCAAGGGCAAGGTCACGATGGGCCTTGATCCCGGTTACCGCATGGGCTGCAAGGTCGCCGTCGTGGACGGCACAGGTAAGGTGCTCGATACCGCCGTGGTCTACCCGACCTACGGCGAGCGGCAGAAAAATGAAGCCATCGCCGCGCTGGCAACGCTCATCAAAAAGCACGGTGTGGAGCACATCGCCATCGGCAACGGCACGGCCAGCCGCGAGACCGAACAGATGGCCGTCGAGCTCATCCGTCAGGTGAACGAGGGCAGTGCGCACGTGAGCTACATGATCGTCTCTGAGGCGGGCGCGTCCGTGTACTCGGCGAGCAAGCTCGCCGCCGAGGAATTCCCGCAGTACGACGTGAACCTCCGCTCCGCCGTGTCCATCGCGCGGAGATTACAGGACCCGCTTGCCGAGCTCGTGAAGATTGACCCCAAGGCCATCGGCGTGGGGCAGTATCAGCACGACATGCCGCAAAAGCAGCTCGACGAGGCGCTGAACGGCGTGGTCGAGGACTGCGTCAACGCCGTCGGCGTGGATATCAACACGGCGTCGCCGTCACTTTTGCAGCGCGTCGCGGGCCTGAACGGCACAACGGCGAAAAATGTCGTCTCGTACCGCGAGGAGAACGGCGCGTTCACCTCACGCGCGCAGATCAAGAAGGTGCCAAAGCTCGGCCCCAAGGCCTTCCAGCAGTGCGCAGGCTTCCTGCGCGTGCCGGAGAGCAGGAGCGTTCTCGACAACACCGCCGTCCACCCCGAGAGTTATGAGGCCGCCAAGGCGCTCCTTGCCCTCTCGGGTCATACGCTCGCGGACGTGAAGGAGGGGAAGCTCTCCGACCTTCCCGCGCGCATCAAGACCTACGGCGAAGAAAAGGCCGCAGCGGAGATCGGCGTCGGCGTTCCCACGCTGCGCGATATCGTCTCGGAGCTCTTAAAGCCCGGCCGCGACGTGCGCGACGAGCTGCCAAAGCCCATCCTGCGCACCGACGTTCTTGAAATGAAAGACCTAAAGCCCGGCATGGTGTTGACCGGCACGGTGCGCAACGTCATCGACTTCGGCGTGTTCGTGGACATCGGCGTGCATCAGGATGGACTTGTCCACATCTCGCAGGTGTCGAACAAGTTCATCAAGCACCCGTCCGAGGTCGTGTCCGTCGGCGACGTTGTCAAGGTCGTCGTGCTGGAAGTCGACGAGAAGAAAAAGCGCATCAGCCTCTCCATGAAGCAGGCGAAATAAGTTTCGCCTTGCAGTTGACATAAAAACTCCCACGGTTCCGGTAATATCGGAACCGTGGGAGTTTTTCCATTTTATCGTACGCTGATTTACAGCAAATCAGCCAGCTCCAGCACGAGCTTTTCGCTCTTTTCCCAGCCGAGGCAGGCGTCGGTGATGCTCTTGCCGTAGGTGCCCTCGCTGATCTTCTGGTTGCCGTCCTCGATGTAGCTCTCGATCATCATGCCCTTGACGAGCGCGTTGATATCATTCGAGTGGCGCTTGGAGTGCAGGACCTCCTTCGCGATGCGGATCTGCTCCAAATACTGCTTGCCGGAGTTGGCGTGGTTGCAGTCGACGATGCAGGCGGGGTTCTTGATGCCCTTTTCCGCGTACAGCTCGTGCAGCTGCACCAGGTCTTCATAGTGGTAGTTGGGGCGGCTGTCGCCCTTTTCGTTCACATAGCCGCGCATGATGGCGTGGGCATAGGGGTTGCCCGCGGTCTCGACCTCCCAGCCGCGGTAGAGGAACGTGTGGTCGCCCATCGCCGCATAGATGGAGTTCATCATCACGCTCAAGTCGCCACCCGTGGGGTTCTTCATGCCGACGGGCACATCAATACCGCTCGCGACGAGGCGGTGCTGCTGATTCTCGACCGAGCGCGCGCCGACAGCGACATAGCCCAGAATGTCGGAGAGATAGCGGTAGTTTTCGGGATAGAGCATCTCGTCGGCGCAGGCAAAGCCGGTCTCCTGCACCGCGCGGGTGTGGAGGCGGCGGATGGCGATGATGCCCTCGAGCATGTCGGGCTTCTTGCTGGGGTCGGGCTGGTGGAGCATGCCCTTGTAGCCCGAGCCGTTGGTGCGCGGCTTGTTCGTGTAGATGCGCGGGACGATCAGGATCTTATCCTTGACCTTTTCCTGCAGGGGGACGAGGCGGCAGACATAGTCCATCACGCTGTCCTCGCGGTCGGCAGAGCAGGGGCCGATGATGAGCATCAGGCGGCTGTCACGCCCGTCGAGTATCGCGCGCATCTCTTCCACGCGCGCCTCACGCACCTTGGCGACCTCTTCCGTGACGGGGAACTCTTTTTTAATGTCCATCGGGATGGGGAGTTTACGGATGAATTTTGCATTTTGCTGCATAATGAATACTCCTTGTCGATAATTGACCGATATTGTCTATTATTTTACAGCGTTCCCCGCGGTTCTGCAAGCGCGATTTCATGGCGGACTGTATAAAAATTCGAAAACGGCACGTGCAAATTCTATCGAATCTCGAAAACGGCGGTCAATTCCGCCCGAGCCGCTTCCAACGGCTGTGCAGCCGTGCTCCTTATTTCCTTTTTTGCTGCCGTGAACCTCATTCGTATAAACGCAGATGCGTTTCATGCCGGTACAGTGCATCAATTTCCTGTTTGGCTTTATTTTCCTCTTTCACACATTTGGAGCGTTTTCCAAACTTTTTATTGATATTTATGTATTTTACACTGTCAAATTATCTATTTTCATAACATTTTTATCGGTTGAAATGTGGAAATTATCTCATTTGACTGAATTTAACAACTCCTTTTCGCGATTCCGGATTAGACTGCTGATTGAAAGGGTACGCGGCAGAGTGGTATGTGGCTGCCGCGTACCGAACCGGACACATAAAAGGGGGAATCATTATACTGACGATCGAACTCAATATGTACCACGCCGTTGCTCTGGGCGCTTTCCTGCTCTGGCTGGGCGGCGTCATCACCGACAAGGTCTCGCTGCTGAGCCGCTACTGCATCCCCGCTCCGCTGGTCGGCGGACTGTGCTTTTCCATCCTCAACTGCATTCTCTATTCCATGGGCATCGCGTCCATCAACTTCGACGCGACGCTGCAAACCGTTTTTATGATCATGTTCTTCACCACCGTCGGCTTCACGGTCAGTATCCCCGCGCTGCTCAAGGGCGGCAAAGCTGTCATCCTGTGCCTTGCCATCTCCATTGTGATGATCCCGCTGCAAAACTTCCTTGGCGGCGGCGTGATGGCGCTCTTCGGGCGCGATCCGCTGCTCGGTATCGGCTGCGGCTCCATCGCTCTGGTCGGCGGCCCTAGCACGGCGGCGGCGTTCGGCCCCGACCTTGAAGCCGCGGGCGTGGTCGACGGCAGCGTCGTTTCCATCGCGGCGGCAACGTTCGGTCTCGTGGCCGGTTCGCTGATGGGCGGCCCGACGGCCAAGCGTCTCATCGAAAAGCACGATCTGCGTCCCGCTCCGGTGACCGCCGGCGGCACCACCCCGTCTGCCGCCCTTGCGACCGACGTTGCCAGCGAGGACGAGCGCTTCATCTCCGACAGCCCGCGCTTTGTCAAAGGCTTCATGCTGCTGCTTCTCGCCGTCGGCATCGGCAATCAGGTCAGCGTATGGCTCACGGCGCTCACCGGCCTCACCTTCCCCGCTTACATCGGCGCGATGCTCGTCGCCGTGGTCGTCCGCAACATGATGGACGGCGTACATGTCTCCTATCCTGCCGAAGAGATCGACACCATGGGCAATATGTTCCTCTCGATCTTCCTCGCTATGGCGCTCGCGGGCCTCAAGCTCTGGGAGCTCATCGACCTTGCAATGCCGATGGTCATCTGCCTTGTGCTCCAGTGTGTTGTGATGTTCCTCTTCTCCTACTTCGTGGTCTTCAACGTCATGGGCCGCAATTACGACGCGGCGGTCATGACCGCGGGCTTCATCGGCTTTGCTATGGGTGCGACCTCGAACGCCATGGCCAACATGCAGGTCGTGACGAAGAAATACGGTCCTTCGCCGGTGGCGTACTTTGCCATCCCGATGGTCGGCGGCATGTTCATTGACTTCTTCAATGCCGTTCTAATTGCCGCCAACATCGGCTGGTGGACGTAAGCGAGGTGAGACCATGTACGTCCACTTCCCGAGCGATGTCCTCGCCGCGGCGGTGCTCGGTGTCGTCATCGGCGAGTTGGTCTTCCGCTATGGGAACCGCCTGCTGGACCGGCACAAATTGCTGACGGTCAACTGAATCCCTCCCACTGTAAGTCCATCCCCCCCGCATCAGAAAAGCAGCGCCTTTCGGCGCTGCTTTTCCGCTTGCGGTTCAAAATCTCCGTATGGTATAATAAGAAAACAAACTATCGAAAGGCGGGGCACCGATGGATATCGAGCGAACGAAACAATTTTATCGCGATCTTAAACGATCTAATCTGTGCGATTGTGCCTATTGCCGCAATTATGTAAACGAGGTCGCGAAGGCCTATCCTGCTGTGACGGCGTATCTTCAAACGCTCGGCGTCGACATCGCGAAGCCGTTTGAGACGATGCCTCTCGAGCTGGACGAAGCCGGCCGGATGCCGTACATTGGGCCGCAGTACCTCGTTTTCGGCGAGGAAGAGGGCTTTGCCGCCGCGACGGTGAGAGACGTCAACGACGTCGAGGTCCGCCTTGCGCAGTCCCACCCGGGCGACAACATTCAGGAGCCGCACTTTGTGATCGAGATTGAGCCGATCTTCCTGCCGTGGACGGTGGAGGGAACGGCAGCAGATCGGTGAAACGAAGAAAATGATGAAGAAATTCCTGATCGCACTGTTTTCGTTGGTCTCTATTTTGGCGCTGACCGGCTACGGCGGCAGGGTCACGTCGGGCGCTGAAAACTAAATAGTTGAAAATGAGGGGGGCGCAGCCGCGCCCCTTTTCATTTTTTCGTCTTTGTGGTATACTTTGGGCAAAATCAAGGAAAAGCGAGGAAACGGTCATGGAAACCATTGCAGCCATCGCCACGGCGCAAAGCCCGTCGGCCATCGGCATCGTGCGCCTGAGCGGAGAGGAGACGCGGCGCGTGCTCGCCGCGCTGTTCACGCCCGCAAGCGGCATGGCGGTCGAAGCGCTTCCGTACCGCCGCATGACCTATGGCGACATCCGCTCGGCGGACGGCACGCTGCTCGACCGCGGCATGGCGGTCTGTTTTTCCGCCGCCCACAGCTACACGGGCGAGGAGAGCGCCGAGCTCCACTGCCATGGCTCGCCGGTCGTACTGAGCGAGGTGCTGCAAGCGGCATTTGCCGCGGGCGCACGGCAGGCGCGGCCCGGTGAATTCACGCAGCGGGCGTTCCTGAACGGAAAGCTCGACCTCACCGAGGCTGAGGCAGTCATCGACCTCATCGACGCCGAGACGGCGGAGAGCGCGCGCAATGCCGCGGCCCAGCTCTCCGGCGCGCTGCGCCGCCCGATCGAAAGTGTTTATGACAAGCTGCTCGACGTTTCGAGCCGTTTCTACGCCGTCGTCGACTACCCCGACGAGGACATTGAAGACCTCTCGCGCGAGGAGACCGAGCACACGCTTTTATGCTGTGAAGAGACGCTTTCTGATCTTCTCGGCACGTTCGCACGCGGGAAAGTGCTCAAAAACGGCGTCGCGACCGCCATCATCGGCGCGCCGAACGCAGGCAAGAGCTCACTTTTGAACGCGCTCGTCGGCTTTGACCGTGCCATCGTCACAGACATCGCGGGCACGACGCGCGACACGGTGGAGGAAAAGGCGACGGTCGGCGGCGTGCTGCTGCGCCTCATCGACACGGCGGGCCTACACGAGACGGACGATCTCGTCGAACAGCTCGGCGTCGAGCGATCGAAAAAAGCGGTCGAGGACGCTGATCTGATCCTCGCGCTGTTGGACGGCAGCACGGGACTGCCGGCATCCGAAGGACGTGCAGAGGAAATGCTCGCACCGCTTGCGCTTGCCGCAAAAAGCGGCAAGCCGTGGCTGCTGCTGCTGACAAAATCCGACCTTGGCCGTGGGACGGGCGTTGCCCCCGATGAGGACTGGCGCACGCCCGAGGCGGTCATTTCGCTCTCAAGCGTGACGCACGAGGGCTTCGACGCGCTGGAAGCGGCGATCCGCACGCTTTACCCCGCGCCGAAAGGCGATACGTCCCTCGTGACAAACGCCCGTCAGGCCGACGCCATCCGCCGCGCGCTTGATAGCGTCCGTGCGGCGAAGGGCGCGCTCCAAAGCGGCATGACGCCCGACGTTGTACTCACGGAAGTAGAGCAGGCGGAAAACGCCCTCGGCGAGCTCACGGGCCACACCGCGCGCGAGGACATGGTCGCGCGCATCTTCGAGCGCTTCTGCGTCGGAAAATAAGAGTTTATTTCAATAAAAGTGTCCTGAACGAACCGTTCAGGGCACTTTTTTATCAGATGCCGCATTCATTCAGCCGCTTTTTTCTCATAGTTGCCAAAAAACGCGGCGTATGATATCTTGAAAGAAAAGCCCCCGGTCAAAACTGTCTTGGAGGTACGCCATGCCGAAGCGAAGCTGGAATTTGAACACCGTCTACATATCCGAGCGCCTGCAGGAGTGCCTGCGCCCGATCTCGCGCTGCGCGCTCACCACCGTGGTCGCGCCGATGGGCTACGGCAAGACGACGGCGGTGAACTGGTATCTTTTAGAGCGCGCCAAGCTCGACGAAGCCGCCGTTGTGCGTATCAGCGTGTATTCGGACAATCTGGCCATCTTCTGGAAGAGCGTGCAGGAGGCCTTTTCCCACGCGGGGTTCGACTTTCTGCGCGCCTACCCCTGCCCCGACGACGCCGCGGGCGGAAGCCTCCTGACGGACGATCTCTGCCACGCGCTCGCGGGCAAGCGGCCCTGCTATATTTTCATCGACGACTTTCACCTCTTGACCGACAACCGCGTGCCCGCCTTTCTCTGCACGCTGACGAACCGCCTGCCCGAAAACGTTCACCTGATCGTCGCAAGCCGCGACCGCTTCCTGCCCGCGGAGGAGCTCCTGCGCCTTGGCGGCAGGCTCTACACCGTGGGCGCCGAGCAGCTGCGCCTCAACCACACGGAGCTCTCGATCTACGCCCACCGCTGCGGCACGGAGCTCTCGGACGCGCAGATCGAATCGCTGCTCTATTCGAGCGAGGGGTGGTTCTCGGCCATTTACTTAAATCTCCGCACGCTGCACGAGCGCGGCGAGTTGCCGAGCCGCAGCTCGGATATCTACGCGATGTTCTCCGCCGCGATGATCGACCCGCTGCCGTCAAAGCGGCGCGAATTTTTGGCCGTCATGGGTCTTGCGGACGAATTCACCGTCGAGATGGCCGAAACCGTCACCGGCAGCAAAAACACCGCTGCGATCTTACAGACGTTGACCGAGCAGAACGCCTTTGTCAAGCGCCTGCCGGACGGCGTGACGTTCCGCTTCCACCACATGATGAAGGACTGCGCCGAGCGCACGTTCCACACGATGGAGCCGCGGCGGCAGGCAGTTTACCATAACAGATATGGCGAGTGGTACAAAACGCATGGGCAATATCTGCATGCGCTCAAATTCTACTGTCTTGCCAAAAACTACGACGCGGCGCTGCGCGTCATCCAGCGCGACGCGGGCATCCTGCTCACGTCGCTTGGCGCGCAGCAGGTGCTCGACTTCATCGCCCACTGCCCGGTCGAAACGCTCAAGGAGCACCCGCTTTCGCTCCTCGTTCTGATGCGCAGCATGTTCACCTGGCGGCAGATCCCAAAGATGCTCGAGCTCAAAGAGCTGCTGCTCGCCGCGATCACCGAACACCCCGACTGGCCGGAGAGTGAGCGCGGCGACCTTCTCGGCGAGTGCGACCTCATCATGAGCTTTTTGATGTACAACGACATCTCCGCGATGAGCCGCCTGCACCGCAGCGCGAGCGCGCAGATGTCGCGCCCCGCCATCAGCATCCAGAAAAGCGGGGGCTGGACGTTCGGCTCGCCGTCGGTGCTGATGATGTTTTACCGCGCGTCCGGCGAACTCCAGAGCGAGCTCACCGAGATGGACGAGTGCATGCCGCACTACTATAAGATCACAAACGGCCACGGGCAGGGCGCTGAGACCATCATGCGCGCGGAGGCCGACTTCATGCGCGCCTGCTTTGCCGACGCGCAGATCATGCTCGAGCGCGCCTATGCGCAGATTGGCGGCAACGGGCAGGAAAACATGGCCTTGTGCTGCGACTTTCTCGCCTGGCGGCTCTCGCTCTGCACTTCTTTCACGCCGCGCGAGTCCTTTGAGCAGCGGCGCGAGGCGCTGCTGCAGCAGCACAACGTTGCATGGCTCAACATTCTGCAAAGCTCCTGCGCCTATTACTATGCGCTGCTGGGACTGCCCGAAAAAATTCCCGCGGTCTTCCGCGAGCATCAACTCGCCTCCATCCACTTCCTCGCGCCCGGAAAGCCGATGATGGAGCTCATCGAAAATCAGGTCTACCTCGCCCAGGGCGAATATGCCAAGGTCATTGGCCACAGCGAAGCGCTGCTCGGTATGTGCGAGGCGATGCACTATGCGCTCGTCGCGCTGCACATCCGCCTTCAGACCGCCGCGGCCTACGAAATGCTCGGCAAGCGCGAGACGGCAGACGAACTTTTGATCTCTGCCCTTGCCGCGGCGGAGCCGGACGCGCTCTATCTGCCGTTTGTCGAAAATTACCGCTATCTCAAGACGGCGCTCACGCGCGGCGCGGGTGCGAAATTTGCCGCGTTTGTCCGGACGGTCACACCGCTTGGCGAGGACTTTGTGCGCCGCTGCGGCGAAAAGCGTGCGGAAGGCTCCCGTCCCGCCGCCCTCGCGGGCCTCACCGAGCGCGAAAGCGCCATCGCCGCGCTCGTCGCCAAGCGCCTGAGCAACCGCGAGATCGCCGAACAGCTCTTTTTGTCCGAGGGAAGCGTGAAGCAGTACATCAATCAGATCTATTCTAAGCTTCTCATCACAGGCGACGTGCGCACCAAGCGCAAGCGGCTCGCCGAGCTTGCCGCGCCGAAGAGCTAAGGCACAGCAAGGACGCAGCACGCCTATTTTGCATTGATATTCCTAAGAAATTATCTAACCTTTGGTTAATACCAACTTTTTCCGATCCACCGTACAATGGCTGTACGGTGGATCTTTTATTTTCCGGAGGGGAGGAATGCCTTTGTACCGAAAATACATCTCAGCCGTCACACCGCTCCCGGACTACATTCTTCGGGTGGACTTTGTCTCCGGCAGCCGCCTGCTGCTCGATATGAAGCCCTATCTCGACAAGCTCCGCTTCCGCCCGCTTGCCGATCCCACGGTGTGGAACAGCGCCATGACGAACGGCATCTTTGTCCGCTTCGACAACGTGGAGCTGAGCCATGACGAAATTCTGTCCATGGCGGAACGGGCGCACTGAGCGCGCCGATTTTTCAAAATTGAGAGGAGAACAACATGAAAAACGCTTGTAAACACTTTGCCCTTTGCACTCTGACACTGATCCTTTGCCTCGCCCTCGCCGCCTGCGGCAGCGACGACTCCGGCGACTCCGCGGACTACGGCAACGACTCCACTGTGCCGTCGACGATCGACGGCTTTGTCAAGGAAAGCTACGACAGCTATGATTACAGCGCTTTCGAAGGTTACTATCTGCCCGACAGCGGCACGGACTTCGACTATCTCATCATCGACACCAACGGTTCGCGCTGGCGCATCGGCAGCAACGACGACCTCGCCGCCAGCGGCTATTTGCAGTACGACGCGGACTATGACTGCATCTACGCCTACAACGAGCACGACGGCGTCGCCTATCAGTTCTCCGCCGACGGCAGCAGCGTGAACATCTATTCGCTCGGCTCGTTCACCTATGAAATGAGCCTCGACGAGTTCGACGCGCAGGCCGAAGACTACAACAGCAGCGACAGTTCGGTCGATCTCTCTTACCTTGCGGGCATCTGGTATCTGGACGGTGATCTCGACGCCGACAGCTACATCTACATTGACAGCAGCGGCGGTCTCTGGGGTCTCTACGAGCGCGCGCCCGGCGCGGAGGCGACCGAGGTCGACGGCGGCTTTATCTCGGCCCCGACCGATGTGGACGACGTGTACTATGCCGTTTCCACGACGTATCAGGACGTCACCTATGAATTCACGCTTTTTGACACCGATTCCATCGTGTGGGGCGGCGAGAACGACTACTACGAGCGTCTTGAGTAAGCCGTTTTGAAACGTGAAGAAGGGAGAAAAGAAGATGAAAACTTCCCATCATTTCCTTGCGGTGCTGCTTGCGGTTCTTCTCTGCCTGAGCCTGACCGCCTGCGGCGACAGCAGCGATGACGTCACGGGCGACGACTGGCGCACGAGCGGCGTGGTCGCCGCCGAGGGCACCATCACACACGAGGGCGAGGGCAGCGTCAAGGTCCTCGTCACCGTAGGACCTGAGAGCGCAGCGTTCTACCGCGACGAGCCAGAGCAGGAGCTCTTCGACAGCGTGTCCTTCCCCGTGACAGTCGAGGACGCGAACGACGACGGCACGGGCTTTGACATCTCATTCGACGACATCACCGGCGACGGCGAGAGCGACGTCGTCGTGACGTTCCAGCACGCCGACATGAGCACGACGCAGATGGTCTGGTTCTGGGATGCCGACGAGCGCTATGTCTTCGAGCCGGATTACTCCTGCTTCCACGAAAACGGCGTGCAGACCGACCTGACCGACACGCCCTATTTCTCTGACAACGGCTTACAGATCAACGCTGCGGTCAACACGGGCACTTATCTTCTGGAAAACGGTGTTGCCTGCTACTCTGGCCTTGGCGACGGCTATGAGAGAAACGACTGCTACTGGGAGGTCATCAAGCACAGCGACCAGTCGCACGACGGCATCCGCGAGATTCAGTTCGACGCCATCTGCTACATTCCCGAGAGCTCCATCCCGTACTTCACCGAGCAGTACATCACCAACACCGACAGCGAGCTCTACGACTACTACACCGGCATGTGGTTCACCGCCGCCACCGCCTACGGCAACAGCCAGCGCGGCGACAACTACTATGTTCATACCGTCAATTATAACGGCAACGAATACCTCATCGAATTCGCCTACTCGACCGACTGGCAGTACAACGTCAGCGATTGGGCGATGGTGCTGACCAAGAGCTACATGGTCTACCTGCCCGACGATTACGACGGGCTGGTCTTCGCCGCCATGCCACAGCTCGACAACTATAAGGACTGCGCCAGACGGATGCAGCTCGATAGCATCGCGCCCGAGGCGAGCATCATGGACATTGACCTTGTCGACCCCTACAACACGCTGTTTTTCAGCATTTGCTACTAAAAAGGCGGTGAACGGCATGACGCACCGAACGTATCTTCTGCCGCTCGTGCTCGCGCTGCTGCTTCTGCTGAGCCTGACCGCCTGCGGCGACAGCAGCTCTGATGATCCGCAAAGCGGCTATGAGACCGTCATGGACATGGAATTTCTCGACGGGATGTGGAGCATCGACGGCACCTCGAGGCTGTACTTTGACAGTGAGGAGGGCTTCTATGCCTACCGCACCGGCTGGGGTCTCGGCGGGCGCGGAGAATTTGAATTGTCCGAGGCGAGCGGCCGGCCGATGATCTTTTTCAACGGCTTTCTCTACAATTTTCTCCTGCGCGACGACGGCGTGCTGCTACCGAACCAGAACGGCGAGGGCAGCGGGCTCACCATCCACCGCCACACCTTCCTCCGCGACGACGAGGCGGAGATCGTCGAGTGGGATAAAAGCAACTGGGACGGCATGTGGCAGAACGCCCTGGGCGAGACCATCGTCATCGACTCGTCCCTCATGCAGTACATCGCCTGCTCACCGGACTATTCCATGAGCGGCACGATGAACGACGAGGGCGAGGGCATGGGCCTCTACCTCTACGACAACGGAACGCGCGCCTACCTCTGCCCCAGCGACGACGGCAATAGCTTCACCCTCTCCGCCGAACGCTTTGGCCGCTACGGGGACGATCAGCACTTTGACGGTGTCTTCTACCGCAACGCCGACTTCTACACCTACACGGACATGGAAAACGCGGAGTTTTACGAAGACGAATACTCCACCTTCTATATCTGGTACTACGACGGTGTGAACCGTTACCTTCTGGGCAACGATTATACCATCGGCGAAGACGGCCTTGCCTACCACTATGAAGACGGCCTCGTCTATCCCGCGGGCTGGATCCCCGAAGCGCCGTATGATCCCGCTGACGACTGGGGCGAAAACTGGATGGACAACTGGGATATTTGAAAACGCCATGATAAAGGATGGATGTGAAATGACAGGAAGAGGAAAACTCAGCGACGCCGAGCTTTCGAAAAAGCTCGGGCACTATCAGAAAATGTCGCGCGTCTGGATCCTGGTGGGCCTTTTTGGCGCGTTGAGCGGCACGGTCTCGTACTTTGCCGTGCAGGACACCGCGCTCAAGGCCATCCTGACGGGGGTGCTGTTCTTCGGCGGCGTCTGCTGCGCGGTCTTTTTGGGCGGCAGCGCGCAAAAGAAGCTCCAGGCCCTGATACAGGAGCAGTTTGGAGACTTTTTCCGTACGGAATGGGAAAAGGCCTTCGGCCCGGATATGCACACACCGGAAATGTGCGTTGACGAGCCGTTTCTCCGGACGTTCCACCTGCTGGACGGTCAGTGGGAGGAATGTACGGTTGAGAATTTCCATGAGGGCGATTATCGCGGCGTGCATTTTTCCGCCGCCAATGTGCGGCTGGACCATGTGTATGAGCGAGGGTGCGGTCACGAAGGCTATGAGACCTGCCACGAGATGGTCTTCAAAGGCCTCGTGCTGCGCTGCGAAACGCAGACGCCCGCCCCCTCCCCCGTCCTCGTCAACGCAAGGACGGAGGACAGTCCGCGCGGCGCAGCGACGGGCGATGCGCTGTTTGACCGATGCTTCTGCGTCACAGCAGAGCCGGAGCAGGATGCCCTCTCCCTTCTTGCCCCGCAGTTTATGGAGCTGATGAACGAGTTCAGGCAGCGCGTCGAAGGACAGCTTTTGGGCTTCCGCTGGGAAGGCCGGGTGCTCTCGCTGGCGGTGGAAACAGACTATGGCTTTGCCGCCGTTGCCAGTAATGTAGACCTGCGCGACCTTGATGCCCTGCGCCGCAGCTATTGCACGTCGCTGCACGCAATGGAGGAAACGCTGGATCTTCTGCTGAAAAACACCGCTCTTTTTGCGGCGCGGGACTGAGAAAGGATGATACGATGGGAAAAAATCAAACAATGACAGACGAACAGCTCGCGCGCGAGCTGCAAAACGGCAAGCGCGGCGGTGGCCGCGGCAAGCTCCTCACGGTGATTGGCTGCGCCGCGACGGCGATCGGTATTTTCACCTCGGTCACGGCGCTGACGGTCATCGGCATCGTCGTCGCGCTGCTGGGGCAGGGCGTTCTGAACAAGCACCAGAAGGCCGCCGGAAAAGCGGTCTTTGAGTCCCTCGTGCCGGAGATCATGAACGCGAATTTTGAAGACGTGCAGCCCATCGGAAAGCAAAACCTTGTGGATATCAAGGGTTCAAACATTCCGCTGCCGTCATACGTCTACGACAGCGCCAGCGGCCGCATCGACTTCACCTACTGCAGCCTTACGTCCGAGCTCTGCACCGTCACGCTGACGGACGTGACCGAATACCTCAATGAGAACAACGACATGATGGAGTCTGCCGAGCGCGTGGTCTACAATGGTCAGTGGATGGCCTGTGAGCTCGGCAAAACGTACCCCGCCGAACTCACGTTCTGGCCGCGCGGCAAGCTCGACAAGCTCTTCCGCGCAAAAACCATCAAGACGGATTACGAGGACTTCAACAAGCACTTCAACCTGAGCTGCGATGATGCCGACTGGGCGCTGCGCTTTTTGAGTCCCAGCCGCATGGAGCGCATTCTTGCGCTCACCAACACCGCCTTCGGCGATTTTTCCGTCAGCCTGCACGCCGATGGGACGCTATACATCGCCGTACACAGCGGCCGCGGCTTTTTCGATGTCGGCAAGGGCAAGGAGCCGCCCGACGCGCTGCGCCGCCGCTTCACCCGCGAGCTCAAGTGGTGCACCGACATGATCGACGTCTTCCGCCCTGCGGCGGAGTGAAGAAAGGAGCGGTCGTATGCAGCTTTGGGTCGCGATACTGCTGTTTTTTCTGTCCATCGCGTGCATCGTGCTCTCGGCGCGAAAGCTCCGGCAAAAGAGAACGCTTCGCGTCGCCTGCATCGCACTCTGCGCTGTGATCGCCGCGGCCTGCGCGGTCTATATCGCGCTGACGGCGATCATGCTCTACGCGGCGAGCACGAAGTGATCTTCTGCACTTCATGCAAAGGAAAAAGCCCATCAGCTCGACGAGCTGATGGGCTTTTGTTCTGTTATTTTGGGTGGAAATTACGCTTTTTTACTTCTTCTCCACCGCGCGACCGATCAGGTAGCACACCGCGGCGACCACCATGCCATTGATCGAGGCGATGCCCCAGTGCACCAGATTTGCTACCACCGCGCCGAGCACCACGCCGATCACCGCGAACCAGTTGACATTCTCGCTGACCTCCACGTCCTGATACTTTTCCTTGTTCAGGAAATAGCCCAGCACCAGAATGATACCCACCGGCGGCAGCGTGCAGTTCAGGATGTTCAGCCAGCCGCAGAAGTTCCAGTACAGCCAGACGGCGAGCACCGTGCCGATGATGCCGGAGACAAGCACCATGGGCTTCTTTTTCTGGCCGAAGATGTTGGCAAGGCCGAGGCCCGCGGAATAGAGCGCGTTGTCGTTCGTCGTCCAGATGTTCAGGCCCAGGACCAGGATGGCGAGGTAGAACAGGCCAAGGTTGATCATCACCTCGAAGATGTCGTTGCCGCCCACATAGACCGACGAGACACCGCCGAAGAAGAACATCAGAGAGTTGCCGATGAAGAACGCGATCACCGTTGTGATGGCGCCCACCTTGCCGCTTTTGGCAAAGCGGGAGAAGTTCGGCGTCGCCGTGCCGCCGGAGACGAACGAGCCAACGACCAGTCCCGCGCCGCCGATCACCGTCAGCGTGCCGCTGGACTTGGCAAACTGATCGACGATCGTGCCGTCGCCGCGCATGACGGCGAGCACCATCGCGACCGTTCCCAGCACCGCCACCATCGGGACGGCGATATAGCTGACGATCGTGAGCGACTTGATGCCGAAGTAGGCCGAGGCCGTCATGCAGATACCGGCAACGATCACCAGCGCCCACTCCGCCGTCTTGCTGCCGCCCAGCAGCTCATTGGCGACCGGGATGGCAAACATGGCGATGCCCACGCCGAACCATCCGATCTGCGTGAACGAGATCATGGCCGAGGGCAGATACGAACCCTTGACGCCAAACGCCTTGCGGGCCAGAAGGTCGAGGCTCATGCCCGTCTCTGCGCCCACGTAGCCCAAAAGTCCCGTGTACAGGCTCAAGATCACGCCGCCGACGATCATCGACACGACGAAGCCCTGAAAATCCAGGCCGTCCGCCAACTGCTGGCCCACCCACATGCTCGCGGAGAAAAAGGTGAAGCCCAGCATGATCATAAACATGGTCACGATGCCGCGTCGGGCGCTTTTCGGCACGATCGCCTCTGCGTAGTCAATATCCACTACCGTCTTTTCATTCTTCATGCGTTCTGTCCTCTCTGATCTATAAATTTTTTAAAGGATATACTTTCTCAGGGTCGTGGTGAACTCGTCGATCCGCTGGCGCGCGATCTCCTTCAGCGAGACATCGCGCATGCCCTCCACAAAGCCGCGCTCCTGCTGATAGAGCCAGCGCGTCGTCTTTTTGTCCAGTTTTTCATAGTGACAGTCCTTCAGCCAGTCCTCGTAGGAGATCGGCAGCGGATGCCCGAGCTTTTCCTCGAGCAGCGCTTGCTTGTCGATGCTGTCGGCGCGCTCTAAGACGCCGTTCCAGAATTCGAGCACCTCTTCAATATGCTCGTGGATCTCGTAGCGGCGGGCGCCGCCGTCGTAGATCGTGCACTTTTCAAAAAGGGGATTCTGCATCGAGAGCGTCTCGTGACGGAAGGCAGGGGCAATGATGCCGCCTTTCCAGTAGAAGTCGATCAGCGCGCGGTTGATGCCGGAAACGCCCTTGTTTCCCTCTTCATAGCAGCTGAAAATGCCCTCGTAATACACCGTGACAAATCCCTCAAAGCCCGGCCAGTACACGCGGATCTCCTGCGTCAGCTTTTCCAGGATCTCAACGCCCTGCGTGCCGCCGATCGTGAAGAGCACGATGTTGCGCAGCTTGGCCCCCTGCTTGCGGTAATAGTCGATCACATAGCGCAGGCAGTTCACAAGCGTCTCGCCGGAGGCGATGATGTCGCCGATCAGCAGCGTGCTGTTCGGCACGGTGGCAAGCTTGCAGTATTTGATCTCAAGGCCCGTCATCTCGCCGTTTTCAAAAACGCGCTCGCTCGACATAAAGCTGATGTCGTGGACGCGGATGTGCTCTTTGTAGCAGCTCTCCTCCAGCGGGTAGTTCAAGGCTCCCCGCAGGATCGAGAGGATATTCGCCGACGTGATCTTCTTTTTCTCCTTCAGGTAGTACATCATCTGCGAGGTCGCCGTCACGAGCGAGGCGTACACCTCGTAGCCCACCACCTCCGGATGGTTCATCAGCTCTCGCGTCTCGGCCTCCGAGACAATGTAATACTCGTTGAGGAAGTGCCCTCCCTCCAAACGGTAGCAGTCCACGCCCTGATCGCAGAACTCCGGCACGATCTGAACGTCCTTCCAATTTTCGATCATCGCTCTCTCCTCCCAAAAAAAGACCACCTGTCGAGGAATCGACAGATGGTCCATATTCTAAATATGAAAAACAAAAAGGAAAACGAAATGACATTTGTTGCGTTTTTTCAGCAGCATAGCAGACGTCCTCCCTTTTTCAACTTATGACATTATATGGATAACGTCATATTTTGTCAATACGCATTTTGCAATGCGGCGCAAGCGCCGTTTTCCTATTCCCTGCGTACCCGCAGGGTGCGGACAAAGGGGGCCATTCTCTCACGTGAGAGAATGGCCCCCTTTAGATCCCCCAAGAGAACGCGAGGGGAGTCCCCCTCAACCCCCGACATTGGTAGTCTCGATCTTGAAGAACTGCTCAGCCTGCGGAATCGGGTGCAGTGTACATGGCTTCGCCATGAATCTTCTGCGAGTCGTGGCAACTCGCAACCGCGCCTTACTATCGTGAGGCGCGAGTGACGCTACCTCGGCGGCAGACTGCCTGCGAAATAGCGGCATTACTGCGCTCGCCGCATTGTAGGGGCTGGCGGTAGACGGGAATTAGGCTGCACTACTACAAGACTGGCAGAGCGGCAGCGGATAGTAGAAGCAGAGGCAAGTCGTCTTGCAGCTCTAAACACGGCAACGCCGCGCTATGGGCAGTGCAATCGGCAAGCATCGCACCTCTTCGAGCTGCTCGCTTGCAATGGCGGGGTCAAGGGGC
>JBBNGO010000110.1:0-3506 GCA_040095065.1 Hominicoprocola fusiformis
CGGAATGAAAATGCCTGCGCGCGGCAAAGCCGCGTTAGCATTGCGATACGATTTGCCTCTACTCCTATTATCCGCTGCCGCTCTGCCCATCTTGTAGAAGTGCGCAGTAATTCCCGTCTATCGGGCACTCCACAATGCGGCGAGCGCCAGCAATGCCGCATTCGGCAGGCAGTCTGCCGCCGTTCTAACGTCACTCGCGCCTCACGATAGTAAGGCGCGGTTGCAAGCGGTCACGACTTGCAGGGATTCATGGCGAAGCCATGTACACCGCACTTACACTGCGCAGCGCGTGCAGTCATTCAAGATTAAAGCTACCAATGTGCGGGGTTGAGGGGTAAGGCCCCTCGCCTTTCTCTGGGGGATTCAAAGGGGGTATTCTCTTCGGAAAGAGAATACCCCCTTTGGTGCCGCGGCGCGCACGCCGCTCCCCCTCCCGCGCTCGCGCGGGAAGCAATGTGCAGCGCTGCGCGCTGCTTTTATTCGATTCCTTACAAATACGGAATAACCATCGATGCAACGAGCGATAAGATCATCACCGCGACCAGCAGGATCGCGACGGCTCTCGTCTTCTTATTCATGGGGTTCCTCCCTTTCTACGATTTTCTTGATGCCCTTTTCCGCCTTGGCGCGCGGGAGCATCACCTCGCGGCCGCAGCGCGTGCATTTGAGCTTGATGTCCATGCCCACGCGCGTCACGAGCCAGAGCTTTTCGCCGCAGGGATGCAGCTTCTTCATTTCGACAATATCGTTCAACCTCAGGTCCATGTGCTCACCCCTTGATCGCTTCCCAGTACTGCGCGGCGGCGCGCTCGACCTTGTTGTCGCCGTAGCGGTAGTACTGCACGTTTTTGAGCTCGTCGGGCAGATATTGCTGCTTCACCCAATGGTTCGGGTAGGCGTGCGGGTACTTGTAGTTCTGCCCCTGCGCGCCGCCGGTCGAATCGGCGTGGACATTCTGGAGGCAGCGCGGGAAATTGCCGCTCTTGCCCGCCTTCACATCCGCCCAAGCAGCGCCGATGCCCTCGATCACGCTGTTGGACTTCGGTGCGGTGGCGAGCAGCACCGCCGCCTGCGCCAGCGGCAGCTGCGCTTCGGGAAGGCCGAGCTGCATCGCGGTGTCGACGCAGGCCTTGACGATAGCGATAGCCTGCGGATAGGCCATGCCGACGTCCTCGCTCGCCGAGCAGAGTAACCTCCTGCATGGCGTGACCAGATCGCCCGCCTCTAAAAATCTTGCGAGGTAGTGGAGCGCCGCGTCGGGGTCGCTGCCGCGCAGCGACTTCATCAGCGCGCTCGCACAGTCGTACATCGCGTCACCGCCCTTGTCGTAGCGCATGGCGCTGCGCTGTGCGACCTGTAAGGCGTCTTCACTTTTCAGCATAAGTTCGCCGTTCGTGACGTCCGCCGCCTCATATAAAAGCTCGCACGCGCTCACTGCCTTGCGCACATCGCCGCCGCACCGCTGCGCGATGACGCGCGGCACATCGTCCTCCCAGGAGAGCGGCAGCTCGCTGCGCTCTTTCAAAATGCCGAGCGCGCGCTCGACCGCGGGGATGATCTCCTCCGCGCTGACGTTTTTGAACTCAAACACTGTCGAGCGGGATAAAAGCGCACCGTAAACATAGAAATACGGATTCTCCGTCGTCGACGCGATCAGCGTGATAGAGCCGTTTTCCATGAATTCGAGTAAGCTCTGCTGCTGCTTTTTGTTGAAATACTGAATTTCGTCGAGGTAGAGCAGAATGCCGCCCGGTGCCATCATCGTGCCGACATCGGAGATAATGCTCTTGACATCCTGAAGGCTCGCGGTCGTCGCGTTCAGGCGGTACAGGGTCTTATTCGTGCGGTTCGCGATGATGTTCGCGATCGTCGTCTTGCCCGTGCCGGACGGGCCGTAGAAGATCATATTCGCGCTTGAGCCGGACTCGATGAGCCGGCGCAGCAGCGCGCCCTTTCCGAGCAAGTGCTTCTGCCCCACGACCTTGTCGAGCGTCAGCGGGCGGATCTCATCCGCCAAAGGTCTCTTTTCACTCATATCAGTTGTTCCTGCTGCATTTTTCCGCGTCGATGGCCAGCACGACCATCAACGCGCCCAGCGCGTCCTGCGGGTCGGCGATGTCGATGACGTAGGTGTCCGTCCAATGAAAAAGCTCTTTCGTGATCGTCGCGATACAGCCGCGCGAGGCGCTGTCGATCGTGTAGTCCCACTCCATGAAGCTGCCGTTCACTTCCCAGTCGCTGCACTCAAGCGTGAAGCGCGGGGCGAAGAACGTGAACTCCTTGCAGATGCAGCCGTAATACTCCTCGCCGATGTAAAGCTCAAACTTGGGCAAAAACGTCAGCACGCGCTGCTGTACAGTGCCGATGTGCTCGCCCGCAGCGTTCAGAATATGCAGGCAATGCCCCCAGGCGAGCTTGCCCTCGACCGTAAAGACGGTGTTGCCGTCCTCGTCGTAGATATCGTAGCTGTCGAACCAGGAAAAAAAGCGCTGCTTGAATAGTAGCCGCATCGCACAAGCCTCCTTTTTCACAGATAAAATGATTATAACACGTTTTTTCTTCACTGCACAGACTTTTTCTGTCGATTTTTCCGTGTCTTTGTGCTATACTGTCGGCAGTATTGATGAAACGCAGGAGGTTTCGCCATGAAATCCAAAGCCGCCGTCCGCCGCATCGTGGAGGAGCTGAAGGTCCTCTACCCCAACGCGCGCTGCTCGCTCGAATATAAAAAGGACTACGAGCTTCTGTTCGCCGTGCGCCTTTCCGCCCAGTGCACCGACGCGCGCGTGAACATGGTCACGCCGTCGCTCTATCAGAAGTTCCCGACGCTTGAGGCCTTCGCGAACGCGACGTATGAAGAGGTCGGCGACGCAATCCGCTCCTGCGGATTTTACAACACGAAGTCGAAGGACATCGTCGAGTGCGCGAAAATTCTGCTCGAACAGTACGGCGGCAAGGTCCCCGGCACGATGGAAGCGCTCACAGCCCTCCCCGGCATCGGGCGCAAAACGGCGAACCTGATCCTCGGCGACGTCTACGGCCAGCCCGCCTACGTGTGCGACACGCACTGCATCCGCATCACGGGCCGCCTCGGCCTGACGGACGGCAGCAAGGACCCGCTGAGCGTCGAAAAACAGCTGCGCGCCATCCTGCCGCCGGAGGAGTCGAACGACTTCTGCCACCGGCTGGTGCTGTTCGGCCGCGACCGCTGCACCGCCCGCAAAGCCAACTGCGACGGCTGCCCGCTTAGAAAAGACTGCGACTACGGCAAGGCGCAGAAATAATATCTTCCCAAAAGCGGCTTTGCCGCTTTTGGGAGAAGGCCGCGCTGCGCTCCATGCCTCGCCGCCAATATGGCAGCTCGACACACGCTCCGCGAGAGGTGTTTTTCACCACGTACACGCCGCGGCGAAAAACGATCTGATTTTATTTCGTGCCTGCGGGCACGAAACTCTGCGAGGCTTTTCCCAATAGGAGAAAGGTTCCGCACAGCATCGCTGTGCGGA
>JBBNGO010000111.1:0-3368 GCA_040095065.1 Hominicoprocola fusiformis
AAAACCGGTCAGGGACTTTTTTCGCATCAAAATACTATTTCACATAAAGGAGAAGATCCATGAAGTACGATTTCGCAGCCATTGAGAAAAAATGGCAGGACAAGTGGGAGCAGGTAAAGCCCTACGCCGCCGTGACGGGGGACAAGCGCCCCAAGTTCTACGGCCTGATCGAATTCCCGTACCCCTCCGCCGCGGGTCTGCACGTCGGCCACCCGCGCCCGTTCACGGCGATGGACATCATCTGCCGCAAAAAGCGCATGCAGGGCTACAATGTCTTGAACCCCATCGGCTTTGACGCCTTCGGCCTGCCGACAGAGAACTTTGCCATCAAGAACCACATTCATCCCGCCATCGTCACGCAGCAGAACATCAAGAACTTCACCCGTCAGCTCAAGATGCTCGGCTACGGCTTCGACTGGGACCGCGTGATCGACACGACCGACCCGCAGTATTATAAGTGGACGCAGTGGATCTTCCTCCAGCTCTTTAAGAATGACCTTGCCTACAAGACGACAATGCCCGTCAACTGGTGCACGAGCTGCAAGTGCGTTCTGGCCAACGAAGAGGTCGTCGAGGGCGTGTGCGAGCGCTGCGGCGCACCCGTTATCCGCAAGGAAAAGAGCCAGTGGATGCTGCGCATCACGAAGTATGCCGACCGCCTCATCGACGATCTCGACGACGTCGACTACATCGAGCGCGTGAAGACGCAGCAGCGCAACTGGATCGGCCGCTCCACCGGTACGGAGGTCACGTTCAAGACCAACACCGAGGATGATATCACCGTTTACACCACCCGTGTCGATACGCTGTTCGGCGTGACGTACACGGTCATCTCTCCCGAGCACCCGCTGCTCAAGAAGTGGAAGAGCATCATCAAGAACTGGGACGAGGTCGAGGCCTATCAGGCTGCCGCCGCCCGCAAGAGCGACTTTGAGCGCGGCGAGCTCAACAAGGACAAGACCGGCGTGCGCCTCGACGGCATCGAGGTCATCAACCCCGCGACCGGTAAGGTCGTGCCGATGTTCGTCTCGGACTACGTTTTGATGGGCTACGGCACCGGTATCGTCATGGGCGTTCCCGGCCACGACCAGCGCGACTGGGACTTCGCTAAGGCGTTCGGCCTGCCCATCGTCGAGGTCGTCGAGGGCGGCGACATCACGAAGGAGGCCTTCACGCTCAAGGACGACACCGGCATCATGGTCAACTCCGGCTTCTTAAACGGTATGACCGTCAAGGAGGCTATCCCCGCGATGAAGAAGTACGCCGTCGAGCAGGGATGGGGCCATGAAAAGGTCAACTACAAGCTGCGCGACTGGGTCTTCTCCCGCCAGCGCTACTGGGGCGAGCCCATCCCCCTCGTCAACTGCCCGAAGTGCGGCTGGGTGCCCGTGCCCGAAGAGGAGCTGCCGCTCGTCCTGCCGCAGGTGGACAGCTACGAGCTGACCGACGACGGCGAGAGCCCGCTCTCCAAGATGACCGACTGGGTCAATACCAAGTGCCCCAAGTGCGGAGGTCCCGCCAAGCGCGAGACCGACACCATGCCCCAGTGGGCCGGCTCTTCGTGGTATTTCCTGCGCTATATGGACCCGCACAACGACCAGGCGCCCGTCTCCCACGAGGCGGAAAACTACTGGGGCCCTGTGGACTGGTACAACGGCGGCATGGAGCATACCACGCTGCACCTGCTCTACTCCCGCTTCTGGCATAAGTTCCTGTACGACATCGGCGTCGTGCACACGAAGGAGCCCTATGCCAAGCGCACGAGCCACGGCATGATCCTGGGCCAGAACCCGCACTACGTCGGCAACGTCTCCACGCAGGAGGAGAAGGACGCGCTCATCGCCAAGTACGGCAATCAGGCGCTCCGTCCGGCGGTCAAGATGTCCAAGTCCCTCGGCAACGTCGTCAATCCCGACGATGTCGTCAAGGCCTACGGTGCGGACACGATGCGCCTTTATATCATGTTCATCGGCGATTTTGAAAAGGTCGCGACCTGGTCTGACGACGCTGTCAAGGGCTGCAAGCGCTTCTTAGACCGCGTGTGGAACCTCGCCGATCAGGTGACGGAGGAAGAGGGCGTTTCCGAAAAGAACGCGCCGATCGTCCACAAGACCATCAAGAAGGTCACGGACGATATTGACACGCTGAAGATGAACACCGCCATCGCCGCCCTCATGGCTATGGTCAACGAGTTCTATTCGAACGGCGTCAGCCGCGGTGACTTTGAGGCGCTGCTGCTCATGCTCTCTCCGTTCGCACCCCACATGGTCGAGGAGCTCTGGGAGCAGAAGGGATTTGCCGCCAAGTACGAGGGCAAGATGGCGATGCAGTGCGCGTGGCCGGAGTATGACGAGAGCAAGACCGTCGCCTCCTCCGTTGAGATGGCCGTTCAGGTCAGCGGCAAGTTCAAGGGCACGATCATCGTCCCCGTGGACAGCGATCAGGATACTGTTGTCGAAGCGGCGAAGGCGAATGAAAAGGTCGCCAAGGCCATCGCCGGCATGCAGATCGTCAAGGTCATCCACGTCAAGAACAAGCTCGTCAACTTGATCGTGAAGCCCTGCTGAGCGGAATTTCGGATTTTTTCAAAAATATGAGGAAAGATTATTGACAAGCCGTGATTTTTCTCATATAATACCACCGTTAGTCATGTGAATGACTCTTAAAGAGCGCCCAGGATCAAGCCGGGTGTATCGGAGGGAGGGAAAACATAAATGTCCGAGATCCACGTCAAGGAAGGCGAATCTCTCGACAGCGCGCTCAAGCGCTTCAAGAGAAGCTGCGCCAAGGCCGGTATCGTGGCGGAGGTCCGCAAGAGAGAGTGCTATGAGAGCCCCAGTGTCAAGCGCCGCAAGAAGAGCGAGGCCGCCCGTAAGAACCGCAACAAGCGTTATTACTAATTAGCTCAAAAAAGACCTGCCACAGATGTGGCGGGTCTTTTTTACACCCTTTTCCAAAGGGGTGCCCTGATTTTCCCGCGCGAGCGCGGGAGGGGGAGCGGCGTGCGCGCCGTGGCACCAAAGGGGGTATTCTCTTTCCGGAGAGAATACCCCCTTTGAATCCCCCAGAGAAAGGCAAGGGGAGTACCCCTCGACCCCCGACATTGGCAGTTTATAGCTTGAATGACTGCACGCGCTGCGCAATGTAAGTGCGGTGTACATGGCTTCGCCATGAATCCCTGCGAGTTGTTACTACGATCAACCGCGCCTTACTATCGTGAGGCGCGAGTGACGGTAGCACGGCGGCAGACTGCCTGCCGAATGCGGCATTGCTGCGCTCGCCGCATTGATGAGTGCTCCGGTAGGCGGAAATTAGTTTGCACTCCTACAAGATGAGCAGAGCGGCAGCGGATAGTAGGAGCAAGTCAA
>JBBNGO010000112.1:0-2842 GCA_040095065.1 Hominicoprocola fusiformis
CCCTGGGCGGAACCTTTCTCGTTTTTCTTTCAGTTGTTGAATTCGTTGGGCAGGATGTACTTTGTCGTGCTCGTTGCGTAGCCGTTGCCGCGCTTGATGGTCATGTAGATCGTCTTTTCGCCGCCCTCAAGCTGCACGTAGCAGACGCCGTCCTCGTCGAACTTGTCCGTGACGTCGAGCTTCTGGTCGAGGTAGTAGACCGTGACCGTGCCGTCATCCCGATAGGTTACCTCGGGGCAATTGATATCTGCGAGCAGTTCCTCCTCGGTCAGTGCCCGCTCCGTGCCATCCGGCTCGAAGGCGACGCCTCCGCCGCTCCGCTCGCGCTCGTTTCCTTCGCTGTCGGTATAGTTGACGGTATAGTGACCGTTTTTTACCGTCAGCGTTGCGTCCGTCATCTCACCGTTGAGCCAGAGCTGCACCGTGCGCTGAATGCCGCCGAGATCCGAGGCATAGGCAACGCTGCCGAGCGCCAGCACGAGCGCAGCCGCGAGGCCGATGGTCGCGGCGCGGCGCAGCGTGGGCCGTTTCGTTTTCTGTTCTGTCATCTTCATTACCTCCGTCATCGTGTCCGGGGAGGCGTGCAGCGGCGCGAATGCGCGTTGAAATCTCTCTTTTTCTGTCATTGCTTTACTCCTCCTCCAAAATCGTTCTGAGCTTTACCCTTGCGCGAAAAAGTCTTGTGCTGACGGTCTTTTCCGGAATGCCGAGCATCGACGCGGCCTCCGCCGTTGTATACCCCTCGTAATAGAAGAGCAGCAGCGGCACGCGGTATTTTTTGTCGAGCGCCATCACGGCTTTGAAGAGTTCGCCGTCCCGCGGCTGCTCGAAGGATAATGTCTCGGCGTAGTCGTCGATGTCCTCGTGCCGGCGCCACGGCGAGCGGAAGAGCATCTTGCAGCGATTGACGGTGACGCGGATGAGCCAGTTTTTCAAATGGGCGTCCGACTCGAACGCCTTATCTGTTTTGTACAGCTCTATCAATACGTCCTGTGTCACATCGTTGGCGTCGTCCGGGTTTTTGAGCCAGCCGTAGGCCACGCGAAAGACCGTGTCCATGTACTTTTCTGCATTTTGGGCAAATGCTTCGTTTGAAAACATATATGTTTCTCTCCTCAAAGGCCTTACACCATACATGTGCGCGGGCAGGGCGTTTTCTTTCACGGGTTCGGAAAATTTTTCAAAAAATTTCGCCGCTGCGGCGGCACAACTGCCGCGTCCCTCTCATATACTGCCTTGAAAGACAGGAAACGGAGGCACAGCTATGGATCACAGCACGCAGCAGCTCATCGACAAGTTCAAGCGCAATCCTGCCATAGCGCAGTCGCTCCTGCAATCGGGCGACGGGCAAAGGCTCATGCAGATGCTCACCTCTCAGGATGGCGGCGCGGCGCTCAATCACGCGGCGCAGAATGCCGCGGCGGGCAACACGAAAGAGTTGGCCACAATGCTCTCGAACCTGATGAAAAGTCCCGAGGGCATGGCCATTATGAACCGCATCAACGACAGCGCAAAAAAATAAAAACCGCGGGAGGGCGTCACGATGAGCGAGTGGGAGGAAAAACTGAATACCCTGCTCTCCGATCCGGACGCCATGGCGCAGGTGATGAACATGGCGCAAAATCTGTCGCAGCAGATGGGGCAGTCCGGCGGCAGCGCGCCGCCTCCCCCGCCCGCGGGCGGTGCAGCCGGTCCTGCACCGTCGGCTCCCACGCCGCCACCGCCGCAGGGCGATCCGATGGGCGATCTTTCGTCGCTGCTCGGCGGCATTGACCCCGGCATGATCGCCAAGCTGCTGCCCGTGCTCTCGCAGCTCAATCGGCCCGAGAGCGGCGAGACCGCCGCGTTTTTGCGTGCGCTGCGCCCAT
Organism: Hominicoprocola fusiformis; assembly: GCA_040095065.1. GTDB lineage: Bacteria > Bacillota > Clostridia > Oscillospirales > Oscillospiraceae > Hominicoprocola. The sequence continues at coordinate 1,869 of JBBNGO010000112.1, forward strand.
TTTTGAAGCCGGAGCGGCAGGACAAGGTCGAGCGCGCGGCACAGCTCGCGCGCTTCATCCACCTGGGGAAGACGCTGCTCCTCAGCGAAGGGGGGCCGCGCAATGTATAATCGCTATCTGCGCAACGACGACGGCGTCTACACCCGCATGCCGATGCAGGACGCGCCGCGCGGCGAACCGCCGCGTAACAGACCGCCTCCCCCGCCGCCCTCCGGCGGAAACACACCGCCGCCAAGGCCGCCGCAGGGGGACGCTCCCCCTCCGCCGCCGATTAGTCAGGAGGCGTCGCAGTTTTTCTCGCGCATCCTCGACAAATTACCGCTCAAGGGCGTGGACACGGCGGACATTTTGCTGCTGCTCATTCTCTTTTTCCTCTTTGAGGAAAAGGCGGACGACGAGCTTTTAGTCGCGCTGGGGCTGCTGCTCATTTTATGACATATTTTGACAAAAAGGCCGTCCGAAGAACGATCTTCGGACGGCCTTTTCAGTTTCTTTTACCGGTTTGCGCCGTCGAGCGCACTTTCGTGGAGCACTGTGCCGTCCGGCAGCGTAAAGGCGTCCTCCGCCACGTTCCCGCTGTCGACGCTCATGCCCGCCATGCGGTAGACGACATCCTCGCCCTGCAATTTTTCCGCCGCGCAGAGAAGGCCGTCGCTCACGCTGACCCAGTAGCGCTCAATGTAGCCGCCGTCATCGGCGGCAGTTTCCACAAAGATGCAGTCCACGGTGTCGAGCAGGCGGTAATCCGCCGCGGCGATGCGCTTTTTGTCAAGGCGCAGGATGTCCTCATACGTCGGGATGCCCTGCTCCTCGTCGGCGGTGAAGGCTGCGGCGCTCTCGTAATAGAGCTCGCTGCCGCCGTACCAGACCCACGTTCTTTCCCCGTTGGAGATCGTGTGGCTCTGCGCGCCGCTCGCCTGCTCGGTGTCGACGCGCATCCACGCTCCGTCGACGCTGACACTGCTGCGGTCGAC
>JBBNGO010000113.1:0-2822 GCA_040095065.1 Hominicoprocola fusiformis
TACGATATGGACATCAGTGCGACTCGTTCCTGAACAAAGCCTTCGTGGTTGAAGGACAAAATCAGGCACTAACAAAAGAACGAAAATTTCAGATGTTAGGAGAACTAACAATCCAAGAGGTGGAATGATGGGGTAACGCCCTGAAACGCCCCCTTAATACTCCGACTGGCGGGTGTAAGTGAAAACTGACCTGTCAGAAGCTCGGTGAAGTCGGCTGAGAGTAGCCGTATGGATTGCTGGATAATTACCAGCCCCACGAAAGCTGTCCAGAGGTGGACGGTGCTACCTATAGGCCGGAGGTCTACAAAATACCCAAGGTCAGAATGTTTGAAATATGACTGACGAAAACCGCGAATGTAAGGGTCTATACCATGACGGCATAGAAATGTGCTGGTAGCGTTCATCGCTAATCAGTGTGGTGGAGTAAAAATTGATGTTATGAAACACCATAGCACGTTACAGGCGTGTTCAAGCTGACAGGCTTAAAGCGGAGACCTAAAGGTATATGTAAAGATAGGATTGTTGGAACGAGGAAAGGCAGTAGGCTTCTACCATTAGGAAGTAAGCAGACGAATCATATAAGCTGCTGTACTACTGCTGAAAAGCAGAGGTCGAACTGATGATGTTTTCTGCGAAAAAGAGGAAAACGGAAGAATGGCCTCAAGTCAGTCAAACAGGCAACTTAGCACTTAGTCGCAATTAGGATTGCGAGTATGACAAAAAGAAGTCACTCGCCGTAAAGGAGAGTGATGCCTGATGCCAAATGAGAAGAAACCAAAAACCAAATGCGTGGAGTATCTCCGCCATGCTGAATACTACGATATGCAAAGTACCTTTGATGAACTGTATGCCAGAAGTCAGGCAGGAGAAATTTTCGAGAACCTGATGGATGTGATACTTTCAAGAGAAAATATCCTGCTGGCCTATCGGAACATCAAATCCAATACCGGGAGTATTACGCCGGGAACAGACAAGCTGGAGATTTCTGATATTGGTAAACTTACCGCTGATGAAGTCACAGCAAGGGTACGCAAAATCGTCAAGGGAGCTAAAAACGGCTACACCCCAAGAAGCGTAAGACGCAAAGACATCCCAAAACCAAACGGGAATACCAGGCCACTGGGAATCCCTTGTATCTGGGATAGATTGGTACAGCAATGTATCAAGCAGGTCATGGAACCTATCTGCGAAGCCAGGTTCAGCAACAATAGCTATGGATTCCGTCCAAATCGGTCGGTTGAAAATGCGATAGCGGCAATCTACAGGCTTATGCAAAAGTCAGGACTTCACTATGTAGTAGAGTTTGACATAAAAGGTTTCTTTGACAATGTAGACCACTCAAAGCTGATAAAGCAGCTATGGTCGCTGAATATTCGGGATAAAGAACTGCTCTATGTAATCCGCAGGATTCTCAAAGCGCCAATACTCATGCCGAACGGTCATACAGAACACCCAACAAAGGGAACGCCGCAAGGCGGAATTATTTCCCCATTATTGGCAAATGTGGTGCTGAATGAACTTGACCATTGGATAGAAAGCCAATGGCAGTGCAACCCGGTAACGGAAAACTACGCTTACAGAGAAAATGCGGCGGGCTGTCCGATACAAAGCCATGCGTACCGGGCAATGCGGAATACACGGCTGAAAGAAATATATATCGTCAGATATGCAGATGATTTTCGGATTCTTTGCAGGACAAAAGAACAGGCAGACCGGACGCTGATTGCGGTAACGCAATGGCTGAAAGAACGCCTGCGCCTTGATGTTTCACCGGAGAAAACGAGAGTTGTTGACGTCAGACGGAGCTATTCTGAATTTCTCGGATTCAAAATCCGACTACGCAAAAAGGGGAAAAAGTACGTCGTTCAATCGCACATGTGCGATAAAGCATACAAAAAGGTTAAAGCCAGCCTGACTAAACAAGTCGGAAATATCAAATTTCCCAGAAAAGGACGTGGAGAAGCCGGGGAAGTACGGCTGTTCAACTCCATGGTTATGGGAATCCAGAATTACTACCAGTTAGCCACTGACATCAGCATAGACTGCGGTGATATTGGCAGAACTGTTAATACAGTTCTCAAAAACAGGCTGAAATCTGGAAAGACACACCGGCTGAAAAAGGAAGGCCGTGACCTGACAAAAATGGAAATCCAAAGATATGGGAAATCGGAGCAACTAAGATATATAGCACAATCCAAAGAACCGATTTATCCAATAAGCTATGTTCAATGTAAAAATCCAATGAGTCAGCGGCGAAAAGTGTGCGCTTACACAGCGGCAGGAAGAAGTGAAATCCATGACGATTTGCGGATAAACACTTTCTTACTGCTACAGCTAATGAGAGCGCCTACATACAGCCGCAGTACAGAGTATGCGGATAACCGTATCTCACTGTTCTCCGCTCAATGGGGAAAATGTGCGGTAACGGGAAAGAAATTTCAGTGTATATCAGAAATTCACTGCCATCACAAGAAGCCAAAAGGAATTGGAGGCAGAGATAAGTATGAAAATCTGGTATTGGTGCTTGCACCAGTACATGAACTGATACACGCAATTGATGAGGACACTATTCGTTCTTATCTCACCGCTCTTAAATTGGATACTTCACAGCTCACAAAGCTGAACAAACTGCGAACATTGGCAAAAAGGAAACCCATTGATTTGGAGAAGCCAAATCTTACGAATAATTCTCATAATGGTATGACTAAGGAGACTAAGAAATCTGTTTGATTGATGGAACGCCGGATGCGGTGAAAGTCGCATGTCCGGTGTGAAGCGGGGGAAAAGCTGGAGATAACTTCAAAGGCTTACCTATCGCTATT
>JBBNGO010000114.1:0-2565 GCA_040095065.1 Hominicoprocola fusiformis
CGCATGGTTGTCATCACATGAAAATGCGGGTTAGGGATGCCGCCGTCCTCTTTCTCCGGGCTGTGAAAAGCAAGGTCGGCAATCATGCCTTTTGTCACAAACTGCTCCTGTACGAACTTCCTCGCCAGCTCCATGTTTTCTTCCAGCGTCAATTCATTCTGCATGGCAATATCAAAGGAATAGGCAAGCTGTGCTTTTGGATGTTTCTCGCAGTTCTCCACAGCATTCCAGAGGGTCGCCCGGTCAAGATATATTTCCGGCGCATGGGGCGGCAGCATGATTTCCGAAGCGATCACGCCGCCCTTTTTGGTGTAGTCGCTGACTTCTCCATAGTAGCTGCTGTAAAGACGCTCCCCGGCTCGATAGGCTGCGCTGGCAATGGCGCTCTGACCGGCGCTGCGCTTGATCTGTGCGATTGAAAAATGATAAAGTGCTATCCTTAGTCACCGCCTTTCTCCTGCCCGGAAATACGGGCGTGGTTCTCTGTGGCAGACCGGATGAAATGCTCCGCCTGCGGCAGATTCAAAATGCTTTCCATGAGGGAATAAAATTCCGCTTCGGATAGCTCCTTTGTCTGTGGTGCAATGCTCTCAATAGCTGCCCCACGGGTAATCAGCCGGTGCGTCCTCTGTTTCCGGGAACCGCTTTCCAGATACGCCTGCCGGTTTTTCAAACGCTGCATTTTCCGTTTTTCCTGTTCCAGCAGGACAGTGGTTTTTTCATATTCCTGCTTCAACTGTTCCAAAGATTTTTCCATGTTCTCACATCCTTTGCTGATAAGATAAAGAAAGACCATCCGCAGACAGTCCGTGTGTCAGTGCTTCTATAAAACCCGATGAAAAGGGAAAACCGCAGAGCGGATTTCTCTTTGCGGCGGGTACACAGGGGATAGCCGCTTTAGCGGCGCAAGGGGGTGTAGCCACCTTGTCGGAGCGAAGCGAACTCAGACCTCGGATTGCTGATTTTATCAGCGGCAGAGGTAAGCTCCGCAGGACGCACGATACATGGTCTTTAGACTATGTATAGAAGTGCGCCCTTAGTTCCTAAGGGATTTTGCCGTTTCCGGCAGTCTTGTCCTTTTTCTTGGAACGCTTGGAAAGATACTTCGGGCAGTCAACCACAACCGCCCGGAAGCTCTGTTTACATTCGTGCTGGCATTTCCGGCACAGTTCGTTGTAAGTGATACGGCTGCGGTCATTTAAGAAGAAAGACCATTCCAACCGCCGCTTGTTACTCATTCTTGCCATAACCGGCTCCTTTCTCCGTTTCTATCTGATGTACGCAGATAGGCTGTTTTGATGTAGCGTCTCGGTATCATTTTTAAGTTTTTTCCCTCTGTATGCCCCTTTGGAAAGTGCGGCAGTATTGCAAGTCAGGGAATGATACCTCACGCTTATTTGTCGCTTCCCGGTACGGTTTCGGAGCCTTTTGCCATCCATTCAAAGAAAGCAATTTTGCTGACCTTGATAAGTCTGCCCCTGCGGAACGCTGGAAAGCCGGGTGTGTGTACCAGCTCATAGGCGCTCGCTCTTGAAATTCCCATAATCCGCTGAACGTCCGCCACATCCAGAACCAGCGGTAAATCCTCGTAGCTGTTCAATCTCTTTTTATCGTTCATTCTGTTCCTCCCATAAATCAAATAGGTTAAAATGCTTCCTGTTGCCGTTCTCCCCAAAAGCCGTTTTCCTGCCCCATTCCTGCGGTGTTTCCCTGCATTGGTGCGCCGAATGCGTCACTTCTCCTGCCGGTCATATCCCTTTTGGACGGTCATTCACTTGTCAAGGTACTGTGCGGTACGAAATTACCAACCGCAATCATCATAGCGTACTATCCTTGACAAAACAATGATTCTGCGATACCATGAGTGTAACGGATATAACTGAATTATATAATTACCATAAACAAAGGCAGGGGATAGGGATGGAGAATCAGTTTATACGGCATGAGCCATGTTTTGAGAGGATTTTGTTTGTCCTGACGCTGGACAGGAAGAAAATGAAAGAGCGGATTTTGATTGGGGAAGAACAGCAGATCCGCTTCCGTCTGAACGGGAGCCAAAACGCAGAGGTGCTTTGTGATATGACACGCCCACTGGGAACTTTTTTGATAAACTTTGAGCGTGACACGGACAGAGACTGGAACTTATACGGGCTTTCTCCGCTGCGGCAAGCTCTCCACTCCAACCGATGGAAACAGCCGGAGCTGGAGCAGGCGGCAAGCGAATTTCTTTGGGAGAAATATCTTAGCAACGACCCTCTGAAAATGTATGTGGCGTTCCGTATCTGGAACAGCTATCTGCTTGCCAGAGAACCCCGTGACCGTAACGCTGCCTGTGACCGCTTCATGGATAAAATGAGCAGACTGACCGGGGTATTCCAAAACGAAACCATGAGCTTTGACAGGGAGACAGGAAAACCGAAACAATTTCAAGCTGGCAGCCTTTATTTCAAAGGCGCACCGTCAGAAGATACCCGGCTTGACCTCTGGTTCCCGGACAACCGGCGCACAGAAGAATGTGTGTCTGCCTATGCGTCCCTCTACCCGTTGATTACCTATTATCTGAAC
>JBBNGO010000115.1:0-2360 GCA_040095065.1 Hominicoprocola fusiformis
ATCTCGTGCATGTAGCGCACGCGGATGCCGACGCCGGTTAAATACTGCGTCAGGTCCTCGGCCATCTTTTTCGTCAGCGTGGTGACGAGCACGCGCTCATTGCGCGCCGCGCGGGCGTTGATCTCGCCGACGAGATCATCGATCTGGTTTTCGACAGGGCGCACCTCGACCTTCGGGTCTAAAAGCCCCGTCGGGCGGATGACCTGCTCGACGATCTGGCCCGCGCGGTCTTTTTCATAGTCGCCGGGCGTGGCCGAAACGTAGATGCGCTGGTGGACGCGCTGCTCAAATTCGTCGAATTTGAGCGGGCGGTTGTCAAACGCGCAGGGCAGGCGGAAGCCGTACTCGACAAGGCTCTCTTTGCGCGCGCGGTCGCCGTTGTACATCGCACGCACCTGCGGCAGCGTGACGTGCGATTCATCCACAAAAAGCAGGAAATCCTTGGGGAAGTAGTCGATGAGCGTCAGCGGCGGCGAGCCGACGGGCCGCCCGCTGATGACGCGGGAGTAGTTCTCGATGCCCGTGCAGTAGCCCAGCTCGCGCAGCATCTCGATATCGTAGCGCGTGCGCTGGCGGATGCGCTGGGCCTCGACGGCCTTGCCCTCAGCCAAAAACTGCGCCTCGCGCTCGTCGAGCTCCTTGTCGATCTCGACGATGGCGCGCTCCAATTTGTCCTTCGTTGTGACATAGTGCGACGCGGGGTAGATGGCGATGTGCTGGAGCGTGCGCGTCACCTGACCGTTGACGGGGTTGAATTCGCTGATGCGGTCGATCTCGTCACCGAAGAACTCGACGCGCACGGCCTTGTCGCGGTAGTACGCGGGGTAGAGCTCCACCGTGTCGCCGCGCACGCGGAAGCGGTTGCGCTCAAAGGCGACGTCGTTTCGCTCGTAGCGAATTTCGATGAGGCGCTTTAGGAGAAAGTCGCGCTCCATCGTCATGCCGGGGCGGAGCGAGATCATGAGCTTTTCAAAGTCCTCCGGCTCGCCGAGACCGTAAATGCACGAGACGGACGAGACGACGATGACGTCGCGCCGCTCGAGCAGCGCGCAGGTGGCACTCAGCCGTAGGCGGTCGATCTCCTCGTTCGTCGAGGCGTCCTTGGCGATATAGGTGTCGTTGTGGGGGATATAGGCCTCGGGCTGGTAGTAGTCGTAGTACGAGACGAAGTATTCCACCGCGTTCTCGGGGAAAAACTCCTTGAACTCCGCGCACAGCTGCGCGGCGAGGGTCTTGTTGTGCGCCAGTACGAGCGTCGGCCGCTGGACCTTTTCGATGACGCTCGCCATCGTGAACGTCTTGCCCGAGCCCGTGACGCCGAGCAAGACCTGCTCGTCGAGGCCCATCTTCACGCCCTGCGCCAGCTTTTCGATGGCCTCAGGCTGGTCGCCCGTGGGCTTGAAGGGCGCGTGCAGCTTAAATTCCATATCCGTTTCCCTTCCTTTCGGGCAGAAGTCCGTTGTGCCGCAGCGAGACGAAGTCGTCGTCCGCGACGATGATGTGGTCGGCGAGCTCAACGCCCACGGTGCGCAGCGCGTCGAAGACCGACAGCGTCGTCGCATTGTCCGCAGGGGAGGGGAGCGCCACACCGCTCGGGTGGTTGTGGGAAAGGAGCACACTGCTCGCGCCGCACTTGAGCGCGTTTTCCACAATTTTGCGCATATTGAGCTGGACGCTGTCCGTGTCGCCCTCGGCGACCAAATGGCAAGCGAGGAGGCGGCCCTTGGCGTCAAGGCACGCTTCGTAGAGCTTTTCCTCCCGCTCGCCGAAAAAGAGGTCTAAAAAGTACGCGCCCGCCTGCTCGGTATCGCTGAGTATCGTCTCGTGCGCGCCGGAGGACGCGCGGATGCGGCGCATCAGCGGGAACATGAGAGAGATGAGCGTCGAGGCGTTCTCGCCGATGCCCTCGACCTCCTCAAGCGCCGCGCGATCGGCGGCAAACACCGCGTCGAGCGAGCCGAATTTTTCCATCAGCCGGTGCGCGATGGGGTTCGTATCCTGCCGCGGCACGGCGTAGTAAAGGAGAAGCTCAAGCACCTCGTGGTCGGCGAACGCATCGAGCCCGTGGGCGCGGAACTGCTCTTTTTTGCGCAAGCGATGTCCTTCGTGTACCGGCATGTGTGCTCTCCTTTCCGGGGCGTTTTTGCCGCAAAACGCGGCAGTCTTCTCCTATTTTTGTCTTAATAGGGTATTTTATCACGGAGAGAAAAATCGTACAAGTGTTTTTTAATATTTATCTCCCCTATGGGGAGACGCGCAGCAAAGGGGGAGGTTCTCTTTCAAAAGAGAACCTCCCCCTTTGGAACCCCCAAGAGAAAGGCAGGGGGCGTTTCGATTTCGCCCCCTGCACCCCCTAACGA
>JBBNGO010000116.1:0-2312 GCA_040095065.1 Hominicoprocola fusiformis
TTGCACAGTTTTTCATCTGGTGCTTGTCAAAGTTTCGTTGTTTAATTTACAAGGTGCACGCTCCATTCGCGGAACAGTACGTTATTATACACGCATCCCAGGAAATGTCAAGCGTATTTTTCAAAGTTTTTTCGGTCTGTCACTTCTTTCAGTTTCATCATCTAAAATCCGACCTTAGCTGTGCACAATGTCCACATTCGCTCCTCTTTCACCTTATTTTGTTAAAAAACATCATCCTCAGCGCGCTGCAAAATCTTCCAGCCGCGGCTTTGGATAAATTGGCGGCTTTTCCAAAGACTAAGTGCAGTTTATCGAGTATAAAAGGAGTTTTGATAGATGAAAGCAACCGGAATTGTCAGACGGATCGACGACCTTGGCCGCGTTGTCATTCCCAAGGAGATCCGCCGCACCATGAGAATCCGCGAGGGCGACCCGTTGGAGATCTACACGAGCAAGGACGGGGAGGTCATTTTTAAGAAGTATTCGCTCATGGGCGGCGTAGATGAGTTTGCCGCGCAGCTGTGCGACACGCTGAGCAAGTCGACCGGCACGAGCGTGGCCGTGACCGACCGCGACAGCGTCATCGCCGCGGCAGGCAGCGCGCGCCGCGACCTCATCGGCAAGCGCATCAGCCCGCAGCTCGAGCAGATCATGGAGGACCGCGGTATCTACCGCGCCGTGCCGAGCGAGCGCAGCGTGTTCGTCACCGAGTCGCTCGACCGCTACTGCGCGACCATCGCCGCGCCCATCATCTCCGAGGGCGACGCACTCGGGCTCGTGGTCTTCATCGGCACCGAGGGTGAGTCGGCCGCAGGCGAGACGGAGTACAAGCTCGCGCAGGCCATCGCAGGCTTTCTCGGCAAGCACATGGAGAGCTGAAAAAAGAGGACGGCTTTAGCCGTCCTCTTTTCCTATATAGCACCGCCTTCGTGTTGTCCATTGCAATTGCTGATCGTACCACCTCTCATCGTGAATACGCAGTCCTTTCCAATATCCACAGCACCGCCATCACCATCGTCATCTCTGCAATTCGCAATGATACTGCTCTCCAAGATCAGTGTGCCGCTAGACACAGAAAAACCGCAGTTCTTATTTTGGCCATCAATGGTGCCGTCAGTGCCGCTGTCCTTTATCGTTAGTGTTTTACCATCGTACACACAAAACATATCCTCGTCTGTAGCATTACAGGTCAAGGTATACCCATTCAAATCAAATGTGACGGCTCCGCTGATTGTAATTTCGCCGCTCATAGTAACATTGCCACCTAAATAGTAACTACCGTCCGACAGGTTCAAATTGGTGCCATCAAATATCGTCCAACTCTCCCAATTGTTCTCCGCCCGCGCCGCCGTCGGCAACAGCGTCAGGCACAGGCACAGGGCCGTCAAAAAGCTGAAAATACGTTTTTTCATATCATTCCTCCATCAAAGCGATTGGTGCATCCATCGGATGCACCAAGGGGATATCCCCTTGCCGAAATTTACCGTTCTGTCACGGCCTCGAAGCCCTTTTCCGCCTGCTGGACGGTCGTTCGGATGATGCCCGCCGCCATGGCGTGCAGGTCGAGCTGCAAAACGGCCGCGCTGACCCCCGCCGCCGCTCTGGCAGCACATTGTAGAGCTTAAGCGCGCACTCCAAAAAGCGCGCGATCTTGCGCTCCACGGTAAAGTACACGTCGCACGGCACGGCCACGAACGAGCGCATCATGCCCGTCGAGGCGATCTCCATCTCGTAAAAGTCCTTGGCCTCCGCGTCCGGAAGATAGTCCCCGAAGATGCCCTCCAGCCGCTTCGCCGTGCTGCGATACAGGTATGCCGAGGTTGACGACAGCGTGTAGGCCGTCACGTACAGCTTGCGCAGTGGCTCGGTCAGCTCGGCGATGTGGAGCTGGATAGCCGTCCCCACCGCGTAGAGCACGTGCCGCGCTGTGCTGCTCGGCCAGCGTGAACTGCCCGCTGAACATCCGCTTGTCAAGCTCGAGCAGCAGCGCCTCCTTACTGGGAAAGGCCCGGAAAAACGAGCTTGGCGGCATGCCCGCGGCGCGGGCGATCTCCGCGGTCGTCGTGCCCTCATATCTCTTTTTCAAAAACAGCTTTACGGCGGCGCGCAGCATCTTCTGCTGCGTCAAAAGTCCGCTCGCCTGCTTGCCGCGCAGCAGCATATCGATCACGCTCCTTAAAGTTTACTTGTGAGTGTAGTCACATAACAGCATGGTCCGCCGCTTTCCGCAAGAATGAACTGTGTAAATTTTTACCCCTGTCTATATAAAAGAAGTGCGGCGGTCCTTCGACCACCGCACTCTCTCATTTTAT
>JBBNGO010000117.1:0-1985 GCA_040095065.1 Hominicoprocola fusiformis
CTTGTACGGCGCAAAAGCGCCGATTTTTTGGATTCCGGCAGGAAATTAAAATGCTCGGGCGAAGTGAATTCGCCCTCGCCAAGGTTTTGCTGCGCAAAACGCTTGTATGGCGCAAAAGCGTTGTTTTTTGCTTCGGTAGGCCAAATAGATACGGGACATCCGAACTGGGTGTCCTGTTTTTTATAAGAACGTTCCCTGTCAATAATTGAAAACAGGTTTTTAATTTGCTATGATACCTTCACACTTTCCATAGGGGGATAATTTGTGAAAAAAAGATTTGCTATATGCAGCACAATAGTTTTGCTGCTGCTTTTGTCAGCCTGCGGCGCACCGCAGGCGTTGGACTTTTCCTACGCTCCGGAAGGAGAAGAACTTTCTTCTTTGATGGTGGAGACTTCACAAACTCACCGCGCAGAACTGGAGCACGTTCCCTCTGCGGCTGATTTTGCCGATGCGATTTCGGATGACCCCGCCTCGGCAGGGCTGCTGAGCGAGAGCGAGGTGGAGAGCCTTTTACGAGGTCATGCCGCGATGGAGACGGTGTCGAAGGAACAGGCGCAGTCTGATGTTTCCCTGCTGTTCCGCGCGCTGCAAAGCGCTTACGGCGCTTACGAATACTTTGGGCAGGAAAAATTTGACGCAGCGGAGGACGCTGTGACACAATGGCTTTCCTCACAGGATGATGAGATCAAAGTTTCTGCGCTGGGAGAAAAACTGCAGGAATCTCTCGCATTCATGCTTGCGCACGACGCGCATGCCGTGATTTATGAACCGGCGGCGGAAGAGATCGAAGCGCAGGTGCGATATGAATACTTCTTTGCCGACGGCTTCTATTTTTCAAAGGATGTCAACGGCAGCTATTATATGGTGAATGACGGGGAGAGGTGGACATTGAGTAGCTTCTCCGATGAACATGTCAGCGTGCAGCCGACGCTTCTGCAAGACGGACGCATTGTTTATCAGCCGACGCTTTTTGCGCTGCGGAAGGACGCCGTGCAGAGCAGTGTCACACTGAAAAATTCTTCTGGAAAAGCGAAAATCTATCGCCTTGACTGGACGGAGAGTCAGCCGCTTGATGTTGACCTCGGCACGCTGGATTACCGCCTGATACAGGAAGACGGTCTTACCTATGTTTCCCTCCGCAGCCTTGTTTCCGGCACATATGATAATATGCTTGCACGCTATGCTCGGGAAGGGGCAAAAGCACGCGGGAGTAAAGCGGTGATCTATGATCTGCGCGGCAATGTTGGCGGCTCGGACAGTTGGCCGAGAAAGTGGATACAGAGTTTCCTCGGAACGCAGAACAGTATTGAGACCTCCATGCTGTATGCGCAGAAAAACAGCGCCCTTTTTGCTGCGGAAAACAGCGAGAGTCTGCTGCCGGAAGATGAGGGAACTTGCTTTGCCCGTGAAGTCCACGGGACCTGGTATGAAAATGATATTCCGATCATCGTGTTGGTTGACGATCATTGCGGCTCGTCCGGCGAGGGCGCGGTACAGCTTTTGAAAACGCTTGACAATGTGCTCATTGTCGGCAGCAACACGGCGGGATACCAGCTCTGCGGAAATATCAGCACCTTTACATTGCCATATACCGGCATCGGTGTGCGCTTTGGGTCAACGCTTTTCCTCTATGGGGACGGAGAAAATGTCGATCACAGGGGCTATGCTCCGGATGTCTGGTGTGATCCGCAGGATGCGCTTGCTTCAGTGCTGGCACTGCTGAAAGAACAGGGGGTCGTCAGTGCAGATGCTTGCGAAACCGTGAGAGAAAAAATAGTGAAATGATGAATTTTTCGCTCATACAGGCAGAGCGGCAGCGGGTAATAGAAGCAACTCAAATCGTATAGCACCCACACTTGGCAGGCATTCGATTCCGCAGGCTGCGCAGATCTTCGAACTGCAAACTGCCAATGTCGGGGGTCGAGGGGAACTCCCCTCGCGTTCTCTTGGGGGATACAAGTGGGCATTCTCTCACGCGAGAG
>JBBNGO010000118.1:0-1898 GCA_040095065.1 Hominicoprocola fusiformis
CCCGCAGTCTACGAGACTGCGGGGGCCCTTTTGCTTATATCAGAAAAGAATGCCACATTTTTGATCTGGAAAAATTTTTATAAATTTTCCGCCGACCCTTACCAGCCAGCATATTGTTTTTGCCCAAACGGGACGACATACTGGAAAAATAGAGAGGCGTACGCCTCTCCTGTTCCCCCCTGAACGGGGAACAGGATGACCTTGAAAACAAGGGGAAAAATTAGGATGCACAGTCGAAAGATACGCGTATTCAGCCTGAGCATGGTCCTGGTGCTGCTGCTCACGCTGATCCCAGCGCAGGCGGCGGAGGAAACCGACACCGGCACGGACGAGGGCGAGAAGACGTACACCGTCACGCTCAACGGCAACAGCGGTTCGCTGAAAGGCGAAGATCTGGTGACAGTTACCTATTCCGAGGAAAACCCACTCAACTTGTGGGATTATCCGTTTACGCAGAGCGGCTATCTCCTTGTCGGCTGGTCGACCGATGAGAGCGGCGGTGGATGGTTCGCAGACCGCATGGCACCGTTAACAGTGATATAGGCGTTGAGGCACTCTACGCTGTCTGGCTCAAGCTGCCGGAGAGCGGAAACTATGCGATTTTTAGTACATATAACAGCGAAATTAAGAACGCTTACAGCAGTGTCGGAAACGTTTACTGCGTGGAACTGACCGATGATTTTACGATGCCGGTAGCGAGTGGAAAACGGAATACATGTATTGTTATTGGCGTAGCAATGATGGCGATATTTACTATGAAGGGGAAAAGGTCAGCCCTGAAATAGGAGCTTTCTTTCAAGAAGTCGTTATGACAGCCGGTGAAGACACGCGCTCTGTAATTTTCGACGGCAATGGCGGAACTTGGGACGGTTACGGGCAAAGGCTGTCGAGGCGTGGCTTTACTTCCGGTTCGATGATAGGGAAGACAATGGACATCGGCTTCCGCTTTACCAGGCCCGGATACACATTGACGGGCTACAACACGCAGGCGGATGGCAAGGGAACGGCCTATCCGATCGACAGCATCACGATTGACAAGAGCATGGAGCTACCCGTCCAGATCCTCTATGCCCAGTGGGAACCGGGGTATCATCTTGAGGACAATGTATCGCTGGTGATCGGCGGCGAGGATAAGGGTGATCTGCTGGATAGTACAACTGAGTGCAGCGGCACGGGCTGGACGTATCAGAGCGTCGATGGCGTGAGCGTGCTGCATTTGACGAAGGACTACAACGGCGGCAGCATTATCTGCAAGCGCGAGAACGTGAACATTGTCTTCGATGACGCGGTCAGCACGAAGCGGATCGAAGTGAGCGGCGCGCTGACGCTTACGGCAAACGGCGATTATGCTAAAGTTTATGAGAGCGATGACACCGCGATTCGCGCAGAGAGTGTCACGCTGGCGGCGGCAGCGGGAAATTATAAGATCGTTTCTGAGAAGAACACTGCGATCCAGGCGAAGTCCCTGTATTTGAATTCTGACGATGCGAGGATCGAAGGCAGCCCAGCAGTTCCCGATGGTACCGAAATTACGTGCGGGGAGAAAGCGAGGCTCCAGACCAATCGCAATTCTAACGGTACGATTTCGGCACTGTATACCTATCCGAAGAGCGTGACGCTCTACGGCAACGGCGGCAAGTACGGCGAGGCCGATGTTGTCACCGTCGACTATCCCGACAAGGGCTCGCTGGATTTGGGCCAGTATGAAGAAACCGTAACGCTCGCGTGGGCGAACGCCGACTGGTCGAAGGCGGCGAAGGTCAAGGCGTTCTTCCTTGACGCGGACCGCAAGCCCGTCGCCGAAGCGGTGACGGCGCTGATCAATGGCAAAAGCCAGAAAAACTGAGCGGCTACAGCACAAGAATGAAAAAGGGAGCGCATCGGGCCTTGCCCGATGC
>JBBNGO010000119.1:0-1631 GCA_040095065.1 Hominicoprocola fusiformis
GACCGCGTCGGCGGCGGCGACAGCTTTGCCGGCGGCCTGCTCTACGGTCTCAACCACTATGAGGACAAGCAGTCCGCACTGGAGTTTGCCGTGGCGGCGAGCTGCCTGAAGCACTCGATCATCGGCGACTTCAACCGCGTGAATGTTTCCGACGTGACCAAGCTCATGGGCGGCGACGGCACCGGAAGAGTGCAGAGGTAAGGAAAGGGAGCACAACTTATGTATTCAGGCATCCATAACTTTTCCGAGATTGGAAAGCTCAACAAGGTGCTGCTGCACCGCCCCGGCGAGGAGCTGGAATCGCTGACGCCCGCGACGCTCGAGCGCCTGCTGTTTGACGACATCCCGTACTTAAAGGTCGCACAGGAGGAGCACGACCGCTTTGCCGAGGTCCTGCGCGAAAACGGCGTCGAGGTCATCTACTATGTCGACGAGGTCGCCAAGGCCATCGCCGACCCCGCGCGCCAGATCCAGCTCGTCAACGACTTTTTGAACATCAGCAAGATTCACGCCAAGGGCCTGCGCGCGAGCATGACGAGCTTACTTCTCGACATGCCACCCAAGCAGATGGTGACGAAGATGATCGCGGGCATCAAGCGCTGCGAGGTCGCCACCAAGCAGCCGACGTCCCTGATGGACTTAGTCGACGACGACTATCCGTTCGTCTCCGACCCGATGCCGAACCTGTACTTCACCCGCGACCCCGGCGCCTGCGTGGGCGAGGGCATCAACATCCACCGCATGCATACCCCTGCGCGCAAACGCGAGAGTCTGCTCTTAAAGTACATGTTCCTCTACAACCGCGACTTTGCCGCGCAGGACAACAAGATGTGGTACGACCTGTCCGACAGCTACTCGATCGAGGGCGGCGACGTGCTCGTGCTGTCGAAGGACATCGTGGCCGTCGGCCTTTCCGAGCGCACGACGGTCTCCGGTGCGGAGACGTTCGCGCGCAACCTTCTGCAAAATTCCGACTTTAAGAAGGTGCTCGCCTTCGACATTCCCGAGACGCGCGCGTTCATGCACCTCGACACGGTTTTCACGATGGTCGACTATGATAAGTTCACCATCCATCCCGAGATCGAGGGCCCGCTGAGCGTTTATGAGATGACGCTCGACGAGCACGGCGAGCTCCGCTTCGGCGCGATCAAGGAAGAGCTCAAGGACATTCTGGCCCTCGAGCTCAAGCTGCCCGCGGTCGACCTGATCCGCTGCGGCGGCGGCGACCTGATGGCCGCGCAGCGCGAGCAGTGGAACGACGGCTCGAACACGCTGTGTATCGCGCCGGGCCGCGTCATCACCTATGAGCGCAACTATGTGACGAACGACTTGCTCGCAAAGCACGGCCTCGACGTGCTGACCGTGCCGTCTGCCGAGCTGTCGCGCGGCCGCGGCGGCCCGCGCTGCATGTCCTGCCCCGTCAACCGCGACGATTTATAAAACTATTTATTTCAATTTCAAAGGAGAATCAATCCCATGCCCGTTAATCTGAAAGGCCGTTCTTTCCTGACGCTGAAAGACTTCACCCCCGATGAGATCCGCTATATGCTCAATCTCGCCGCTGACCTCAAGGCCAAAAAGCGCGCCGGCATCCGCGGCGACCTGCTCGCCGGCAAGAACATCGTGCTGCT
>JBBNGO010000011.1:0-68855 GCA_040095065.1 Hominicoprocola fusiformis
TTCTCTTGGGGGTACAAGGGGGATATTCTCTCACGTGAGAGAATATCCCCCTTACTTTGGGCAGCGCCATCGGCGCTGCCCTCCCCCCGCACTTTCGTGCAGAAAATCAAAAAGCGACGGCTTTTTCAGCCGTCGCTTCTCTATCTGCATTACTGCAAAACCTTTTTGTTGCCGTGGGTGGCCTTCATGCGCAGCTCTTTGTTGAGGATCGTCTTGCGGATGCGCAGAGACTTCGGCGTGACCTCGAGCAGCTCGTCGTCGGCGAGGAACTCGAGGCACTGCTCCAGGCTCATCTGCTTGGGCGGGACAAGGCGCAGCGCGTCGTCCGAGCCGGAAGCGCGCATGTTCGTCAGCTGCTTCTTCTTGCACACGTTGACCGTGATGTCCTCCTGCTTGGGGGACTGACCGACGACCATACCCTCGTACACGTCGACGCCCGCGCCGATGAACAGCACGCCGCGCTCCTGTGCGTTGAAGAGGCCATAGGTGATAGAGGTGCCGGTCTCGGACGCGACGAGAGAGCCGGTATTGCGGCGGGCAAGCTCGCCCTTGTAGGGTGCGTAGGAATCAAACACGCTCGCCATGATGCCCTCGCCCTTGGTGTCGGTGAGGAACTCGTTGCGGTAACCGAACAGGCCGCGCGCGGGGATCAGGAATTCGAGCTTCATGCGGCTGCCGATCGGCGTCATCTCGGCGAGGTCGCCCTTGCGGGAGCCGAGCTTTTCGATGACTGCGCCGACATACTCCTGCGGCACGTCGCACACAAGGCGTTCGATGGGCTCGCACTTCTTGCCGTCGATCATCTGATACAGGACGCGCGGGGGCGAGACCTGGAACTCATAGCCTTCGCGGCGCATGGTCTCGATGAGGATGGACAGCGACATTTCGCCGCGGCCCGCGACGTTGAACGCGTCCGTCGAGCCCTCGAGCTCGGTGACGCGGAGCGAAACGTCCTTGAGCGTTTCGCGGAAGAGACGGTCGCGCAGCTGGCGCGAGGTGACGAACTTACCCTCACGTCCAGCGTAGGGAGAGTCGTTGATGGAGAACGTCATCTCCATCGTGGGGGCGCTGATCTTGACGAACGGGAGCGGCTCGACGCACTCGGGTGCGCAGATCGTATCGCCGATCGTGATGTCGCCGATGCCGGACAGGCAGATGATGTTGCCCGCGGTGGACTCGGTGACGGGGTTCTTGGCAAGGCCCTCAAATTCGTACATGGAGACGGCCTTGGCCTTCTTCGGTGCGGCGTCGGGGTCGTGGTAGTTGCAGACCATGATCTCCTGGTTCTGCTTGAGCGTGCCGCGCTCGATGCGGCCGATGGCCATGCGGCCGACATACTCGTTGTAGTCAATGGCGGAGACGAGCATCTGGAACGGCGCGTCCACATCGGCCTCCGGCGCGGGGATATACTCAAGGATCGTGTCGAACAGGGGCTTTAAGTCCGTGCCGACGACGTCGGGCGAATAGGACGCCGTGCCGTTGCGCCCCGAGCAGAACAGCATCGGGGAGTCGAGCTGCTCGGGCGTCGCATCGAGGTCCATCAAAAGCTCGAGCACCTCGTCCACGACCTCGTGGATGCGCTGGTCGGGGCGGTCGATCTTGTTGACGACGACGATGACGCGGTGACCCAGCTCCAGCGCGCGGGAGAGGACGAAGCGCGTCTGCGGCATGGGGCCCTCAGCGGCGTCGACGAGCAGGATGACGCCGTTGACCATCTTGAGGATACGCTCGACCTCTCCGCCGAAGTCGGCGTGGCCCGGGGTATCGACAATGTTGATCTTGGTGTCGCCATAGCGGATGGCGGTGTTTTTGGCGAGGATCGTGATGCCGCGCTCACGCTCGAGGTCGTTCGAGTCCATGACGCGGTCGACGACCTCCTGATTTTCGCGGTACACGCCGCCCTGCTTGAGCATTTCGTCGACGAGGGTGGTCTTGCCGTGGTCGACGTGGGCGATGATGGCTACATTGCGAAGTTTTTCATTCTGCATAGGTGATCTCTCCTTCCTGCCGCTGGGCAGGGATATCAAATCGTAAGTCTTTAACTGTAATAGTATATTCTGCCGCTTCGTCATTTGCAAGATTTTTTGAAACTTTTTTTGTCTCTTTTGCAGAAAAATTAGAAAAAGAGGCTGCCTGTCCTCTCGGGCAGGCAACCTCGCACAGTTTTTACCCGCAAGGGGTATGGGCATCCGTAAAGCAGCAAAGCTGCTAACGGTTGCCCAAGTGCCCGCAGGCACAAATGTTCTTGATCGTTTTCCGCCGCAACCGGTGCGTGGCGGAAAACACCTTGCGCATAGTGGAAACCAGCGAAGCGCCGCCAGTGGCGGAAACAGCGAGCTGGGTTCGAGGAAGCGGCACGATTGGCACGCCTGCAAGGGCGCGCCAATCGTAGTGCCGCAACGGTGCAAAGTCGAATCGCCCGTTTTAACGGGCAACCGAGGCGCAAAGCGACGCGAAACCTGCTCAAATCAGTGGTTCACCACTGATTTGAAGGCGTCAGCCCAGCAATGCACTCAGCTCGTCGATCAGCTCGCCGAACAGCGACAGCGCGTCGTTGACGGGCGCGCTCGTGCGCATGTCGACGCCCATGTCGCGCAGCAGCTCGACCGGCTCTTTCGAGCAGCCGCCGGAGAGGAACTTCTTGTAGTCCTTGACGGCGCTCTCGCCCTCGCGCAGGATGCGGTTGGCGATGGCGACGGCGGCGGAGAAACTCGTCGCGTACTGGAAGACATAGTAATTGTAGTAGAAGTGCGGGATGCGTGTCCACTCAAGCGCGATCTCGTCGTCGGAGATCATCGTATCGCCGAAGTAGAGCTTGTTGAGCGCTAAATACTTCGCGCTCAGCGCGTCGGCGGTCAGCGCCTCGCCGCTCTCGGCCATCTTGCCCATTTGGAGCTCGAACTCGGCGAACATCGTCTGGCGGTACAGTGTACCCTTGAACTGGTCGAGGAAGTGGTTGATGAGATACGCGCGCTGCTTGCGGTCGTCGGTCTTGCCGAGCAGGTGGCGCATCAGGAGGATCTCGTTGCAGGTCGAGGCGACCTCGGCGACGAAGATGACGTACTCCGCCGTATTCACCGGCTGGTATTTGCAGGAGTGCCACGTATGCATGGCGTGGCCCATCTCGTGGACGAGGGTGAACATGCTGTCGAGGTTATCCTTGTGGTTGAGCAGCACGTAGGGGTGGGGCCAGCCGTTGCCGGTGCAGTAGGCGCCGCCGCGCTTGCCGGTATTCTCATACACGTCGAGCCAGCGGTTGCTAAAGGCCTCCTCAAGCACGTCCGTATAGTCCTTGCCGAGCACCGCGAGTGCTTCGAGCGCGGTCTTCTTGGCCTCTTCAAAGGAGATTTCAACGTCCGCGTCTGCGACGATCGGGGTGTAGACATCGTACATGTGCAGCTCGTCAACGCCTAAGATCTTCTTGCGCAGCTCGACATAGCGGTACATCTTGCCGAGGTTGCCGTGCACCGCGTCGATGAGGTTCGTGTAGACCTCGACCGGCACCTCGGTCACGTCAAGGGACGCTTCGAGCGTCGAGTTATAATGGCGCGCGTCGGCGAAGAACTTGAGCTGCTTGAACTGCGCGTCCAGCGTGGAGGCGTAGGTGTTGCGGAACTCGCCCGCGCGCTTGTAGTAGGCCTTGAACGCGTTTTCGCGCAGCGTGCGATCGGCGCTCATCAGCATGGGGACGAACGTGCCGTCCGTCAGCGTGTGGACCTCGCCCTTTGCGTCGGTCACGTCGGGATAGCGCATGTCGGCGTCGTGGCACATGCTGTATGTGCGGTCGGGGCACTCGCTGATCTCGCCCGCGGCGGCGAGGATCTTTTCGCACTCAGGCGAGAGGATGTGCGCCTTGCGGCGGCGCAGCTTGTCAATGCTGCGGCGATAGGTCTCGAGCTTCGGCTCCTCGGCGTAGAAGCGCGCAAGCGTTTCGTCAGGGATGGCCATGATCTCGCTGGCTTCAAAAGAGCCCGCGCTGTTCAGCGCGACCGCCGTGGAAAAGGCCTTGCTGCGCATGCCCTGATAGAAGGAATTGCCCACGTCCTGGTCGCTGCGGCAGCTCGCGTACTGCACAAACTTCGAAACGCGCACCGTGATCTCATCGCTGAGCGTGAACCAGTCGAGCAGCGTCTTCGCGCTCTCGCCGAGCTTGCCGGCGTAGGCGGCCATGCGCTCGGGGTAGGCCTTGAGCGCTTCGAGCTCCTCGTTCCACTTATCGTCGCTCGCAAATACGTGACTCAAATCCCAGGTGAACTCCTCGGGCACCTCGCTGCGCGGGAGGATCGTCTTTCCGTCCATAGGTTTACCGTCCTTTTCTCAATATTTCTCACTGGTTCTGTCCGCCGTCTGCGGTCAGAGCCGCTCTTGCGTCCCATTATAACGGACGGCGGCGGTGAATACAAGCGCTTTTCTCCACCCCGCTCTCGACAAATCAGGCATTGACAAATCCACCGCCAAAAGGGTAAAATATTTTTTATCATCCGCGTCTGTAGCTCAGTTGGATAGAGCGCGAGCCTCCTAAAAATCGAATCGTTCGAATCCTGGAGCCCTGCAAAATTGAATATTTTCTGTATAAGCCCCCGTAGCTCAGTTGGATAGAGCGGTCGCCTCCTAAGCGGATGCTCTACACTCGCCAATGGCACACTTTTTTCCAAAATTTCATATCTGCGTCCGTAGCTCAGCAGGATAGAGCGTCCGCCTCCTAAGCGGAAGGCCAGCGGTTCGAATCCGCTCGGGCGTACCAGAAACGCTGTAATCTCAAGGGATTGCGGCGTTTTTCTTTTTGAAAAGTTGCAGCCAAAGCAGAATAAGGAGCATCTTATTTTGTGGCATCGCTGCCTTTGGCACTCCCAAATTAATAGCAATGGTTTTCGCACCGTTCTGGGGTTTGGCACCGTCTTGGCACCACCCCTTATCGTCCCGCCTGTGCCAAGATAAGCGATGTCAGGTTCGATAAGAGTTCCGGGGACTGCTGAAGCTGGGACAAAAGTGTTTGGGCATCCAGCACCAGCTGCGTTTTTTCTTCCTGCGGAGCGTGAACGCTTCGCAGATCGGGGTTCGCGTAAAATGCGGATTCAAACTTCTGCGCGTTGACCTTACGATCCTCATCCAGAATATGAGCATAGATTTTTGTAATCATGTCCACCTGGGAGTGGCCGGTGTCGCCCTGCGTCGCTTTCAGATCACCGTGATTCAGCTTCAGCTTGTAAGTCGTACTGCTGTGCCGGAGGGAATGAAAAACAACATTGGGAAGGTTGGCTTCTTTCTTGAGCCGCCTGAAGGCATTATTGATGACAGTTTCCTCACAAGGACGACCATTAGGCAAAGCAATGACAAGGCCATAGTCCAAATACTCATCGCCAAGAAACGCCTTCTGCTTGTCCTGTGAAGCCTTCCATTCTCGGAGAATGTAAGCAACCGTTTTGGGCATCCACACTTTGCGAACACTGCTTTCCGTTTTCGGCGTTTTCAGAACGATGACCGTGCTGGCATTCTCCAGATACATGGTTCTGGGGAAAACTTTAATGATTTCCTCCGTTCCCAGCACATTCAGCGTATCTTCACGGACACGCCAAAGGACTTTCTCCACGCACAGATGGGCGTCGTCCCGCGCTATATCGGCATCGCTGATATGAATGTTATCCCAAGTCAAGCCAAGGATTTCTCCAATCCGCAGCGAGCAGGCAAAGGAAAGGTTCATAGCAACATAGAGCTTACTATCTTTACACGCATCCAGAGCCTTACGAATAGTCGCGGCATCCCAAATCGCACGGGGTTCGCGCTTTACTTTCGGCAGGGTGGTATTCTCAAATGGGTTCTTAGAAATAATGTCCCATCGTACAGCCTGCTTAAAGGCGCATTTCAAGAGTTTGTTGATATTTGCGATTCCGGCAGGGGTCATGTACTGCGTGGAAGAATAGCGATTCTTCTGGACAGCGCAAGGGGTCTTTTGCAACCGTGTGAGAAACTTATCTGCCGCCATGGTGTTTATGTTCTGAATCAGCTCATTGCCAATAAAGGGGTTGATATAGTTTCGGATCAGTCCGCAGTTTGCTTCGTAAGTGGAAGGCCCCCATTTTTTTACGCCATACAGAGAAACAAAATCCTCCAAAAAGGCAGCTACCGTCAGATTGCTGGGCGCAATAAAGGTGTTGACCTTCATTTTGTATTCAATTTCTGCTTTGCGTGTCTTGGCTTCTTCCTCGGTATCGAAAGGTTCCCACTTCTGCTTGCGCTCGCCCTGGTCATTCGTGTAATAATACACGACATTGAATTTATTTCTACGCTTTCTGATTGAAGCCATGATAAACCTCCTGAATATTAGATCTGTCTATCAAGCCATTCATCAAAAGATTGTTTGGATACTCTGATCGTTGTTCCGATCTGTACGGTCTTGAATACGCCAGAGTGAACAAGTTTATAAGCGGCAGTTCTCCCGATACCAAGGATGTCAGATATTTCTTTTACTGTATAGGTTCGTTTGCCGGAATGACTATTTATTGTGCTGCTTTCGTAGTCCACAACAGCCTCCTTTCCAAGCAGCATCGTACCGACAATCAAAATTGTAATACGGTGCCGCCCAATTCACAAATTTTTCAGGTCATAAAAAAGAAAACAGACAGGCGGCTGCTGGCAGCAGCTCCACAGGGTTTTCACCTCGGCCCATGCTGATGGGTGCGCCGAACAATGCTTTGAGGGCGTTCAATTCGGGAGTATCGTTAGGGGTGGCAAAGGTCATGGCCGGCAGATTGCCAGTCTGCTTTCCGGCCGGATCGTACTCGCTCGCTCTGTGAAAGAGGTCTTGGCGGATCTGCCGTGTGGCTCACTTTGACACGAATGTACCTGTCTGCCTTATTCTGCGTCCATAAGCCGCTTTCTTTTTCAAGGTGCGATTAAGGCTCCTGTCGGCCCGTATCAGCCATCAAGCAATGAGATTGATAACTGATACCCGCAAGCAGGAAAAGCCCATAGCAGCGGCGTGGAAAGGGGAACACGCCGCCGTGTATGGGCCAGGGTTATGCTGCCTTTACGAGTTCAAAACTGAGGATCTTCGTAATCAGCTTGATTTCCAGCGTCTTACGCAACTCATCGTCCACGCACAGATGCGGCACACCGTTTTCGTCATAGAGGCGTCTGGTTGCCAACGCCGCGATGTACGGCTCGTAATGCTTCAAGACGGCATTAATTGCGTCAACATTGCCGCCTGCCGCCGCTTCAATCACAGAGAACGGCACCAAAGTATGTTTGCGACTCTGCGCTCTGTCCATCTTCCTTAACCTCCAATCTTAATTTCAATTCTTCCAGGGAGCTTGTCCGTCTGCGATGGATGGTCGAGCCGACCACCTTGAGCTTTTCAGCAATCTCCGTGTCGCTCATGTCCAAGAAGTACGACAGCAGGAGCACATCGCGCTTCTTGCTCGGCAAAGCCGCCAGCGCGTCTGCAAGCCGAGCATCCTTGACCGCCACACGGTAATCCAGCACATCGAAGAAAGTGCTGTCAGAGGGGTATTCATCCATCACATAAAGCAGACTGAGTTCCGTTTCTGACAGCTCCGAAAGGTTGATTTCCTTTTCGGCTCTGCGGGCAAACTGCTTCTTGTAGTTGCGGCTTTCCTCCCGCAGCACCTTTCTGCACAAGCTGTCAAACTGATGCCTTACGGTTTTCATTTGAGATGGCGATAGCTTCAAGAGTTTTCACCTCCTCTCATGCACCGAGAGGTCGGCTTATTTCCCCTTTCACCCTCTATCCCAATCCGAACAGGCCGAATCTTGCGTTTTCCGCAAAAAAACAGAAAAAATCTCCAACAGGCCAATGCCTGCTGGAGATGAAACAAAGGCGGCGGCTTGGAATAGGCCTATTCCTTGCCGCCGCCTTTATCTGTTTAATTTTTAGCCTTACTGTCGCTCAAGCCCTTTTTACTTGGCCATGAAGCGATACAGGAAGGTCACGACCTGACCGCGTGTGCAGTTGTTGCCGGAGCCGAACAGCCCGCCGCCGATGCCGCTGGTAATCTCGTTCTTCTCCGCCCACGCGACTGCGTTAGCATAGTAGGCGTTCTCCGCCACATCGCTGAACGCGCTGCCGCCGCTGACCGCGGGGTTGCCGGAGGCGCGGTAGAGGAACGTTACGGTCTGCTCGCGGGTGCAGGTGGCGTCCGGACTGAACTTGCCGTCGCCAGTGCCACCGGTGATGCCGTTCTCAACGGCCCACGCGACCGCCTTGGCATAGTAGCTGTCGGCAAAAACGTCCGTGAAGCTGCCCGTGTTCTTGGGTTCGGGAGAACCAGCCGCCCGCCACAGGAAGGTGACGATCTGTGCGCGGGTGCAGGAAGCATCGGGAGAGAAGGTGGTGTCGGAAGTGCCGCCGGTGATGCCCCGGGCAGAGGCGAAGTCCACGGCGTCCTCTGCCCAGTGGTTGACGGTATGAACGTCCACGAACACCTTGGCGTTGTCCACGATTTTCACGGTGGCAGAGCCATCCAGGGTCAGCGCCACGCCGATTTCGGTGGGGATAGAGGTGGATACGATTTCCTCGGTGCCGTCAGCCTTCACAATGACGGCCACGGTTCCGGGAGTGACGTTCTCCACGGGAACTTCCACCTTGACGGAGCCAGCGCTCTTGGGCACGGTTACCTGAACAGCGGGGGCATCCTCGGTGGTCTTAGCAGCGGGGACCTCCACGGGCAGGGTTACGGTCTCGCCAGTCTTGGCGGCCTCGGTAACAGCCTCAGCAGACACGGTGGACTTAACCTCTGTGATATTGCCGCTCTTGTCGGTGGTCACAGTGCCGGTTGTGCCGTCGGCAGCCTTGTTTGTCTCGGTCACAGTACCGTCCTTCTTGGTTTCCACGGTGGTGGTCGAGCCGTCCTCCTTCTTGGTAACCTCAGTCACAGTGCCAGTGGCCTTGTTGGTGGTTGTGGTCGTGGTAGAGCCATCCGGGTTCTTGACGGTCTCAACAGTAGTGTTGCTGGAGGAGGAGCCGCTGCTGACGCTGGAGGAACCGCCAGTATATGTCCACTGGGCATAAATGGTGGTGTCGGTACTGAAAACCGTATCGGCGGTCACCTTATTGCCGCCGCTGGCCTCGGTGTACCAGCCCTTAAAAGAGTAGCTACCGCTGTGGGTCGGAGTGGGCAGCGAAGCCAGTTTGCCGTTCTCGTCGGTAGCCGCAGAGGTTTCAGATACCTCGCCGCCGTTGGCATTGAAGGTGATGGTGCAGGTCTTGTCCTGATCCATCTTGGAGGCGGTGAAGGACACCGTGGGGCTCACGGTGGTGTTGCCGCTGCTGTCGGTGAGGACCACGTACCACAGGTATTCCTGCTCCGCCGTGAGACCATCGGCAAGGGTGGCCGCTGCCTGGCCCTCGGTGGTGGAGACCTCTTTCGTGATCTCCGCCTGGCCAGCGGACAGGGTCAGGGAGTCAGTGGTGAAGGTGCGGGTCTTGTCACCGTTAAGCGCAATGGACAGGGCAAACTCATCGCCGTTCTTCTGATACAGTCCCTCAGCAGCCTTGTCCATGCCCTTGCCATAGGGGGACAGGGTCTCGCCGGTCATGGGAGAGTAGGTGTTGAAGTACACCAGGTCGTTCTCCACGTCAAACTGGATGAGCCGCATGAACTCGCTGCCGCCGTACTTGATACCGCCGGTCTCTCCCTGGTAGTCCTGGAGGACGGTGAATCCGCCGTTGGACATCTTGTGGACGGCCGCACCGTCTATGTGGCCGCAGAGAACCATTTTGACATTCGGGTTCGGGTCAACAATCTGACTCTTGATGTTAGTGTTCAGGACGGCGCTGCCATCAGCGAAGTTGTGGGTGATGATGATGACCGTGTAGTCGGTATTTTTCTGCACCACGTCCTTCGCCCAGTTCAGTTCCTCCGGAGTCAGGTAGTAGTTGTAGGCCAGGGAGAGGACCATGAGTTTGGCCCCCTGGATGGTCTGCTTCAGGCACATGGTCTTAGTGCCGCCGGGACCATAGGTCAGCTCCCAGTCCCCGGTGTTTTTGTTCATGCGGTCGGTGGGGAAATAGGTCTGATAGTACCGCCTCTCGTTGGGTTGGTTGTCATACATCAGATCGTGGTTGCCCCAGGAGAAGGTGTAGGGGACCCCGGCCTTCTCCAGGATGTCATAGGTCTTGTCCACCACGGTCCAGTTGTATTCATAGTTCAGGTTGGACCGGTTGGAAATGTCGCCGGTGTTGAAGGTGATGACGCCGTTCTTCTCCCGGTAGGTATCGGCGATCCACTGGTACTGCTCGTAATGAAGCTCCTCATAGAACTGGCTCATGTACTGGGTGTCGGAGTTCCAGAACATGGTGAAGTCATACTGGCCCTTCTGGGGGGTGAAGGAGGTCAGGTCGGACACCTCGATGCCCATGCCGCGGAAAATCATCAGGTAGAGGGTGTTGTCCTTGGTATACTGGGTTCCCTCCATCTCCACATTCAGAGTCAGCTTCCCGGTTCCCTGGGAGGAGGCCAGCTTCACCCACTGGCTCGTCTTGAAATCATAGCCGTAGGCGTGGACCTGGCGACTGGATTCTCCCTGCCAGCAGAAGCGCCAGGACCCTTCGGCGGCCTGAGCCTCGGTGAGGGTCACTTTATAGATCTGATAGGGGTTGGTCCCGTCCGCCACGGTGGTGGTGGGCAGGGCACCGGAAACTGCGGTGTAGTCTGCCTCGGCGGGATCCACATCGGCGGGGGTCTTGTCCCCGGTGCTGCCCTGGGCCACCTTTGTGTTGGTCGCGTCCAGGGGAATGCTCTCGCTGACCCGGAAGTCCACCGTCAGGGTGTCCCCGTCAGCCACCACGGTCTGGGCGGTGAGGGTCTCCTTCTCCCCCTCTGCCCGGGAGGTCAAGGTGGGCTGACCGGGGGCGGTGGTGTCCACTACGGTCAGGGTCAGAGAAGCGGTGGCAGTCTTACCATTGGCTTCAGCGGTCAGTTCGACCGTCTGTTCGCCCGTGCCGTTCACCGGCACGGAGACGGCGAAGTCGCCGGCCTGCACGGTGCCCAGATCCACAGTCTTCCCGTTGACTCTTGCGGTCATGGTCGCGTCG
The DNA here is from genome assembly GCA_040095065.1 of Hominicoprocola fusiformis. Taxonomy (GTDB): domain Bacteria; phylum Bacillota; class Clostridia; order Oscillospirales; family Oscillospiraceae; genus Hominicoprocola. Next base: position 11,054 of record JBBNGO010000011.1, read on the forward strand.
GCGCTGACCACGCCGGTAACGGTCTGCTTGCCAGCCTCCGCGTTAACAGAGCGGGAAGCCTGGTCCACGGTGAGGGTCAGGTCCCCCTGATTCTCAGGCTGGCCCACAGTGACTGCGTCGCCGAAGTAGTTGCTGTAGCGGAAGGACTCCCACTGGGTGGTCATACGGGCGCCGTTGATCTGCACGTCATAGATGGTTCCATGGAAGCCGCCGCTGACCTGATCATTCAGGTTGGAGGAATACGCGCCGATGGTGGTCAGGGTCTGGGGATCCAGGAAGGCTGCGCTCTCGATGAAGACGGTCTGCCAAGCGGCAGTCTTGCCGTCGATGAAGGTCTCCACGGTGAAGCCGTCGTAAGACACGGTGATCAGGTGGGGCTGTCCATCCGCCAGGAGTTTATTGTAGTAGTCCCGGACCATAGGGGTGTTGGTCCGCCACCACATGCAGCCGTAGTAGGAGTGGAGCTGATCCCCCTTGATGCCCAGCAGATAGGTGTTCTTGTCTCGGGGATTTCCCGGGGTGTACTTGGAGACGATGCCCGCGCCGTCGGACATGGCGGCCACATCCGCTTGATCCATGGACACCACGGCGCTGACGCTGATGTGGTTATAGTCGTCGCCGATGCTGCCATAGGTGATCTTGCTGTTGGCGAAGGCCGCGCCCTTGTCGCTGCCGTTGTCGGAGGCAGACAGGCTACCGGTCAGGGTGCCGGTCTGCTTTCCGGTGGAATCCTTCTGGAAGTCCAGATCGCCAAAGTGTTCCACCAGAGCATAGTTGTCCCCCCAAACCTCTTGACTGTTCCGGTTGCCGCCTGCGCCGCCGAAGTAGACCCACAGGCAGACAGCGGACTCCGCAGGCAGCTTGGGGACCTTAACCCAGACGGAGCTGGTGCCTCCGGCGTCATAGGACTCGATCTCGTAGGGGAGCTGCTCTCCCTGAGTGGTGTAGAAAGCCATGGTTTCGCTGGGGGCATTCTCGATCTTCACCAGCACGGGGGCGTGAGAGAAGGCCAGATTGGTGTCGTTGCGCACCACGATGCTACGGCGCTGGGAGGCGTTCGTGTCCAGCCAGGCCCCGCCGTTCCCCGCAACAGCACTGCTCTCCGCCTGGATCAGATTCTGATAGTTGGATACCTGATCCTTCTGCGCGGAACTAAGGGCGTTGTAGGCCTTGCGGGCAGCAGAGGTGTTGCCATTGGAGATCAGCTTCTCTACCTGACCGACTTCCTTGTCGATGCCGAAGCCCTCAATCATGGTGGGCTCCATGTCGATCTTGATCTCATAGGTGGCCACGCTGAGCCGGCCGCCGTCCACGGTGATCGCCGCAAAGGTCTGGACATTGCCCCGGCCGTCAGAACGGGCGAACTGCATAATATAGTCGTTCAGGTCGTCGCCGTTCATCTGGCGACCGATCTCGCTGCCAGCCCCGCCGGACATCATGTAGACCAGTCCCTGGGGGTCCACGGTGTAGTCGAAGCGCTTGCCGTTGATGGTCTCGGTGTAGACGGGCTGACCGGTGGCCTTGCCGTCCTTCAGGTCATAGGTGTGGCCCATGATGTGGTCATGGCCCTGGATGACCAGGTCGATGCCCAGGCCGTCCAGCTCATTGATGAACAGATTACGCAGGGCCGTAATCTCCCCGTCGTTGGCATGGGAGCCGGAGGTATAGGGGCCCTTATGCATGCTGAGGATGACCCAGTCCTTATTGGTCTTTTCCACATCCTCCTTCAGCCAGGCGATCTGGTCATCGGACAAACACTGGGTCTCATCGTCGTTGGTATCCAGGACGATGAAGTGGGCGTTGGCGTAATCAAAGCTGTAGTAGGTGTTGTTCAGGTTGAAGTGGTTCAGGAAGCCCTCTTCATCCTCTTCATCCTCTTCTCCCGGGGTGGGGACCAGAGGCATGGACAGCAGGGAGCCGGATGCCTGGTAGAGCAGGTCCTGCCAGCCCTCTTCCCCCCGGGCGGCGCTGACGAAGTCGCCGCTGTGGAGGATGAAGTCGGCGTTAGGTACGGCCAGCCGGGCGGCGGACAGGGAGGACGCGGCGGTAGCTGCCTCCATGAAGTCGTCGGCCTCGGTATCCGCTACGCTGAGGAAGGTGAAGGGGCCGTTCTGGTCCGCGGTGGTGAAGACGCCGATCTTGGAGGTCTTACCGTCACCCACCACCTGGTAATAGTACTTGGTGCCAGCATTCAGGCCGGTGGCCTTTGCCCGATAGCATGTGTCGGTGCCGGTGGCCGTGAAGGACTGGGCGTTGCTGAAGTCCTGGCTTTTGCTTACCTGGACCTCCATAGTCTTGCCAGCCTGGTAGTACCAGGTAAAGCCCATGGTCTGGGCGTTGTCACCGGAGATGACAGCGGTGAGCTGGTTGATCTCGTTGTTGGAGTACTCGAAGAGCTTGGGTACGGGGTACTTGTTGGGGTACGCAGTACCGTCGTTCATCTCCCAGTAGAGGTCGAAGTTCCAGCCGATGTTCTGATAGGTGGCCTCCCGGGTCAGGGAATCCGCCGTCACAGTGGTGCCCTGATTCTTGTCGGTATCGGGCACGGTGCTGCCGTTTATGGTAATGTTCCCGCAGGCAATGTTGTTCTTCAGGATGTTGTTGTACTCCTTCAGGCCGTAGATGCGGCCCAGGTTCTGCTCCTTAACCTCTCCCTGGATGGTGATGGAGCCGCCATAGGCCACGTTGCCCCGGAATGTCACGTTGTTGGGGTAGCCGCAGATGAGGCCTGCGTGGACCCGCGTGCTCTGGATACTGTCGTTGCTCAGACAGGTCATGTCTGCCTTGGCCAGGCAATTCTCGATGGTGCTGGTGGCACTGTAGGCCGTGATGCCGCCCAGCTGGGGGCCATAGCCAGTTCGGGGGCCGCAGGTGAGAGTACCCTCAAAGACGCAGTTGCGGATTGCAGCGTTTACGCCGGGTGCCCGGCCATTCATGACGGCAATACCTGCGGCCTTGGGCAGGTTGGGGGCGGAAACAGTTGCATCGGTGACCGTACAGCCGGAGATCACGCCGCCGTTGGCGTTGTCGCCCACGATGACCGCCGCACCGGAATAGCCGCCGGTAGACAGGGCCTGGGTTGTAATCTTGGGGGATGCAAACACGATGTCCTTCACGGTACCGGTGTTGATGCGGATGAAGGCCACCCGATATTCACCACCCATATCCCCAGTGGTTTTGTCATCAATGGTCAGGTTTTGGATGGTGTGGCCGCTGCCTTTCAGGGTGCCGGTGAAGTTGTCGATGGGGGTGAAGTTCACACCATTCAGGTCGATGTCAGCGGTGAGGGCAAAGACCTTGCCCACCACCCGCTGGTCCTGGGCATTGAGGAGCCTGGTCATGTACATCAGGTCGACAGCATTCTTGATCTGGAAGGGATCCTCCTGGGTGCCGGCGCCGGACAGCCGCAGGGCTGCCTGCTCGCCGGGGGCCATCAGGACGGGAGTGCCGTCCACCATCTTCCAGGTGGATTCGAAGTCCCAACCCAGATTTTCGTAGGTCTCCTGCTCAGTCAGGGAATCCGCCGTCATGGTGGTACCGGGGAAATAGCACGAGATGCTTTTGCTGCCATGATTATTGATCACGACCGCATTATTGCCCACCAGATTGTCATGGACAATCATTTTATCTTTATCCGCGAGGCCCACGCGAGGGCAAGTGCCGCCCAGATAGAGTTCGGAGAATGTCGTGTTATTGTCACAGTTGATCGTACCGCTGACTGCCACATTTCCGGTCATGGTGACATTAGAGGCATAACCACAGATAAGTCCCGCATTGAAGGGGCTTGAGGTGGAGCTGGCCGCCGTCATGGTCACGTTCTTCACATAGCAGTTTTGAATGGTACTGGTGGCGCTGTAAGCGGCGATGCCGCCCATAATGAGGCCGGTGCTGTTGCCCGCAGTACGGGGACCTGCGGTAAGCTGGCAGTTCACCACCGAGCAGTTCCGGATTTCTGCGCTGACGCCAGGATCCCGGCCATTCAGAGCGGTGATGCCGGCCGCCTTGCTCATCTTATGCGCAGTCACGACGGCGTCCTTCACCGCCACGTTTCGGATCACGCCGCCCTGGCAGTTTTCCGCCGCTACTACAGCTGCGCCGGAGTAACCGTTTCCGCTGGAATCCGCCTGGGTGGTGATGGCCGCATTCTCAAAGGTCACATCATGAATGGAACCGCTGTTCTTGCGGACAAAGGCCACGCCGTAGTCGGCCACCGCACCAGTGGTATTGTCATTAATGGTCAGGTTTCGGATGCTCTTGCCGTTGCCGTTAAAATTGCCGGTGAAGGTGTCGATGGGGGTGAAGTTCACACCATTCAGGTTGATATCTTTCGTCAGGATATAATACTTTCCGGTGTAGGCTGCGTTCCCCGCGTTCATTTGCGTGGCTGCGAAGACCAGCTCGTCTGCCGTACTGATCTTATAGGGGCTGGCTTCCGTGCCGTTTCCCTGCAGGCTCTCCGAAGCAGTGCGCTTGATGGTGAAGCTGTCCACCACGCTCATGTCGGAGGTGCAGTAGGTGGTGATGGTGAACTGATCATCAGAAACAGTGACCTTGGAGGCATTGGCCTTGTCATTCTGATTCTGCACAGCGGAATAATCGAATGTCTCATTGAGGATCCCATAGTTCTTGGAGCCGGAACCGGAGTTAGCGGTGACATACAGAATCTCGCCGGTGTCATTGACGGCGGTGGGGGCTTTGTTCGTTCCGTTGCCGTACTCGTACTTGGGAGAATCCGTGATGGGAGTCGTGCCGTCCATCATGTAGGTGCGGCAGTACACATGGTCATGGCTCTGCAGCACCACATCCACATCCAGGGCCTCCAGCACCGGGATGATCTGAGCTTTGAAGCCGTCCGGATTGTCAATGTAGCCGTCATGGGCATGGCTGGCCACGGTGAAGAGGGTGTGGTGGAACATGACGATCTTCCACTGGATGCCCTTGTTCTGGGTGGCCTCAATGGCGGCCTCCATAAAGGCTTTGTGTGCGTTCACGTCGTCTGCGCTCTGCGCATTGCTGTTGAGCACCATGAACAGCGCGTTGTTGTAGGTAAAGTAGTAGTCGCCGCCGGCGGCGGTCTTACCGTATTTGGAATTGGACTCATTGGGCACATTAAAGTGCTGGCTGTAGGTGTTGGAGCCCGAATCGTGGTTGCCGATGGTGGTCGCCACGGGCAGGCTTGTCAGGACATCATGATCCAGATAACTGTCGTACTGAGCTTCGTCAGCCGCGGCGTTGATCTGATCGCCCGCGGACATCAGGAAAGACACACCGGAGAAGCGATGATCGGTATTGATGATATTCAGCGTGTTTTCCCAGCCTGCCGCATCGTTGGCCGTGTTGCCGCTGGCGCCGATCTGGGGGTCGCCCACAAAGGCGAAAGAGAAATCTCCGCCGTCATCCGTACGGAAAGAATACACATTGCTCTCGTTGCCCTCGTTGCTAAGCTGGTAGTAATATTTTGTGCCAGGCTCCAAATCAGTGGCAGTAGCCTTGCAGCTGTACTGACCGTCATTGGCGACAGTAGCCGTCGCCGTAATGGCCTTTGCGCCGGTCATGTCGGCGCTGTCGGCCACTGTCAGTACTGCGTTATCCAGTGCGGAGTACCAGGTGAAGTTCATCTGGCTCTCGTCCGAACCCATGGACAGGCTGATGTTGGACTGATACTCCACCTTCTCGTCAGAGAGGGACAGGTCGCTGAGGTGGAACCAGACGTCGGAGCTGGACGCACGACCCTGATGCAGCTCCACGGCAATGGTGTTCTCGCCTTCCTGCAGGATGCTCAGGTCGAGCAGTTCAAAGGAAACCGTCTGGGGAGTCCCCGCATTGGAGCCGCCGTATTGCAGGTTTTCAGAAATGCCGCTGTCGTCAAATCCGGCAACCCGCTGGCCGTTGATGTAGACGATCACGCCGTCGTCATATTCCAGCGTACCCTTCAGCTTCGTGAAGCCTTCGAGGGATTCGAGGGAAGTGATATTGAAGGTCGTGCGGAAGAAGTAGGCGGGGGTGTCGTTCGTGCCGTCGCAGCCGTCCAGAACGGTGTTGGCAGTGTAACCGTCTTCCAAAGAGGCAGCGCCCCGCTTGGAGCCAAAGGGACCTGTGGCGGTCTTCCAGCCGTCCGTGCTGAAGTTCTCAGCCGTCCAGCTGGTGCGGTCACCGGAACCGGTAGCCGGGTCGGTGTTGTTGTCCAGATAGGTCCACCGGGCACTGCCGTCCAGCAGCTTGGTCTCCACAGGCAGCGGCTCGGTGGAGAAGGTCATGTCGGACATGGCGAAGTAGATATCGGAGCTGCCCTCTGCACGGTTGTGCAGCTCCACCGCCACCACATTTTCGCCGTCTTTCAGTGCTGCAAGGGCTTCGCCATCCGTGATGGTAAAGTCTTCAGTTACAGGACTGGCAGATGCAATGTTGGTGCAGAAACTACTGTTGCTGTTGCAGCCATCATCGTTGAAGCCCTTCACCTTGACGCCATTGATATAGAGAATCACAGCGTCGTCATAGGCGATGCTGCCGGTGATCTTGGTCACGTCAGAAGCATCCGCTACATAGACTTTCGTGCGGAAATAGTAGGTAGGGATGTTATTATCGTTGCCAGGGCAGCCCTCCAGCTTGTTGGCAGCGCCGTTGAAAGTGTCGCCGTTCTTCGCGCCGAAGCTGCCGGGAGCAGTTTCCCATTCGCTATCGTTAAAATCTGCGGCAGTCCAACTGGTGCGGTCATAGCCCGTATCTTCTGGGTTGCCCGCTGGGTCGGATCCATCATCCAGATAGGACCAGACCGTCGCACTGTCGATCTTGTCCAGCGCTGCTGTTCTGCTCTCATTTACATCCCCTGCAAAGGCAGTGGGAATCAAAGACAGCAGAAGGGCGAACACCAGCAAGAAACTTGTCAATCGTTTCATAGGCTTTTGTTTCTCCTTCCGTTTTGGGAAATGCGTACAAGCCGTTTGGGAGCATGCACATTTACGGACAATATTGTACGGTCAAAATGTAAAGGTCTCAATCGTCTTCATGTAAAATCTCCGCTATGTGCCGCCTCCGCCGCCCGGCGTCTCTCTATTAAAAATTAGCCTGTATTTTACGCGATCCCGGCAGCTCAACATTCTGTCCCAAGTGCGGTGGTAATGGTTTTGTAATCGGGCATCAGTCTGCCAGACACTTCTTCCGAAGTTGTCTGCATTGGACTTCAACTTTTTTCTGCTCCTGTGGCGTCAGATTATCCCGTTCGCCCCGAGTGATTTTATCCTCCAGATAGCCGGAGTAGGCATTCAGCAGCGTATAACCATGGCTGGTCTGCGCGACCTCATTGAGTGGGCCTTGCTTTAGAATATCGTCAAAAAACTGCAATATCTTTTCAAAAGTCAGCATTATTTTTCCTCCTCGTCAGGTGTGCTTTCCATCCAAAAGATATGTGATGGTTTAGGCATCAGTGTTCGGGATTTTTTGACGACCCGCTGTTTGAGAATTTGGAGCCGGTCATCAAGTAAAAAAAGACGGTGAGGAAGTTCCAGAAGAAACCTCCTCACCGTCTTTTTATTCTGTGAAATATATCGGTCTGCCGATGGAAACAAACCCCTCTTTTCCGGTAATGACCACATTATTATAGCCGCTGGCACAATGGACGATGAGGATATTTCCGTTCTCATCCCAACCGACGACGATCCCCACATGGGTGTCATCCGGATAGAATACCAAATCGCCGGGAAGCGCGTCTGCCCAGGAGATTGCTGTGCAGTAGGTATGCTGGCTGGCCGCGCCGCCGCCATGACCGATGATGTAGTTTACTTCCGTGGCGTTGTAGAACACCCAATCGACGAAGCCGCTGCAATCCAGGCCGTATGGGCGGTAGGTTCCGGTGCTGGAACTGCCGTCCGCCGTGACCTTTTGTACCGTCCCCCAGCGGCTGTCCCAACCCATCACAAGGGACTTTCCGCCCCAGAAGTAATTGACCTTGCCGACAAGAGAACAGGCCGCTTTAATGACCGCGCGGCGCTCCGGTGCCAGATCCGCAGGAAGATTTCTGAGAATGTCAGCGGCGTCCGCGCTGATGGCGGTCAGGTTGCCAATTAGCTCCTCCAGCATTTCCCGCTGCTCCAGCAGTTCATCCACGGCATCACTCTGCTGTGCGGTGAAGCTATACGCAGTCTCTATCTCTGCCACCGTCTTTCCTGTAATCGTGATGTGTAGGATCTTCTCTGTCCAGCTATCGTCTGTATCATCGTCCGGGTCACTGTCCGCATGGTGGATGGTTTCAACGGTGCTGGTGATGATGTTCATGTCCGAAAAGACGGCTTTCAAGCGGTTCACACGGTCAGCGTCCATCGTCACCACATCGGTTGCGTCCACATCGTTGCTGCCAGCAGTCTTAACCGCGAAAATCGCCAGCACATCCACCCAGTCCGCCATTTCACCAGCGATGGTCACATCATCGTATGTATCGGCTCCTTGCAGCGCTTCCAACTGGGCGTTGAAATCATAGTTGACCTGGGCAATGGCTGCAGAAATCGGCACGGCGTCCGGGGTGCTGCTCTCGTTGGAAAAGAGGATGCCAAAGGGTGACGCCGCGATAGCGCCCACCATAATCAGCAAAAGGAGAAGAATCAGCACTACCACACCGCCGCCTGCCGCGAAAAGTCCGCTGACGGCAGCTTTTACAGTATGCACGATGGCCTTTGCAGCCGCCGCTGCCCACTGCCCAAGCTGGCGCACACCCCTCTGCGTGGAGCCTGCGGATTGTATGACCATTTTCCGCTGCAATCTCCGCTGCACGGCCTGCCGTGCTTTCTGCGTCGCCTTTGCCGCTGCTCCCCTGACCGGCTCGGTTTCTTTTGCGCCCACGATTGTTTTGACAGTACGCTGTCTATGGACTGCGGCTCCAGGACGGCTCTGACGGGTCTTGATTTGTGGACGATCAACTTTACCGGGCGTAACAGCAGCCTGCTCCACACGCGAAGCAGCTCCATGACCATCCAATATGTGCTGCGCTGCCTGACTCTTTTTCACCGCATCCCGGACAGCCTTTTTCCGCCCCTGCTCCAATGGGGTAGACTGCGGTGAAGCAGGTACATCGTACTGGCTCATCCGGGCGCGCGGTACTTCAAAGCTGCTGTGGATTCCTGGCTCAGCAACACTTTCAAAATGATCCTCCACAGCCTTTTCCATGCCCAGCTCCACATGGTGCTGTTCGGCAGTCTGCCTTGTCCCGTCCCGCCGTGCGCTGGGGTAGTGGCGGTCATAAGGGCTGCTTTGGTACGCTCCATCTGCTGAAGGATTGTTCTTTTTCGGCTCGGTCGCCGTTTTTCCCTGTCCGACCGGCTCAGCCCGGTCATGGCGCTTCTTGATCTGCCAGATGGCTCTGCGTCCTCCATCGGCAGCAGCAAACGCACCCCGTCTGCCGGTCGTTTCCACTTGATCTGTGGCATACTGAACGCTCCCGCGCTCCTTGGGGCCGCGCTGGGCTTCCTGCTGGTCGTGGTGTGCTTTCCAGATACTGCTCGCTTCCTTGGGGACAAAATCCCGGTTCAGCGCCTTGGGCTTGTCCATAGCGGGGCGTGTTTTTATATCCGCCATAATACCTCCTATGAAAAAATTGCGGACAGAGCATGACGCTCTGCCCGCATTTTTTATCCTTCTCCCGGTTTGGTAGTCATCAGCCAATACAGGCTGGTGTCCTTCGGGAACTCATTGACCAGCGGCACGATTGCACCGCCGACTTTAATCAAGCCATGCCCGGGCGGCTTGTCGCTGACATAGCTCATCTGGGCGGACGAAGCGTTCAGAATATGAGCCAGAACCTCGCGGTCATTCGGGGCCTGATTGAACATCAGCAGAAATTCGCTGTTGGCGAACATCATGCGGGCGGTATCGGAGCGCAGACATTCCTCTACATTCTGCGTAATGCCGGTCAGGGTCGCGTAATACTTTCTGAACCGCTTCCAGCATTTATACAGGAACTCCGCGCTGTACTTGCTCACATTGTCACCCGCGCCGCCCATACTGCTGCCCGCGAAGAACAGATAAATCTCGTCGATATAGACATGGGTGTACTTGCCCTCAGCGCGGTTGGCGATGACGCGGTTCATAATTGCGTCCAGCATGACCAGCAGGCCGATGGGCTTCAAATTCTCTCCCAAGTCCTGAATGTCAAAGCATAGAATACGGTTCCTGGAGTTGACATTGGTCTGATGGGCGAACACATCCAACGTGCCGGTGGTGAACAGCTCCAGCGCCAGCGCAATGTCATGGGCGGCAGGCTCCTTCTGGCGCATCAGATCGTCATGCAAGTCCTTCAGCGTGGGCGGGTCGCCCTTATAGGTCTTGATGTACTCCCGGTACACATTGGCGGTGCAGCGGTCGATGATGGACTTGTCCCGTGCGCTGATCTGCTCCGCGCCCATAATCTGCTCACAGAGGGACATAATGAAGTCACTTTTCAGCGCCAGCGGGTTTTGACCGCCGCCGTACTCGCTGGAAATGTCCATGGCATTGATGTAGGTATCACTGGACGCGGAAATGGTGATGATTTCACCGCCCAGCGCCCGCACCAGTGGGCCATATTCACGCTCTGGGTCGATGATGATAATGTCATGGTCGGTGGCAAGGGCGAGGGTTGTGATCTCCTGCTTTGCGGCCATAGATTTACCGGAGCCGGACACGCCGAAGATAAAGCCGTTGCCGTTCATCAAAGAGCCACGGTTGCAGATGATGAGGTTGTGGGAGATCGGATTGACGCCATAGTAAATTCCGCCTGCGTCCTGGATCTCCTGCGACTTGAAGGGCATGAGGACAGCGGTGCTTTCACTGGTCAGAGTGCGGACAGCATCAATGCGGCGCAGACCGTAAGGCAGAACTGTGTTCAAGGCGTTCTCCTGCTGATAGTTGAGGACGGCAAATTCACAGTTGCCGGTGCGAGTCTGCAAGGATTTGGTATCCTGGTCAAGCTGCTCCAGACTGTCTGCAAGATGGGTCAGCGTCACCACGCCGTGCATCATACGCTGATCGCGCTCGGTCAGGTCATCCATATACTCTTTGCCCACCTGCCGCATCTGCTCCAACTGATAGGGCAGCGTGGCCGTAAAGTTGTTGTGGGCGTTCTGGCGCTGCTGCCAGCGGTTGGCGTCGGAATCCACGGACATGATGACCTTATCCACCAGCTTGATGGCATCATCCATGCCGATGGGGACAATATCAATGGACAGCATCATATTCCGGGGATAGTCCATCAGCTCGCTTATCATGGAGTCCTTGATGAAGCTGGCATAATCCCGCAGAAACAGGGTGCGTCCAAAGCAGTTGTCCATTTCAAAATAGCTCTTTTTGAAGGACAGGCACCCCGGCGCGATGGCATCCTTGAAATCATGCCCGCGCTTCATGGTTTCGTGCAGGTCAAAGTGAAACTCCTGCTCCTCGCCAGGACGGAAAAAGTCATGGAACAGGCGCAGACGCTCGTTCAGATTGATTTCCCGGATAGTGGAATCCAAACGGGACAGGCTGGTGGTCAGGTCGGTCCCCACACGGTTGAAAAAGCCCTTTGCTTCTTCGTAGTTTCTGGCTTCGGTGGAAATTGTAATGTACTTCTCTTGGATGAGGTTGTTGCTGTCTCCGGCCTTGTCTGCCAACAGGTCGTTGTACTCCCCACGGTACTGATCCAGCCCGTCACCCTTGTAGGGCATGAACAGGTTTGCATTGAACTCCCGCTGATTTAATCTGCGGTTGAACAGCGTGATTTTCGCGGTGGCATTGACCGGGAGCGCATTCAGAAAGGCACAGTAAGCCTTGAACAAGTCCTCCTGCTTCTCCGGAGAGGCCACCTTATAATTGACATCAAAAAAGCGCCAAGTCTTAGAAAACTTGCCGCTGACTTCAAAGATACCGTCTTTATAGACACGCTTGATGGGGATAGATTTCTGAACGCTGCGCGGGACGGAAAACGCATCCCGTTCTGCGCTGGGTTTCCAGAATTTCATTTGCGTTTCTTCACCTCCGACTGTGCTGCTTCAAGATAGTAGTTTTCGGACTTCCATACGCGGTTGCCTGCCATCAGGAATTCCGATTTGAACCACGCCCACAGGAACTTCTCCAGAGTCAGGCCATTGTAATGAAAGAAGCCGGCAGCGGCAATGGGAGCCGCGCCCACGATACACACCCAACTGACGGTTTCCCGGTCTGCAATCCGGTTCAGGCCGAAATATAGGCCAACGGCAACGCCCACCGCCAGCACCGCACAGACAAACTGGCGCATGGACAGGCCGAAAAAGATCGTTTCCTTGTAGTTGCGGATTTCTTTGTTGATTTTGATTTCCATGAAAGATTCACCGTCCTATTCTTTTAGGATTCAAGCTGTGCCTATGTAGAAAGGGCAGCCCCAAACAGGGCTGCCCGATAAACTGGAATTTGATAAAACCTAAACATCATTCAAAAATTTTTAGATCCATCCATAACAATTTTTCAGAGTCAGAAACAGTACCACAAAAATCATCATAAAAATACGAAAAATGTTCTGCACCAAGTTTTTTATATAAATTACTTGCGCTATCATTTCCTTGAACGATACAGATGCTCATTTTTGCATAATTGTTTTCATTTGCGTATTTACCTATTGTTTTAATAAGGGCAGTTCCAATACCTTTTCCACGGGCGCCTTCTGTCACATGAAGCGAGTCGAGATACCATGTATCCGGCAATTCCGAGTCCTCCATTCCAGCTACAAATCCGAGAAAAATGTCAGCTTCATAAGCTACCCATATCCTTTTTTGGGTGTCCTCAATGTACTTCTTCCATTTATCTCTACAATAATCTAAAGTAAGGTTTGAAAGGTATTTATCAGAAAGCAGCCCTTTGTATGTATTTATATGATTATATCTATATACTTCAGCGATATTATTTAAATCATCTGTTACAGCGAGTCTAATATTCATCTTATTCTCCACTCCAAATTCCGATTTGATTCTACATCATTTTTTCAAAGCCCGCAATCTGGTGGGTTAATTTAGTGCGCCCTTTTTCGGTGCAACTTCCAGAAAAAAGTCCTTGGCAAACATTAGCAAGATTTGCCGAACCCATTATACCATGCTGTGAAATAATCCACAATAATGACGGCTGTTGAAATGGCCGCAACTAAAGCACGACAGCACTTGGGGTAAAAGTTTTTATAAACCAAACATCTCCTTTGCAATACGGTCAGCGGCCTTAACTAAGCCAACCAGCACCAGCATATTGAAGATGACCTCGCCCAGATAGCTCCAGACCTGTGTCACAACGGAAGCGTCCGGGTCAACAACGACCGTTCCGCTGGACGCAAAGGCCGAAAAGATGATGCAGGCCAGCACGATGACCGCGCCTTCCATGCACACGCCGATATAGCTCCGCAGGAACGCTTTGCCGAAATGGGTGGTATTCTCACCCGCAAAGGAAGCCAGCGCCACCGGCGACAGGGCGGCATACATATAGAGCTTAAAAAACCGTCCGTAAACGGTCAAAATCATAATAAATGCCAGTACCGTGATGAACAGGCTGCCCAGCAGCGTGACCAGCCACAGCGGAATACTGGCCAGGAAGCCCACATCCTCAATCGCCGTGATGATTTCAGGCGGCAGAGCCGCCGATGCGCTTGTGATGCCCCCCACACTGCTTGCTGCGGTCGCCACAATGCCGTTACAGACATCGAAGATGTTCACCATCAAATCCATGCCGTAAGTGATACCCAGCTTGGCAAGGATAAAGTATATGAAATGCTTGAACACATACTCCGGGCGCTGGAAGTCCCGGAAGGTTGCAGAGCTTTTGAAAATGCTGATGGCAAGGAACAGCACCAGCAGGCCGTAGCCGATGGCTTGCATGGCCCCGTTGATGGTCGTTACCGTACTCCAGATCGTGCCGCCCTTAAAGGTCTGGGGCGATTCTGTCAGCAGCGTCCACATCTCTGCCAGTTTCTCGTTCCATGTGGTCAACGCATTTTCCAAGTTGTCTACGATCCAGTTGTTGTCCACCTCACCACCTCCTTCATGCTACCGGGAGAATTGCCGTCCGCAATTCTCCCGGTTTTCTTTTCAAATCGCACCAATAGCGGTCAGGATCTCCTTTGCAAAGGCGATCAGCAGGCCGCCGAACAGGCACAGAAAACCCTGCGTTCTCTGGCTGGCATCGTGGGACTGGATAGACATACCCACCTGCACAATGCCCCAGCCGAGGATGATGACGCCCAGCGCCTTGATGATACTGAAAATGAAGTCAGAGAGGTTGTTGACGATGGTCAAAGGGTCGCTGCCCGCTGCAAATGCAGGCGTCGCAAGGGTGCAGAGCATCAGCACTGCTGCCGCGCCCGTCCAGTATCCACGCTTCAGCAGCTTGCCGCGCTTATGGAGCTGCCGGGGAGTATCATTCTTCTTGTTCATTTTGAGAGTCCTCCATATCAATGAATTCGTAATCGTCCAGTGCATGGAACTCGTAAGGAAGGTCGGGCAACGCATAGTCCGGTGCCTCCTGCGGTTTATGCACATAGGGCTTCGCGCCGCCTGCCGCAGACTTCTTGAAATTGGGGTGGCGCGTAATGTCGTATTTCTTATCCAGCACAGGCTTTTCGCCGCGGATCAGCAGAATGGCGTCATCGGTGTCCATCATGCGGATCTCATCGATCATCATCAGCTCACGCCCCGCCTGCTGGTAGTTGGTGGAGCTGGAGCCGTTGCGTCCTCTGGTCTGGCCCCGCGTCCGTGTGTCCAGCGTTTCCTTGCCCAGCAGCTTGGACATAAACTCAAGAGAAGTCGGCTCATTGCCGCCGCCCAGGAACAGCAGCGTGTCGCAGTTGCCGATGATACCCTCCCATTCCTTTTCGTACAGCGCCTTGATGTTCTGGATGTTCTGCACGATGATGTTCAGTCCGATGTTGTAGCTGCGGCAGGTGGCAAGGATTTTGGGATAGCTGTCCGGCTGGGCCACATTCGCCCATTCGTCCTGAATGACACGCACTGGCACGGGCAGGCGTCCGTTGTACTTCTCGTCCGCCCGGTAGTACAGCTCCTGAAAGCATTGGGTATAGAGCATACCGATGAGGTAATTCATACTGGCATCGTTGATGGGAATGACGCAGAAGATCGCCCGCTTCCTTTCGCCCAGAGAGCCGAAGTCCATATCGTCCTTGGCAGTCATTGCCGCATACTGCGGGATGTTGAACGCCGCCAGACGGACAGCGGCAGAAATGAGGATGGATTTTGCCGTCTTGCCCGCAGCTTGCTTGAACACTTTGTACTGCTTTACCGCAACATGGTTTGGCTGTTCCTCCTCCAATGCCTGAAAGAGCAAATCCAGCGGGCTGCGGTAGCCCTCGTCCTCCTCGCGCACCTCGGCGTATTCCATCATGAACAGCATGGTTTCAAAATTCTGTTCCTCCGGTGGTGCTTCGCTCATGAGGTAGAGCATCAGGGCGGAGTCCAGAGCGATCTCGGCCTTCTCCCAGAAAGGGTCATTGCTGGATGCGTTCCTGGGAGTGGTGTTCTTGATGAGGTTGTCGATGAGCTTCAGCACATCCTTCTCATCCCGCAGATAGCGGAACGGGTTGTAGCAATCGGATTGACCGGGGTCGATCAGATTAAACACCTTCACATCGTAGCCCTGCTCGATCAGCAGATGGCCGGTGGTGCGCAGGATCTCGCCCTTGGGGTCTGTGATGAGAAAAGAACAGTTGGCACTCAGCACACCCGGCAGGCAGAAGAACCGTGTTTTACCGGAGCCGGAGCCGCCCACCACCAGAATGTTCAGATTGCGCCGGTGCTTGTGGCCGTCCATGCCGATGCAGACGCGCATGGTCAGGATGACATTTCCGTTCGGGTTGCCGGGGTCTTTATACTTTTGGCACAGCGCCCTGGGGTCGCCCCACTTGGCGCTGCCGTATTCCTCGCCCGGTCGCCGGTTCTCACGGCTGGAATAATACAAGCCAATGCCCATGCCGTAGCAGCAGAGGGCAATCACCATGAATTTCAGCGTGTGCGCCGTCCAGCGGATGGAAAAGGGGCGCTCCAGCAGACTGCTGAAACGCCCCATCAGGTCAAAAATCGTCATACCGTCCTCATAGCCGGTGGCAAGCAGCGCAGCCAGCCACAGGACGGGTATCACAAGTGCCGCCCACATCGGGGCGGCACTGCGGAAGCTGCGATTGGGCTTCATACCATCAATAGCCGGTCTTGGGCAGTGTTACCGTTGTCTTGGCATAGACGCCGGTCAGGGTGCGGGAAACCACCTGAATCCACTGCCCGTTATACAGACCGCCCACATCAGCCACATTGACAAGGCTGCTGCCATTGGACAGGCCCTTTGCGACCGTGCCGCTGATGGAGGGTGTTTCCACCTGTGCAAAGCCAGCCTTAACCTGTCCGAACACGAACATGACCTCTGTGATGCGCTCGTTGGAGGCCAGCTTCAGAATAGCGGGTCGGGCATCCAGCACATAGTTTTTGCTGGTGGAGAGGTTGTCCGCCAGAGTGCGGTAACTGCTGCCGGAGAGATTGGTCTTGTAGACCACCTTGTAGGAAAGCTGCTGGTTGTAGGTGCCGGTGACGATCTGGCTCAGCGTCATCTGACCGGGCAGCGTATCACGCCAGTAGAAGGAATTCAGCGGCACCGTGGAGGTGTTGGCAATGTCCTTCAGGGTGTAGCGGATGGGCTGACCGGGCATGACCTCCTTGGGGCCGGTCTTGGTGATGGACACGCCGGTGGCCACGCTGCTGTCCAGCACCTCAAAGGTCACGATCTGGCCCTCATACTCCAGATAGGCCGTCATGACGGTGGGATTGACCGCGTAATAGGCTGGGGCGCTGACCTCACGAATGGTATAGCGGGACAGCGGCAGCAGCTTGGAAACCGCTCTGCCGTTCCGGTCGGTGCGGATGGTGTCCACCTTGTTGCCCGCTTTATCGTAGACCTCAAAAACGGCTCCCTCCAGCAGCGTACCGGCAGGCAGGCCGTTGATGGAGTTGGCGTCCGCAGACTTCTTGATGATCTGGATTTGACCACGGACAGCGGTGTTTTCCCATGTGATTTCAGAGGTTGCACCGTACTGGACATAGATGGTTTTGAGTTGGGTGTCCAGAATGTAGCCGTCCGCCGCCTGAATTTCGCGCAGATAATAGCGGCCATCCGCCAGTCCCTCGTCCATGTAGATATAGCCGTTCTGGTCGGTGGTGTACTGGCCAATGGGGTTGTGGTTGCTGTCATATAGCAGGAAGGTAGCGCCATAAATGCCCTTGCCGGTATCCGCGTCCACCTTGTGCAGCAGAATGTTGGATGTCTTTCGGTTGGTCAGCGCCAGTGTTGCGGTCTGACCGTCCTTTACCTCCACCTGCTGGGGCGTGGTATCCAACTGATAGCCGGAGATGGTTTTCAGCTCGGTCACGGTGTACCAGCCGCTGTCAAGCTGCGGGAGCTGGATCACGCCGTTGCGGTCGGTGGTGTAGGTGCCGATGATTTCACCATTCATCTTGCGGACTTCAAACTGAACGCCGGAAAGCCGCTTGCCGCTGCTCTCATCGCTCTTGGTAATGATAAGCCCGCCGATGGGCGTGTTGGTAAAGGTCAGGGTTTGGGTATCGTCCGGGTTGACCACTACGGTCTGGGTGCGGGTGTTGTCATCAATGGAATAGCCTGGAATGGTCTGGACTTCTGTGACCATAATTGTGCCGGTGATCTTATTCAGAATGATCTGGCCGTTCTGGTCGGTCACATACAGGCCGTTGGAGGACAGCTTGCCGCCCTCAGCATCCACGAACCGGCCATCGGCGTAGGTGATCTTGAACTGAACGCCCTCCAGCGGCTTTCCGGTTACGGAGTCAACCTTGTTGATGACAAGGCCCCCCAGCTTCTTGTTTTTGATGGTGATGGACTGGGTATCGCCGCCGCTGCCGATGACAACATTAGTCACAGCTTTTTCGATGGTATAGCCATCGGGCGCTTTGACTTCTGTCAGCACATAAGTACCGGGCAGCAGATTGGTCAGCTTGATCTGGCCGTGGGCGTCGGTGGTGAAGATGCCGTTCTGCGTTGCGGTCGCCGTGCCGATCACACCGTCCAGGCCAACCTCGCAGCCTGTCGATGTGGTAATGCGGAACTCGGCACCGGACAAAGGCTCGCCGGTGGAGGCATCCACCTTGGTAACGATCAGAGCGCCCTTGGGCTGGTTCTTGAAGGTCAGGCTTACCGTCTTTCCAGGCAGGACGCTGATGGTCTGGGGCTGGGTGTCGATGGTGAAGCCGCTGGGCGCACGGGTTTCCGTCACAACAACGCTCTTGCCGGGTTCCAGACCGTCGATGAGGATTTCGCCGTTTTCACCAGAGCGGTAGATACCATTGCTGGTGCCGATCACGCTGCCATCGGCGTAAGTTACCTTGAATTCCGCATTTTGGAGGGTAATGCTGGGGTCAACCGCGCATACCTTCCGGATCAGCAGACTGCCCTTGGGGGTGTTGCCGAAGTAGAGCTGCACCACATCCTGCTCCTTGCCGCTGATGTAGGCAGTCTGAGGGGCGGTGTCGATGACATGGCCGCTGTCCGAGGCCAGCTCCTCCACGATATAGGTGCCTTCCCGCAGGCCGGTGACGGTAAAGCTGCCGCCCTTCGAGGTCTTATAAGTGCCGATGACCGTGCCGCCCGTGCCGGAGGTGCCGGTAAGGTACTTCACCTGGAACACAGCGTTAGACACAGCTTCTCCGGAGACGGAATCATACTTCCACACCACCAGCGCAGACAGAGGGATGTTCTCGAAAGTCAGGGTCTTGCCGGTGCCGGACTTAATGTAGACCTCCTGCGTGGCTTCCTTGATGGCGTAGCCCGTGGGCGGCTCCAGCTCCGTCACTTTGTACCAGCCATCCCGTAGACCCGTAAGCTGGAACTGGCCGTTTTCATCGGTGTAGAAGGTGCCGAGGTCGTTGATCTCGCCGCTAACCGTGTTGTTGCTGGCATAAGTGACCTGGAACTTGGCCCCTTGCAGCGCATCGCCGGTCACGCTGTCCACCTTTTTGACCGTCAGGCTGGGCTTCTTGTGGTTCTCAAAATAAACAGTGTGGTCGCGGTTGGGATAGAGCGTTGCAAGCTGGCTGGGAGCGTCCAGCAGCCAGGGGGACGGAACGGATTTTTCCGTGATCTCATACACACCGGGCAGCAGATTTCTAAGCTCTGCCTTGCCCTCGCTGTCCGTCTTGATCTGGTCAACGCTGTGACCGTCTGCCGCCCGGACTTCAAACACGGTATTGGCGATGGGTTCGCCGGTGTCGGCGTCATGCTTATACACGATGAGGTTGGGGCGCTTCTGGTTCTCCACGGTCAGGGTGCTGGTCTTGCCGGGGAACAGCTCCATGTGGTATTCCCGCACATCCAGAATGTGAGAGGAGTCCGTTGCAGTCTCCCGCACGGAATACACGCCGGGTTCCAAATCTGCAATCAGGATCTCACCCTGTTCATTGGTGGTGCGGTCGAGGTAGTGGGTTCCATCTTCAATCTTGGCGATACGGAAGGTAACATTTTTCAGCCGGGAGCCGTCCGAGCTGGTTTTGATGATCTGGAGAGAGGGCTTGATGGTGTTGGTAAACACGAATTGGGCGTCCTCGTTGGGGTCAAGCTGGATGATACGCTGCGCCTGGTCGATGATGTACCCCTCACAGGCTTTTTCCGTGACCACATACGCGCCCGTGGGCAGCTTGCTCAGGTCGATCTCGCCGTTCTCATCGGTGGTAAATTCCTTGGGGCCGTAGCTGCCGTCCACGGACTTGATCTCAAAGACGGCGTTGGGAATGACACGGCTGGAATCGGTGGAATCCACCTTGACCAGCCGCAGTCCCGGCTTCACATCGTTGAAAAACAGCAGCTCCTTGATGCCGTCCCCTGCGGACAGCTCCACCTCCTGCGGGGTGGTGTCCAGGATGTGACCATCGCTGCCGGTATCCACCTCCACGGCACGGTAGGTTCCGGGAGTGACATCCGTCAGCAAAATCTCACCGAACTCATCCGTGCGGAACTTGCCCAGGGAAACACCGTCCCGCCAGACTTCAAAGGTGACATCGGCCATGGCCACCATGTTCTTGCGGTCGTACTTGATGATCCGCAGTCCGGGCAGCTCCTGATTCACCAGAGCAAAAGTCGTGGTTTCGCCGGTGGACACAGAGGCAGTATAAGTGGTATCGTCCTTCAGCCAGCCGGCGGGGGCAGTGATTTCCTTAATCTCATAGGCACCGGGCTTGATATTGTCAAAGATGGCATAGCCCGCGAAGTTGGTTTCGGCGGAATAGACCGTGCCGCTTTCAATGTGCTTGACCTGTACCATGGCACCGGGGAGGTGCGCGCCGGTGTTGGACAGCTTTTCGATACGAAGGGTGCCGTAAGGTTCATTCCAGAAGGTGATCTCCGCTACCCTGCCGTACTCCACCTTGATGTTCTGTGCGGGGGTATCGCTGAGCAGGTGATCCAGCGGGGCGACACGCTCATAGACGGTGTAGTTGCCCGCAAGCGTCAGAGGAATGGTAACGGTGCCGTCCGAGCGCGTGCTGAAGGTGCCGACGGTGGCTCCGTCAGGGCCGACTACCTCAAAAATCGCACCGCCCAGCGGAGCGTCCGTGCCTTTCTCCAGCTTGGTGATTTTCAGGCCAGTGTCAGGCAGCTCCACATCAATATCATCCCCATAGTTGCTGTATGTGGACAGGCGCATGGTAACGGTGGGGTCGGTGTCGCACATATAATTCTGGAGCTGGCCGTATTTGTTCTGCTCCGCGCAGACAGCGTAGAACACAGCGTATTTGTAGACATCGGTGGTAAAGGACAACTGGACGCTGCCTGTCTTACCGGCCACCGCAGAAGCTGGGTACAGAATTTTGAACTTGCCCGCATAGCCGTCGCCGGTGCCGGAGGTGGTAATGGTGGTAATGTCCTTGTTCTCCATGTCCACGATCCGCGTTCCTTCCGGCACGGAGGCGGGGTCAGAGAAGGCAACGCGAATGGCGTAGTTGCACACCCAGGTATCGGAATGGAGGGTAAATACCTGCTGCTTATACTGCTGACCGTTGACGGTAACGGGATAGGCTGCATCCCGGTCAGGCGTGGCAGTCACGCGGGGAGACAGGACTTTACTCCAGGTCGTGCCGCGCGCATAGATGTCCTTTGACGCCGCAAGGATGGCCTGCGCCCGCTGAAGCTCCACGCCGGTCAGATTGGGATTGACTTTGAGATTGCTGATGTCCCAGTTGGGGAGCAGGTAGCACCACAGCACCATTTTGGTGGCGTAATATGCCTGATACTTGTTCTCCAGCTTCAACTCCGAAAGGCCACGGGTGGGGTATCCGTTAGCGATAATGCCCATGACCTTCGGGTCATTGCCTTTTTCCTTGGCAAGATACTTGATGCTCTCGCCGGGAGCGACCGACTGCGGAACACCCTTGGTTGAGGGGTTGACGCAGTAGGCAGGAATTTCCTTCGTCCTGCCTTGGCTGTCCACATAGTTGAAATAGGTATAGATTTGCTCCCGGATGCGCCCGTTGATGGACAAATAGGACATCGCCGTGCCGCCGTTGTAGATATTCACCTCACCGAGGGCTTCTTCCTCACTACTGGCGGCAAGAGCGGTAGCCGGGAGCATCCCCAGCACCGTGACCAGCACCAGCAGCAGTGCGATCAATCGTTTTTTCATGTGCGTTCCTCCTAAAGTGTTTGGAAATCAAAAAGGCGGTATGCTTTTCACATACCGCCTGCAAGTGGATATGAAATTGTCAGCTTACATAAACGCTGTACTCGGTGTACTGAAACACGCCGTTTTTGTAGACATCCCATGCTTCCATGGAGTAGGTTCCTGGCGGGCAGCTGTTAAACAGATCTGTGATCTGTTCTGCCCGCCACGGCCAGAAGCTCTGAGGTGTGACCTCTGCGGGAATGGTCAGGTTAATTTTCACCTTGTCATTCCCGCTGGGGAATTTCACCGGCTCACCGTTCTGCCATGTTTCCGGGTTATCTCCGATGGCGTTATACAGGGTATAGAGCATCCGGCGTGTTTCGTAGAGGTTTCGCTGGAACAGGTAATCCAGCCCGCCGATGTTGAAGTGCCTTGCCTCGGCTTCTGGCAGCTCCGGCTGGGGCAGCTTGCTCCAGTCGCAGGTGGGCGCCGGCAGCTCTCCCAGCGGGCCGCTGGAAAAGGCGTTCTTATCCCAGCGGGATACATCCTTGATGGTGTAGTCAGTGCCATCGCTGCACCGGATCACATCGCCCACCTTGGGGACATAGCGGGAGCCGTCTGCGGTAGCAGCTTTGGAAACTGTCTGCTGCGGGGCTTCGCCCGTGTAGGGCTTGCCGCTCTCCACCTGAACACAGTGATTTGTGCTGTCCCAATAGACATTGAAGCCGACTTTCTCGCCAATGTCCCGGAGCTTTACATAGTTGTTGCCGTTGATGGTGTAGGCTTCCATCTGCACCTCCTGGCCGTCCACAAAGATACGGTTGGCGCTGCGCTCTGCCATGATACCGGCGGCATAGGCCGTGGTGGTGACGCCCGCCAGAAGCAGACAGGTCAAAAAGCCCATCAGAAAACTTCTGCGTTTCATCGTCTGTACCTCCTAAAAAGTTTTTGATGAAATCATCGTACCGCAGAAGCTGCCGGGCGTCAAAAAATCAAGCGGCCTTTGCCTGCACACACCAGCGGTAATCGGGTTGGTTCATCACACAGGTCACAAGGGTAAGGATATTGTCTGCGCTGTCATTCAGCACGGACACATCGTTGACGGAAATCTTCGACACGGAGTAGACCTCGTAGGTGCGGGTGCCGAGCTTGGTGGTGTAGGTGATCTTATCGCCAATGGACAGCGTGTGGATCTTGCCGAAGTGGTTTGCCACGCCACGGTTATGCGCTGCAAAGGCCACATTGCCGTTCCAGATGGAGGTGCTGGAGAAATGCCCCGCACCCTTGGCCAATGCCGTACTGTCCGTACCCTGATAGACCTTCACGGTCAGGCCAATGGCAGGGATTTTCAGCGTTCCCAGATGGCCGGCAGTGTAGTACAAGTCCTCCGTCACCACTGTGTATGCCGGTGTCCAGTAGCTGCCATTCGTGCTGCTGTCGGTTCCGGTGGAGCCGCCGATGGAGGGCGGAACAACAGTAACACCGCTGGAGCCCACGCTGCCAGTCTGCCCGGACACAAGGTTCGGGGTCAGGTATTCGCCCGCGTTCAGAGTATAGCTGGTAGGACTGCCAAAGGTGGGCGGGATGAGCGCCGCACTCTTGCTGCGGTCGATGTTCACGCTTTCGTTTACCCCTACATAGATGGTTTCATCGGAAGTGGGTCTGCCGAACAGCCCTGCGCTGGGTGCGTCAAACTCATACTCCAGAGCGTGTGCAGGCAGAGAAAAAGCCGTCATCAAAGCGCAGACGGCAAGCAGCATGGAGAACTTCTTTTTCACTTACTCATACCCCCGTTTCTTATTCTGGTAGTGCTTATATCCCTTGTAGCCGCCGTAGCCGACGCCGCCCAGCGCCAGAATGCCCAGAGGGATCAGCAGCAGCGCGTAGTTGAAGTCTGTGGAGCTGTCCGCAGTTGTATCTGCGTTCTCGGCAGAAGATGCCGCTCCGTTTGCCGTAAAAACAGCGGTATAGACGATGGTGTCACAGCTTGTTTTCGTAACCTCGCCACCGTATTCCACGGTCACGGTGTAGCCGGTGGCTGTCTTGCTGTACGCCGTGCCTGTATAGGTCGCATTGGCGGTGTAGCGGAAAGCCTCCGCAAAGTCACCCATGTCGCCGGTGGGGACTTCCTGCCAGTCCACATCGGCCAGCGTCAGGGTGCGTCCGCTGTCCTCGATGGTCTTGGGAATCAAGGAAATATCGGCATCATTCAGATTGGGATAGGTGCGCTTGGCAGATACCGTCCAACTGCTGTTTTTGTACCCGGCGGCTTCCACGGCGATGCTGGGATAGTTGGGCTTCAGCGTTCCGCTGTACCCATCCTCGGTCACGACCTCCAGCTCCGGCTCCAGCGTTTTGATGATCTCCTCCAAATCCTTGGTTTTGGAGTCCAGCGTCAACACTTCGATGTATTCCTTGGTGTCTGTTTCCGTCAGGTCATTCTTCAGCAGGTCAAGGAGCGTATAGGTTTTGCCCTCACGCTCAAAATCTGCGGTGGGAATGGCTGTCGGGTCATCCTTGGCGGTCAGGTAGTAGACCTTCTCCAGATGGGCGATGCCGTTTTCCTCACTGGCGCGGACTTCTGCGGGATAGACTGCTGCCGGAGCAGGCACCAGCAGAGGCAAGGTCTCTCCGGCGCTTTCCGTGATCGTGTCAGCGTCAACTGCCGATGCGGGGCAGGCCATGCTGCACAGCACCAACGCTGTGCAGAGCATCATACAAAGTTGTTTTTTCAAACTCTGTTCCTCCTAAATCATCTTGTTTTATCGGTTTTATGGATCGCTGCCTTGACCACTTCCAGAACCGGCGCGGTCTTATCCGTGGCTTGGCTCTCGGCCTTGATTGCCGCCAGCTTGCTCTTGACGGATGGGCGCAGCTTACCCTCCATCGTATCCTGCTCCGTAAATGCTCTCGCACCAGTCCCGCGCTCCCTGGAGCTGTTGTCGGACGGATCGCGGGCCTTTGCTTTTTTTGCGCTTGCGTCCTCCTGTGTCGGAGCCGGATAGCCCATGCGCTCAAAAATGCGGTTGATCTGCTTGGCGTCTTTGGCTTTCGCCATGATCTCCACCATGCCGGTGTTCTCCACCTTGTTCACGATGGGGTAGTAGAGAACGCCATAGCGTTTGGTTTCACCGTGAAAGCCTGCCAGATCCTCCTTCTTGACGGAAAAAATAGTCAGCTCCTCGCCATCGTGGATCAGCCGTTTCAGGTTGGTCTTGCCCGCCAGTTTCTGATTGTCATTGGCAAGGGCGATCAAAAGGGCGGCAAGGTTCTTTGCCCCCAGCCCTGCCAGCTTGACGGCGCTCTCGGTGATTTGGATACCCTCTTTCACCATCAGGTCAGCGGTTTCGCCGCTGGTACTCATGCTGTTGTTCCTCCTTCCTCAATTCATTCTTCTGATTGGCCTGTGCTTCCTGTACCTGTTCCCGTACCTGCGGGATGTCCGCTTGTATTCTGCGGCAGAGTGCAAGTTCCCGGCGTTTCTCCCGCAGGGAGGCGGTATGCCGGTCGATCTCGGCGGTATATTGTGCCTTGGCTTCTTCATCGGGGGCGGCTCTCCTTTCTCCATAAAGTGGTTTTCGTGCTTCGGTCAGCTTGGCGATATCAGTTTCCAGATTGGAAATCTGCTCCGCAAGCTGTGCTGGGGTGGTGATGTTCTGCGCCATCAGATATTGGAATTGTTTTTGATAGCGTTCCAGCCGAATGACTTCTTTGCGAATCGGAAAAGCTGCCCGGTAAGACGGCTTTGCCCGTCTCGCACCGCGCAGCAGATACACATATCGGAAATAGAGGGCAAGGAAACCGGTGATCTTCCGCTTGGGATAGCGGGACAGCTTGCCCTTCACACGATAGCGCTTCGTATGGTAGACCGGCTGCTTCGGCTTCTGGGGCGCGCCGCTGCGCTGTCCCATCAGCCGCTGCTTGATGGCTTCTTCGGTATAGCCTTCGCCCAGGCTGTCCAGACGGACAAATCGCTTGGCACCGGGCGGGCGCACAGCGGTGTACTTCCGGCTGGGGCCGCTTTTGATCTCATAGCCGTTTCTCTGCAACAGCAGAAGGAAGGTCTGGTAGGTATAGGCTTCTCCGATGATGCGGTCAATGTCCTCCCGGATGATGCTCCGCACGGTGGGCCTGCCGTCCTGCTCTGCCTTCCATTCGCCGTAGTTTTTTCCCTTGCCCTCCGGAGTGATGATAGACAGCCTATTTTCACGGCACAAATCATCCGATATTTTTTGAACCTCTTGATAGTAGCTTTCTGGATTGGAATGATACTTCTTTCCGTCCATGTATGACACCGAGTTGACGATGATATGGTTATGGAGATGCTTCTTATCAAGGTGTGTACCGACGACCACCTGAAAGCGGCCCTTGAATAACCTTTTGCAAAACTCTAACCCAATCTCATGCGCTTGCTCCGGCGTAACCTCGCCGGGGGCGAAGGACTGAATAATGTGAAAACCGAGAACGCCGCCCATCTTGTTCCAGTATCGTTTTGTGTCCATCATTTCTGCATACGCAGTTTCAATGGTGTGGCAATTAATTGTTTTCGTGAAAAAAGTCTGTTCCGTTTTCTCCGGATTCGTGATGTAAGCCACACCTGCATCCAAGGAGGTCTTTTCGCTATTGACCACATAATTGACCCGTTTATCCAACCGATCCCGGATAGCAATTATTTTTGTGACTGCCATCTCAGCACTCTTTCACCCTTTCCCATATCTCTTTCAGTAACTGTTCCACATATTCCATTTCCCCTTTTGTGACATACTTTCGGCTGTTGGCGATACGGGCAATTTGATTGATGTTATTTCCTATGGCCGAGAGCTGCGCCAACAATTCTGGCAGCTCGTCCGGTGGCCTGGGGCGTATCTCGACGCCATCTATCAGATTCCGGATAAACTGTTCCGTAGTGAAGCCGGACAATGCCACCTGCTCTTTCAAATGGGTGTGTTTCTCTTCGGTGAGATGTATTTCCACGCGCTTATTTCTTCTTCGTATTTTCGCTTCCTCCTCTCTCGGCATGGGGGTATTAGGGGGCTTGCCCCTTAACAAGCGCATTTGACCGGTCAAATGCTATGCTTGCCAGGACAGCGCACCGAAGGTGCGCTGTCTGTTCTACTCGTCCGAAAAAGTATCCGTCCTCAAGCCCTTGCCCGGTCTTGCCGCATGGCCCGCTGGCGGATCTGCAAATACTCGTTATAGTCCTTGCCCTTGCGGGGCGGATTGTCGATCACCTCATAGCCAGCCAACGCTTCCTTGATTGCCGCCGAAGCTGTCCGCCCCGGCTCGTCGTTATCCAGACAAAGGACGATCTGCCGCACACCGGGATTGTCCTTCAGGTACTGCGTCAGGGCAGCGGGGATACGAAAGCGACCGCTTTTGCCGGGGCGGTAGATACCGGCCAGAGAAAGACAGTTCGCCTTGTGCCAGTCCTGCCCACGCATTTTGATGATGGTCAGATAGGATAGGGCATCAATGGCACACTCAAACACGCAGACGGTCTGAGTGCCAGCTTTCAGCGGGACAGCAAAGGAAAACCGTTTATCGCTGCCGGGGACTTCACCCATGAACCGCTTTTCTGAGAGCGTTCCCCGCAAGGTCGCATACCGGGGCTGCTCACCGTCAAAGCCGACGAACACACAGTTGTGCCGCCGGCCGTCCTCATAGAGCTGCCCGGTTTTGATGCAATGATTGATGATCTCCGGGGCAATGCCGCGCCCATGCAGATACGAAAAAACGCGCCTGTTGTCGGCGTGTTTGGGTGGGAGCGCAAATTCAGTTTTCGATACCGGAGCCGTTTGCTCCGGCGTGGCGGGCAGCATTGGCGCCGCTCCGAAAATACGCTGCACAGCGTCCAGAAACGGGACACCCTCCACCTTGGTCAAGTAGTCCAGCGCGTTCTTGCCGCCGATGTTGCGTGACCACCAGCACCACTTCCCATTGGATATTTTGAGGGAATCATGGGTGCGGGTGGAGTAGACATTGCCGCCATTATGCACCAGTTCCTGTGGTTCAAACCGCCGCAGATAGGTCAGCAGATCCATCTCGCGGGCCTGGGCGATTTCTTCTTTGGAAATGTAGGGCAAACTCTTCACCTCCCTGCGGACATAGAAAAAGGCACGAACATTTCTGCTCGTGCCTCAAAATCATTCTTCATCAGAGCGAGTCGTGTGCGGTGCGGGAGTATACGGCTCTTTCTGATATTTTTTATATTTACTTGTGGTTTCCTCGACGGGCATCTCTTCGTCCAAAGGCTCGATAGGCTCAGTGCATACAGCGTCCAGCAAGATTCGCTCCAGATGCTCAAACTCTGAGTTTTGGTCAATGGAAGCCATCACCAGCGAATCCCGCACATATCCCGCGCTTGCTGCAAGCAGGTCTTTGTCAAAGTAGTATCCATGCGTTTCCACGAAAAGCGTCATCATCATGACTACCGTTCGGGTATTACCCTCGCGGAAAGGGTGCACCTGCCAGATAGGCGGGAACAGATGCGTCAGAGCATTTACAAAAGTCTCTCGATTGCAAGTGTCCCAATCGAATTCATGGATCGCTTGAAATGCGGCTTCAAGGTCTCTTTCGATATCGTCATCATTGGAATACCACACGCTGCGGCCACCCAACAGCCGTTCCGCTTTTTGGATGTTGATGATACGGTATTCTCCGGCCCAATCGTAAATATCCCCGAACAGAAACTTGTGGATGTACCGCAAGCCTGCGGGCGTGAAGTCCAAGAATGAGGAATCGTACAAAAGCATCATATTTGCACGGGACTGCTCTGCTTCCACCAAATCCAGTGTCTTTTCTGTTTTGATGTCCAGCTTGTTCCGCAGGACTGGAACATCTGGATAGAGATAGGGGTCAGGCATGGATACGCTGCTCCTGCGCGGCCAGCTTGCGGTGGGACGCCAGCAGCGCTTCCTTCATCTGGGTACCCGTCAGTTCGCCGTTCGCCCAGCATCGGGAAAGCGTCTTGGCATAGTCGGAAACAGGAACGCCCTCTATTGCGTTCAGGGCATCTGCCAGCTTTACGGCCTGTATCCTGCGGTTTCTTGCTGCGACCGTCATCAGTTGATCCCCCCCATTGATTTTATAGATTGGATTTATTATATCACGCTATTCTGGATTTAGAAAGAGACTTTTCACAGTACACACCCCCAAGTATTACTATCGCACCATTCTGTTCCTCAAACGATAGGCATAATTCTCTGCGCTGTACCGCTTCATGTACTCATTCTCGCTGGGCCGGGAGCTGTCCAGCCTGATTCCTCTCAGCCGCCGGTCCGACAGGTCACCGATGACCTCATCCACCGGGATCAGCTTGAACCGTCCCATACAGCGCAGTTTCCCTCCGAAAATGCCGCCCAGGGTGTGGAAGCAGCGGTCGCCGCACACCCACAGTACCTTAGCTCCTGCCGGGATGCCCCCAATGGACTGTTTCAAAACGACCACAGAGCGGGGCTGTGCGCCCGCCACCTCGTAATATCCCTCCTGCTCCGCCTTTTCGTAGGCGCGGATCAGCTTGTTGAATTGTCGCTGCGGCTCCACATAGAGCCAGCTCTCCTGGTATCCCATGATCTCAAACCTCCTTCAAATGATTATCGTTCCATCTGCGCCGCTGGGCGCGCCGCTGGGCGCTGGTTCTCATCCGGCTCAGCGTCCATGACCTCCGGTTCCCGCTTATCCAAATTCAGCAGGGCGTTCAGTTCCTCCAATCTGGCGGTCTTGGCCTTCAGCTCCTCCTCGCGGGCAAAGGGCTTCTGCACCTCAACCTTGGCAGTCTCAAGCTGAGCCTGCAGGTCAGATAGCCTCTCCCGGCAGACCTGCTCTTTCACCGGTAGTGTATCCAGCGCATTGTCCATGCGCTGAATATTGCCGAACACATCGGTTCCCAGCGTCACCACATGGCGGAGCTGCCCAATCATAGCCAGCTTGTACTCCTGTGCGAAGCTGTCAAAAGACAGCTCCAGGGTCAGACCCCGGTAGGAGCCTACCTGCGTTGCCTCCGGGGAAAGCATATTCTGGCACAGGGCCAGCAGCGCCGCGCCCGCTTCTTTCTTTTCGGCATAGGTGACACCGGCCAGGGTCATCGGGGCAAAGCCGTCGGCATTGGGGTGGGTCTGCTCCTTAACGGCGGCAATATCCGCGCCATAGCCTGCCAGCCTTGCCTGCGTTTCCGCGATCTCCCTGGGGAAAGTCTTACTGATACTGTCCTCCAGGGCATACCGCTGGCTCAGGTGGTTGGATTTCAAGAGTTTCAGCTTGGAAACCTCAATGTCCAGATCCATCTTCTCTTTGATCATGGGGTTGCCGCTGGCCAGTGCCTTGATCTCGGCATAGGACAGGGCCTGCTCATCCACATCCTCGGCGGAGCGCACCGGACTTTTGCTGGTCATAATTTGGCTGATAAACTTCTGCTTGCTCTCCACCAACTGATAGAGGTATGCGTCAAAGGTCCCCTCAGTGACATAGCTGTAAATGTCCACTTCGGGGTTTTCATTGCCCTGGCGGATGATGCGCCCCTCCCGCTGCTGAAGGTCTGAGGGACGCCAGGGACAGTCCAGGTGATGGAGGGCAATGAGCTTCTGCTGACAGTTGGTGCCGGCACCCATGCGCTGGGTACTGCCCAGCAGGATACGCACCTGACCGCTCCGCACCTTGCCGAACAGGTCTTTCTTCTGTGCCTCGCTCTTTGCGTTATGGATGTATGCAATCTCATTTTCGGGAACGCCCAGCTCCAGGAGTTTTGCGCGAATGTCATCGTAGACGCTGAAACTGCCGTCGCCCTTGGGCGTGGACAGGTCGCAGAAGATCATCTGGGTGGAACGCTGGTCTGCTGTGCGCTGCCAGATCTCAAACACATTCTCCGCACACTTGGCCGCTTTGCTGTTGGGGTCGCTGGGCAGCATGGGGTTGATGAGCCGCAGATCCAGCGCCAGCTTGCGGCCGGCGTTGGTGATGAGCAGCATATTATCCACGCTGCTGTCCACCTCGCGGTTGCGGACTTTTTCAGCCCGCTCTGCCAGCGACGCCACCATGTCTTTCTGATATTCCGATGGCTTCAGCGCAATGTTGTGGTAGTGGGCCTCCGGCACCGGCAGCTTCAGCATATCCGCCGTCTGGATGTCCGCCACATTCTTGAATACGCTCATCAGCTCCGGCAGGTTGTAAAACTTGGCAAAGCGGGTCTTGGCCCGGTAGCCGGTTCCCTCCGGGGACAGCTCAATGGCGGTGACTGTCTCGCCGTAGTTGGCCGCCCAGGAGTCGAAGTGCTGCAATCCCTGTTCCTGCAAGGCGTTCATCTGCAAATACCGCTGGATGGTGTATAGCTCCACCATGGAGTTGCTGATGGGGGTGCCGGTGGCAAACACAATGCCGCGTCCCCCGGTGATCTCATCGAGGTAGCGGCATTTCATAAAGAGGTCTGAGCTTTTCTGGGCTTCCGTCTGGGCGATACCGCCCACATTCCTCATTTTTGTGTATAGGAACAGGTTTTTGTAGTAATGGCTCTCGTCAATGAAAATACGGTCAACGCCCAGTTCCTCAAAGGTGACAACATCGTCCTTGCGGCTCTGGTCGTTGAGCTTGTCCAGCTTCATCTGCAAGCCCTTCCGGGTCTTTTCCATCTGCTTGATGGTGAAGTTCTCCGCCTTATCCGCCTTGGCCTCCTGGATGCCCCACATGATCTCCTCCATCTGCTGCTCCAGAATGGCCCGCTGGCGCTCCACGCTCATGGGGATCTTCTCAAACTGCGAATGGCCGATGATGACCGCATCGTAGTCGCCGGTGGCGATCCTGCCGCAGAATTTCTTGCGGTTTTTGGTTTCAAAGTCCTTCTTGGTGGCAACGAGGATATTGGCGGCGGGATAGAGCTGCAAAAACTCACTGGCCCACTGCTCCGTCAGGTGGTTGGGGACAACGAACAGGGATTTCTGGCAAAGGCCCAGCCGCTTACTCTCCATGGCAGCGGCCACCATTTCAAAGGTCTTGCCTGCGCCCACCACATGAGCCAGCAAGGTGTTCCCGCCGTAGAGGATATGGGCGATGGCATTCACCTGATGTTTCCGCAGGGTGATCTCCGGGTTCATGCCGGAGAAATTGATGTGACCGCCGTCATACTCACGGGGGCGGTTAGAGTTGAACAGGATGTTATAGGCTTTACAGATGGTCTCCCGGCGCTCCTGGTCTTTCCAGATCCATTCTGTGAAGGCTTCTTTGATGAGCTCCTGCTTGCTCTGGGCGATGGCCGTTTCCTTTTTGTTGAGGACGGCGACTCTCCGCCCATCCGCGTCATACTGATAATCAAAAACACGGACATCCTTCAGGTTCAGGCTGTCCTCGATGATCTCATAGGCGTTGACCCGTTTGGTGCCGTAGGTGTTGTGGGCCTTCACATTGCCACGGTCCTTGCTCTTGCCCTCAATGCGCCACTCGCCGGTGATCTTGGAATAGTGGACTTTGATATTCCACTGGGCGCTCCGGGGCGTACCCAGCGTTTCAAACATGAATTGCCGGATATACTCCGGGTTCAGCCATGTGGCACCCAGCCGAACGGAGATCTCACTGGCGGTGAGGTCCACCGGCTGCACCTTTGCCAGAGCATCTGCATTGACCTGAAACTGCGGGTCCTGAGACGCCTTTGCCTGGGCTTCCGCCAGCTTTTTTCTTACATTGCCGGAAAGGTATTCATCTGCGGGCAGATACTTTTCATTGACGCCCTCAACATAGTCCGGGTTCAGGAACACGATACCCTTCAGCTCGGAAAACAGAGCCTTCTCGTCCTTGCCGGTGAGCTGGCTCATATACGCCATGTCCACATGGGCTTTCTCTCCAATGGACAGGGCCAGCGCCTCCACGGCGGTATCCACCTTCTCGGCAGGCTTGTGGCTACGAATGGTGCGCTTGGTGAACAGGTCTGCCTTGCGTTTCAGGTTTTTCTCCTCGTCCAGCACTTCCAGCGAACAAAGTAGGAAATAGGAGCTGTCCTGGTCGAAGGCAATGGCGTTGCCACGGGAATTGATGAGGCCATATTTCCAGGTAAAGGCATCGTAGAGGGTACTTAGCTTGGCCTGCTGACCTTTGATTTCTTCTTCGGGATAGTCCTCGGTCTGATACTCCAGCAGCGTCCGCACACAGTCCCGCAGCTCGATCATGCCCTTGATGCGGCTCTCGGCGGTCTTGGATACCTCCACCGGGTTCATGCGGCTGTTTTCCCGGTAGTAGATCTTGCCGTCCACCAGCGTGTAGGAGAAATTGCGGACGGTGGGGTCAGCTTCGATGGAACGGTCCTCGCCCTCCAGTTCTTCCTCCCGGTCATAGGCCGTGATCTCGCCGCGGATATTCTGGATGGCGTTGGCAAGAAGGCTGTCCAGCGGCTGATCCGGGAAGGGCGCGCAGGTCGGCTCCGGGCCATACGGGCCGGACACCATTTTCATCTCACCCAGCACCATGTCCGGGTTGTCCACGAAATAGCTGTTCATTTGGATGCCGTCATCATTGGTGGCAAGATGTACCCATTCGGGTTCGATGTCTACCATGCGATCCCGCTTTTGGAGGAACAGAATATCTGAAACGACTTCCGTTCCTGCCGCAGCCTTGAACGCATTGTTGGGCAGGCGAATGGCTCCCAGCAGCTCCGCCCGCTGCGCGATGTACTTCCGCACATTGGCGGTGCGCTTGTCCATGGTGAAGCTGGAGGTCACAAAGGCAATGACGCCGCCGGGGCGGACTTTATCCAGCGTCTTTGCGATGAAATACTCATGGATGGACAGGTTCAGCCGGTCATACCGTTTGTCTGCCACCTTGAATTGGCCGAAGGGCACATTACCCACAGCCACATCAAAGAAATTGTCCGGGAAAGCGGTTTTCTCATAACCCTGCACTGCAATGCCGGAGCGCTGATAGAGCTGGCGGGCCATGCGGCCGGAGAGGTCATCCAGCTCCACGCCGTACAGCTTGCTGTCCGTCATGCTCTCCGGCAGCATCCCAAGGAAGTTGCCCACGCCGCAGGACGGCTCCAGAATGTTGCCCTGCCGAAAACCCATTTGCTCCAGCGCGGCATAAATGCTCCGAATGACCACGGGTGGCGTGTAGAATGCCGTCAAGGTGGACTCGCGGGCAGCGGCGTACTCGGCGTCGGTCAGCAGTTGCTTCAACTCACCGTACCTGGCATTTTTCTCATCAAAGAAATCCGCCAGACCGCCCCAGCCCACATACTGCGCCAGCACCGCTTGTTCCTCTGCCGTGGCGGTGCGGTCCTCCGCTTCCACGGTTTTCAGCAGGCGGATGGCCTCCAGATTGCGCTGAAACCGCTCCAGCGGTGCGCCCTCTCCGATATGGTCATCGGTGATACAGTAGTTGCTGCCGGAAGGGTTCAGCGGTTGTGCCAGTGAAGTGTGATTTTTCTTTCTCGGCACAGGTGGCCGCAGAGGGGCGGGTTCGACTGTCTCCTGCTCTGCTGCGGCGTTTCTGGACTGCTCCACATAGAGCCATTCCGCTGCTTCTTTTTCGCTAACTGCCTTTTTGACCTGCTCCAGATAATCTTCGGCCTGCCACTCGCTGGAGAAGTCTTCGCTGACACCCTCCTCATCCACATAGATTTCGCCCCGAATGTCATCCCAAACAGCATAACCATCGTCCGTTTCGATCACATAGAACCGCTCCGGGGCTTCCGGTTCACCGGCGGCGATGCCCTCCACATCGGATAGGACCTGCTCCACGAAGCTGCGTTCCTGCTGCGGTGCGTCATGCCTGTGGTTAAACAGGCTGAATGTGCCGCCAACATACTCGGAAAGCTGCTCCTTTGCCCTTTGGCATGAGTCATACTTACGGTCGCCTGTATCCATGCCGTCCATCCAGACGGACAGGTTGTGCAGCATCTCCGCTGCTTTGGCTTTATCTGGGAGCTGCGCTTCAATGGCAGGAACAGCGGCGTAAAAATCCGCGTTTTTCGGATAGGGACGCGAGATCTCATCCGGGGCGTCGGAAAAGCCAAAATACACTACTCGCGCCAGCCGGTGCAGCTCATACTGCGGGATCTGCGCGATAGCGTCCTCACCGGGAAATCGCTTCTGGGCGATCAGGCGCTCATACTCCTTGATGACCTTGGGGATCGTCAGTTTGACCTCGTCATACCGCTTGCGGGCATAATCCCGCTGATAGGTCAGGCCCTTATGGGTTTTCGCGTAGTCATACCCGTCGTGCGCTCCGCCGCTGTACTCGCCAAACTGGCCCTTGATGAATTTCTGATGCTCATCCGGCGTATGGGGATAGCAAAAGTGGGAATAGACAGATAACCGTTCCTCAACACTTCCACTCAGGAAGAAACGGTCGATCTCGTCCTGGGTGATGAACATTTTGCACTGGCGCAGGAAATCCGGCTGGGCGGTGAAGCTGCGTTCTGGGCAGGAAAGGCCATCCAACACAACACCGATCCGGTGGGTGTTGTACGGTGACAGGCGAAAGCGTGTGATGCTGTCATCCTGGTCATAGGCATTCAAAAAGGCGTGGTATTCCTCCGCCAAAGCGGTAAGACCGCCGTTCCTTTTTGCAAAGGCCACCACATCCGCATCCAGCTCCGGGTAGCCTTTGCGTTGGTCGTGAATGGCCAGCGTCTGCGGAAAGAGGCCCTTTTCCCGTCCCTCTTTGGTCAGCTCCTGGGCGGTCATCAGGAGCGCGTCTGCCATTTCAGACAGCACCTTATCCGGTGCCTGCTCCAGCTCTGCCGCAGACAGGTAGGTGCCTGCTTCCAGCAGCTCCAGTATCCGGGCAGACGCCCGTTCCCAGGTCACTATGGTAGGGCTGTACCCGGTGCGGACACTGTCCCCCTGCGCCAGATGGATACCGTCCTCCATGAACCAGACGGCGTATTTGCGGCCCTCATACTCAATGCCGCGCCCGTTCTCCGTGCCAAACTCCCGGCGCAGGAACGCGATACAGTCCGCCTCCGGGCGCTCATGCATATAAAACACCGCCACCCGGTAGGCGCTGTTATAGCTGTTGCCCGCCGTATATAGGGCCTGGTCAATGACCGCCTGCGGGACTTTCCGAGCAGGGAACAGTGGGCCGGACAGGTATCCCTCCGGGGCTTCGTACACAGGGGCATCGCCGCCCATGTCGAACAGGGCAAGCTGCTCCGCCATCACCGGGGCATTTTGCAGCCCCAGCTTGATCTTGTACTCGCCGCGCTCGATCAGGCCCTCGGTCATTTCCGTGATGACCGACCACGAAAAAACGGACTCCGATGTGCGGGAGAGGTAGCTGCCCTCCCACATCAGAAGTCCGTCCTGTTCGGCGTGGTAGCCCACCCGGACTTTATCTGTACCGGCAAGGACTTCCACCCATATATCGTTGTAGCTGTTTTTCAGAAACTCCGTGCGCTCTGCGAGGTTTTGATGAGTTTGGAAGTAGTTGAAAATGTCCTGCCGCTTATGTTTCCGCCCACCGTCATCCAGCAGAATCGCTTCGATGAGGTGGGTATCCAAAAACGCCGGAAGTGCATCACTCCCGGCGTCTCCGTCATCGTCATTCAGCTGCAAATCAGGTCGTTCAGCACCATTTCCTCCGCTGAGTGCTTGAAGTTGTTCATTAGGCCCGTCCAGCGCAGCAGGTCGGTCTCCTTCAGTTCCTCCGTCACGCCCTCGGCTCTGGCCATCTGTGCCACGGCCTGTTCCACCATCTTCTGCGCCGTCTGCTCGATCTCCGCCAGATGCTCCGTCAGGCGGCAGCTCGTTTTCAGGTTGATGTAGAGTACGCGCCGGTGCTTCATTAGGTACTGCCGCCGCAGCTCCGCGTATTTGCCCAGATGGACTGGCCGCTCCTGCGGCATCAGCAGGTTCGGCAGAAGAAAGCCGTCCTGCATCCGGTATGTGACTTCCATGGATCTCGCTCCTTTCGGTGTCAATTTGTCTTTCTGTATTTGCATCATAGCGGTTTTGGCCGTCCTTTGCAAAAAACTGCTCTTTCTGCGCCTGCATGACCGTGCGGCTGATCTCACGCAGACCCATCTCCGCAATATCGCTGGTGGCAATGCCCAGGGCATTGATGGTAGGCGGCGTATTGAAATCATACACATGGGCAAATTCGTCCGGGTCGAAATACTCGTCCGCCTCCAGCCCCAGTCGGGTCAGCAGCATATAGGCCACGCTGACCTCCAGCGCGTCCCGGTAGAACACCTCAAGGTTGAGATCGTCCAGTTCCTCCAGTAAGCTTTCCTCCCGACAATTCTGTAAATCCTGGAGGTAGTCCGGGATGTTGTCCGCCACGGCATTGTGGCTGGCGGATCGCACCGCCTCTGCCAGTGTTCTTTTTTCGGCAAGGTCACCAAAGGTATTTTCCAGCGTTTCAATAACAGCCGGTTCAAAGGCTGCGTCCATTCTCCAGATGGGCAACGGCCGGGAAAAGCGGGATTCATGGGTGTCCGACACATCGAAGTAGAGCTTCAGGACATTCTGCCCGTCATCCCCAAACACAGCGATGCTCTTGGCTCCCCGGTTTACCCAGCGGCCAAACTGCCGGTTCCAGCGGTTCATTTCAAGCACTGCCGTAGCATCCGGGCGCTGGGCATAAATCAGGATCTGCTCGTCAAAGGGGCATTTGTAGTTGTAGCAAGCGGCACGGAGAAAGCCTGTCCAGTTTTGATAGCTGGCGGTCACGCTTTTCAGCGCATAGTTATACAGCTCGGTGATAAGCTGAAATTTCGTTGGCAAGTGGACACCTCCTCATCGCTCCGGTTCTGTCCGTTTCTTGGCTATGGGCCGGATATTCTTTTGCGGCGTGGTGCGCTCCTGCTCCCGCGCCTCCTTGTCGTAGCAATAGAGGTAGAAATTGTAGTCTCCCTTTTGTGGAAAGCAGCGGAGCATATACTGAAACCGCTTAGTGTCGATCCGAAATCCGTAGGACGGCAGCATAGCGCCGTCGATCCTGGACTGTGCGCCAAACAACGCGCAGAAGCGGCTCATGCTGGTCAAGTCCTTCAGCGGGGAATAGTCCTGCCGCAGCCAGTCCACCACTTTGTTCAGGTCGGATTTGAATGGTTCCTGGTTCAGTCGGTCATTCTGGTGGGGCCACCATGTGTGATAAAACTGCTGGCCGCTCCCAAAGTCCCCGCGCAGGTGACCGATGCAGCCGTTTTTTCGGTCCAGCTCCTCGCTTTGGGAAAAGAACAGGTCATCCTCCACCCTGGATGCAACAGTCAGCTCCATACAGCCTCTGCCAAAGGCCGGATGCTTGCCCAAATACTGCGGTATGGTAACTGCTTCAGAGCTATCTTCATACATGAATTGAGACGGTTCAAAATCCAGCTTGCCGTCTGCGCCCAGTTGAATGGGATTGCTGGTGAGAAGTGTTCCATAGAAGTTGACCATGATTGCCTTCGCCAGTTGGCAGGGGTCACACCAGTCCTCATCGTCGTGGCGTATTTCATACTGGAACATCCCGGTCGGCACAGTCGTGTGGTCGATCCGCTGCGGTGTGAACAGAGCTGGGATGCCGGTAACGGTGACTTCCTCAAAATGAGCGTACATAGCATTTACACCGCTCATCTGGCCTCACCCCGCTCTTTCTTTTTCGGCGCTTTCTGCTTGAAAAACTGTTTGACTTCCTGAAAGCCGAAGCTGTCCACATAATATGCAGTTTTCTTGCCGCCACGGTTGACGACCAGCACATCGCTGACAGACATGGAGCGCATCCGCATACCGAAGGGACGGGTGTCCGCATTGTGGCGGCTTAAAACTTCCTCCAGAGTCATGTCCTTCGGCAGCATATACGCATACTCGCGCCGGTAATCGTTGGGGGCAAACTGCTTCTTGGCTCGTTCATATCCCATAAAGCAGTAGTCCACCCGGCCCACATCCTTGATTTGATAGATTTCATAGGTGCCGTAGGTCGGCTCTGCCGGGGGATGCTCCGGCTCATAGGTCGCGCCGTTGCGCATCATCAGCTCTGCAAACTGACAGATATGAAAGGCCGTGCCGTCAATATCCACATGAGTATCGTCGATGTGCTCACAGGGAACACACCGCTTACCGCCATCCAGATAACTGATGACGATATTGCTATGGTCGGGAATCTTGAAAAGGTCGTGATAAAAGGCGTCGATAAATCGGATTTCCCGATTTCCGTTCGGATTTGGGAATGCCACTACGCCTTTGATTAAAACATGTTCCTGGTTCATTTGTTTCCTCCTCGCCGCTGATACGCGGCATATTTTTCATCCACAGCGGCCATACAGTCTTGGCACACCATGCCGCTACCCTCCAGCAGATACCTGCCGCAGATCACGCAGGTATCCTGCCGCTCGTATAGCGGCTCATCTGCTGCCAGTTGGCGAATGTATTTCATCGGGCTTCACCTCGTTCCAGCTTTTTCGGCTTGCTGTGCTGGGCTTCCCGTTCAGTCAGCTTTTCCTTTGCCCAATCCGGCAGCGTGTCTGGATCAGCAATGCCAAGCACATCTCCGATCTCCCACCGGCACTGTTCACCGGAGTACAGTTCCTCAAAGTAGACAGCGCGACCGCGAGCGCCCGGAGAACATCCAAAGCCGCCTGTGGCAAAGCCAAGCTGGCAGTCGGCGGTACGGTATTCCGGTGCAAGGCTTGTAGGGCGTAGGATAATCAGCTTGCCTTCCAAGCTCTCCTTTTCTCCCCGTTCACGGCAATGCTCTCTGTCAAGCGTTTCAATCGGCACCTTCCGTTTCTCACGGAATTGTTCTACCACTTTTGCCTGTTCCTGCACCCGGTTCAAAAATATCTGCATGATTTCGAGATAATCAGTACCGGCTATTGCTTCAGGGTAGATGTAGTCGCCCAAAAAGTTCACCGTCCGATAGCTGGTCATATAGGGCGCACAGCCGTCTTTGGGATTGTAGCCCAGCAATACCTCCTTGCCGCCGAGCCGCACAGACTGCAAAATTTCATAGTCACCGGCCATTTCGTGTTTTTCCATGATTCACCGTTCCTTTCCGGCTTTATGTTCGTGGACAGGGTGTTGAAGCCGGTGTTCGCCGCTGGCTCTTTCGCAGAAGTCCTCAATGATGGCGGCGCGGTTTGATCCGTAATGCCCCCAGAAGTAATTGGGCGGGCCGTCGCCATCGTTCTGACAGTTGCGCTCCCATGTTACAAACTGGTCGGGAGCCTTGGGGTGTTCACCTATGACAAACTCGGCATTGCCGACGCGAACACGCGCCGTGATCTGATATTCTGCGTTGATTTCTTTCTCGGTGGTGTAGCTGCCGTCCTCCAACTGAACCGTACAGCTTCCGTTATCGCCAAAGGTTGCTGTTACCGGCATGACCGGCATTCCAAGCACCAAGTCGGGTTGCATGACGAACTGAGCATCGGCACCCATCAGCTCTTTCGGCAGGGCAGACATTGGCAAATAAATCCGCTGCTTCCCCATGATTTCATAGCGCAGCAGGAAATCGTTGAACGGATAATACGCACTCAGAACAGGATCTTTGATATGTCCCTTTGTGGGATTGGAGTTCACATACTTTGCGTTGTCCAGATACCATTGCGGAAAGGCTCCCGGCAAGGTCCAGCCAAACATGGAGCCTGCAATCATGGCTGTCTCCTGAATATCCGAAATACCGCGCCGCTTGTTGTGGGTGTCAGCGATTTCCCGGTTTTCTGCTCGGTCTCCGGTGTCCCAATCGGTCGGATAATAGCCATGCTCGCCTTTCTTGATGATAATGAGCTGCCCTGTGGATGCCAGGACGGAAAGGCAGGTGTCGGGCAATTCATTCCTTCGCATTTTCTGCACCTCCTATCGCGCCTGCTCTTGCTGTCGCTTGCGCTGCCAACCTTCCAACAGCTTCAGAATGACATCCTCCATCTGCTTCGGAGTGTAGCTCTTGGGGAAAAACCGCTCCAGCTTGTCATTCCTCAGCGTGACCTTTCGCTCCAGCGGTTTTTCCTCCCGCATGATAAGGTCGATGATGTTCTCAGCCAGCTTACCCTCGGCGCTGAGCTGCTTTAACCGTTTGGCCTGATCCATGGAAGGGGATACCTCGTCGCGTTCCATGACCATCGCCAGATAAATTTGCTCTTTTTCGGTCAGGTAGGAAATAGATTCTGCCGCAGGAACAAATTTCAGAGTGCCGCTATCCACCCGTTCAAGAAGGGTTGGAATGAGGTTGTTCAGGCGGATGTAGCGCTGGATTTGTGTCTTGCTTTCGTTAGCCTGTTGAGCTAAATCTTCATTGCTTCTTGCACCAACAAACTTCGGCCCAACTTGGGTCGAAGTTAAATCAAGCCTCTTTCCTTGCCGTTTCATGGCATCCAGCCGCAGCTTGTAAGCTCTGGCTTTCTCGCTGGGAAGCAGGTCATCGCGGTGGATGTTGTAGTCCACCACCAGAATGTCGGCATCCTCGTCACTGTACTCCCGGACGATGACCGGGCGGGTTTCAAGCCCGATGGTCTTTGCACAGTAGTCGCGTCGGTGGCCTGCGATAATCTCATAGCCACCGCCATCGCGGGGGCGGACGATCAGAGGCTCGGCAATGCCCACGCGCTCAATACTGTCCATGAGCTGCGCCAGGTCTTGCGTGGGGCGGTCGATGGAGTACGGCTGACGCGCGTAGGGGAAAACCTGGTCAGCGGGGACGATCTGCACCCGCTCCTGCGCGTCTGCCTGCCGCTGCTCATCGGTTTTGAACAGGTCATCGAGCGAGGTCAGACCGATGTTTTTTATGCTGCCTGCCAATGTTCAGCACCTCCCTGGTCAGATTTTCGTAGGCTTGCGCCGCTTTGCCATTTCGGTCAAGGTCGTAGATGCTCTTGTTTTCCACGCTGACCTCGGCAGCGCGGATAGAGCGCGGTATTTCACTGGCAAAGACCCGACCGGCGTATGCCTGCCGGATCTGTTCGCTGATGCCTTTTGCCAGCGTGGTTCTGCCGTCCACCATCGTCAGCACAATGCCGTCGATCTCCAACTTGGGATTGAGCTGCCGTTTCACACGGGCGACCGTCCGCAAAAGCTGCTCCAAACCCTT
This sequence comes from Hominicoprocola fusiformis, assembly GCA_040095065.1. Taxonomy (GTDB): domain Bacteria; phylum Bacillota; class Clostridia; order Oscillospirales; family Oscillospiraceae; genus Hominicoprocola. The sequence continues at coordinate 52,671 of JBBNGO010000011.1, forward strand.
TGCAGGGAGGTAATGCGCCTGCACCGGAATGATCACGCTGTCTGCTGCACTCAGTGCGTTCAGCGTCAGCATACCCAGCGAGGGCATACAGTCGATGAGGGCATAGTCGTAACGATCCTGCACGGTGGACAAAAGCTGCCGCATGACCGTTTCACGGCTCATGGCATTGACCAGCGTGACCTCCAGCGCAGACAGCTCGATGTTTGCCGGCAGCAAATCGACACCGGAATCGTGATGCAGGATGCCCTCTCCGGGGCTGACCGGCTGGTCGGTGATGATCTTGCCCATCAGGTCGGCCAGGGTGGGGGAAAGTTCATCCGGCTGCGGCCAGCCCAGCATCTGAGTCAGGTTCCCCTGGGCATCTGCGTCCACCAAAAGGACTTTTTTACCTTGCCGAGAAAGACCAATGGCAAGGCTGGCGGCTGTGGTTGTCTTGCCAACGCCGCCTTTCTGGTTTGCAAGGGCGATTGTTTTCACGAAAACACCTCCAACAAAAAAGGAGCCTCGCGGCTCCAAGTTTTACACAGCAATTATTCTTTTCTCGGAGAGTATTCTTTCTTACTCTCTCAGTCTTGTTATACTCAGTCTTATTCCTTTTCGATTTCCGAAAGTCAAGGACTTCGATAATCAAAGGTCTTGAAATTCGATAATCGAAGTTCTGAAAATAGGCAGACTAATCCTGTTATTCAAATGCACCTCATTTCTAAGGCGGTGGTAGGGCTGCGAAGTTCTTGACATAGATCATCGTGGGACGGCCTTGACCGTGATTGACGCGCTCAATCAGACCGATCCCTTTCTTGCAGTCCAGCTCTGCCATCAGCTTTGCCGCTTTTTCACTTCGGCAATGTAATACCGACATGATTTCATCGGCAGGGTAGTAGATGAATACGCGGCCTTGCTCGTCCAGCCAGCCATTCTTCATAGATAAGGCCATGCGGTCGAGCAGCAAACCATAAAGCAGCTTCGCGTCGGTTGACACGCCCCGGAAGCGGTCATCCTCAAAAAGCCGTTTTGGTATGCGGTAGAAAGAAAACTGTTCGGCCTCATAACCGTAATAGTATGGCAAGGGCAATGCGGCCATTGGCTTCACCTCCAGTAACATTCAGGATATAATGATGCCATGGAATTGACTTTATTCGCATTTTGGCATACAATAACTGGTAAGATATAGCAAACTTTTTAATGGTAAATGGAGAACATCATGGAATATTTATCGATTCGACAGACAGCAGAAAAATGGGGGCTTTCGGTAAGACGCATTCAGGTTTTATGTGCCGGTGAGCGAATTCCAGGAGCTGTGCGTATAGGGTATTCGTGGGCAATTCCAGCTGATGCAGAGAAACCCGCTGATGCAAGAATAAAAAGCGGGCGTTATATTAAAAGCAACTGAATAACTTTTTCGCTCTCTGCGAATGTTGCATTTACAAAACCGAAAGGATGATTATATGCCATACACAGTGCAGTCATCAGAAAAGCTAAGAAAAACTGGCTCGGATTTTGAAACGAAAGCTATGCTTTATCTCATGAACTTCCGCGAAGATAGCTCTTCAATGAACTATTTCGTAGTTGATTTTTTCAATGACATAACTGGTATGGATCGGTATGCGCGTAAGTTATGGGATGTTCAATCGAAAGCGTCTCAATCAGCAACAGCTAAAGCTATCGGAAGAGAATTGGTTACATTATTCAAAAATTATGTCAGCGATTTTGAATTCCACGGCTACCATTTTTAACTCCGGTTATTATCATAAGCATTATGGAATGGTACGCTCAAAGAACTTAGATCTTTGAATCGTGATATTGATGTAGGTGAACTGCGTTGTATGGATTGTGATTCTACGCATATTACATATAAGGGCAAGAGCAACCAATATTAGTGTACTCAAATAATCCTGATCAGCATAATATGGAATTAAAAGCATAAGAACTACTACAATCGCAAAGCCTTTTACCTTCCTGTTATGTTTACCCATAAATCCTGCTGTACCACTACAAATTATGATGAATATCCGCTCACCTTGGTTTTTCGTCCCGCTTATGATAATGGCGGCGGAATGCTTCGGCAATGAACACCAGTGGCAGATGTTTTCATAATCATGGTAGTACGGGTGATGTGGCGCTATTGTCACTGATAAAGCGGGTAGTACTGTATATAGAACAAGAGGGGATGCCTTTTGACATTCCCTCTTGCGGCGTATTCAAGATTTAATCAGAGCATATGAAACGCCCTTTGACGGGCTTGGATAAGTGTGTGGCTAATAAAATGTGCTAATAAAGTGGCTAATACGGGGGCTGATTTTGCCCCGAAACTGGCTAATACGGTGGAATATCTGGCACCACCATACAGCACAAAGTTCGATCAAAAGTGTTGATTTTCAAGGATTTTTCGGTATTTTAGAACACCACGAACCATACGATACGAAACGGACAACTTAACTCCTAAGCGACAGGCCACTGGTTCGAACCCAGCCGGGGGTGCCAAAAATGACCGCTGTAAGCCGTTTTTCGATGGTTTACAGCGTTTTTTGTTATCATTTCCCCAGAGCATTCTTGCCGCTCTGCCGGAACGATTTTATACATTTTCCGCTGTATGCCTGCTAATTGGCTTCGAACTATTTTTCCGGCCTTGCTAATAAAAAACGCCGATTTGCTAATACGATTTTCCCGCCCTATTTTTCGGATGGGGCCGACGCCAGCAATGCAGCCAGTGTGTTGGCCAGTTCCGGCGACTTGCGAAGCTGTTCCATCAGGGCCTCCAAATCCAATGTGGCGGGCGCCGGTTCCTTCGGTTCCTCCGGGGGCCGAACCGAACGCAGGTCAGGATTGGCATAGAAGGCGCTCTCAAACTTCTGGGCGTTGATCTTGCGGTCCTCGTCCAGAATGTGCGCATACACGCTGGTGATCATGTCGATCTGAGCGTGGCCCGTATCGCCCTGGGTGGCCTTCAGGTCGCCGTGGTTCAGTTTCAGTTTGTAGGTGGTACTGGAATGACGGAGAGAATGAAAGACCACCTTCGGCAGCCCTGCGTCCTCACGGAGCTTTGCAAATTCTTTGAGGATGATCCGATCTTCGCAGGGCCGTCCATTGGGAAGTGCCACCACCAGATCGAAGTCCTGATACTCGTCGCCCAGGAAGCCTTTCAGCTCGTCCTGGGACTTCTTCCATTCCCGCAGAATGTAAGCCAGTGTTTTTGGCAGCCACACCTTACGGATACTGGAATCGGTTTTCGGCTTTTTCAAGATGATCCTGGTGCTGGTGTTGGGAAACAGCGGCGCGAACACATGGTAGATGTCCTTTTGCCCCAGCATCTCAATGGCCCGCTTGGAGGCACGCGCCAACTCCTTGTCGATGTAGACATAGGCGTTGTCATCAGCGATTTCTTCATCGGAGATGTGGACATTGCTCCAGGTCAGTCCCAGAATCTCACCCATGCGCAGCGAACAGGCAAAGGCCAGGTTCATTGCTACATAGAGCTTGCTGTCCGTACACTGGTCCAGGGCGGTGCGGATCATATCGGAGGTCCAGATGTCCCGCTTCTTGTATTCCACTTTGGGCAGCACCACATTGTCAAAGGGATTCTTGGCAACCAGCTCCCACCGAACCGCCTGCTTGAAGGCGCAGCGGAGAAGTTTGATGATTTTCTCGATGGTGGCGTTGGTCACGAACTCTGTTTTGGCGTGATGCGTTCTGGTGTTCACCGCAGGGGTTTTCTGCAAGGTCTGGATGTACTTGTCCACCACCCGCGTGGTGACATCCTGCACCTTCATGTCCCCGATGATGGGGTTGATGTAGTTGGCAATCAGCGAGTTTTGGCTGTCGTACATGGACACGCCCCACCGCTTTTCGCCGTAGAGGGAGACGAAGTCGGACAGGAACTCCGCAATATTCTGATTGGTGGGCGGAAGAAAGGAGTTGGAGCTTTTCTGGCTCTCAATCTCCGCCTTGCGCTTCAATGCCTCCTGGTAGGAAGTGCGGGTTTCCCATTTCTGCTTGGTTTCGCCGTTCTCGTCCACATAGGTATAAACAATAGAATAGTTTTTCTTTCTCTTGATGATGGATGCCATAACGAACCTTCCTTTCTAATGTCACAGATCAAGCGGCTCCAGCCACTTGTCAAACGACCGTTTGGGAATTCGTATGGCGTTACCAATTCGTACGCTTTTGAAAAGGCCCTCCTGCACAAGGCGGTATGCTTGTGTCCGGCTGACGCCTAATATCCGGGCAATCTCATTGACCGTATAAGTTCGGCACTCCAAAGGCCTTCTCTCCGTACCGTTCTGAATTTCTGACACAGCAGCCTCCTTTCCAGTCAGAAACGGCACGCAAAAGGGTGTTCATTCATAACTTCCACCCTCATTGTACCGCGCCGTTTCGGGTTTGTCTGCTGCTAATGGAAAGTTTACGAATTATCCGTAAACAGAAAAGCAGAAGATTTATCTGAAAATAAAAAAGGCAAAAAACGGATGGCTGCTGGCCGCAGCTCCACGGGAATCTCACCCCGGCCCATGCTGATGGGTGCGCCGCGCAATGCTTTGAGGGCGTTCAACGCGGGAGTCTCATTGTCCTGTCTGTGCATCCTCGCCCACAGGCTGCCACGCCTGTTTCGCGGCCTGGTTTTATCGCTCACCTGTTTGGTAGGGGTCCCGTCCTGCGGACTTGCAACAGGGTCGTGGCGCACCGGCCGACCGGCTCCACACAGGCAGATCGTATCCGTCTGCCTTATGCTGCCCGAAGGCTTTCTTTGTCAAGGTGGGTTCAGTCCCCGGCATTGGCAAAAGAGGAAAGGGTAAGCCGATTGCATTCTGCCAGGGCTGAAAGGATCAGGCGCGCATCACGGCCCGGATCAGTCGGATTTCCAGACAGCGTTTCATGTGAGTATCCACGCACACATGAGGGGTTCCGTCCTTGTCATAGAGGGTACGGGTACACAGACGGCTCATATAGTCGTCGTAGTACCGAAGCACTTGCTCCATGGCCTCGCTGTCACCGCCGGAGGCCGCGTGGATCACCCAAACGGGCGGCAGGTCCTTTCCCTTGTGGATGGGCTCTGTCATCTTCCTCAGCCTCCTTTCGGCATCAGCGCCGACAACGCTTCGCGCAACTCCTGCAACGCCTTCGTCCGGTGCCGCTGAACGGCGCTCCGGGACATCCCAACGAGATTGCCGATCTCACTGTCTGCCAGGTCCAGAGTGCAGTGCAAAATCAAAATGCTCTGCTCCATCTGCGGCAAAGTAGAGAAAGCCTCGGCCACAAGCTCGTTGTCAATATGTAGATCGTAGCCATGCGACGAGAACACAATGCTGTCGCTGGGGTAACGATCCATGACGCAGAGCTTGTCCAGCTCCGCCTGGGACAAGTCGCTAAAGAAGGCTTCACGCTCTCTTTGGCGTTTCATGTTCCGCAGGTAGGCTCTGGCCTCGTTTCGCAATACCTTCTTGCAAAAAGTATCGAACCGGCATTGCTCGCAATAGTCGCGGGGGTTAGATTCCATCAATTTCACCCCCTTTCCATGGGGGATTAGGTGGTTCTCTCCCTTTCCGCTACTACCAATCCTGCGAGAGCGTGTTCTGCCCGCCAAACGCCTCCTTTTTGAAGAAAATTTGAGAAAATCAACGGCCAGCCAGCCCGACCGCAGGAAACGACAAAAAGCGCCCGGCAGGTCACAGACCCACCGGGTGCAATGGAAAACAATATGAAGTTTATTTACACGGTATAGTTCATATTCATGACCGAACCTCTCCTCCAAATGGAACGGGCTTTTTTTGAGCGGCTAGCCCTTGTCAGATCAGGCGGGGATAGTATCCGGCGCAGCATGGCGACATCCTCCTTCTATGCCGCCGTGGAAGCTGCCAAGACAAAGAAAAACGGCGGCTCGAATCGAACCGCCGTGAAGAAAGTGCTTTTGCGCACAGAAAGCCATCTGCCCCGCGGCGGTTTTTTTCTTTTCTGCCGCCGGGCAGATCATAGAGGATATAAAAACAGAGCCGATAACCTACGAGGTTTTCCCTCAGTGTTATCGGCTCTGCGTCTTAGCGTCTGGCTCTTGGATGATGGACAGATTCAGTTGTCTTACCGCAATCAAGGTTTCGTGTTTACACTTGGGGCAATACAGCGGAAAGTTTTCCAGGACTGTATCATTGCGGATTTTCAATCGCGTTTTGCTGCCGCAAAAGGGGCATAAAATCCATTCTATCTTCATGTTATCTTCCTCTGTGCTTGGCTTTCTTCTTTTCCTGCCGTATGGCAAACTGGCGGTCTTTCTCCGCCTCTTTCTGCTCACGGCTCTTGGCTTTCCGTTCCAGCTTACATTGCTCATGCTGGAGTTTCAACGCCTGCTGCGCCTTTGTTCCAATGCCTTTATCCTGCAGTTGGCTTTGAATTTCGCGCTGCATACGTTTGGGATTGATTTTTCGCTCCATGGCTACTTCGGCCTGGATTGGGGGACTAAATTTCAACTTGTGCCAATTCTTCAGCAAAAACTCATAGACCTCATAATCTTTGGGTTCTGAGCCAAAAGTGATTTTGCATACCTCGTACTTGCCATTATCCGTTCTTTCATATAGACCGATCCAAAACGGAGCTTCAAACAGGATGGTCAAACTGCTTTGAGGGCCTGCACTCATTCTTCCAAGAACTGCCCTTCAAAGTGATCCAGCCATTCCAGAAGAGTGCGATAAAGAAGCTGCTGCTGCTCAAAAATCGTTCTCCCAACCAAGGGAATGTCTGCGAATTCCCGCGCATAGCCCTCATTCGATTCGGCCGAGGACTGTATGCTCCGGCGCAAAGCCGAAACCAGCTCCAACGCTTCGGCTTTATCCATCTTGTTCAGATTGGTAATGACCACATTGAAATCGAATAACAGGGGCACCGGGCTAGTGGCGCAAGAGGCCATCAGCTCCTTGAAATACGCTCTGCCCTGATCGGTAATGGAATAAATGACCTTATCCGCAAACTTATCGCCCTTGACAATATCGCTTTGCAGATAACCCTTCTCGCTCAACTGGAGTACTTTCCGATAAATAGAGGGTACGCTTATTTTTGTCCAGCGGGAAAAATGGTGGTACTCAACATCCTTTTGAATGTCATAGGCGCTTTGCGGTTTTTCCAATACAATACCAAGTATAACTAAATCGATTGATGACATAACGACACCTCCGCTTTTACTATTATCAATAGTACTATTAGTGATAGCAAAAGTCAAGGCAACTGACCAAAAATGAACTTCAAAACTTTTTTCGTTGGCCCTCTTATTAAGCCATCTACCCCGTAGCATTTTCCTTTTCTTCCACCGAGGGAATCACAGAAAAAGTGAAAACAGAGCCGATAACATCGGAGTTTTTTCTCTGTGTTATCGGCTCTGCGTCTTAGCGTCTGGCTCTTGCACGATGGATAGATTTAGTTGTCGAACTGCGATTAAAGTTTCATGCTTGCATTTGGGACAAAACAATGGGAAATTTTCAAGAATGGTATCGCTGCGGATTCTTAATCGTGTTTTACTGCCGCAGACAGGACATAATACCCACTCAATATGACTCATATCCTTATTGCCCGCAGCAAGTAACCCGATATTCCTTGATATGACCGGGGTAAGAATGTACTTTGTCCATAAGCGGTCCTCTTGCTCCCATTGTAAATGCGATGTCACTGCTTTTAATCGACATGAGAATATCCCCACAGGAAAGATTCAAATATCGCATCGTGTTTTCGGGCAGCCTCACAACACCGTTTTGAGAAATATGCAGCCAAGTATAGCCTCGTCCTTTATAGCGAACGAATTCTCCTTCATCAATCGTGTACTGTGACAATGCGGGACAATCATCTAATATATAGTAGACGCAGCAATTAAAACAAACGAAGCCTGTTTCTTATAGATATGGTCAGCAGCTATCCAATTAAAAATAAAGTCCTCGTAGTAATCTAATTTTATAATTAAATTCTTACATAAATGATCGCACAAGTCCCATGATAAAACTTCTGACATAAGTGTGTCAATTTGGTCGTAGGTCTTTCAACTTGTGCAATAGCAACTCAGTTTTTCCTGTACCAGCTAAGCCTTGAATGGTTATTCTTTTTTGAGCAGATGGTTGAGAATATATAAACCTAGTTTTCTATTTCAAACAGATAATTCGCAGAAACAGATTGTGCTAATCGGTGGACGCAACGGTGCCGGTAAGACCACATTATTTGAAAGATACATTTGTTCCTTTCCCCGAGAAAATTGCCCATTTTGACGCAGGAATAATTAACTTCTCAAATTCAAATTTTGCTGTTTCAGATGTTGCAACTGCAATATAGTATTTCCATGTCTCATAATCCCCGCAAACACTTATCCCCAGCAAATCACAAACTCCGCCTTTGTCTAAGGAATTAAGATAAACATTTACGAGAAAGAAATTCAAGAGGAAGGATTTCGCATTGCAACTAAAAAACAATTCAAAGAAATCGCCCATGAACAAAAAGAAGTTTTAATGGATATATTATCTGATTATCCACAAATATTTTCTGACAGAATGTCTGAATTATGATACAAAGGCACTTGACTAAGGAGTGAATTGCAGGTCAATTCATAAACCAAAAGAATACATTGTAATGCACTTATGATAGTTCCAATTCTGTTTTGGTTATAGATTTTTTCGACTCTTTTAGTATAGCGTTCACATTTTTCCGGGCATGATCATATTCTTTTTCCGTCTGCTGCATCTTCCAAAATTCCGCTTTCAGAGCGGCCTTTCGTGCGGCCAGTCCATCCAATTCTGCTTTAAGGTTCTCGGCGGAAGGAAGTTTGGTGAGTCCGGCTTTCTTGATCTCCCTGGCTGCTGCCTCAAACAAGATGATCTCACTCTCAAACCCACGCAGAAATTTTTCTTTGTCCTTTGAAGCCTTGTATCGGTCATAGACAGGTTTCAGCTTGCGGTAGGTGTCGATCTGCTTTCCCAGGAGGGCAAGGTCGGCGATTCGCTGTTCCGTATCCCGCAGGCTTTCCCTGGTGCGGATGGATGCGGCGGCAACGGCGTCACACCGCTCCACCAATTCCTCATAGCTGCCGATGCCGTGTTCGGTGAGAAAGTTCATGGTGGTGGCCGCCCGTTTCAGATTCTCAATGGTTGCCCACCGCTGGTATCCGGCGCTCTGCTGAGCCTTGATATTGTTCTGAATGTCAATGAGCAGGCTGACCTTCCCGCTGCGCTGTTGGGGCTGTCTGGAGGGCCTAGGTCCTCCGGCAATGCAGGAGGCAACGGCTTCTTCCGTGTAATCGGCGCCCAGGGTTTTGAGCCGGGTGAACCGCTCCTGGTCCGGCGCCCTGGCGGAGATATACTTTCCCCTCTTGATCTCGTATCCTTCCCGCTGCAATCGGACAAGCAAATCTTCCAGGCTGGAGGACACGGGGATCAGCCGGTCGATGGTGGTTTTCAGCTTTGCCTTGTAGCTGGTGCCGTTCTGTGCGGCCTGATGCTCAATGTAGCTCTTGCCCTTGTCCCGGCCGGGGACGATGACGGACAGGCCGTGTTCTCTGCACAGCCGGTCGCTGGCCCGGCGTATCTCGTGATAGCTGCGCTTATTGGAATGGTAGTGTTTGTGGTCGGTGAAGCTGACCGCATTGAAAATCAGATGGTTGTGAATATGTCCCTTGTCAATATGGGTGGTAAGTACAAACTCGTACTTGCCACCCAATATTTCTTTTGCCAGCTGCATCCCAATCTCATGGGCTTCCTCGGCGGAGACCTCCCCAGGCTCAAAGGCTTGGATCAGGTGGCGGCCCAGGTGTGTGCCCTTGTCGATGGAATGGCGGCGTGTCCATTCAAATTCAATGTCGGCGGTTTCAGCAGCACAACCAAAAGAGGATACCAGCAATTTTCCATCTGTCTTATCGGGATTACAGATATAGTCAATAGCTGTTTTCAGCGTTGACTTAATAGGATGCGTCTTTGTAACTGCCATATCTGATCCAGCCTTTCCCGGATTTCCTCCATGTCAGCCTGATAGGTGGGACCTCCGGCATTGATCCGTTTGGCAATTTGGTTGATATTCCGGCCAATGGCGGACAGGAGCTTGTTCATCTCCTTGATGTCCCTGGTGTCCACATAGATGATGTATCCGTCGATCGCCATCTTCCGCAGGTAGGCACCGATCCTTTTTGTTTGGAGCTGGGCCATCTTCTGCTCGATTAGGTTGCGTTCTTCGGTTGTTACCGGGCAGCGCAGGATGATGGGGCGTTTGCGCTTTGCCATAGGGCGGCACCGTCCTTTCTGTATAGGGGTTTGGGAGTCTCCCAACAAGCAATTTTATGTTTAGGGGCAAGGGGTTCCCTAAAGGAAAAATTCGCAAGTGTGGCCACACTTGCTGTGCTTGCTCTACGCTCCTCCCCCCGTAAATACAATGCCGGAAATACCTTCGTCTGCCCGCAAAATCCCGGATTTTTCAAAAAGAAAAGGGCGGCAGAGCCGCCCTAGGAAAACGAAAACAGAGGGTGCTCACACACCCTCCGTTTCTTTCGCTGATTGTTTAATTTTCAGCGCTCCGTCGATTGCGCCCTCAATGACTGGTAAATAGTGCTCCGGACAAAGCTTCAGTTTGTGGCTGACACGCTGCCGCTGTGCGCTTTCCTCCCGCATGACCTCTGGATTAAAGTATCGTTCCACGGGAAGTCCGCACACTTTGATAAGCTGTATGATAACCGGCAGAGCGGGAATCGTATCCTCGTTCTCGATATTTGCGAGATACCGGGAGTCGATGTCGATGATTTCCGCCAATGCCCTGCGCGACAGATGATTTGCGTTCCGTGCGGCTTTTACATCGGCACCGAAAGTTTCAAAACCGGGGCAATCTTCAATGTTCGCCATATAGCATCACCCACTTACATTGTATATTTCATACTTTGCCCGTGGAATGTTGCAATATGCTATATATCTACATTTTATAATTCATAATCTGGGGTTGCGCACCTAGTTTATCAGATACCAAGCAGCTTTCAACAGTTGGTCATTACAATATTGCATGAATCAAACTCTCAGTACCTGCAATTTCTGCTTCAACAATATATTTAGTTCGTTCAATATTAGCTTTTGCAATGGAAGGTATGTCGTCTTTTATGACTGTTATCTGCTGCTCAATTCCCTCAAGATAGCTATTTAATATTTTCAAACGCTGTGAAAGCAGACTTTGCGGATCATCTAACGCATCAATAAAAAATGCGGCAATCGAGAAAATGTTGGTATCATAGTCGAAGGACAAAATTGATTGCTGTAATCTTGCCACAAATTCTTGTTTCCCTTTGTCTGTAAGCGAGTAAATCGTCTTGTCGGGCATATTTCCATCCTTTTCAACGCTGCCATAAATATATTCTTTTTTCTCTAAGACTTTTAGTGTAGCGTAGACTGTCGAATTGGCGATGTTGTACCAACGATGAACATTCATGATTTGTAGTTGCTTGATAATTTCATATGGATTAAGCGGTCTTTGATTGATCAGACCCAATAACATAGTAGCAGATTTCGAGAGCATAACGCATACCCCTTGACTTTAGTTTTGAGTTGTAGTACTCTATATATAGAGTACTACAACATTATATTATAACTGTACCACAGATATAATCAAAATACAAGGGGGAGTAAAATGCCGCAACTAAATAAGGGTGGAAAATATGTATTTGGACTTTCTGCCATCAGCAATAGGCGAGAAATACTTTTTCCGGCAGAGACTCTTGAACAATATCCCGTTCAAAAAGAAGGACGCATTATTATTTTCACGGGGAGCAAAATCACGGGCGGATTTTGCGTGACCAGCAAACAATTACTTGGGCAATCAAAATTGAAGCATACATGATAAAATTTTTCCTTTAAGTTCGGATCGGAAAATTTGTCTTTGAAGAGGCGATTTCGCTTTAGTTTCCCTTCGACAGTCAATTGGTGTTTGAGTGCCTGCAATTGATCTTTCAAGATGATGAATGGGATTGCATCGTTAGCCGCTGCTTTTAGAATATGCCGTAGTTCTTCACGTTTGGATTCTTATTCGACTAGCGGAAACATTGAATGCAGTCGTTCAACGGCTGATTGACAGAAATGATATAGCTGAAGCAAAACGAGTACAAATTCTTACATAAATGATCGCACAAGTCCCATGATAAAACTTCTGACATAAGTGTGTCAATTTGGTCGTAAGTTTTGCAAGAGTACCATCCTGTACAGCGTTATCCCAAAACTGTGGAACAGTACAAAAATTTTTTTCCAGAGATTTATCCAATAACATAGAGACACCTGCTACTTCAAAAGCAGATCGTTCCTCCAATTCAAAATATTTGCTCAAGCAGACTCGAGCTAAAGCAAAGAACTTTTTCGGCATATTCAAAAAATGGCTACGCCACTACATTTACAATTACCCTTTTTGAACCATACAAGCGATGGGAGTTTGACGTGGAAAATAGCAATATAAAAGGTCATTCTTTTCTATCAGGAAGAGCTTCGATGGCAATTGTTGTGGCACCTTTTAGATCATTGTGTCGTGAAATCAGTGCCGATATTTCTAACGATTTTTTAGATGATCCCCATGTTCATATAAATGAATTTTCGGATATTCCCGAAATGGACGATTTGCGCACCTTATTGTCATTAAATGGGGTAGATAGCAAGAATATATTAGTTTTAACACCTGAAAAATTTTTCTCGTTTGAGCCAATCTAAATACTCCGGCTTCATAAGCGGTTCTCCTTTTTATTGGGCATCCTATGACATTCATCCAAATACTTATGAGCAAAAGAAATTAGTGTTAATAATCTTTTCTCAAATAATCCTTAATGCAATACTTTTGTACTTCACTATGTATAGCCCTGTTATATAGTTCTCGTTTTAAATGGTTCACACGTCTATCAACCTCATCTAGTGTTTTGGCCTGAACAACATCAACAAGTTGGCCTTCATTGCTGATAGATAATCCGGCTAACAATAACACCTTATTTGTTTCTTCTAAAAGATGATACTTCTTCACAATAGGATTTTCCGCTGTATGCCTGCTAATTGGCTTCGAACTATTTTTCCGGCCTTGCTAATAAAAAACGCCGATTTGCTAATACGATTTTCCCGCCCTATTTTTCGGATGGGGCCGACGCCAGTAATGCGGCCAGCGTGTTGGCCAATTCCGGCGAGTTGCGGAGCTGTTCCACCAGGGCCTCCAAATCCAATGTGGCGGGCGCCTGTTCCTTTGGTTCCTCCGGGGGACGAACCGAACGCAGATCAGGATTGGCATAGAAGGCGCTCTCAAACTTCTGGGCGTTGATCTTCCGATCCTCGTCCAGAATGTGAGCATAGATACTGGTTATCATGTCAATCTCGGCATGGCCTGTATCGCCCTGGGTGGCTTTCAGATCGCCGTGGTTCAGTTTTAGTTTGTAGGTGGTACTGGAATGACGGAGAGAATGAAAGACCACCTTCGGCAGCCCTGCGTCCTCACGGAGCTTTGCAAACTCTTTGAGGATGATCCGATCCTCGCAGGGCCGTCCATTGGGAAGTGCCACCACCAGATCGAAGTCCTGATACTCGTCGCCAAGGAAGCCTTTCAGCTCGTCCTGGGACTTCTTCCATTCCCGCAGGATGTAAGCCAGCGTTTTCGGCAGCCACACCTTACGGATGCTGGAATCGGTTTTCGGCTTTTTCAGAATAATTCTTGTGCTGGTGTTCGGCATGAGCGGAGTGAAGATGTAATAGATATCCTTCTCACCCAGCGTTTCAATCGCCCGTTTGGAAGCCCGTGTCAGTTCCTTGTCGATGTAGACATAGGCGTTATCCGCCGCAATATCTTCATCGGAAATATGGACGTTCTCCCAGGTCAGCCCCAGGATTTCACCCATACGCAGAGAGCAGGCAAAGGAAAGGTTCATTGCTACATAGAGCTTGCTGTCCGTGCATTTGTCCAGGGCAAGACGGATCATATCCGCTGTCCAGATATCCCGTTTCGCATACTCCGTTTTAGGGAGGATCACATTGTCAAAGGGATTTCTTGCAATGATTTCCCATCGTACCGCCTGCTTAAACGCACACCGCAGGAGCTTGATGATCTTTTCAATGGTCTTGTCGCTGACATAGGTGGTAACGGCCTTTCGGGTCTTGGTACGGTACAATCCCTCACTTAAACTGGCGATCGATATTGCAAGGGTTGTCGAAGCGCCGATCGAAGAAATCTTTGTTTTCAAGTGATCTGTGCGGAACTAACCGGCCAGCAGTAAATGACGGTGTACTGCACGGCATGAAATGAGATAGCTGGCTTCTAAGCGTCAGTCCGCCAGTTAGCGTCTGGTCGGGGATGCCAAAAGGCCCTGGAAGCGCTGCTTCCAGGGCCTTTTTATTTTCTCTTATTTTATCGCACTGGGCGGGGCTCACGCCTGCATATCGGTCTGTCTGCGGTAGCTGCGCAGGAATAAGAGCGACATGACAAGGCACATCGCCTCGGAAAGAACGGGCGTGTACCAGATCGCCTCGCCGCCGAACGCGGCGGCAAGCGTCAGCAGCACCGCGCTTTGCAGCACAAGGCCGCGGCCGACGGAAATGCTGATGGCTGGGACGGGGCGCTCAAGCGCCGTCAAAAAGCCCCCGATGACGATGTTGAAGCCAAGGAACAGATACGAAACGCTGTAATGCCGGAACACGCGCACCGAGTACGCGACCAGCTCCTCCCCCGCGTGCGAGAGATAGAGGCGCACGAGCTGCGGCGCAAAGACGTAAAGCCCGAGGAAGAGCACCGGCGCAGCGATGCAAACGGTCGTGAGCGCATAGCGCAGGAGCTTTCTGCACGCGGCGCGATCGCCCCTTCCGTACTGGAAGCTCACGAGCGGCTGCGAGCCCTGCGAGATGCCGACCATCAGCTGGATGATGAGCGACGTCACATAGGCAATGACCGTGTAGGTCACAACGCCGTCCGTACCAATATATTTGAGCACCGTGCGGTTGAAGAGGAAGATCATTAGTCCCGTGCACAGCTCCGTCACGCCGTCGGCAAGGCCGATGGGCAGAATGCGCGCGTAAAGGTGCGGATCGAAGCGGAATTTGCACAGCCGGAACGTGCACTTTTTGCTGAAAAAGTGCGCAAAGTACGAGATGCAGGTGACAAGCTGGGAGATGCCCGTGGCGACCGCCGCGCCGAAAACGCCCATGTCGAGCCAGAAAATCGCGATATAGTCGAGCACGCAGTTTGTCAGACACCCGCCGATGACCGTGAAGAGCGCATAGCGCGGGAAGCCGTCCGTCTTGACGAGCACCTCAAGGTTGTAGGACACCAGATAGCACACGCTGAACGGCGCAAGGCCGAGAAGGTAATGCTTGACATAGTCGAGCGTGATCTCGTCCGCGCCGAGAAGGCGGGCGAACGGCTCCAAAAACAGCAGCACGAGCGCCGTGGCGACCGCACCGAGGATGAGCAGCGTGGCAAAATTCTGTGAAAAGAGGGTGTTGGCCTCGTGCCGTTTATCCTGCGCGATGGCAATGGCGATCAGCGTGGACGAGCCGACGGCAAAGAGCACGGCAATGGAAAACAGCGCGTTGGTAAAGGGGATGGCGAGGTTGACGGCGCTCATGGCGTATTCGTTAACGCCGAGGGAGACCATCAGGCCGTCGACCATCGAGTAGAGCGAGAATACCACCTGTGAAGCCACGGTGGCCGAAACAAATTGGACAAAGTCATGTTTCAGACCTTTGCCTGAGAGTAACAAAATAACACGTCCTTAAATTATAATACTGTATTATGCGTTGATCTGACCGATTCCAAAGCTCCCTGCGTGGAGGGCTGCCGCCGCATCATAGACGGGGCGCGCCATAAGCGTCACCGTCCGTTTCCGGCGCTGCAAAACGCGTGCGGTCATGTCCTGAAGAAGTGACTCACCTCCATAGAAAAAATCTCCTTCCAGCATTTGGTGTGATCTGAAAACGCCGTCTGCGGCAAAAAGCGGCCAAATATAAGAAAAGCAGCCGCAAAAACGGCTGTATCTTCGACGCCAAGGCGGCTTTTGATCGGTCTGTAGTTTTATTGTACCATAGGTTTGCCGGTTTTGCAATCACCTGTGCAAAACCGAAACACAAACGAAACACCTGCTCTCACCGCTGTCCTGCTCCCCGCTCCGTCCTTGTCAAGCGGCAGAGGGGGGGGGGGGGGGGGGGGGGGGGGGGGGGGGGGGGGGGGGGGGGGGGGGGGGGGGGGGGGGGG
>JBBNGO010000120.1:0-1612 GCA_040095065.1 Hominicoprocola fusiformis
GAGGGCGGCAGCATCTTGTGCTGTCGCCCTCTTGATTACCGAACAGCAAAGACGGGCGGGGCTGTCAACGGCGGCGCATTTGTGAACTGCACCCCAAAAGTTGGACAAGAAAGTCAACGAAAGGGGTGCAGAAATCTATGGGAAAAGAATTGTTCAGTGAGGAATTAAAATTAGCAGTTGTTCAGTATGTACTGGAAGGGCATACACGCAAAGAGGCATCCGAGAAATTTTGCGTATCCTGTACGCCGATTGAAAAATGGGTAAACTTGTATAAGCTGCATGGTGCAAAAGGACTTCTAAGCAGAAATCTGGTTGGCCGACAAAAAGGCTTTGATGGCGAGTTTCGCCTAAAAGTGTTACAATACAAGCAGGAACATCACTTATCCTGTACACAGACAGCTATGCACTTTTGCCTTGATGTTGTAACAGTGTGCCGGTGGGAGAAGAAATTCCAAAAGGAAGGTGCACGGGGACTTATGAAAAAGCAGGCGACAAAAGGTAGCGAAAAACGACAAAAGAAGCAGGAACAGTCGGAGCTGCAACAGGAAAACAAGCGGCTGTCAGAAGAAATTTACCGGTTGAGAATGGAGAATGATTACCTAAAAAAATTAAACGCCTTAATTCAGAAGCGGGAAAAACCCGAATAAGCGATGTTGTGGCTGCTGTTACAGAATTAAGGCGTGATTATCCTCTGGCAGCATTACTTAAACTGGCCGGCATTCCCCGAAGTACATACTACTATCATTCCCGGAAAGCCAATGCTGTGGACAAATACGCAAAAGAAAGGGCGGAAATCATAGCAATTTATCAGGAGAATCAAGGCCGGTACGGGTATCGGCGGATTGGTATGGAATTACGCAACAGAGGCTTTTGTCTGAACCACAAGACGGTACAAAAGCTGATGAAGGAGTCAGGCCTAAAATGTATGGTACGAATGAAAAAGTATCGTTCTTACCGTGGAGAAGTCGGCAAGATTGCACCAAATCTACTGGCTAGAGATTTCCATGCGGAAAGGCCGAATCAGAAATGGGTAACTGATGTGACTGAGTTTTCCCTGTTTGGAAGCAAACTTTATCTCTCTCCTGTGCTTGACCTGTATAATGGTGAGATCATCAGCTATGCCATCAGTGAACGGGCTAATTACCGCCAGGTGGATGAGATGCTGGATAAAGCATTCTCCCGGCTCCCGGACAGCAGCGGGCTGATCCTTCATTCGGATCAGGGCTGGCAATATCAGAACGTCAGGTATCAAAAAAGACTGTTAGAAAAAGGCATTCGGCAAAGTATGTCCAGAAAGGGAAACTGTCTGGACAATGCGGTTATGGAAAACTTCTTCGGACTGTTAAAATCGGAACTGCTATACCTGCGGACGTTCCAATCATTAGACGAGTTTTGCCAGGAACTGATCGCTTATCTTGAATACTATAACCATAACCGAATCAAAGAAAAATTGAATGGGTTAAGTCCTGTCCGATACAGAATTCAAAATGGCTTTGCCGCATAACTTTTGTCCAACTTTTGGGGAGCACTTCATTGCGCCGTTCATCTTGACCGTTGACAGGCTCGGCTGGGTTTGCTATCTGCTCACGGCAATTCACTCTCATTGATAGGA
>JBBNGO010000121.1:0-1571 GCA_040095065.1 Hominicoprocola fusiformis
CGCATTGATAAAATGCTTGAAGATGGTGTGTTGGAAATTATACAGGACGCACCAAAGGGAGAAACAAATTATCGCCGGATATTAAGAAAACGAATGAAATAATAACCACAGTAAGAACCGCTGCTACATGGAAGGCATCCCAACCATGCAACAGCGGTTTTTCTTTATCGTTTTTTCCTCTGGCTGATAGGCGTTCCCATTTTCTTTGATTTTTTGAGAATCCGAATCAGCCAGCGAAATTCTTCGTCTGACAGATTTTTATAGTTGATGCCGAGCTGTTTGCAGTAAAGGACAACCAGCTTTTCATCCCGGCTGCCCTTGAAATTTTCGACCGCTTCCAGATTTTCTTTCAGTTCATCAGCAACGGTGGTCTGGGGTGCACTCTCGCTGTCCTTTTTGTGAGCTTCCCGAATATCCCGGATAATGAGATTGAGGTCATCCCGTACCATCTGACTGAAATACTCATCATCACTGATATGGGCGGCTTGCAACACTTTCAAATGGGGGTCGTCTTCGCCAGGGCGATACCGTTCAATGATTTCATGCCGGACGGTATCGACAAGGGCATTGAGGTTCTGAATCTGCATGGTGGCAATCCCATCCACATAAATCTCAATATCCGCAAGAAACTTGATAAAATCCTTATGTGTGGCAAGTTCGCACAGCAGACGGTTGTTAATCCGACCACTTTTCAGAAGTGCTACCATTTCATCGCTCAAATGCAGCTCCCTTAATGGCGTGTTGATCTCCGCCCGGTTCTCTGTCCGGCAAAAGAGATAATCGAGGGACACCCCATAAAAATCTGCCAGCAGGATAAGGTTGCCATGATTGATTTCCTTATAGTCGTCTTTTTCATAACTGCCAAGAGCCGATTTTGAAATACCCGTTTGCTCAGCCAGTTCTTCCAGTTTTAATCCTTTGTTTAATCGTAAATCTTTTAGCCGTTCCTGTATTGTAGTAGCTCCGTTCATTGAAGCAGTTCCCCCTTTTTGACAACATATATAACCGTTGAATTGATTATACCATATCAATTCCGCAATCGTGGAAATTTTTGATTTTTGCCCTTAATTCCTACTTTGTGGACATACCGCACGAGGCACAAAAATGTTCTATGATACAGGTAGTTCATCGATGGATTATTCCAATCGAATGACCAGCCTGTGTGGGATATGCTTCCCCGGCGATGTAGTGCCATGACTTTTGGCAGGGATGTGGAGGAACCCTGACCGAAACGAGCATACCAAAGGGAGCGATACGCCGCTGTGAGATTCAGGGGAGGAACGACACCGGGGAGAACTGGCGAACTGACACCGAAATGATACCGAAACACGACAATCTGATAGGGGGATAGTCTACCCTATCGCTGATACTTCGGGAGATTTTAGGCGGCTCTATGGCTGTAATTTTGCCGAAAATCGCCCCGAAACCATACACGAAAACGGGAGGAAGCGCAATATGCCGAGAATGAGCAAAAAGAGGAAGCATGAGCTTTCTTTTTACCTCAATGACCGGGGGCGTGTCACTTACAACGAATTATGCCGGAAATGCCAGCATGGGTGCAAGCAGAGCTT
>JBBNGO010000122.1:0-1568 GCA_040095065.1 Hominicoprocola fusiformis
AAGCTCTGCTTGCACCCATGCTGGCATTTCCGGCATAATTCGTTGTAAGTGACACGCCCCCGGTCATTGAGGTAAAAGGAAAGCTCATGCTTCCGCTTTTTGCTCATTCTCGGCATGTTACGTTTCCTCCCGTTTTCGTGTATGGTTTCGGGGCGATTTTCGGCAAAATTACAGCCATAGAGCCGCTTAAAATCTCCCGAAGTCTCAGCGATAGGGTAGACTATCTCCCTATCAAATTGTCGTGTTTCGGTATCATTTCGGTGTCAGTTCGCCAGTTCTCCCCGGTGTCGTTCCTCCCCTGAATCTCACAGCGGCGTATCGCTCCCTTTGGTACGCTCGTTTCGGTCAGGGTTCCTCCATATCCCTGCCAAAAGTCATGGCGCTACATCGCCGGGGAAGCATATCCCACACAGGCTGGTCATTCGATTGGAATAATCCATCGATGAACTACCTGTATCATAGAACATTTTTGTGCCCTGTGCCGTATATCCACAAAGTAGGAATCAGGGGGAAAATCAGAAATTTCCACGATTGCGGAAAGTGTGATATAATCCAGTTAAACGGCAGAAATAAAACCACCGGAAAGGAGCGTGCGCCCATGAAAGTTGCAACAAGCATACAGGAACGCCTTTGGGAACTCCGCAAAGACAAAGGCTTAAATCTGGAAGAACTATCAAAGCTGACGGGCATTTCTAAATCAGCCCTTGGCAGTTATGAAAAAGAGGATTATAAGGAAATCAATCATGGCAACCTTATCACGCTGGCAGACTTCTATGGGGTTTCCGTCGATTATCTGCTGTGCCGGACAGAGAACAGGGAGCAGATCAACACGCCACTGACGGAGCTGCATTTGAACGATGAGATGGTGGCACTGCTGAAAAGCGGTCGGATTAACAACCGTCTGCTCTGCGAACTTGCCACCCATAAGGACTTTATCAAGTTTCTTGCGGACATTGAGATTTATGTGGACGGGATTGCCACCATGCAAATCCAAAATCTCAACTCCCTTGTTGATACCGTCCGGCATGAAATTATTGAACGGTATCGCCCCGGCGAAGATGACCCGCATTTGAAGGTGCTGCAAGCCGCACATATCAGTGATGATGAGTATTTCAGTCACATGGTTCTGGATGACCTCAACCTGATTATCCGGGATATTCGGGAATTCCACAAAAAGGACAGCGAGAGTGCGCCCCAAACTACCGTTGCCGATGAACTGAAAGAAAATCTGGAAGCGGTCGAAAATTTCAAGGGCAGTCGAGATGAAAAACTGGTTATCCTTTACTGCAAGCAGCTTGGTATCAACTATAAAAACCTGTCAGAAGAAGAATTTCGCTGGTTCATTCGTATTCTCAAAAAATCAAAGAAAATGGGAACGCCTATCAGCCAGAGGAAAAAACGGTAAAGGAAAACCGCTGTTGCATGGTTTGTTGGATTCCATGTAGCAGCGGTTTGTGCTGTGGTTATTATTTCATTCGTTTTCTTAATATTCGGCGATAATTTGTTTCTCCCTTTGGTGCGTCCTGTATAATTTCCAACACACCATCTTCAAGCATTTTATCAATGCG
>JBBNGO010000123.1:0-1439 GCA_040095065.1 Hominicoprocola fusiformis
GCGGTTTATTATAGCTGGTAGTGTATAAGCGTGGGTTCATCATATTTGGTGTGGTATCTTTAACTATGGGAAACTCCCTGCTCCCACTTGCTCACCGCCGCAACGGAGACGCCCATCGCCTCGGCCAACTGCTCCTGCGTCAGGCCCTCCTGCCTGCGGTAAAAGCGGATCTGATCTGCCACATGATTTTCCATACACTTCTCCTTTCGCGCCCCGCTTAGGGCGCTGTTTCTTTCCGTGTCCACAGTATAGCGCCGGAGAGCATGAAAAAACAGCGACCATCAGTAAAATCGGTTGAGAACTTTTTCAACCAACGGTTGAATTTTAGCTGTTGCTGCCGCGCAAAAGATTTCTCTTGTCATCATACGCGCCATTGTGTAGAATACGTTCGATATCATTTCATGCAGGAGTAGCTTCCATGATCTTGAACCAGCGGCGCATCCCGATCCTTGACCCGCAACGCCTTTCGAATTGAACTTATGCTTTGATTCGAAAGGAGAAAACCATGAATAACCCCATCAAATCACTCACACGGCGCGAATGGTGCCTCTGGCTCGCCTCGCTCGCCGTCGTGCTCATCGTGCTATGGGTCATGGCGTCGATGGAAAATCCGGCCTACATCCCCGTGGCGGTCAACTTCGCCATCTTCCTGCTCAACGACCTCTACGGCTTCATAAGCTGGAAAAAGCACGAGGTCTTGCAGACGGCCTGACATGTCTTACCGCATAAAAAGACACCCTCTTTTTTAGAGAGTGCCTTTTTCTTTTTATAACCACGCCTCAAAATAGTACCATCTGTCCTGAATTTTTTTCGTCATACCGCGGTTGTCGCCCTCGGCGCGCCACGTCCAGCGGTTCTCGCCGTCCGGCACGAGCGTGACCTCCACGCTCTGAAAGCCGCGCGGCTCATCGTCGGGCGAATAGTAGCAGCCGTAATACTGACGTCCGTGCAAAATCGACGGGCCGAAGCAGAATTCGCCGATGGGATGCCCGCTGTCTTCTCCCCAGCAGTTGTAGTACTGAATGCCCAGACCGCCGGGATAGCCGCCGGACAGATCTGTGCCGAGCGATTCCTCCAGCACCTCTGCGTTTTTCGCCACGAACCGGCTCACCCGCTGCTCCGGCGAGCTCCATATGAACAGCACCGCGAGCGCTGCAAGCCATAGGATGATCCTCACGATCCGCTTTTTCTTCTTCATGGTCTCTTCTCCTCTCTGCACCGCCAAAAGGTGGTGGGGATTATCTTTTTAGACGTAAAAAGATTGAAAAAGTTTCAGTTTTTAAAAAAATTGCTTTTTCGCACAGGTGCAAAGCGTTTTGCGGCACTTGTGCCGCAGGGAAGCAACGCCGATGGCGCTGCACGGGGAAAGGGGGATATTCTCTCACGTGAGAGAATATCCCCCTTGGACCCCCAAGAGAACGCGAGGGGAGAACCCCTCG
>JBBNGO010000124.1:0-1375 GCA_040095065.1 Hominicoprocola fusiformis
GCCATACAGTGCTTCTGGCACCTTTTTTGTAGATTTTTGTGAATTTGATTAAAAAGTCCTTGACAATTTGTCTCTGGCAAAACCGCGAAGTCGATCCTGATTTCCTGCGGTGCAAGGCTTGCACCCTTCGACATCGCAGAGCTGCGGGAACTGATGAGCTACGATGAGATGGAGCTGGACACCATCGGAGACCGGAAGACGGCGCTGTTCGTCATCATTTCCGATACCGATGACACCTTCAATTTCGTCGTGGCAATCATGTATTCTCAGCTCTTCAACCTTTTGTGCGATAAAGCAGATGACGTTTACAACGGTCGGCTTCCCGTTCATGTGCGCTGTCTGCTCGATGAGTTTGCGAACATCGGTCAAATCCCGAAGTTTGATAAGCTCATCGCCACCATCCGAAGCCGGGAAATCTCGGCGTCAATCATCTTGCAGTCCCAGTCTCAGCTCAAGACCATCTACAAGGACGCGGCGGACACTATCACGGGCAACTGCGACTGCACACTTTTTCTTGGCGGCAAGGAGAAATCGACCCTCAAGGAAATCAGCGAGGTGCTGGGCAAGGAGACAATCGACCTTTACAACACCTCAGAAACCCGTTCCAGCAACAACTCCTACGGCTTGAATTACCAGAAAACCGGCAAGGAACTGATGTCTCAGGATGAGATCGCCGTCATGGACGGAGCCAAGTGTATTTTGCAGCTTCGAGGCGTGAGACCTTTTCTCAGTAACAAATACGACATTACGAAGCATCCAAAGTACCGGCAGCTCTCCGACTATGAT
Source organism: Hominicoprocola fusiformis (assembly GCA_040095065.1). Classification (GTDB taxonomy): domain Bacteria; phylum Bacillota; class Clostridia; order Oscillospirales; family Oscillospiraceae; genus Hominicoprocola. Next base: position 787 of record JBBNGO010000124.1, read on the forward strand.
AAGCGGAACGCCTTTGACATCGAGAAGTATCGGCAGCACAAGCTGGTAGTCAAGCCCGATGACACATTCGACCTCTATGATATGGGCGAGGTCGATGTAGATTAAAGCCCCGTCGCTGCACTGCGCAGTGGGTAAAGCCTGATGGCTCCCAAAGCAGAACAGCGACGGGGCTTCTTTTTTTATGCCCATTTTCAAAAATACACAACCAATCTTTTTCAAATCAAGGAGGAAAATCTATGGCTTTCATCAATCAGGCTGTCACGGTTCTTCAGACGCTCGTTATCGCCCTCGGTGCCGGTCTCGCGGTGTGGGGTGTTATCAACCTCATGGAAGGCTACGGCAACGACAATCCGGCGGCTAAATCTCAGGGCATTAAGCAGTTCATGGCTAATTAAAGGTAACAAAAAGAAAGGAAAAGCACAATCCAGACGGTATCAGCGGCAGGTTACAAGAATAAATTGTGATTTCACAAGATTGGTGTTATAATAAGAGAAAAGTTCCTGCCGGGGCAGCCGCCCCGGTGGTATGGATAGAAAGGCAGGAAAACAATATGCACATCAGCTATAAACCACTCTGGCACACACTGTTA
>JBBNGO010000125.1:0-1356 GCA_040095065.1 Hominicoprocola fusiformis
CATTTCTCTGCGACCCCCCGTAGGGGGCTCCCCTTCTTCCGAAGTTACGGGGTCAATTTGCCGAGTTCCTTAACAACCCTTCTCCCGTTGGCCTTAGGATTCTCTCCTCATCTACCTGTGTCGGTTTGCGGTACGGGCACCTTAGCATACCTCAGAGCTTTTCTCGCCTCCGAACATCGCGGACTTCGCTACTCTAATTTCGCTCCCTTTCGCCCGGGTCAACCAACGCCCGGGTTCCGCTATTTCGAAGTGTCCCTCTGTTTAAGTTTCGGTGGTTACGGAATTTCTACCGTATGTGCATCGCCTACGCCTCTCGGCCTGAGCTTAGCTCCCGACTTACCTTGGGCGGACGAACCTTCCCCAAGAAACCTTAGATTTTCGGCCATTATGATTCCCACATAATTCTCGCTACTCATTCCGGCATTCTCACTCCAGTACAGTCCACCAGTGCTTCCGCTCTGACTTCACCCCATACTCGACGCTCCCCTACCCCTGTCTTACGACAAGCCCAAGCTTCGGTTTCATGCTTAGCCCCGTTATATTTTCCGCGCAGAGTCACTCGACCAGTGAGCTATTACGCACTCTTTTAATGAGTGGCTGCTTCTAAGCCAACATCCTGGTTGTTTTCGCAATTCCACATCGTTTTCCACTTAGCATGAATTTGGGACCTTAGCTGTGGGTCTGGGCTGTTTCCCTTTTGACAACGAAACTTATCTCACGCTGTCTGACTGCTATGCATCAATTATCCGGCATTCAGAGTTTGATAGGTCTTGGTAACCTTATCGGCCCCGCCACCATTCAGTGCTTTACCTCCGGTAATCTAACATAACGCTAGCCCTAAAGCTATTTCGGGGAGAACCAGCTATCTCCGAGTTCGATTGGAATTTCTCCGCTATCCACAAGTCATCCGCCACCATTGCAACGGGGGTCGGTTCGGCCCTCCATGAGATTTTACTCTCACTTCAGCCTGCTCATGGATAGGTCACCCGGTTTCGGGTCTATGGCAACGAACTTTACGCCCTATTCAGACTCGCTCTCGCTTCGCCTCCGGTACTCAATACCTTAAGCTTGCTCGTTACTATAACTCGCCGGACCGTTCTACAAAAAGTACGTCATCACACTTTAACGTGCTTTGACTGCTTGTAAGCACAAGGTTTCAGGTTCTCTTTCACTCCCCTCCCGGGGTCCTTTTCACCTTTCCCTCACGGTACTGCTCCTCTATCGGTCATCAGGTAGTATTTAGGCTTGGATGGTGGTCCACCCGGTTTCCCACGGGGTTTCACGTGTCCCGCGGTACTCTGGATCCAGACTGCCAGTCTTCATTTTCAGATACAGGGCTCTCACCTTCTGTGGCCG
>JBBNGO010000126.1:0-1346 GCA_040095065.1 Hominicoprocola fusiformis
TATCGCATCCCCTTAAAGATGGTTCGTTTGTCAGAAAGGAGCAAGTTTCGGCGTTTCTCGGCTTACTTACCGTGGCATGCCGATCCCGTAACTAAGTCGGGAACGCACCGTTCCCCACCCTTTCTGCACTGTCACCTTACCACACCCAAAATTTCAAGTCAACGCTTTCGCCCCATCTGTAACACACTTGTAACAAACCGCCGCTTCTGTTACAGCTTGACATAAAACCCCCGCTTTCGCCATTATCCGCCACCACATACATATAATATATAAGCACAGATATGAAAAAAGCGGCCTAAGCCGCTTTTTGTGTTCTGATGACCCGCGCAGCGGTCAGGCGGCAAGTAACAGTAGTCCGCGCCGCCGCGCGGGGAGCGAAATTTCCTTTTCCAGCCGCGGCCCGCCGAAAAAAAGAAAAAGCCCGCTCACCTGAGCGGACTTTCGCCAATATTTTTTGCACAACTCCGTACAACCCAAAAAAATTTCGCGCCCGCAGGCGCGCAATCCAAAATCAAAAAAGGCGGCTTTCGCCGCCTTTTTTGAAGTTCTTTACTGAATCTCGATCTGCTTCGCGTTCACCACCGCGCTCTTCTTCGGCATGTTCAGCTTGAGCACGCCGTCATTGTACTGCGCGGAGATGTCCGCGACCTCGACACCGCTGATGTCGAACGCGCGCTGATAGCTGCCGTAGCTGCGCTCGCAGCGGACGTAATTGCCCTTCTTGTCCTGATCCTCGTGCTCGCTGTGGCGCTCGGCGCGAATGGTCATCGTGTCGCCGTCCACATCGACGTGGATGTCCTCTTTCTTGAAGCCCGGCAGATCAGCTTCCAGCAGGTAGCTGTCGCCCTTGTCCTGAATATCGGTCTTAAACTCGCTCAGGCCGCGGCCCCACGAGCCGTCGCCGAAGAATGCGCGCTCCATCTGATCCCAGGGATCATAAGCCGCAACGTGATTGTTTCTGCGTTCAAAAGGTCTCAGTTCAAACATAATACAAAGCCTCCAAATCTATTCGGGCGAGCCGCTTTTGCAGCCCGCGTGGTTTACATTTCTTTCGTTCCCCTCGGAACAATTTTGAGTATAGTCACGCCCTGTGAACAAAAATACATCTTTTGATGAACAAATCTTTAACTTTAGCACTCTTGCTAAGAGAGTGCTAAAAATCGTGGTAGCTGCGGACCGCTACCAAACCGCTACCCGACCTTTCGCGCCCGCAAACCCTTGCAAAATCAGCCTTTTTTCGCCCCGCCAAAACCCAAATTTCGGCAAATCGCTACCAAACCGCTACCCGCCGCGTCTGCAAGCCCTTGCGCGGCGGCCTTTTTCCGCGCCGCTAAGGGGATGCGATA
>JBBNGO010000128.1:0-1283 GCA_040095065.1 Hominicoprocola fusiformis
GTGCGGGGCTTTCCGAGGTTTTGAAACCGCAGTCTAAGGTGCACCTTGAGAGGCACTTTCGCAGTCTTGGGTGAACGTCAGGCACAGAAAAGGCCCGTGGCGGCGGACTTTTCAAGGTGGCCGTTCCGCAGGCGTTTGAGGAAATCGCAGTTTTCAACCACTTAAAAAAGTGACTTCTGCATAGCGGCGATTTTCGGAATAAAACGTGTATATTTTGCGCCGCTGTAGTCAATGAAAAAAGGCTTTTCGACCGTTCAAAAATCGCACCGCTGTAACTAAAGAAGCGCTCCCCGGCAGCGCAAAAATTGCGCCGCCATAGACAAAGATAGGGCGTCCCCTTCAAATGATAACTTTCTGATAACTGTTCCGTTTTCTGGTAGCTTTTCCCTCTTGGCTACGGTATTGTTCGTTGCGAAAGGGGCTGATACCATGCCGAAAAGACGAGCGAACGGGGAAGGGAACATCCGAAAGCACAAGGATGGACGCTAGGAGGGGCGGTACACAGTCGGTCACGATCCCGAAACTGGCAAGGCCATCATCAAAAACGTCCTCGGCAAGACGCAAGCGGAAGTAAAAGAAAAACTGAAAAAAGCCATCGAGGAAAACGTCGGTATCGACTACGGACGGGCCAAGACCTACACCGTGGGGAGTTGGCTGGAGGTCTGGATGGAGAACTACGCCAAGGTGAAACTCAGACCGTCCACGTTCAAGACCAGCCAAGGTTTTCTGAAAAACCACATCAAGCCGCAGATCGGTAGCGTTCCGCTGGCAGACCTGACCTCTCTGGACTTACAGCGGTTCTATAAGCACCTGCTGGACGGCGGCCGGGTAGACCGCATCGAGGCCAAGAAAAAGCCGAAAGGTCTGGCTCCCAAAACGGTGCGCAACATCCACCAGATGATTTGCTCGGCATACAACCTCGCTATGGAGCAGAAGCTGGTGAACAAAAATCCTACACAGGGCTGTGCCTTGCCAAAAGTCGAACATAAGGAGATGAAAACGCTGACCGCCGACCAGCTCAGCTCCTTCTTCCAAGAAGCCAGGGATAGCGGCGTGTACGAACTCTACTACCTCGACCTTGCCACCGGACTTCGGCGGGGCGAACTGCTGGGTCTAAAGTGGACAGATGTGGACTTCCAGCACGGAGTACTGAAAATCCAACGGGCCATTTCACGGCAAAACGGCAAAGTGGTTGAGGCACCGCTGAAAACGAAAAACGCCTACCGCACACTGCCGCTGTCGGCGGATGCGATAGACGTTCTGAAAATGCAGAAATGCAAAGT
>JBBNGO010000129.1:0-1277 GCA_040095065.1 Hominicoprocola fusiformis
TTGGAAATCCATACATCACTAATTCCAAGTTGATATTTTCCTAAAACATTACCTATGACAATAGCCATTTTGAATTGTTCTGGCTGTTCCGCAATTTCACGAAGAATGAAACCATCATATATATCTTCTGAAACGCTTTGCAATTTACCATTTAACATTGCACGCAAAGGTGCATTTTCATTTTGAAGTTGATTCCATTTCATAGCGCAAGCTGAAAGAAATACAGGCTCAGCTTTCTCTTGTAGAGTTATATAATTTCCCCATTCGCCAGGAGACACCTCACCCCATGATATTTTAGATGTCATAGCATTTTCTTTTCCATATTCCCATGTAGGTAATTTAACCAAATAAATTGTTGTCTGACAGTTTAATGGTCGAAGTTGTTTCATAAGCCAGTACATACCGCAAAGTTCATCCGGATTATAGCTATACCAAATGCGAACTTCTTCCCCAGCTACATATCGTTCAATAACTGAGGACAATGTAGTTTTAATTTTCTGTATTTTTTCTTCAACCTGATAATCTAAATCCTCTACAAACCAGACAGACAGCATTTTCTTGAGAACATTTTTCCTCTGTTCGCCAATTTCATTATCAGAAATATCTCCCACACTAAGAGCCATATCAAAACAATAAACATCACTGCTCTTGCCTCCCAATGGAATAGCATTTTCCCAAGCAATACATTCTTGTTCTTGTGCTTGAAGTTGTGCTTCTTTCATTTCATTTGAAGATGGAACACTCCCGTTTTCGTGCCTTATAAATACCGAAATTGCACTTCCTCTATATTTTCCCCTGCCGTAAGTTTGGGCAATTTTCAAACTTCCACAGGCACTCTCACTAAATACAATTTCAACCATCTGATATACCTCCGATTTAATTGCTCCTGTTTATGAATAAATCATCTCATGCAAAACAATTTCTTCTGCCCGGTTATGGATGTTATTACATCGTTGTACCCATTCCATTTGACAGGTACGCTTTAATTCCTCTGTCACGCCCTCGGTAGCTTTCATCTGCTCCATAATAGTGTCTAACCGTTCCTGTGCCTGTTCGTTCAGGTCTGCAAGATATGTCCACAATTCTCCGGTCAGTATCAATGTATTCAATCTGACTGGGTGGACTTCTCTTAAATATTCCCGGTGCATCCGTCCGTACTTTCCGATAGGGCGGTGTTCCTCCGGCAGTTTCAAGTCCGGGATGTAGTAATCTCCGACAAGGATATAATCAATTCCGTTTTCCGTTATTCTTGGTTTCAATTCGCTCATGTTCCTTAC
>JBBNGO010000012.1:0-64291 GCA_040095065.1 Hominicoprocola fusiformis
TGTTCTCTTAGGGGGCAAAGGGGGCCATTCTCTCACGTGAGAGAATGGCCCCCTTATCCCGTGCAGCGCCTACGGCGCTGCTTCCCCGTGCCTTTGGCACAAAAAAGAGCTCCCTCTGCCGAGAGAACTCTTTTTCGTTATTTTTTAATACAGCTTTGCGCCGGCGGGGATGTGGGGATCCACCATCAGCAAATGGAACTTTTCTTCGCCGTTTTCGTGATGCACGGCGGAGATCAGCATGCCGCAGGAGTCGATGCCCATCATCTTGCGCGGGGGCAGGTTGACGATGGCGATAGCGGTCTTGCCGACGAGCTCCTCGGGCTCGTAATACTCGTGGATGCCGGAGAGGATGATGCGATCCTCGCCCGTGCCGTCGTCGAGCACAAACTGCAGCAGCTTCTTGGACTTCTTCACCGCCTCGCACGCCTTGATCTTGACGGCGCGGAAGTCAGACTTGGAGAAGGTGTCAAAGTCGACCTGGTCAGCGAACAGCGGCTCGATCTCGACCTTGGAGAAGTCGATGACCTCCTCCTTCTTCACTTCGGCGGGAGCGGCTTCCGCCTTGTCGGCCTTCTTGGGCATGTCCAGCGGCTTCATCGTCGGGAATATTATCTCGGTATCGTCGTAACTTCTCATAAGTTCTTATAACCCCTGTGCCACAACGTTTTGAGGACATTTGCGATAACGCAACGTCTCATAAATTCTTATAACTTTTCGGTCAATTGGTGTCAAAACTGGTGTCAAACCCAGCTCAGGACACTCTGATTTTTCCTTCGAGGTTTGCGAAGCTGGACATCTTCTTTTCCTTGGTCGCTTCGTTGTAGACATCCATCGTTGTCTCGATGTTTCGATGCCCCATAATTTCTTGGATTACCTTTAGGTTTGTTTCGTTCTCGCAAAGGCGAGTACAGAATGTGTGTCTGAGATTGTGTGCGCTGAAGTGTGGAAGTAAGACCGGCTCTCGGTGTTCTTGTTCCGCTTGCTCCGTCTCTTTTGCATTGTAGTCACGAATAATTCTATCAAGTGCTCTGTTGATGACGTGCGGGGTGAGCATCTCTCCGAACCTGTTTTTGAAAATGAAGTTCGTGTACCCATCGACCTCGCACTCGTTAAAGCCTTCCTCCATATGCTTCAATCGAATCTGGAGCAAAGCTGCTCTCACATCAGAGAACATTGGAATGATTCGTGTGCCCGCTCGTGTCTTCGGCGTAGTGATGTGGAGTTCCATCTTCCCGCTTTCTTGTTGACGATATATCAAATTATGGTTAATGTCAATAATATTTTGCGTGAAGTCGCAATCTTCCCATCTCAATCCGAGGATTTCTCCGATGCGTGCGCCTGTCCCAAGCATGACCGTAAACAGCGGCATCCAGTGTTTGTACGTTTTCGAACTGGAAACAAAATCGAGGAACCTATTCTGCTGTGTCTCTGTCAACGCATGACGCTTTGGCTTCTCCCAGTTATGGCTCTTCTTGATTTCTGCAATCACACCGTCGGTAGGATTTGTCCTTATGAACCCATCCCTCACTGCTACATTAAAGACCGGATGAAGAATCGTATGAATTATCTCCATACTGTTCGGCTTAAATCCAATATCTTTAATGAGGTGGATGTAGAACCGCTTGATATCGCTATACTTGATGTCGGCAATGTTCTTCGCGCCTATTTCGTCCTGCACATACTTCCTGTACATATACTTATAGTTGGTTCTTGTAGATGCTTTAAGCTCGTACTTAGTTTCAATGTAGGCGTCATAAAAGCTGTTCAGCGTCATCCTGTACGCCGTATGGGAGCTGATGCCGTCATCAATATCCCTTTGGATTCGTTTTATCTGAGTCCTTAATGGTTCTGTGCTACGCTTACCATCAGGCGCTTTATCTGACTCTACAAGCTTCCAGCTATAAATCGCTCGGCGTACTCCACCAGAATCAGTATAGCGGTACATATACTTCCCGTCGCTTCTCTGCACCTCACCTTCTCTCAGAACTCTGCCTTTGTTGTCTTTTCTTTTTTCAGGCATGGCTACTCCTTTTGTCTGAAAATGAATATCAACATGGCATTCTCAATATACCATAGTCTGGATTCACTTTCAAGTTAGATGTCATATAAGGTTGAGTTGGTCAACAAATCGCTCGAATTTTGTACGTTTAATCTGTGGGCGTGTGCCATTCCAAAGAACAAAATCAGCGTCTTTGTTTTCGCTGACAATCTTACGCAGCTTAGTTTCTCCGATGCGGAAGTATTGTGATGCCTCCTGAATTGTCAGTGTGTACCTTTCCCAAAATGGGATTTGCAGGGTGTTAATAATCTCGCCTCCTCGTGCGCTGCGCGTATGTAAAAAAAAGAAAGGGCTGGCAGTGAAGCCAGCCCCATGTCTACCTCTTGAGTAATAAGGAACCTAATCAACGATACTGATTACTATGTAAGCAATGACTACGATAATAACCGGAATCCAGACAGGCGCAAGTACCCACCACCAGCTCCAGTCAATCACGCCAATCAGCTTTAGAACGATAAAAACTACGGCGAGCACATCGCACAATCCAAGACCTTTTGAAGATGAGTCTTTCATGTGTGGTTCCTCTTACGCCTTGCTGTCCGTGGAGCCCATACCGCCGTTTCTGACGCCGGTTGCATCATCGGAGTATGTAATCCCATACGGAATGAAGATTGCCTGCATAAAGCCGTTACCGGCTTCAACGTGCACAATCTTTTGACTCTTGCTGTCGTTTGTAATCTTGGCGAAGATGTGCCCCTCGTTGTCGGAGAAGTAATAATCGCTGTCGATAACGCCCATCGTATTGTCGAACTGCATACGGAACTTGAAGCCCAGACCACTACGCGGCAGGCAACCGAGCCACCAGCCCTCGTCAATCTTCGCTCTGATACCGGTGGGAATCTTCATTGTTTCGCCGGGGCGCATCTCAAATGTAAACGGTGCCTTAAAGTCATAACCGGCGGAGCCAGTCGTTGCTCTGCTGGGGAGTGCAATTTCCTCCCACATCTTTTTAAGGTCATCTTCGATGGCAGGCGGCAATTCCTGCCCCCTATAGAATTCATCTTTCATCGCGTCACGGAACTGTTCAAAGCTGACCTTTTCAAATTCTCCAACTCTCTGCATTGTGTCCTCCTTAGCTATTTGTTTTGCAAGTACAAGACGGTTCGCCCCACCAAGGCTTAATTGTTTCTTGGTAGGTTTGGAACGGCGGGAAGTACATGGTGTCGTCATCTTCGGTCGTCTCAGTAACCGTTTCTCTCACGACTTTCCCGTCTGCGTCATACTCGCGGACAGTTTCCTTAATTGTACGTTTAATCATACGCCCTCCTTATTTGCGCTTGATTGTCTTTGCAATCAGGCAAACAGAAGCGATAATGGATGCAATACCGGCAGCACCGGTAATGATGTCCAGAAGTGAAGGTGTCGGCTCCTGAAGCTCAATCAGACCGTCGAGCATTTCAGCGATGTCCTCGTCGCTCGTAGTGGAAGTAGTGACTGTGTAACCGGCACAATCAGGCTCTTCTCTCGTCTCCGTATGAATCTCGTGGGTCACGTTACCTTTCTCATCGAACTCTCTTGTGGTCTCGTAGGTAGTTGTCAGTTTGTTCATGGCTGTCATCATGTTTAATCCTCTCTTTATTCCGTCTTTGTGTAGAGACCGCAGTGGCAGGTTCCACTTGCCATCTCTCTGAACTCCTTGCACATACACTTCGTATCCTCGTTCTTTTCGAGGGAGCATGGGCAGAAGCCATTATTGTCTTTTAATGCTTTGCGCATATCGTTAACAAACTCTTTGTCTGGATTGATGTTGATTTTCATTGATGTATTCTCCAATATGTTTAACTGCCGAACCTTTCTGCGTATTGATTGTCAGAAGCGAGTTCGACGCCAAGCACTTCATCGAATATGTGCTTTTGGTTTGGGATGTATCGTCCGAACTTCACAACCACATTCCCATAAGTGGCAAGCCGTTGAATCCATTCAGGGACTTCTTCAAAGTAGTAACCCGTATAAATGACAACGTCATCTTTACACTGGAATTGCCCGCGAAGAACCTCAAGGAACGAACACAACTCATCAAATTGTTCAAGCGGTTCAAGCCCACCGAACACGATTGATTCCGTAAGCGGATTATTCAGATACCGGATGCACAGTTGCTCGTCATCAAAGCTGATGGGGGCGCTTGCACGCCACCCATCATTTTGACAGACCGACAACGGGATGCCTGCCTCGATACAGCACTTACCACCACAAGAAATTGTTCCAATGAACATCGCTGGCTTTTTATAATTGGTGAAGTCTTCATCCACGATTGTCTTTACTCTCATTCGCTCATAGCCTCCGCATAGCTGTACCACTGTCTTGTGTTGAACTCACGGAAACGGTCTTTGGAGTAAGCCCTTGACGGAACGAGATACCCAACAATGCGCTGGTATGTATCGAAGACAGGCTCACCACATACTGGGCAATGGTCAGTGCCGACAAAGCCGTGATGGTTCTTGCACTCGTTAATGCGGGTATTGAACGCAAAATAAATCACGCCAGCCTGAGCAATCTTGTTCAACATCTTCCACGCTGTTTCTGTGTTGGGGAAGTTGGATTCCAAGTTGATGTGCGCGATGCTACCACCAGAACACTTCTCATCAAGGATTGAACTGAGGCGGAGTTTTTCCTGAATGGTGCATTTCGCAGACAGCGGAATCCACTGGTTCGAATAAATGAACTTGTCATTGTGGTCGTACAGAACGTTGTCTTTCTGGCACAGGATAACTGCCGCACGCTCTGCAGGAACACTCTCGATGTTAAAAGAGTAGGCATCAGTGAAGTTATCCTTGACCTCATTCAGCACCTCAAAGATTTTGCTTGCAAAAGCGATGCCTTCATCGGTGTAGCTGATGTACCCGAACTCATCCATCTTGGTGTAACCAAACGCCTCAATGACTTCATACAGACCAAGGATGCCCATTGTGCAGTATTGCTTGTCCATCTCGACCGCGCCATCCTGATAGTTGGGGAGCAATCCCTTCTCAACGTTTCTCTGGATGATATGGCGAACAGTATCGAGCGTCTTACAGCACAGCAACGCACGCTTTTTGAGCAGAGCAAGATACTTTTTCTCGTCGCACTCGGTTTCCAGCGCAATCCGCATGAGATTGATTGTGTTGACCTTTACAGAACCGATGGAGAGCGCTGTGCCGCCAATCGAATTGATGAACGCATTGAGTTTTGAAGTATCGGACAGCAGACGGCAGCAGTTGCTCAGCGTGTTTACATCGCCGCTGATGAAGAAATTGCTGTCATTCCACGTCACATTGTGGTCGGAACACCATCTGGCGAACTCTTCATCGATGAATTTACCATCACGGTAAAGCAAGCTGTATGTCAGCACTGGGAATGTAAACATATTCTCGCTTCTGATTTGTGAAACGACCTCCATAAAGAGCTTTTGATGCTCAATTAGCTCTTCAACGCAGTCAATCACATATGTTCCGTCAGGATATTGCACACCACCGAACAACGCCTCAATGTAATTACGGTCAAAAATTGACACATTAACAAAAGCAGTCTGGTCGATGCGCATAAACGGCTGATTCAGACGGTAGATAAACTTCTGGAAGCACTGTTTGATGTAGTATTCGGGGTTCTTAATGAAGTGACCGCTTTCACAGTCCTTTTTCCAGAAGTAATACGTCCAGATAAGGACATTGGGGATGCCGACAGCGCCGGAACTGCGGTTGCTCATATAGCTGATATACTCAATTACGTCATCCATGAACGTTGTGAGATGCTTCGGAGCCTGATTGTTATAGTTTTTGAGGAAAAACAGCCCCTCGGTTGCCAGTCTGGTCAGGTCATAAGCGTAGCAGTATGGCAGGTATGTAGAAGTAGACGCATCATGCAGATAGAAGCCGCCGTTATACTCTGTTTCAAGCCATTCACGGGCTGTTTTCAGGTTGTAGCGCTTCTTCATCTCATAGAAAATCTTGTTGAAAGCGAACAGCTTATCGTGAGACTTGCCCTTTTCATTCAAAAGACTGCGAATATCCTTGTTGGATGCGTTCGCATTGGCATCGATGGTTACGTCGGCGACATTCTTGTCAATGAAGCCATCGATGAAATCAGAAAAGTTCAATTGTGTCTCGTGGAAACCGTTCAGGTACTCGAAATCTTCGCCATAACGCTCATTGAGGGTGGTCATAGCCTTTTCAAAGTCCCTGTTCATTTTGAGTGGAATGTTCATTGCTTAATCTCCCTTCGCTTATTGTTGGTTAACCCAGTTATTTGCTGTCGAGAAGTCAAGCAATTTGTTGTTCACACTAAGAACGGGCACCTGACTGATTCCAAGTGACAGCATCTCATCCACAGAATTGTTCTCTGTGTACTTGATACCCTTTTCTTCCAGTTTCTTTTTCAGAACCTTGCACTTTGGACATCCTGTTGAGTACAAAGTAATTTCCATTGGCACCTCCTCCCAACCTTTAAGGTCATCTTCCTCTGCAAGAGCCGTAATCGCTGAATAGACCTCATCCCACGTTCCCACACGGAGCATCCCATTGGCTTCTGCATCATATTTTTTATTGTGATGCGCAGTCATAAGGATTTTGAAATAGTTCCCACCCTCAAGATTGTGGATGCCATCATCGATGAGGACATCACCATTCACAAGCTGTTTGTGGGAAGTGATAATGACATCGTTCCATGTTAGGAACGGGAAGTATTTGAATAATACCCGCTCCATTTTTGATGCGAGCGTATGGTAGTTCGATGTGGTTACAATCAAGACCTTATGCCCATCTGCAATAAGCTTTTTCAAAACCTCTGATGCACCATCAATTGGTTTAACCCAATCCCAGAAATCATCCTCGAACAGTGGTGCGTACACCTGTTCATTCGTGAGTGTCGGGAACGCCTTAGAAATATCCCAACTGGTGATGTCTGTCAGCTTTGTAGTCGTCCCGTGGCGGGTGTTCAGGTAATCAACCCAAGCACTTGCCAGCGACTCAATCGTGTCATCCATATCAACCAAGATTGTCAGATGCTTCATTTAACCTCCTTATAGCTCATCAATCGTCATCTGATGAGAGCCAAGGTATTCGACCAGCCAATCGATGACGTTTCTTTTCAGGTCAGTCAGTGACCCATTATTTGTTATGTAATAATCTGGCTCAACATCGTCGAGCGCTGTCTCAGAAGGGTGCGCTTGCTGTTCTGGGGTAAGAGGGCTCTTGAAGTCCTTTCTGACAACACGCAAATTAACTGTGTCCAATCCAGCCTCTTTGAGATAATCAATCTCATTTGGGAATCGGCAATCAGGAATCAGCACATAGTCCCACTCATTTGGGAATAACTCCAGAATCGATGTGACAAACCCAACCCAATAGTCAGGGCGCTTCTGCCGAATGATGTCCGTCCCGACATATTGAAGAATATGCCGACCAGCATCATCTTTCTGTCCGTCCCATCCAAAGAACTGTTTGCAAATATATTTGAGCAGGTCTGCGTAATGGGTAATCAAGACTTTATATCCGTCTGCCTCTAAAGCTGCTTTAAGCAATCCAGCAGTGGTGTCTTTGCCGTTTTGGGCTTTACCAGAAATCGTAATAACTTTCACCTGTCAACCTCCTTTGTGTTGCTTTGCATACTTTCGGAATTTATCTATGGCTTGTCGAACATTCATTGGCGAATCTGGCGGTCGCCATTTGTGTTCACCGCCGTAATACAGCTCTCTGACCTTGCAAAATGCTGCAACCACAGGCTTGTCTGTATCATCTACTTTGTGCTCACAAACAATTGCAACTGCCTTCTTACCAGCCTTTGTAAAGTCATCGACCATTCTTTGGATAGCAAGTCGTTGCCCGTATGGTACTCTTGCATCCTTGTGTTTTACTTCGAGGAGTATGTATTCTGAGTCGTGATACTCAATTAGCCCATCAATATCTGTAGGGTATATTCCGTTATCAAGTTCCAGCCCTTTGAAATCGATGAGTTGTTTCATACGTTTGGGGTTCAGTATCTTGCTTTTCATAAGACCTCCAGATTAAGCAGGTCTTGGTCGGTTGTCGTCATTGCCGAATAGCAATACAGCCGCAAGAATCACAACGACAACTGTAAGCGCCCCATTCATTGTTTGCGCGGCATCATACCGCAGGTCTTTTTCTCTGAGCAAAAACCCATGAGCTTGCATTTCGGCATGAAATAGTGGTCTACGATGTACTTCCATTCCTCCGAGTAGTTTCCCAAAGCATCGCATACATCGTTGAATAGCCCCCTGTATTCATGGTAGGCTCGATTGCACATTCTCTGATGCGACATATCCATCAGGTTGCGCATATTGTGCTTACACACAATTTTCGTCTCCATGCCAAGCGGAAGTCCTAATGCTGAGTCCTCACGAGGAACACCAATAGTGTCGAGACTCTCTAAATATGATTTGATATGTCCCATCAAATCCTCATAGACCTTTTTCGCTTCTGGGTTGCCTTCGATGCTTGGCGGCGTAACATATCCAAAACCATGTTCGTAGTCGATATATCGCGTACTCGCCTGAAGGCGTGTGGGCAGACCGCCGATATGGGTGTACCATTCACGGATAACCCGTGCCGAATACCCTTCAAGAGTCAAATACACATCAGGGAACTCAAATGTTCTCCCGTGTCCACTCTCAAGGCAGTCAATGCCTCTGAGATAATTCTTCTCATTATTACTGGTATTTGCTCCCCAGCAGATACCAGCCTCTACGCCAATCATCGTGATTGGCTTTTTGTATGTATAATCTTGAACAATTACTTTTCCCATTCGTTACTTAACCTCCGTAAAGTTCTGGGTAACTGCTATAACACAAATAGGTATAGCCGTAATAGCTGCTGTACAGTTCAAGATAAACGCCGCTACCTTGTACCCCACCGGACTGGAATACGACTGACGGTTCATTCAAAACACGTTCGCCGCTTAAAAGGCGAGCTGCTGCTTCAACGCAGGATTCAAACGGAGTCAGGTTTTTGAAATAGTCTGTATTCGCGTTAGCATATTGTCCTTCTGCGTGGATGACTTCTTTGATTGTATCTGGGAACTCTGGGGAATCAGCTCTATTGATAACCACCTCGCCAACAGCCAGCTTCCACTCAAAGGGTAAGCGCTCGTCACCACATTCATCCGTGAGAATCTTTGATAACTCAAGCAAATCTTCAAAGAAGACCTTTATCACGTCCAAGCCGAGCACATCAATTTTCTTGTTTCGGGCTTTCTCTGCAGCTAAGCCCGCTTCATAATCACCGTTTAAGCAACTCTGCTTCATTATGCTGAGATAATCAATGTCATCAGAGAAGCCGTCTACTTCCTCCGTGTGGCACACTACATCCTCTTCAGGCTCCTCAATCGTCTGGTTTGCGTCCGTCGCTGTGATAGCGGTTTCCAACGCATCGACTTCCGTTTTCTCCTCAATGGTTAATGGTGCCTCTTGTCTGGCAGATGCGCTACTGCATCCGCAGATTGAAACGCACATCATAGATACCAGCAAGAAGATAGTGAAAATTTTTCGCATTGTTCTACCTCTCTACTGTCTACGAAAAAAGAGCTCCAGAGTGTTTTACTCTGGGCTCTTCCACATAGTATGTTTAGCCTCTTACTTTTCTTATGCGTGCTGGAGAGTTTCTTTAATGGCAAAACTGTCAAGGAACTCATCCAGCATTTTTGTATCGCCGGGATTCAGCGGTTCTTCTGCTCGTGACGCCATAGGGCGTGCTGGTCTCTGTGCCCGCACTGGGCGTGCAGGTTCGACAGTAGCAGCAGGAACCGCACCAAGCCAATCAACCGTCGCACGACCAATGTTATTCCAATTAAGTCGTGCTGTCGTTCCCACAAGGTCTTCCATTTCAAGCACCCCGTGTTGGAGGTCAATCGGGATTCCATCGACAAATAACTGCCCATCTCTATAGTTCATTTCTACTGGACGTGCAGCATTAACCGCTGCAGCAGTTACTGTCCCCGCCGCATTTGTCTCATTGATGGCATCAACAGCGGTATTTGTTACGGTTACATTGGCTGTTGCCCTTGTACCATTCCCAAAACTGGCGGTCAATCCCATATCCCGGAAGCAAATCGGCTCTCTACTCTCAAGTTGGAACAGTCTGTTCTCATCGCCGACAACGATAATGTCATTTACCTCCATACCGTTGTAATACTCCATTCCGAGCATAGCCGGTTTGAGAATATCGCTGTATCCCTGCTCATTAACAATACCAATTCTGTACCCACGATAAATACCGTGGTCAGTATTGCGAACGTCAAACGTAACACCTGCGTGTTCAGAGAGGAATCTATAAACGTCTCTCGTTACAATCAGCGCGATTTCATACCTTCCGCCCGTATAGGCTTGCGCTCTCTCTGCCTTTTGAATGGCATCTTCTAAAGCAGTGTTGAACTCTGCCCTCGTCACTTGTCATCGACCTCCTCAATTGGAGACACATTACACTCGCTTACGAGCTTGTCGAAGCAGTCACAGCAAAGCTGCAAATCAACATTGTCTCCGTCATGGATACTGCCGTATCCGATATGTTGTCTATGTATAGAGAAATCTTCCTGCAGGTCAAAGAGGTCGAGCTCCTTGCCGCAATAATTGCAGACACGTTTGTCTGACAAGTTTTGCACCTCCCATGCACTTATAAAATCTGTATTTTATATCACCCTCACTGCCGAAGCAGCAGGTTTGATTTTGAAACCGCTGAGGAAGTTGTCCAGTTCCTCGCCACCATATGTTCCATCGGTAAACCTCAATGGCTGTTCACAGCGTTCAATCTCAGACAGGATGACCGCGTTCAGGTCGCTTAGATATAGGATGCGATTGAATGTGCGCCCCTTGAACTCCTGCGTGTCATATGCGGTAATGAAATACAGAACGGATGATTTCTTCGTGTTTAGAATGGAGTATGTGTTAGAAAAGGAAGCTACATCAAATCCTCTTTGCATTACCCATCCCGGAAGATTCCCCAGTTCTATTTCCCTCCAAAGAGTCTTAACCAGCTCTTTGGTATTACGCATATTATCAAGTACGACACACACCGAAACATTCTCTTGCTGAGAGCAGAACAAAAGGGCTTCTGCAAATGTATCTCCGGTTAATACTTCCATGTCTCCACCTCCAATTACAGAACCTTGTCATACGCTGTCAGCTTGAAATACTCACCATCACGCTGGTAGCCTTTGCAGTAAATGATGTCACCGACTTTAACCGGCTCTTTCTTAAACTCACGGTTGAATAACGTGAATCTACTTTCTTTGCCGCTACCGATTGATTTCGTAAAGACGCTGTAAGCAAATTGCTCACCATCTCTTCTCCGAACCAGTGGCTTCATATCTGTTATGTATAGCTTGCGTCTGTCCGCTTCATTGCCAGACACATACCCGATATAGCCCATCACATCATAGAAGTTACGGACTTTGATAATATCGCTGAGGTCATCCATGCCAACTGCTTTCACCGCGTCTTCTGCGCCACGCAAAATCGACATCACATCAAGAAGTGTATAGCTCTTAGCTTCGCCACCAGATTTTGTAACACCGACCGCATATCGCTTCACAATTTCTTCGAGCGGTGTCCCATCAACTTCAGACTTTTTGATTTGCTTTGCTTGCCCCCTCTTGAAGGTATTGAAGAACAAGTCAACCATCCGAAGCAACTCACGCTGATTGCCGAAATCGGAGAAGAAGTCCAGCTTAATCAAAATATCAAGCTGCCTTGAGTTAATACTCGTTTTCTCATCGAGGTCTTTCAGCAAATCCATAAAGCAGGAATACTTGTTTTTCGCTGCGAGGTCATACAATTCATCGGCAAGAGCAGCACTCATATACTTGATTGATGTGAGACCCTTGGCGATGATTTTCCGCTCTCTGTCGAAGAAGTATTCACCTCTGGACAATCCCCATTTAGGCAACGTCACTCGAATACCGACCTTATGGGCATAGCTTGTAATGTCAGCAGTCTTGTCCATATTGTCGCCGAAGATGTTCAACGCCGCTGTTAAGAACTCCAACGGGTAATAGTAGCGCAGATAGCCGCAGATATAGCCGATGGATGAGTAAGCGTCTGAGTGATTCCATGAGAAGCCATACGCTGATGCATCCAGAATGATTTGCAGGAACGGCTTGATAACTTCCTCACAACGCTCTGTGCTCATCTTGTATGCCTTTGAGCAATAAGCCACAAAACGTTCTTCAATTTCTGGCAAGAGCTTTTCTGTTCCTTTTTTCTTGGCAATCGCTCGGCGGACGTTGTCTGATTCCGCGCTTGAGTAACCGCAGAACTTAACCAAGAATTGCATGATGGTTTCTTGCATTGCGATTCGTCCTGCCTCTGGAGCAAGAAACTCATTCAGCGCATCAAATCCGTTATCGTAAAACTCACCCTTAGCTACGCTATCACGGAAGCTGGCACACGCAGGTCGGAGCAAACCATTACCAAACGACATCCACTTCAGCATTGAGAAGTTTGGAATCTTTGACCGAGCAATATCGAGCGTGGCGTCAGACATGAATTGCTTTAGATAATGTTGTGCGCTGTCAGACTCCCATTGGAAGATAAGCGTCGTATCGTCTCGGATACTTCTCCACACATTCATGTCTTCCATATCAGTGTTGTCTGGCGTCAAACGCTCAATCCCAAGCATTTTACAGGTATCGTTGATAACACCGATATTGGCCAAGCCAAGGATATCAAGCTTGACGTACATCAAGTCGTCCAGCTCTTTCATGTTAATCATGGATACCGGATACTCGGATGTAGAGATACTGCACAGACCAACTGTTTGGTCAATAGGCAGGTCACTGATAAGGACTCCACTCGGGTGTGTACCGATGGAGACGATTGTTCCATTAACGATGTCTACATACTTGAAGACCTCTGGATACTTCTTTCGGATAGTATTCTCATGGAGCTCCACTTCTTTGCAGATGTGGTTTGCCACATGGAGATAGTTCATATCTGCGCGGTCTTTATAGAGAGCTCGACAAACATCGCGGATTGCGCCTTTGAGTGCGATGGTATTAAAGGTAATGATTTCTGCTGAACGAATACTCGGCAGATTCATCTTATCTTTAAGCAGGAACCGCTTAATTGTTTCTCTGTCCTTGCCCGAATAGTCCGTATCAATATCGGCGTTTGTAACACGGGACGGATTCATAAAGCGGAAGAAGTTCAAGCCATACCGCATACTGTCCATCTGCGTAATCCCCAAGAGATACGCAATCATACTGCCTGATACCGAACCACGACCATAACCACACTGGATACCGTTTTGCTTTTCCCACTCCCGCAAGTAAGTTTGGAGCAGCATAAAGTCAATTGACTTCGTTGCCTTATAGACATCGAACTCTTCGTCGATGGTTTTCTGCAACTCTTCCTTTGTGTGATGCTTGAGTGCATATGGGTGGTTATCAACCGCTGTTTGAATCTTGTCGTGGAACGTCTTCTCTGGTTCAGAGTAGATATGTGGGTACTTCGTCCCTCTATCCAATTCAAACGACTCGACCATATCTGCCATCACGTTGGTGTTTTCAATGGCTTGCATATACTCTGCTTCTGGAAGCGCCCCTTGTTCTCTATATGCAGCGACCAACTCGTCGTAAGTCTTAAACTTTAAGTCCCAACGTTCCTCACCATCAAACGTAATGTTTTTGGACGCCTGTAAGATACTTCTTCCTTTTTCGTGTTCTGCATTGAGGACGTGCGTATCAGTTCCTGCAATCAAGGGGACGCCGGTGCTCTTGCTAAGCAACAGCAGTTTTTCGTTGTAGTTGACCTGCTTCTCATCCATGTGATGTCCGACTTCTAAAAAGCAGCGATGCTTATTTCGTTCAAGGAAATCCAGATAATACTGCTGAACCTGTTCGTCACCTTTTCCGAGAACACCACCGACACAAGCCGTAGTGATGATAATGTTGTCAGATGTCGCAAACAGTTCGTTGAACGTGATTCGTGGAACGTAATAAAAGTGGTTGTCGGTTCTGCAGAAACTCTTAGACACAAGACTATTGAGCTCTAAGAACCCATCGTAGTTCTTCGCAAGCAAGACACAGTGGTAGAAGACGCATTGCGTGATAGTGGTCTTAGTACGCAGGATTTTGCTGGATTAGTAAAGTGCTCCGGGCTGAATGATGCACATTCAAAATATACAGACGAGTATTCCCTGCGCTATGCAGAATTCATTTCCCTGAACACTTACATGATTCAGCGATTGTACCGGCGTATTGACGAGCTCGAACAGAAACTTCAAGCAATTGAAGCATAATAACTCCACGATTGAAAAGCACCCGAAGGCTTTTGTAAGGAGTGGCACATCCTATGGTGTTCCGCTCCCGATTTTATTTACCCAAAAGATATAAAGGAGAGCCATATGAAAGACGAGATTATGAATCGACTTGCCGCTGTTCTGAATGCGTTGAACGCAGTTAGTGTAAACGGCAAACAAAACCTTGCAAATCTGAGTGGCAGCATTGCTGTTATCGAGGAGGTTGCCGCTATGCTGAGTGATGCTTCTATCGAAAAGGCTTCCGCAGCAGATGGCGAAAAGAAAAAGTAAAGGTGGTGAACCTATATGCCCTGTGACTACAGCCCATATACGTTACCGACCATTGACTTCGTAGCTGGAGAGACGCAGGACTTTGCGTTCTACACCTACTTCTATAAGAACCACCAGCCGTTTGCGCTGAGTGGGTGTACGGCAAACTTCTCTATTGTTAGCTTTACCAACAAGACAGGTGTACCGATTCTTACGAAGCCAATGGAATCACATTTTAACGATGATGTCACCGCAGAAAATGTGTTGGCGGTCACATTAGACCCGTTGGACACGGTAGATTTGTGTGGTAAGTACATCTATCAAATCACTATCAAAGATATTAACGGCAATATCGAGATTCCCAAACAAGGCATCTTATTTATTATCAATAATATCAACAAGAGTTTCATCAGGCAATAAACCGGGGCGTATGCACCCGGCTTTTATTATGCCCATTTTTAGAGGAGGACAGATTCTATGAATACAACCTACTTTCTGAATTGTGCGGCAGGCAATATTTTCAACACGAAAACGTCTCCTGCTCTGCCAAAGACCTATTACATTGGCTTGAGCACCAGCGCCCCTGCTATCAATGGTACTGGTGTAAACGAGCCGTCCACAGATGCTGGCTATGCTCGTGTGAAGTTGAGTTCCCTTGGTGAGCCGGTTGACGGCGTTGTCACCAACAGTCAGGCTATTAACTTCAATGAATCAACTGCGAGCTGGGGCACGATTACCCATTTCGTTATTTACGATTCCGCCACTGTTGGCGAGGGCAATCTCCTGATGTATGGTACGCTCTCTACACCGCGTAGCGTTGAGACTGCAACCATTATGACCATCAAGGAAGGCTATCTGTCTCTGTCTGCTCAGAACCCCACCTGATAAGGAGTTGAGTCGCATATGGCAAAAGAGTTTGATATTTACCTAAACAAACGACTTACTGAATGCGACATTATCGTCTACTCCATTCCATTCCGTGATGGATTGACCGCGACGAACCGTATGATTTTGGAGAGTTGCCTTGAGAGCTATACCCTCCAGAAGTTCATCGCTGTTGAAACTGGCTCCGAGCTGGTTTCTCATATCGACAAGATGATTAAGACCTGTAATGAGCGGCTGCACATGGCATCAACTTGGGGCATCGATTTGGAGTTCCAAACGCACTATGTTCTCAATCCTGTCCCAACCGTCATTGAGATTGCACCAAACGATGATTTGCAAACGCTTCGGAATATGTTTATGAGCGTTGAAGACAAGCTGCAAATCACCGCCGCATCTATAGATGGCATCACGGAGAAAATCACACAATTTATGACACCGGAAAAGGGTGGCATTTTGTTGTCAGCAGCAGCCACGCCAATCTTGAAGCGGCATAGACTGCTCAACGAAATGGACGCAGATACGCTGCTGACTTATGACGATATGGCGCTGGAAGACATCGACTACATTATCCTATAAAGAACGGAGGTGACGCGAGTGATTTATATCAAGCTGGATGACAGTATGAACCTCGTTATCACTGTGAATGAACCGATTTATAGGGGCGACAACTTGAATCAGAAAATCATCTACCTGATTCCGTTGCAGGTCGGCGAAATCGATATGCTGACTGCGACCCCTTATTTGAGCTACATCCGTGCAGACGGTGTAGCTGACATCGTGCGGCTGGAACGCCAAAGTGAGAAATACAAAGAAGCCTATTACCAATATGTATTTCCGGTTTCTTGCCGACTGACAAAGTTCCCCGGAGAAGTTTGCTCATGGCTTCAAATCTTCTCGGGCACGCCGTCTAACCCGACCATCGCAAAGAGTGGCGAGTGTCTGCTTTATGTCGAGGAATCCAAGAACATGGACGACTATATCTGCGACCATCAGCTTTCGGCTATTTACGAGATGCAGAAGAAGACAGAGGACACGGAGAGCAATATGGACGCCATCCAAGAGGAGCTTGACAAGCTCGTTAAAGATGATGACGTTATCCATTTTACAAGCAATAGCGGCAACGACCCAGCGGACGAAGATGCCGTGATTCAATTCTGATTGACGGAGGTGATATGAGATGGGCGTGAGAGTCGCTTACGGAAAGAAAGGTAGAATTTCCGCTGCAATTGCTTCCGGTACTATCCCGAAAGATAGTCTGATTATCACCAGCGACAGCAAAGAGTCCGAACTGTATTTCTACGATGCGAATGGTGAGATGAAAAATATCTCCGAGCGCAAACAGTTTGAGACGTTAACTGAGGCGCAGGCGTGGGTCAAGACCTACGATTGTGCTGGACACATTATTTCAGTGCATAACGGTTCTGATTGGGTTCCGTATATCGTTTCTGCTGACGGGAAATTGTCTCCCGTTAATACAGGCGACATTAGCGTTGGCGATGTCAAAGTGATTGATGGCGGCGCCGCGAACGGCATCCAGTGAAACCATTCTGCAAAAATATTTTGAAGGAGGAAAGTTATGCCCAATACTACGATGAAAACCCAAATCCAAGTTCGGCGTGACACAACGGCGAATTGGCTTGCCAACAAAGACGTTGTACCTGCCGCTGGCGAGCCTTGCTTTGACTTGGAGCTTGGCACTCTCAAGATTGGTGACGGCGTTACCACTTATGAGAACTTGAAGGCTATCAGTGGAGCAAGTGCCGCCCATTATGAAGGCGTGAAGGCAGAGGGCGAAAGTGACAACGATGTCATTACTCGCGTCCTGACTGCGGCTGGCGTTACCGCTGAGAAGGATGACATCTTTGTTGTCAAATCTCTGATTGCCGATGGCAAGTATTCTTACACTGCCTACGTCTACGATGGCTCTGTGTGGGCTGCGATGGACGGAAACTACAGCGCCGAGAATGTCTACTTTGCCGATGACCTGACGTACACTGCCGCCATTGGCGTTCTGACCGTTCCGAGCTCTGGCTCTGGTACGATTGCCGCATCTGGCAAGAATGTTAAGGATGTTCTCGCGTCCATTCTGGCGAAGGAAAAGAATCCGACAGCAACACAACCCGCCGTGACCATTTCTTGTAAGCAAATTGCAGCGTATGAGGTTGGTTCAAAAGTCACTCCTGCGTACACCGCTTCTCTGAGCGCGGGCAGCTATACATACGGTCCTGCAACTGGTATTACTGCTACCGCTTGGAGCGTAACCGACGGTACTGCTACCAAGGATACTGCCTCCGGTTCGTTCGATGAGCTGACAGTTGGCGACGCTACCAGCTACGCTATTACGGCTACTGCGACTCACGGTGAGGGTGCTGTTCCTGTAACGAACCTCGGTAATGAGTATGCCGCCGGTAAAATTGCTGCCGGTAATAAGAGCAAGGCGACAGGCAAAATCACTGGCTACCGCAACAGCTTCTACGGAACGCTGGAAGCGAAGGATGGCGAAGTGAATTCTGCACTTGTGCGTGGTCTTAGCGGTAAGAGTGGTAAGGCTCTGGCGGCTGGCAACAGCTTCAATCTTGCAATCCCCGTTGGTGCTATCCGCGTTGTGTTTGCGTATCCCGCAACGCTGCGTGACGTTAGCTCCGTGCAGGACGTGAATGGTATGAACGCGGAAGTTAAGACCGCTTTCACCAAGACCGTTGTTTCTGTCGAGGGTGCAAACGGTTATCAGGCAATCGACTATAAGGTGTATGTATTTGATATGGCTAACGCCAACGATACTGCAAACACCTATAAAGTGACAATCTAATATGGAGGTGACGCATAATGGCTGATTTTGGCAAACTGAATTTTGCGGTTTCATTTAATCCGCAAACTGCGTTCCCTCTGGACGCACGCTATTACTTCTCTTCTCTGAGTGCTGCTGAAGCTGCCGCCGCTACCGCTGTTGAAGTTGGTAGTTCGGACGGCACTTATTTTTATGGTGAAAATGTCTGCGTCGTAACGGAATCTTCCGCTGACCTGTACATCATTCAGCCGGACAAGACCCTGAAGGCAGTCGGTTCTGCTGTTCTTGGCGATGACAAGTCTATTGAAATTGTCGATGGTAAGGTCACTCTCAAGGGCTTCGGTTCCGCTACTGCAGGTCAGCAGCCTCGTATCAATGCGGCTGGTACTGCTATCGAGTGGTACACACCTGATACCAGCACTGTCTCCGGTCTGGCTGATACCGTCGCTGGTCATACGCAGGACATCCAGAACCTCCAGACTGGTAAGGCTGATAAGGCTACCACGCTTGAGGGTTATGGCATTACCGACGCGATGACTGCTACCGCAATCGCGGAGGCAATCAAGACGGCTATCGCCGAGACTGGTCACGCCAGCTTTACGAAGGTCGATGCTGTTCCTACGGCTGCTGAGGCTAAGGATAATGTCCTCTACCTCGTGATGAACGCCGACACTGGTTTCTACGATATCTACGCGAAGGTCGATACCGAAGTTGTTCGTCTGGACGATGTGAGCGTCAATCTTGACGATTATTCCACCACGGAGCAGATGAACGAGGCTATTGCTACCGCTATTGCCAACAAGGTTGACAAAGTTGAGGGCAAGGGTCTTTCAACTGAGGACTTCACGACCGCGCTGAAGGAGAAGCTGGTTGCTCTGCCCGAAGGTGCAGAAGCCAACTATGTCAAGAGTGTTTCTGACGAGTTTACCGTCTCTGAGGAGGGCAAGCTCGAAGTCAAGGAAATCGCCCCGGCTAAGGTCACGGGTCTCCCTGACGCTCTGGCTGGTAAGGTCGATAAGGTTGAGGGCAAGGGTCTGAGTGCCAACGACTACACCGACGAAGAGAAAGAAAAGCTTGGCGGCGTCGAGGCGGGCGCAAACAAGAACCTCATTGAGATTATCAAGCTGGCTGGTGCTGCGCTGAACATCTCTGAGAAGGCAGTTGATATCCCGCTTGCCGGTGAGACCGCCGGTGTTGTTACCAGTTCTACCGAAGAGAACAAGGTTGCTGTTGCTAAAGACGGCAGCATGGAGGTCAATAGTCTCAACATGAACAAGCTGGTTCAGTCCGAGGGCGATACCCTGATTCTCGATGGCGGCAATGCCTCTGTCTGATTCAAAACACAATGAGCGGAGCTTCGTGCTCCGCTCTAACTAAATCATAAAAAAGGAAGGTAAGCGTTTATGGCTACTACAACTTTTAATACCCGCATTTCCCTGAAGTATGATACTTATGCCAATTGGGTGGACAAAAACCCTCAACTGCTTGTCGGCGAAGTTGCGGTTGTTGTCGTTCCGGCTGATACTGGCGCCGTAGCGAAGGAGCCTGCGGTTCTGTTCAAGGTTGGCGACGGCGCTCATAAGTTCAGCGAGCTGCAGTTCACTGCTGGTCTGGCTGCTGATGTGTACGATTGGGCGAAGGCGGCGAACAAGCCTACTTATTCCGCTTCTGAGATTACCGGTCTGTCCGATTACATCTCTGGTGAGATTCAGGATACCGATACCCAGTACAAGCTGGAAGTCGATGCGGATAACGACCGCAAGTTCCATCTGTATTCTCAGGCGAAGGGCACTACCACTTGGAATCTGGCGAGCACTATCACCATTCCTGATGAGACTGTCTATACGCTGGTTGAGGGTACTGCAAATGGTACTGTCAAGTTCAATGGCGAAGACGTGAAGGTTCACGGTCTTGGCACTGCTGCATATAAAGACGAAGGCGCTTTTGACGCGGCTGGCGCTGCGACTAAGGCGCTGGAAGATGCAAAGACCTACGCAGATGGTAAGGACGCAGCAATTGCGGCAGCGAAGCAGGCTGGCGATGATGCGCAAACTGCCGTTGACGCTCTGGGTGAGCGCGTCGGTGCGCTGCCCGAAGGTGCTACTGCTACGACCGTTGTCGGTTACGTTGATGAGAAAATCGGTAAGATTCCTGCTCAGACCGACTATACCGTAACTGTCACTCCTTCTACCCCGGATGGCGTGGCAAAGCGCTACAACATCAAGCAGACGGCTACCAATCTGGATGTGAATATCGATATCCCCAAGGATATGGTTGTTGAGTCCGGTACGGTTGAGACAAAGGCTGAGGCTGGTGCATGGGGCGAGGCTGGTACATACCTGCATCTGGTTCTTGCCAACGCTACTGAAGACAACATCTACATCAATGTTGGCAGCCTGATTGAGTATGTCACTTCTGGTTCCAAAGTTGGCGACCAGATTGTGATTGATGTCAGCGCCGACCATAAGGTAACTGCTACTCTCACCGATGGTTCCGTGACTCTGGCACAGCTCCATGCTGACGTGCAGTCTGCTATCGGCAAGGCGCACAGCCATACGAACAAGGCTGAGCTGGACAAGATTGTTACCGGCGATAAGGCAAAGTGGGACGCCGCTGAACAGAAGGCGCACGAGCATGATAACAAGACTATCCTCGACACTATCTCTCAGGATAAGGTCGATGCGTGGGATGGTGCTGTTGCCAAGCAGCATGAGCACGCAAACAAGACCGTTCTCGACGGTATCTCCGCTGAGAAGGTCGCGGATTGGGACAGCAAGGCTGCTGGTGACCATGAGCATGATATTACCGAGCTGAAGCAGGCTTCCGGTTATATTGTGTTCAACTGCGGCAGCGCCTCTGTCAACATCTGAGCATAAATAAAACGCAAGCATCCCCGTCGTGTGTCATGCACGGCGGGGTTTGCTTATGAGGAGGCTACTGTATGGCTGAATATAATGCACGAATCAGACACAAGCGAGACACGAGCGCAAACTGGACTGCAAAAGACCCTGTTCTTCTGGATGGCGAAATCATCATTGTTGACACAGCCAGTGGTAGCGTTCGTAAGAAAGTTGGAGACGGAACAAAGAAGTATTCTCAGCTCCCCTTTGATGATGAAGAGATGCTGACTGCTCTTGCTGAAAAGTGTGATGCAAGCAATGCCGTCGCCGCTACGTTGACCGTAGCCGGTTGGTCGAGTGGACAACAGACACTCTCCATTGCTGGACTTGGTGCAACGCAGAATGGCGTTATCGGCTTGTCTCAAAGCATTACCGACGAACAGCTCTCTGCTGCGTCTGAGGCAGAAATGTATATCTGTGGTCAAGCGGCAGGCTCTGTAACGATTGCCGCAAATGGGACTGTCCCCACTTGCGATATTCCGGTCGTTGTTATCCTGCTCGGTTGAAAGGATGGTGCAGTTAATGAGTAATACACCAAACTACAACCTCTATTTGACCGACGACAGTTCAACTCGTTTTCAGGAATGGCGCAACCAGATGAACGGGACTGAGGATTCCAATATGGTAAAAATCGATACCGCCCTTGGTCAGAAAGCAAACAACAGCGTGGCAGTCAACGCCACGCTGCTTGCATCTGCATGGACTGGTGTCGATGCGCCCTACACGCAAGTCCTTACGATTAGCGGTCTTACTGCTTCGCAAAACGGGACAATCTCTGTTGCTCACAATGCGACTGCAGAACAGCGCGAAATTGCTCGTGAGGCAATGCTCTCAGTTATCGGACAGGCTGATGGTACGTTGACTATCGCTGCTGATGGCGAGATGCCAGAGCGTGACATTCCTGTTTACATCATTCTCTTAGGTTAAAGGAGGGGCGTAAAATGCCTATTTTATCTAACTTCCCCGGCGGCGCAGGTTCAGGCAGTGGTGGTCTGACACTTGCGGCTGTCTCCGGTATTACCACGCAGGTCTCTTCTGGGAAGGTCTATGTGAAGTGGACTGACCCTGACGACCTCGTTGTGGCAGGTTCTACGATTGCTGCTTGGGACGGCACCCTGCTTGTTCGTAAGGCGGGCTCCGCTCC
This sequence comes from Hominicoprocola fusiformis, assembly GCA_040095065.1. Classification (GTDB taxonomy): domain Bacteria; phylum Bacillota; class Clostridia; order Oscillospirales; family Oscillospiraceae; genus Hominicoprocola. The sequence goes on from JBBNGO010000012.1 coordinate 22,268, forward strand.
TACGAGCCGTCGTGACGGTACTATCGTTCTTGATAGTAAAACACGAGACGCTTATAAGAATACTTACTTCTGTGATAGCGGTCTGTCCAATGGAACGAAGTATTACTATAAGTTCTTCCCCTATACAACTGCAAATGCCTACACCGATAGCACGGATGATGAGTTCAACGCAACTCCGACCGTTCAGGTGGCAGGCATCACAAGCTGGAATGTTACCAGCATGAGTGCTTCTGCTGAGGCTGGTAACGGCAAAATGACTGTGAAGTGGACTGACCCTGCCGCTTCTATCACTGCCGATGGCGTGACACTGGCAACGTGGGCAAGTACCACAATTGTTGTGAAGAGCGGCAGCTATCCTACCAGCAAGGATGATTCAAGCGCCGCATATACGCTGAAGGTCACGACCCGCAACCAGTATTCCAGCACTCCGCTGACGATTACCGGTTTGACGAATGGAACGAAGTATTATATTGCTTTCTTCCCTGAGACAACCGACGGCGGTATCAACACCTCTACGACTCAGCGGACTACTGGTACTGCCAACCGCATTACGATTGCGAACGTTCCCTCCCAGAGCGGCACACTGACCTACAATAAGTCTTCTCAGTCTCCAAGTTGGAGCAATTACAACACGACTTATATGACACTCGGCGGCACAACTTCCGGTACGAACGCAGGCAGTTACACGGCTTCTTTTACGCCCAAAACAGACTATCGTTGGTCTGATGGAACAACTACTGCCAAGAGTGTTACATGGTCTATCGGTAAGGCAACTGGTACGCTGACTGTAAGTAAGACGAGCATTACGCTTAACCTGAGTACGCTTACTGATACATTTACCATTGGCGGCAACTACGATGGTACTCTGAGTGTTACGTCTAATAAAACAAGTGTGGCAACAGTTTCTCGTAGTGGGACTACGGCTACTGTTTCTCATGTGAATCAGACGAACGGTGAAGCCACCATCACAGTGAGTTGTACGGCTGGTACGAACTATACCGCACCTACAAGCAAAACTGTTACGGTCAAAGCTGAGTTTATTCTTGCTACGCTGAATGACAACTCTTGGGCGGCTATCCACAGTGTTTCTGGAACGGGTGCAAGCTATTGGGCAGTTGGTGACCGTAAGGCTGTCGCTGTGAGCGGAACTGTTGGCACGCAGTCTGTGAGTGGCACTTACTACGTTTATATTATCGGCTTTAACCACAACGGTGCAACTGGTATCGACTTCGGTACGTTCAAGACTGCACTGAGCGGCGGCACTGACATCTGTCTCATTGATGCTGGATATGGTAACAACTACACCAACGGCACCAAGTATTTCAATATGAACCACAGTTCTAACACCAACTCTGGCGGTTGGAAGGGTTGTGACCTTCGCTACGATGTGCTTGGTTCAACGAATACGAACGATGGAGACGCTACCGCCACGACTGCGACCAACCCCGTTGCAAACACCTTGATGGCAGCACTCCCGTCTGACCTTCGTGCTGTAATGAAGCCGATGACTATTTACACGGACAACACGGGTGGCGGTTCGAACACTGCATCCAATGTCACTGCATCGGTGGACTACCTTCCGTTGCTGGCTGAGTATGAGATTTTCGGTACACGTTCCTATGCAAACTCTTTTGAGCAGAACCATCAGGCGCAGTACGCTTATTACTCTGCTGGAAATTCGAAGGTGAAATACCGTCACAGCGCAACAAGTTCCACTGCTTGGTGGTGGGAGCGTTCTCCTTATTCCGACTCCAGCTTCTACTCCTGCCTTGTGAACGCGAGCGGCTCCGCGGGCCATAACTACGCGAGGAATTCCATTGGCGTCGCCCCGGCTTTCCGCGTCTAATCCTGCATCAACAGTATCAAGCCCACGGAAGTGGGCGTGTTCAAACCATTAAGGGAGAGGGACGGTACACCCTCTGCGGTAACTGCAAGGGAACCTCGTCCCCCTCCCCATCCTATAATCGGCGAAGGTACACCCTTTGCGATTAGAGATGAAACGGCTTGCGAATAGTGCATTCGGAGCTAATAAATCCAAGAACGAAAGGAGATTCTTATGTCAGTCCTAAAAGCACACAGGTCTGAAAGTAAGGCTGAGTTCGTCAACGTGGCGAACAAAATCTACATCCAAACCATCGGTTTCCTGTCGAGGTTGTCATCTCGATATTCACGACTCGTATCCAAGTCTGTGGCAGAGCTTGCCTCAGAAGTCGTAGACCATGCAGAAAAGGCAAACAGCATTTATCCATCTGATGCAGCACGAAAAGAGCTTCGCAAGCAGCATCTGCTTGAAGCACGAGCCTCCCTGATGGCGCTCGATGTCCACCTTGCGCATTGTTACGACTTGATGATGACGAACCCGTCCGGTTGTTTTACGACCGGTAGCGGAAACTCTGTCGGTGCGTCAGACGCGAAGAAAAAGCTGGAGCACATGGCACAGGAACTTGGTGATTTAATCGATGCAGAAAATGGTCTTTTGACCAATGTGTTGAAAAGCGATAAGAGCCGGTAAACGTCTATGAAAATTTATGGGTGTATTTCTGTAAAACCTGTCGGTTGGGAGTCTTTTGCCTCTCTCTGTTCCACTGCTTGGTGGTGGGAGCGTTCTCCTAATTACAACAACAGCAACAACTTCTGCAATGTGAACACGAACGGCAACGCGAACAATAACAACGCAAGGAATTCCAATGGCGTCGCCCCGGATTTCGTAAACCAGAAATGGTCTGGGTCAATCGTAGTAGCCCAAAGGGTGAACTATGACCCTTACGAAAGGAGAAATACTTCCCGTGATGAAAATCCGAAACTACCCTTTGATATTTTGACACGAACGCCGCCGGAGTTCCCGTGCGTGCATGGCGAGGGATGCATCTTACCCCGTTTCATGTGTCACAAATTAAGCAGATTAGACGATGCCCTACAAGATATCTGTACGGAGGGTGAATAATTTTTATGAGTAGACGTAAAGGACGTTACGAAAGACGCAAGGCAAGGCGCGAAGAGAATAGATTGAAGCGCGTCATCGCAGTTGGCGGTCTGCACGATGTCTTTGGATACGATGATATGTACAAAGCTGGAAAGAAATGCTGCAACGGCGTTCGGTGGAAGAACAGCACGCAACGCTTTGAGATGCATCTGTTTTCTGGAACAGCACGCAGACGACGCTTATTGCTTGAGCGAAAATGGATTCCGGGTGCCTATGTACATTTCACGATTTCAGAGCGTGGTAAGACTCGCCCCATTGACGCACCGAGAATCCAAGACCGTCAAATCCACAAGGTTTATACCAAGAAGGTGCTTCTGCCGTTGTATCGCCCTGAGATGATTTATAACAACGGTGCCAGCCTCGAAGGTAAAGGTTTTGAGTTCTCAAAGAGAATGTTAAAAGACGACCTTCGGTGGCACTTCCGTCGTTATGGACGTGACGGAAATGTGATTCTGATTGACTTCAAACAGTTCTTCCCATCTGTGTCGCATGAAGAAATCTTCAAGCGGCATGAGAAGTTCTTGCTGAACCAAGACATCAGGAAAATCGGAAACGACGTTGTGAACACCGTTTCTGGTGGAGCAGGTCTACCTCTTGGCGTTGAACCAAGTCAGGCAGAAATGATTGCGTTTCCGTCTGCACTGGATAACTTTATCAAGTGCCAGCTCTCTATCAAGTGCGCCGGTCATTACATGGATGATTACTACATCATCGTTCCGCCTGACCGAGACGCCAAAGAAATCATGGCTCTGATTGTTGCAAAGGCAGAGAGCCTCAAGCTGACTGTCAGCAAATCAAAGTCAAGAATTGTTCCGCTTACAAAACCGTTCCGTTACTGCAAAGCAAAGTTTACTTTGACCGAAACGGGTCACGTTGTGATGAACGGGAACCGCGATGGTGTAAAGCGGGCACGAAGAAAAATAAAAGCATTCCGCACAAAAATCCAGAATGGAGAAATGTCATACGACGACCTCTGGACTTCCGTAAACGGAATGCTCGCATACTTTGAGTCCTACGACGACCACAAGCGTGTGCTTCGGTTGCGTAGGCTTTTTTATTCGATTTTCGGCTTCTCGCCGGAGCGAATTGAAAACTTTAGAGAAAGAGGAAAAAAGGATGAAATACGTTGTGCATAGACGCTTCAAGGACAAAGCGATTTGCGGTGAGGTGAATCTCCCCGCTATGACTGTATGCGAAGAAAACGGTGGATATATCTTTCACGATGGCAAGCTGCTCTGCGTTGTAACGAGTGAGAACGCACATCAGTTCTTTGCTCGTGACAATGACGGTGCCGGTATGCTCCGTGGAAAGTTGACACAAGCCATTCAAAAGACGCTCGCAAAGCGCGATGCGAACTACCAGAACCGGTGGGACAAGGTTTGGGACGACCCTGCTTGTCAGCCGTACAAGCGCATCGAGTACGCAGACTTCTGGCTGTGGAACCACGATTTCTTCAATGCCGATATTGATACGCTCCGACACATTGCAAAGCTGGTAGGAGCAAAGGAGGTTGCTTAAATGTATCGAATTATCACACTGGATGGAACTGAGCTTGGTATGACCGACTCCGTTCTGTACATCAAAATCACAGAGAGTGGCAGCTTCGCCCCGACCACTAAAGACGAAGCCATCGGCGTTGCCTTTAGAAGCACGCCCTACAATCTCGTAGGTCATTCTGATATCGAGGGCGCTGACACTGTGGTCGTAGCTGCCGTTGACGGCGGCGAGAAGGTCAACAGCATCGAGAGCACAATCAACGTTTTACTGGGGGTGGCTGAATAATGACAATGGTTCAGAGAGCGGAACAGTTCCGTTATACGCTGCAGCTCTTCGCCCGTACTTTGGACGAAGAAAAGGTTCTGCAAATCGCAACAATCTTTGATGCTTGGAATCCCGACGCTCATGCCTATGAAGTTGGCGAATACTGCATCTACGGCGAGAACGATAATGGTGACCCGCAGCTTTACGTTTGTCTGTTGGCACATACTTCACAGGCTGACTGGACTCCCGACACGGCATCCAGTCTTTTCAAGGCAGTCGGTATTACCGAGGAAGGCTATCCCGAATGGGTGCAGCCGGTTGGCGCGTCCGATGCCTACATGAAGGACGACATCGTGAGTTACGAGGGAACCCTGTACATTTCTCTCATCGACAACAACGTTTGGAGCCCTGTCGCTTATCCTGCTGGCTGGGCTGTTTACACGAAGCCGACTGAGGATAAGTGATTATAAAACAATGCTTTTATCAAGGAGGTGGTTCGCATGAACGCCGACGAAAAAATCTGGCGCTATTTGAAATCTGCTGGTCTGAATGATTTCGGCGTCGCGGGTTTGATGGGGAATCTTTTTGCAGAGAGCGGACTGAATCCCAAGAACCTCCAAAATACATACGAGAAGAAACTTGGCATGACTGATGAAGAATATACTGCCGCTGTCGATAGCGGCAGTTATTCCAACTTTGTGAAAGACAGTGCCGGTTACGGATTAGCTCAGTGGACGTACTGGTCACGCAAGGACGCTCTCCTTGCCTCCTGTAAAGCCGCAGGAGCGTCCGTAGGGGACATGGATGCCCAGCTCAACTTCCTGCTTAAAGAGCTGTCTGTGGGCTATTCTGGGCTGCTGAGTACCCTCAAGAGCGCACCGTCTGTCCGTGAGGCATCCAATGCTGTTCTTCTCCAATTTGAACGTCCTGCCAATCAGGGACAGAGCGTCCAAGAAAAACGAGCCAGCTACGGACAAGCTTATTATGACAAGTTCGCTGGCAAAATCCAAATCAATACACCAGAACAGGAAGGAGGATGCAAGTTGAAAATTGTAGACAACCTGACAACGGTTAACTTCCGTTCAGGCAACATGACTCCGAAGTACATCGTCATTCATTATTTCGGTGCGCTCGGAACTGCAAAGAGTGTCTCTGAATATTTCAAGACACCGGGTATTCAAGCGTCTGCCCATTATGCGCTTGACGAGGGCGATACCATCTATCGCTGTGTCCGCGATAAGGACATCGCATGGCACTGTGGTGCGAACAAGTACAAGCACCCTGAGTGCCGCAACTCTAACTCCATCGGGATTGAAGCACGCCCTTCCAAAATCAATCGCAAGAGGGTTATGGCTTCTGATACTGATTGGTATTTCGAACCAAAAGTTGTGGACAACCTCGTATGGTTGACAAAGAAGCTGATGGCTCAGTACAACATTCCTGCAGACCACGTTATCCGTCATTATGACGTGACCGGAAAACTCTGTCCGAGACCGTGGTGTTGCGCCGACATGAATGTCTATTACAAGACGAGTGGCGACGCACAGTGGGAAGAGTTCAAAAAGAGAATCAGCGACGGCAAAGAGGAGGATGAAGATATGACTCTGGACACATTCAAGGAACTGATGAAGGAGTACCGTGCAGAGCTGCAGGACAATGACTGCGGCACTTGGAGTAAGGAAGCTCGTGAGTGGGCTATATCCAACGGTCTCATCAATGGCACTGGCACTGAGGTGAATGGTGAACCCAACTATGCTTGGGCTGACCAGCTTACCCGTGAACAGGCTGCTGCTTTGTTCTATCGTTTTGCAAAACTGATGGGTAAAGCGTGATGGCTACATATAGCGGCAGCAGACAGCAAGCAAGGCGAAGGAGAAAACGCACAAGCAAACAGGACGCTTTTTCAAAAAAGCTGATTGACGATATCCGCTCCCTTCTGTGGATTGTTACAGTCGGTGGGTTGCTTTTAGCGTTCTATTGTGTAAAGCGGAACTATACCGGAGCGCTGCCGTGGATTGGGGCAATGGTTGGATTGCCGTGGTCGGCACATGGCGTGGTATGCGCATTTTATTTGAACCTGTGTAAATCTGACCATTCTGCTGGTGGTATCACATTCGAAAGCGCAAAGGCAAAAGGCTTCGTCGAAGACCCAAGCTGGGAGAGTCCAGCAATCTAAGGTGAAGGGCGGCACCTGAAATCCGTCCCACTATCTTTTAGAGAGGAGTTTGCATATGGAATTTATTGTGGAGAATTGGTATGTAATTGTTACTGGCATTGTGTTTATCGTTGGCGGCGTTATGGCTGTCCTGCGTTGGCGCAACCTGTCCACTGACAAGAAGTACGAGCAGATTCGTGGATGGCTTCTGCAGGCTGTTCTTGGCGCTGAGCGCGAGTTCGGTTCCGGTACGGGCAAACTGAAGCTGTCATCCGTTTACGACAAGTTCTGCGAGCGTTTCCCTTGGTTGGCAAAGGTCTTGCCATTTGAAACCTTTAGCAAATACGTTGATGACGCCCTCAGCGAAATGAAAGACGTGTTGAAACAGAACTCTGCTATTGCCTCCATAGTGGAGCCGAAGGAAGGGGAAAAATAATCATCCGAGGAGGTTTCTCTTATGACCGAGCAAGAGACCGTACTGTTAATTGAGACTGAGCAGCGATGCAAGTCCAATACACACAGAATTGACAACTTAGAAGGTGAGCTGAAGGAAATTCAGAGCGAGCAGAAGGCTATCTACAAAATCGCTACTTCCGTCGAGCTCATTGCGCAGCGTGTCAGTAATATCGAAGGCAAGGTGGATGACACCAATCGCAAGGTAGATGCACAGGCAAAAGCGTGGCAGGAAACCGAGCGTAAGCTGTCTGAGAAAGTTACTGAGACAGAGAATCAACCGTACAAGCAGATTGCAAAGAATGTGAACAGCGTCAAGGTCGCAATCATCACTTGCATTTGTACTTTGCTTGTGTCGGGTATTATCGGAGCAATCATCGCATTTGGAAAATAACATCTGAGAATATTTTGTGGGTGTAAATATTCTTTGAAGGCGGCAGCAGGACTGCCCGCCGCAGCGTTGAAGCAAGTGATGGGGTCAGCATCCGTACACTTGTGGAGTTTGACCGAGGGTTATGCGGTTCCCACAGGCTGACGTAGGAGAAATCCGAAAGAAAACGCTAACAGAAAATTCATTTGACAAATGCCGATGATAGAGTCTATAATAATAACACAAGGGACGCCTGCTACCAACAAGCGCCCCCTGCGGTGGAAACCCAGACGGTTGCCACAAACATACATTCTTACTGGGAAGAGGGTTTAACCCTCAAACAACAGTGAGCCGCTCTGCTTGCGACAGACGGCTCACTTCTTTCTGTTACGGAACTTGTCCCATGCTTGGATAAGAATCCAGCAGATAGACGCAATCCAAAAAACTTCTTGAAGAGTTATGTATGGTCACCTCCCTGAGAAAAATTTCCCGCGAGGGCTACATACACGCCTCCATTCCGCACTCGCGGGATGACAGGCAACCGTCTTTTTAGCCGTACACCGTCTACAAAGGAGAAGGGCATGGCTACGAGCCCGGAAACTCGACGCGGACGGTGGGTTCCACAAGAACCATTATAAATAACTCCGATGAAAATGTCAAATAGACAAGATATATGAGAGCTGCTGTTGAGGTATGCTCTCATTTTTTTTGCGCGTGTCACGAATACTATATACTTTTCGGGACAGATTTTGCTAAAAAGAAAAGGGCAGGAATGGGATTTTGATTTCCCAAACCTGCCCTTATTTTTTACGCTGATATATGTATGATGGCTAAAGAAAGCACCCCGTCAAAGACGGGGCACTCCTTAGTAGCCATGTTGAATTCAAAGTGAATTGGTGTAAAAGTGGTGTCAAACCAGAGGTTGCATCACCTACGACCGTTGTGCCACAACGCTTTCTTAGCTCTGAGGCTTCATCGTCGGGAAGAGGATGACGTCGCGGATGGAGTCGGTACCGCAGAGCATCATCGCGCAGCGGTCGATGCCGAAGCCCAGGCCGCCCGTCGGGGGCAGACCGTATTCGAGGGCCATGACGTAATCCTCGTCCATCATCTCGGCTTCGTCGTCGCCGTTGGCGCGCTTTTCGACCTGCGCCTTGAAGCGCTCGTACTGATCCATCGGGTCGTTGAGCTCAGTGAAAGCGTTGCCCATCTCGCAGCCGCAGACGAACATCTCGTAGCGCTCGGTAAGGTACGGGTCAGACGGGCTGCGCTTGGCAAGCGGGCTCACTTCGACGGGGTACATGGTGATGAACGTCGGCTGGACGAGGGTCTCCTCGACCTTCTGGTCGAAGGTCTCGTACAGGGCGTTGCCCCAGGTCTTGTCCACGCCGTCCATGTCGACGCCGACGCTCTTGGCGAGCGCGACGGCGGCCTCGGCGTCGCCCTCGATCGCCATAAAGTCCGCGCCGGTCACTTCCTTGACGGCGTCAGCCATCGTGACGCGCTTCCACGACGGGGTCAGGTCAATGTCCTTGCCGAGCCACTGGATCTGATAGGTGCCGAGGATCTCCTTCGCGGCGCCGGAGAGGATGGCCTCGAGGATGTCCATCATGCCGTCGAGGTTCGTGTAGGCCTGATAGAGCTCGCAGGTGGTGAACTCGGGGTTATGCTTGGTGTCCATACCCTCGTTGCGGAAGATGCGGCCGACCTCGTACACGCGCTCCATGCCGCCGACGATCAGGCGCTTTAAGTGCAGCTCGGTGGCGATGCGCATGTACATGTCGATATCGAGGGTATTGTGGTGCGTAATGAAGGGGCGCGCGTTCGCGCCGCCCGCGATGGGGCTCAAAACCGGCGTCTCGACCTCCATAAAGCCGATGGAGTCGAGGTAGCGGCGCAGATACGCGACAAACTTCGAACGAATTTCGAAGTTGCGCTTGGACTCGGGGTTGATGATCAGGTCCACATAGCGCTGACGGTAGCGCGCTTCCTTATCGGTCAGGCCGTGGTACTTCTCCGGCAGGGGACGCAGAGACTTACTGAGCAGCGTGATCTTCTTGGCGCGCACGCTCATCTCGCCGCGCTGGGTGCGGAACACCTCGCCCTCGACGCCGACGATATCGCCGATGTCGTACTTCTTGAAGCGGTTGTACTCCTCCTCATCCATCTCGTCCTTGCGGGCGTAGAGCTGGATGCGGCCGGACTTGTCCTGCAGATCGCAAAAGCTGACCTTGCCCATGCCGCGTTTGCTCATCAGGCGGCCCGCGACGCGGACCTCGCTGCCCTCAAGCGCGTCAAAGTTGTCCTTGATGTCCTGAGCATGGTGCGTCACGTCGAAGCGCGTCTCCTTGAAGGGATCGCGGCCCTCGGCGCGCAGCGCTGCGAGCTTTTCGCGACGGACCTTCAGGATCTCGCTGAGGTCCTGCTCGGGAGCGTTGGTCTGGATATTTTCTTCAGCCATGATATTTCTTTACTCCTACTCTATATAATACAGCTTAACGTTCGATCTTGACGATGCGGTAGACGATGGCACCGACAGGGGCCTCCACGGTGACCTCATCGCCCTCTTTTGCGCCCATGAGCGCCTTGCCGAAGGGGGAATCCTCGGAGATGGCGCGGTGCATGGGGTCGGCCTCCTGCGAGCCGACGACCTTATACTCGGGCAGCTCGCGGCCGGACTTCACATCCTGCACGGTCACACGGCAGCCGATGCTGATGCCGTTCGTGCCCGCGTCGTTTTCGTCGACGATGACGGTGTGCAGCAGAATCTCCTCGACCTCAGCGATACGGGAGTACAGCTTGCCCTGCTCGTTTTTCGCTTCATCATATTCGCTGTTTTCGCTCAGGTCGCCGAAGCCGCGCGCCTCTTTGATGAGGTCCGCCACTTCCTTTTCACGCACGGTCTTGAGGTAGGTGAGCTCCTTTTGCAGCTCTTCCTTGCGCTCCGCGCTCATCTTGTACTCTTTTTTCATGTTCGCCATATTGAGATCGTTCCTTTCTTTCGCGCCCGCAAAATTGCGCGGCGCGCACACGAATACCATTTTAGCGAAATAATTATAGTGATTTTGCCCCGTGTTGTCAAGGTAAGTTTGCGTTTTCTCCCCCATCGGGCGGCATTTTCACATCTTTTACCCAAATTTCGTCCGCGCGGCGCGCAAGCGAGGCGTAGAGTGCGCAGATGAGCTGATCTTCATTCCAGATCATCGCTGCATCGCCCAGGTTTTCCGTCCCATAGGCGACAGAAACCGCACCGTTCCCCAGCGGCAGCACAAGGCCGTCGGGCAGCGGGAAATCGTCGAAGCAGACGCTCAGGTCGGCGGCGATCCTCTCGTCCGTCTGCAATGTATGGACACTCGCGCCGCAGTCCCAGCGCAGCGTGCGCGCAAGGCGCTCGCCATTCGGCGCGCAGAGTGCAAGATAGCGCACATCTTTAGAGAGCTCGCGCGCCGCCGCTTCGAGCGCCGCACTCTGCGAGGGTGCGCACAGTGCGATACGTGCCCGCTCCGGCGCAAGGCCGAGCCGCGCCATCGCGCGGCGGATGATCTCCGCCGCCTTTGCCATGCGCAGCGGCTTTTCGGGCGGCGGCAGGACACCACAGCGCGCAAATACCTCCGCATATGGATAATCCTTGGGAAACACGGCATAACTCACGCGGCGCTTTTGCAGGTATTTTGCTGCGCGCTTGGCCGAAAGTGCAGCAAGCATTCCCTCGCCGCGCGATGCGTAGGCCGCGTCAAAGCGCACGCCGCAGAGCGTGCGCGCGCCGTTTTTCTCCCCCGCGTCCCGATAGCAGACCAATCCCTGCAAAATGACCCCTCCCCGCAAAAAAGCTCCCCGCCAGTATATGGCGGGGAGCTTGTGCGTTATGCGGTTTACCAACCCTTGATATAGTCCGTGAGGTACTTGAGCGGATTGATGATCTGTCCGTTCTCGGTGATCTCAAAGTGCAGGTGCGGGCCGCTGCTCACGCCGGTCGTACCGGTGATGCCGACGACCTGACCCTGCGCGACATACGTGCCCACGCTGACCGAACGGGATGACAAATGCTGATACGTCGTCGTGTTGCCGCTGCCGTGGCTGACGACCACATAGTTGCCGCGGTACTTGTTGTAGGCCGAGATGATGACCGTGCCCGCCTTGGCGGCGACGGCCTGCGTCGTGTAGCCCACGCGGCCGATGTCAATGCCCGCGTGATTCGTCGACGCGCCCGCGATGCCCGTGTAGCGCGCGCCGAGCGGCGAGGTGACATACTTGCTCGAGCACGGCCAGATGTAGCCGCCATAGGTCACAGTGGTGTTGCCGTTCTTTTCGGCAAGCTCACGGGAAAGGCGCACGATCTCCGCCTGCTGGCGCTCCATCGCGGCGTCCTTTTCCGAAAGGACCTGCTTGTACTGCGCTTCGTTCGCCTTGAGCTCGGCAAGCACCTTCTCCGCCTCAGCGCGCTGGGTGTTCAGCTCGCTCTTTTTGGCAACGAGCGTCTCCTTGGCGCTCTGCTGCTCGGCAAGGGACGTTTCGAGCGAGGCCTTCTTCTGCTCGATCTGCTCGCGCAGGGCGCGCAGATCGTCGATGACCTTCTGGTCGCTGTCCATGATCTCGCTGATGAAGTCCATGGCGCTCAGCAAGTCGGAAAAGCTCGCCGAGTCGAACAGCACCGACCAGTACGACACCGTGCCGCGCTCTTCCATCGAGCGCACACGCTCGCAGAACTTTTCGTACTGGCGCGCCTCTTCCTCTTCGTTCTCGCGGATCTCCTGCTCGGTCTGCGTGATGAGCGATTCATAGTTGCTGATGAGCGACTCGACGCTCGTGATCTCCGACTGAAGCAAGTTGATCTGCTTGTCGATGTTCTCCTTCTGCGCAAGCGCCGCGCTCTTGTCGTTCTGGATGGATTTTAGCTCCTTTTCCAGCTGCGACTTTTCTGAGTTCATACCGCTGAGCTCGTCCTTGAGCTTATCGATATCCGCCTGCGTAACAGCGGAGGCGTCCTGCACCAGGGAAAGCGGTGTCAACTCCGTCAGCGTCAGCGACGCGAAGACGGCCAGCACCAGGAGGATGCGTGCGATCTTTTTTCTGCTCATCGTCCGCCTCCCTCACACGTGCAGGAACTTGCGGATAGCCGTCAGGCTGCCACCCACACCGATCAGGATACCGGCGGCGGCAAAGATCGCAGCCACGGGCCGCCAGATCGACGTAAAGTCGACGATCGTGAGAAGCTGCAGCCGATCGGACATCGCAAGGCTCTTTGCGACCGATTCATACAGCAGCCACTGCAAGCCAAAGCCCAGCACCGCGCTGAGAAGGCCGATCATAAAGCCCTCGTACACAAACGGCCAGCGGATGAAGCCGTTCGTCGCGCCGACCATCTTCATAATGGCAATCTCGTCGCGGCGGTCGAATGTCGTGAGCTTGATGGTATTCGAGATGATGAAGACCGACACGAGCAGCAAAATGGCAATGAGCGCGATGCACACTACGCTCGCAACATTTCGCAGCGTGATAAAGCCGCCCGCGATGTCTTCGTCCACGCGGACATTGGCAACGCCTTCGACATTGTCGAAGATATCCTGCGCAGTCTTGCCGGAAATGCTCAGATCGTCAACATAGACAGCGTAGCGGTCGCGCAGAATTTCGGGGTCGAGATTTTGGAACATGTTGTCCCCCTCGTAACGCGCCTCAAAGGACTTCATCGCCTCTTCCTTGCTGATGAAGACACATTCTTTCACGTTGGCGCGCTGCTCGATGGCGCGGCCCACGGCCTTGGTCTGCGCATCGTCGCAGCTCTCGTCCACGAAGGCGAGAATTTCATACTCGCTCTCGAGCTGCTGGAGCTGCACCTGCGCATTGTACGCCACGAGCGAAAATGTACCCATGACGACAAGGCAGGCGACCGTGATGCCCACGGCCGCAAAGGACATGAATCCGTGCGAGAACATGTTGCGCATGCCCTCGCCGAAAAAGTAAGAAAAATCGTGTTTGCGCATAGCTTACCTCGCATTATAGCCGACGCCGTCGCCATCGCTCGTGATGATGCCCTGTTCGAGCGTGACGACGCGTTTTTTGAACTGATTGACAAGATCTTTCTCGTGCGTGACGACGACCATCGTCGTGCCGAGATGGTTGATGCGCTCGAGCAGGCGCATGATCTCCAGCGAGCGCGCGGGGTCCAAGTTGCCCGTCGGCTCGTCGGCGATGATGGTGCTGGGGTTGTTGATGAGCGCACGCGCAATGGCCACGCGCTGCTGTTCGCCGCCGGAGAGCTCGTTGGGATAACGGTCGGTCTTTTCCTCAAGCCCGACGAGCTCAAGCACATAGGGGATGCGCTTTTTGATCTCGCGCGGCGAAGAACCGACGGCGCGCATGGCGAAGCTCAGGTTCTCGTAGACCGTTTTCTTCTCGATCAGGCGGAAGTCCTGGAAGATGACGCCGACGGAGCGGCGCAGCAGCGGGATCTGCCGCTCGGCGATGTTCGTCAGGCTGAAGCCGTTGACGGCGATCTGGCCGGACGTCGGCACGATCTCGCCGGTGAGCAGCTTGATGATCGTCGACTTGCCGCTGCCGCTCGGGCCGACCAAAAAGACGAACTCCCCATCCTCGATGCGAAGCGAAATGCCCTTTAAGGCCGTCGTGCCGCTCTCGTATTCCTTTACTACATCGCTCAGGCGTATCATGCTCTTCCCTCAGTTTCCAGCAGGTTTTGACTCGATCCCGCAAATTTTCAGTCTTTATTATAGCGCGGCAAGTCCGCGATGGCAACAGGTAATTATGTAAACTTTCAACTTTTTTGCCGCAAAATGGCGAAAAAACAAGGGCTGTCCGAAGACAGCCCTTGTCAAATTCTTTTTCTTTACGCTTCGATGCCGCGGGAGGCAAGGTACTTTTTGACCATGAGCGCGACCTTGAAGGTGATGGCGTCGTCAAACTCGCGCAAGTCGAGGCCCGTGAGCTTCTTGATCTTCTCGAGACGGTAGACGAGCGTATTTCTGTGGACGAACAGCTTTCTCGCCGTTTCGGAGAGGATGAGGTTGTTCTCGAAGAACTTGTTGATCGTAAAGAGCGTCTCCTTGTCGAGCGCGTCGATGGGGTTCTTCTTGAAGACCTCCTGCAGGAACATTTCGCACAGTGTTGTCGGCAGCTGATAAATGAGGCGGCCGATGCCGAGGTTTTCATAGCTGATGATGTGCTTCTCGGTGTCGAAGACCTTGCCGACCTCGATCGCCATCTGCGCTTCCTTATAGGACTTCGCGAGGTCGCGCAGGTGCGTCGCCACCGTGCCGATACCGACGACCACGGTGCTCTCACCGTTCACGCGCAGCGTCTCTTCGATCTGCGCGGCGGTCTTTTCAAGGTCGCTCATCTCCACATTGTCGCCGAGCTGCTGCACGAGCACCACATCGTCCTCGCCCATGGAAAGGACAAAGCTCGTCTGCCGGTCGGGGAAGATGTTCTGCACGGTCTCGACGGGGACGGCGTCGGCCTTGTCGTCCGTGCGGCGGATGACGAACACGCCGCGGTTGAGCTCGGCCTCGACGTGCAGCTCCTTGGCGCGGACGTAGATATCGCTTAACAGAATGTTGTCGGAGAGGATGCTCTTGACAAATGACGTCTTGTCGTGCTTTTCCTCGTAATAGCTCTTGGCGGTGTTGAGCGCGACGGTCGCCATGCTGCAGACGGTCGAGCTGAGCGCGTCCTCGCCGCGGGTGAAGGCCGCAAAGTCGAACTGACCGCCCCAGCCCTCGAGCGCCTTGAAGGTCTTGCCCTCGAGCGCGGTGCAGGCGCCCTCGGCCTCATTGATGGGCTGCACCAGATGCGGCCAGCGCTGGCCGATCTCCGGCAGGTCGGTGCAGGCGATGACCGTGCCCTCGGAGTCGATCACGCCAATGACCGTATCGGTCGTTTCCTTAAACTGTAAAACGATGTTCTGAAAAATCCTACCGGACATATTCCGTGCCTCCTTGATTTATTAGGGAGTTTGTGCATTCTGCCAACTTGATGGGACTATTATACTTTCTCCGTCTGACGATTGCAAGAACTTTTTTCTCTTTTCAACAATTTTTTTCTTCTTTTTTAGGCATTCCGTAAAGGAAGGACAAACGCTTACTTGTCCGCGCCCGCTTTTCCTTGGGCAAATTGCCCACTTTCCCGCAGGTTTTTGATCTCTTCCGCCGTGAGCAGGCGGTATTCGCCCTTGGAAAGCCCCTCGTCAAGCGTGAGTGAGCCCATGCTCAGCCGCTTTAAGTAAACGACCGGCTTTCCGCGCGAGGCCAGCATCCGCTTGATCTGGTGGAACTTGCCCTCGTGGATGGTGATGAGCGCCTCGCTCTGCGCGTCACTCTTTAAAATCTCAAGCTTTGCCGGAAGGCATTCGAGCCCGTCGCCGAGCGTAATGCCCTGCTCGAAGGCTTTACAGTCAGCGTCGTCGAGCGCGCCGTCGGTGCGGACAAAGTAGACCTTGTCGACGTGCTTTTTCGGCGCGAGCAGGTCGTGCGCGAGCGCGCCGTCGTTGGTCAGAAGCAGCAGCCCCTCCGTGTCCTTGTCGAGCCGCCCGACGGGAAACAGGCCGATCTTTCGATACTCGGGCGCAAGCAGGTCGAGCACCGTCTCCCCGCGTCCGTCCTCGGTCGCCGAGAGCACGCCCGCAGGCTTGTGGAGCATCACATACGTGTGCTCGCGATAAAAAAGCTCTTCGCCGTTCACGCTGATGCGCGCGGTCAAGGGGTCGCACTTGTCCTCCGCGCTGGCCGCGATGCGCCCGTCGACGAGCACGCGACCCTCGCGCACGAGGGTCTTGACCTCGCGGCGCGAATAGCGCCCGGTCGAGGCGATGATCTTGTCGAGTCTCTGCTGTGCCATGGTGGTTCCCGCCTTTCTGCATTCTGAAGTATCAGTGTAGCATACTTTTTCTTTCGGTGGAATAGCTTTTATCGAAAGGGTGTGGTCTCTTCATGTTCATCATCACCGCCAGGTGCTCCAAACGCCGCGTTGTAAAAATTCTGCTCATCTTCGCGTTGCTGCTCTCGCTCTTTCTGGCGCTGCGCGCGTGCCGGCATTCGTCTCCGCCGCCCGTCATCGCCGCCGGAACAAATGAAGAGCGCATTGCGTATCTTGCCTCCCTCGGCTGGGAGGTGAACGACCAGCCGATCGAAACGCTGAGCGTCACGCTGGGCGAAACGCTCGAAGAGCCGTATTTGAGCTACAACGACCTCCAGCTCTCGCAGGGCTTTGACCTCACACGCTATTGCGGGCAGACGCTCTCGCGTTACACCTATGTTGTGACCAACTATCCTGACGCCTCGCTCCCCTGCCAAGCCGACCTGTACGTCTGCGACGGCGTGCTCGCCGCGGGCGACATCGTCTGCACCGGCGAAAACGGCTTCATGGCGGGACTCTCCTTTCCCGCCAATTGACCGCGCCTCTCTCTCCCTCTCAGGCCCCCCGTGCGGGGGCTTTTTCTTTTTGACTATTGCGCGCGGCTGTGGTATGATTTCGGTGAACTGAGATAAAGGAATCGACCCATGGAATTTTACACCCTCGCCAGTTCGAGCGCCGGCAACGCCGCGCTCGTCTGTCACAACGATACCCACCTTCTCATCGACGCGGGCATCTCCTGCCGCCGCATCACGCAATCGCTCGCAGTGCTTGATCTCACGCTCGATGATCTCGACGGCATCCTCATCACGCACGAGCACATCGACCACGTCCGCGGACTGACGACGCTCGCCAAAAAATGCCCCGCCCCGCTGTATGCGACGTTCGGCACCGCGGCGGCGATCCAATACCCCGAGCCGCGCCTGCGCGCCTTTGCCACGGGCAAAGAGTTTACGATCAAGGGCCTGCACATCCGCTCGTTCCGCACGTCGCACGACGCGAAAGAGAGCGTCGGCTACCGCATCGAGAGCGACGCAGGCTCGCTCGCCGTGCTGACGGACACGGGCTTTGTCACCGACGAGGCGCACGATGCCGCCCTCGGCGCGGACATGCTGCTGCTCGAATCGAATCACGACGTCGTGATGCTCAAAAACGGCGGCTACCCTTACTACCTCAAGCAGCGCATCCTGAGCGAGTACGGGCACCTGTCGAACGACGCTGCGGCGGAATTCGCCATCGAATGCGTCCGCGCGGGCACGAGCGACATTCTGCTCGCGCACTTGAGCGACGAGAACAACTCTCCCCAGCTTGCCGAATACACCGTCGGCCGCGCCCTGCAATCGAGCGGACTGAGCGTCCGCCTTGCCGCCGCGCCGCGCGACACCATCAGCGAGGTACACGTATGCAGAAGATCACCGTCCTTTGCGTCGGAAAACTGAAGGAGGCCTTCTACGAGCAGGCCGTCAAGGAATATGAAAAGCGCCTTTCGCGCTGCTGCAAGTTAGAGCTTTTGGAGCTGCCCGAGCAGCGCCTCGGCGACGAGCCGAGCGAGGCGGAGATCCGCCAGGCCCTCAAAAAGGAGGCTGCGCTCGTCGAGCAGAAGCTTCCCAAGAGTGGCGCGCTGATTACCATGTGCATCGAGGGACAGGAGATGAGCAGCGTAGCGCTTTCGCAGAAAATGCAGCAGCTCGCCGCGCGCGGCGCGTCACAGCTGACGTTCCTCATCGGGTCGAGCTTCGGCCTTGACGAGGACTTAAAGAAAAAAGCCGACCTGCGGCTCTCGATGTCGCCGATGACGTTCCCGCACCACTTAGCGCGCGTGATGCTGCTCGAGCAAATCTACCGCGCCTACCAGATCGAGGCCGGGACCAAATACCACAAATGACCCATCATCAATATAAAGGAGGACACCGCCCATGTCGGATGAAGTGAAGCTCACCTGGGGCAAGACAGAAAACGACCTTTTGCAGCGCTGGCCCAAATCCGCCGACGGCACGCCGGAGGAACCCGCGCTTTTGACCGTCGCAATGGACACCAATGCCGAGACGGACATGCTCTGCGCCATGCTCCGCTCGTATGACATCCCCGTGCTGCGCAAATACGAGGGCGAGGGCTCGTTCGGCAAGATCGTGCTCGGCATGCCCGGCAGCGGCACGTGGCTCTATGTGCCGTCCTCGATGCTCGAGGACGCGAAAAATCTGATCCGCCCCATTGATGAAATTCCGGAACAGGAGGACATGCAATGAATTACCGTCAGGAATATGAAAAGTGGCTCGCCTCCCCTGCGCTGAGCGAGGACGAGAGAAACGAGCTCAAGGCCATCGCAAACGATGAAAAGGAGATTGAAAACCGCTTCTACGGTCCGCTCGAATTCGGCACGGCGGGCCTGCGCGGCACGATGTACGTTGGCCTTCACAACATGAACCGCCACGTCATCCGCTGGGCGACGCAGGGCTTTGCCAACGTCATCCGCGCTGAGGGCGAAGCGGCCATGAAAAAGGGCGTCGCCATCTGCATGGACTGCCGCAACCACTCGATGGAGTTTGCGCGCGCCGCGGCCTGCGTCATGGCGGGCAACGGCATCACCGTCAAGCTCTTTGAGTCCCTGCGCCCGACGCCTGAGCTCTCGTTCGCCGTGCGCGAATACGGCTGCGAGGCGGGCATCAACGTCACCGCGTCGCACAATCCCAAGGAGTACAACGGCTACAAGGTCTACTGGTCGGACGGCGCGCAGCTGCCGCCCCAGCACGCCGCCGCGATCGCCAAGGAGCTCGAGCACATCGACATCTTCACCGGCGTCACGTCGATGGACTTTGACGAAGCCGTCAACAAGGGCCTCATCACGATGCTCGGTGAGGACTGTGACGAGCGCTTCATGGCTAACGTCATGAGCATGGTCAACGACTATGATACCGTCAAAAAAGTCTCGGGCGACTTTAAGCTCGTCTACACGCCCTTCCATGGCTGTGGCCACAAGCTCGTGCCCGAGGCGCTGACGCGTCTTGGCATCAAGCACCTTTTATGCGTGCCCGAGCAGATGGTCATCGACGGCAATTTCCCGACCGTCGTCTCCCCGAACCCCGAGAATCCCGAGGGCTTCTACCTCGCCATCGACCTTGCCAAAAAGAACGACGTCGACTTCATCCTCGGCACCGACCCCGACAGCGACCGCGTCGGTATCATGGTGCGCAACAAGCAGGGCGAGTTCGAGCCTGTCACCGGCAACCAGACGGGCGTGCTGTTGCTCGACTATCTGATCGGTGCGATGAAGCGCGCAGGCAAGCTGCCCGCAAATGCCGCCGCGCTCAAGACCATCGTGACGACCGAGATGGCGCGCGCCGTGGCGGAGGCGAACGGCCTCGACTGCTACGACACGTTCACGGGCTTTAAGTTCATGGCCGAGAAGATGAACGAGCTTGAGGGCGCGGGCAAAAACACCGTCATCTTCTCCTACGAGGAGAGCTACGGCTACATGATCGGCCACTACGTGCGCGACAAGGACGCAGTCACGGCCTCGCTGCTGCTCACCGAAATGGCCGCGTGGTACTACTCCCAGGGCATGACGCTCTTCGACGCGCTCAACGCGCTCTTTGAAAAGTACGGCTGGTACGGTGAAAAGACGCACAACCTCGTCATGCCGGGCTTAGATGGTGCGGAGAAGATGGCCGCTCTTATGAAGTCCCTGCGCGAGACGCCGCCGAGCGAGATCGCGGGCGTCAAGGTCGCGACGTACAAGGATTATTCGGATGGCACCGCGCGCGACGCCGCAAGCGGCGAGGTCACGAAGATCGCGCTCTCGGGCTCGAACGTGCTGCGCTTCGAACTCGCCGACGGTACACACATCGTCGTGCGCCCGAGCGGCACAGAGCCGAAGATCAAGGTCTACATCCTCACCAAGGGCACGGATGTGCAAGAGCGCGACGCGAACCTTGCCAAATACTCCGCCTGGGTCAACACCCTCGCCTGATATTTCCCTATCCCAAAGCAGCAAAGGGCGGCGCGGATCACACGCCGCCCTTTTTCTATCTTTGCCGCCACGCGGCGAAAGGATGGTCCCCTCTCATGGCAATGCTCGCACTCTACTGGTCCATTATAATCGCCTGCTACCTCATCGCAGGCAAGCTGCGCCGCCATAAGGACCGCTTTCATTTTCTGGACAAGCTCACGAGCTTTTTCATCTATCTGCTCATCTTCCTCATGGGGCTGCGCATGGGCGCAGACGAGGAGGTGACGTCGAGCCTCGGCAGCATCGGTGTGCAGGCGTTGTTCGTCACACTGCTCACCGCCGTCGGCAGTATGCTCGGCGCGACTGCCGCGCGCAAGATCGTGCATCTCAACCGCCGCGCCCTGCCCGTCGGCACGGAAGATAACACCGCCGGGGAACGCGGCGGCGGGGTCAACACCACGGACATCAAGTCCTCGGTCATCATTTGCCTCATGGTCGTCTGCGGCATGCTGCTGGGCTACTTTGTTCTGCCGCAGCTCATGGCGCCCGAGCGCTTTGAAGAAGTCTCCAGCACCCTGCTCGTCATAGGGCTTTGCATCATGCTCGGCTCGGTGGGCTTTGGTATGGGACTTGACGGCAGCATCGTTCGCGTTCTGCGCGGGGCAGGGCTGGGCGTTGTCCTCGTGCCCATTTTCTCCGTGATTGGCTCGCTGCTCGCAGGCGTTGTCTATGCGTTTCTCACCCCTATGACGCTGCGCGAGGGGCTCGCCATCAGCGCGGGCTTCGGCTGGTACACGATGGCGCCGAGCGTCATCTCCGGTGCGGGGCACGCGGTCGCGGGCGCGGTCTCGTTTTTGCACAATGTGCTGCGCGAGACGATGGGACTCATCTTCCTGCCGCTCGTTGCGAGCAAGATCGGCTATATCGAAGCCATCACGCTGCCCGGCACAGCGTCGACCGACCTGTGCCTGCCGCTCGTCGAAAAGTACTGCAATCCCGAGACCATGGCCTACTCGTTCTGTACGGGTATGCTGATGTGCATTACCTGTGCAGCGTTCGTCCCGATCATCATCGGCGCGTAAAGGCACGAGCCTGCAACCCAGAAAATCAAGTAAAGAAGGGGAGTTCTCTTTGCAAGAGAACTCCCCTTCTTTTTCGTTTTCACATACTATTAAGTACACCGCGCTCACTGTGCTGCCTCTGCCGGGCACTGCCGACCTTCGTGGTCGATGGTATAGTCACAGGTGAGCAAGATCTTCGAAATCGGTACGATCTTATACCCCTCGGCGAGCAGGTAGTCGAGAATATCCGGCAGCGCCTCGGGCGTGTGCTCACCCGCGTTGTGGAACAGCACGATCGACCCGCTCTGCACCTTGCTTGTCACGCGCTTCGTGATCTCACCCGCCGAGATGCCCTTCCAGTCGAGGGAATCCACGTCCCACTGGATCGGCTCCATGCCTATCGAGCGGATGGTGGAGATGACGTGGTCGTCATACTCGCCGAACGGGCAGCGGATGAGCGTCGGGCGGACGCCGGTCAACGCCTCGATCTTATCGTTGCAGGTGTTCACGTCTGCGATGATCTGGTCGGCGGTGAGGGAATTATAATGATCATGCGCGTTGGAGTGGTTCATGAGCTCATTGCCGCTGTCCACGATGGCCTTGGCCTGTTCGGGATACTGATCCGCCCAGTTGCCCACGACAAAAAAGGTACAGGTGACACCGTACTTCTTGAGCACGTCGAGGATCTTCTGTGTGTTGTCCGCCCCCCACGCCGCGTCGAACGAGATGGAGCACACCTTCTGGTCGCGCTGGACACAGTAGATCGGCAGCTGGCGCGCCGCGGCCGACGCACTGACGGCGGCGGGATAATTGACGGCGGCAAAGATCGCCGCGGCGGCCAGCACCGCCGCGCCCAGCGTCAGCCATTTGCGCCGGAGCACCAGAAAGCGCGGCGGCTTCTTTTCCTTTTCAGACTTCTTCCTGCGGTCAAAATGAAACAGCATCAGCATATCCTCCCCAATTCTCTTGGTAGAGGGTATGCTGATGCTGTTCATATCATGCAAGGGGGACGGGCTTTACTCGATGCCCGCCAGCGTCTGGGCTTCGGCGACGTACTGGTCGATGAGGCCCTGCTCCTGCATCTCGGCGATCTTTTCGTTCAGGTAGGCGACAAAGTCCTCGTTGCCCTTCTGCACGCCGATGCACTGGCCCTCGCTGTCGCTTTCGATGCCGATGTCCTTGACCGTCAGGTCATCGTTCGCCGCGGCGAATGCGAGAGCCGCGGTGTAGTCGATGTACACAACATCGAGCTTGCCGCTCTTGAGCTCCATGATGAGATCCTGCGCCTTGACGAGGCCGACGACGTTCTCTTCGCCCACCAGCTCGTTGGCGATGGGCACCTGAATGGTACCGTTCTGCACGCCGACCTTGTGACCACTCAGGTCTTCGGGCTTGTTGTAGAGCGCGTCATCCTCCGCGCGGATCAGAATGGCCTGCTGCTGCTTAAAGTACGGGTCAGAGAAATCGACGGACTTCAAGCGCTCCTCGGTCGAGGCCATACCGGCGATGACAATGTCAAAATCCCCCTTGGCGAGGTTGATGCACAGGTTGTCGAACGACATGTCGACGACCTTGAGTTCGACGCCGAGGTCATCGGCGATGTACTGCGCGATAGCAACGTCAAAGCCGACGATGGTGTCCTTGCCGTCCACTTCCGTGTGGAATTCGTTCGGGGGATAGTCGGCAGAGGTTCCCATCACGAGCACGCCCGCCTCCTTGATCTGCTCGATCTTGGACTTGGCGGTGTCATCGGACGATGCGTTGCCGTCCGAGCTGCCCTGCACACTGTCGTCGCTCTTGCTGCCGCAGGCGGCAAGAGACAGGATCATCATAAGCGCCAGAAGCAGCGCCGCAAATTTCTTGAATGCGTTCATCTTTGTTCCCTCCTGCGTGTCTTATTCCCACAGGGGCTTGTCCCAAAGGTTCACCTTGGTGCCGATGCCCATTTCCGTCGCGTTCAGGTAGAGCTGATAGGCGATCATGATGTCCAGCGCGCCGAGGCCCATGGACGCGGCGGCGACGAACTGATCGTCCGAGGTGCGCAGCTTCTTCGTGCCGAGCACCAGCTCGCTCAGGTCCATGATCTGGCTCTCATCGAGCTTGCCCGCCTTCGTGAGCTTGGACAGTGGGTTCGTGTGCTGCTTGAGCTGTGTCCAGTAGTCGGCGACGATGCCGTCGGCCTTGAGGAAGACGTCCTCCATCACCTCGTTGGAGTGCATGGAGACGAGGCCGCAGCCGGGCGTGAGCCAGGAGGTGTCCATGAACGGCCTGGGCGCGGTGGTCTCGCCGACAACGAGCTGGGACTTGAGCGCCGCGGCCTTGCTGTCGCTCGTCGGGATGATCTCAACGCCGAGGCTGTCGCCGTACTCCTTCGCGATGCCCTCGGCCTTGGCGACATCAATGTCGCAGAGGTACATGGTCTTGATCTGGGGCAGCGCCTCGTGCACGGCGGAGATCATCGTGCGGCCGATAACGCCCGCGCCGACAAGGCACGCGGTGTCCGCATTGGAGGGGGCGGCATATTTGGCCATCAGGCCGCCGACGGCGGAGGTGCGCATCGCGGTGATGAGCGTGCCGTCCAGAATGCAGAACGGCAGCACCGTCTCGGGGTCACTCAGGATGGAAATGTCGATGCCGTAGGGGATGCCAGGGATCGTGGCGTTCTTCTTGGACTCCGCCGCCCACTTGATGCCGCCAATGTTGACATCGCCGCCGATGTAGCAAGGCATGGCGTTGAAGAACGACTGCCAGTTTTCCTTGTCAGGGATGCTGGTGTTGGTCTTGGGCGGGTTCTTGATGAGGCCCTGACCGAGCATCGCGTAGGTCTTTTCCGTAACGGCCAAGATCTGTTTTATATCGAGAAGGCCGGCCTTGATGACATCTTCCTGCTTGAGGAACAGAATTTCGGGATTGATCGTGTGAAGCATTTTTGTTTCCTCCAATAATATCGTAAATATTATTTTTTGTTTGTTAAATGACGTTGATGACCTTGGATAAGAACTCTTTGGTTCGCGCGTTCTGCGGGTGCTCGAAGATCTCCTCGGGCGTGCCCTGCTCGGCGATCTGTCCGCCGTCCATGAAGAGCACGCGCGTGCCGACCTTTCGGGCAAAGCCCATCTCGTGCGTGACGACGACCATCGTGATGCCGTCGCGGGCGAGGTCGGAGATGACCTGCAGCACCTCGCCGACCATCTCGGGGTCGAGCGCGGAGGTCGGCTCATCGAAGAGCAGCACATCGGGCTCCATCGCCAGCGCCCGCACGATGGCGATACGCTGTTTCTGCCCGCCGGAGAGCTGGGAGGGATAGGCGTTCGCCTTGTCCTCAAGTCCCACGCGCTTTAGAAGCTTGAGGGCCTTTTCCTTGCTCTCCTCTTCCGACTGCTTTTTGACCTTCGTGAGCGAGATCGTAATGTTTTCAAGCACCGTCAGGTTGTTGAAGAGGTTGAACTGCTGGAACACCATGCCGACCTTCTGTCGGTGCTTGTTCACATCAAAGCCCTTGGCCGTGATGTCCTCGCCCTCGAAGTAAATTTTGCCGGCGGTGGGCTGCTCCAGAAGGTTCAGGCATCGGATAAAGGTGGACTTACCGCCGCCCGAGGGACCGATGATGACGACCACGTCGCCCTTGCAGATGGTCTCGTTCAGCCCGTCGAAGACGGTCAGGCTGCCGAACTTTTTCTGCAAGTCCTTGATCTCGAACAATACGTTACCGTTCACTCTTTCTCAGCCTCCCTTCAAAGATGTTCAGGCCCTTGCCGAGGATGATATTCAGCGCCAGATAGATGATGGCGGAGATGTAGTAGCAAGGAAGCGGATTATAGGTAGAGGTGACCACGATGCCGTTGTTGTACATCAGATCGCCGATGCCGAGGTACTGGATGATCGAGGTCTCCTTGACCATCGTGACAAATTCATTGCCGATGGCAGGGAGAATATTTTTGACCGCCTGCGGCATCACCACGTAGCGCATGGCCTGCGCATTCGTCATGCCGCACGAGCGCGCGCCTTCCATCTGGCCCTTGTCCACCGCCTGAATGCCCGCGCGGATGATCTCGGCGACGTAGGCGGAGGAGTTGATCGAAAGAGCGATGATACACGGCAGCGCCCGCTCCAGATCGACACCGAAAAGGGTCCCGGTGGGATAGCTGATAAAGTCGAGCTGGTAGTAAACGATGTAGAGCTGCACGAGCATTGGCGTACCGCGGATGACGGTGATATAGATGCTGGCGAACTTTTCCAGCGGCTTAAACTTGGATAGCCGCATGAAAGCGATCAGGCAGCCGAGGATCGAGCCGCAGAACACGGTGAGCAGAGAGATGAGGATGGTCGTTTGCGTCCCTCGCAGGAAGTATTGATAATAATTCGTTGCAATTTCCCAAATGTTCATGTGCTGTGGTTTCCTCCTTCGTAGGACTGACTGTGATGCTGATTGTATATTTATGTTCGCAAAATGTCAATAGCGAGAATAATAATTCATATCAAGATTGTAGCACTGAATAAAGAGACGAAATAGAGCGGAAAACGATTTGGTAAAAATATATACAAAAATCAGCATACCTATGACGGTCGAACATCCGCCGCGGCACAATACGGCGTGTTTATAAGCAAGCAAAAAGATTTTGCTGCATGAAAACACGCAAAAAAGAAAGGTGCCAGGCTGAAACGTTCACTGTTTCAGCCCGACACCTTTTTCATAAAAGTGCAAAAGTGTGCAAATGACCCCTGCCATCCCCAAATGGCAGGAGCCGTCTGCGTGATCGTGTGGGGCGCGCACGCGCCCTGGTATCATAAAGCCGCGAGCGGCTCTATCATCATGCGTCGTTTTCGAGCATCCGGTAGCCCACGCCGATCTCGGTGAAGATATACTCGGGCGAGGCGGGATTCTTCTCGATCTTGCGGCGGATGTTCGCCATATTCACGCGCAAAATCTGATTGTCGGCCTTGGCCTTCGGCCCCCAGATCTGCTTGATGAGATAGTCATACGTCAGCACCTTGCCAGCGTACTTGCCGAGCAGCGCCACGATCTTGAACTCGTTGAGCGTCAGGTGCACATCCTGATCGCCGATGAGCACGTGGTGCTTGTCATAGTCGATGGTCAGGTCCTTGACGGTGAACTTGCCCGACTGCGCGATCTCGTTGTTATCGAGCGGCGTACGCGTGTGACGGATGGCCGTGCGGATGCGCGCGAGCAGCTCGCTCGTGCCGAACGGCTTTTCGATGTAGTCGTCCGCGCCGAGGTCGAGCGCCATGACCTTGTCATGCTCGTGCGTGCGCGCCGAAACGACGATGATCGGCAGGCTCGACCACGAACGGACCTCCTTGAGGATGTTCATCCCGTCCATGTCGGGAAGCCCCAGGTCGAGAATGATGAGATCGGGGCAGTGCGAGGTGATCATTGAGACCGCCTCGGCACCCGTCTGCGCCACCAGCACGTCGAAGTCGTTCGCGGTGAGAACCGTCGAAATAAAGTTGCTGATGTTCTGCTCGTCTTCCACCACGAGCACTTTATCCTTCAATTTCACTGTTGATGCCCTCCTCCAGCGGCAGATAGAAGCGGAAGCACGCTCCGCCCGAATCTAAATTTTCTGCGGTCATCGTGCCGCCGTGCGCCTTGACGATGGTATAGCACACGGAAAGGCCGATGCCCATGTTTTTCTTCATATCAAAGTTGTTGTGCGACACGCCGGAAAGCCCGCCGTTAAAGATCGTTGAGAGCTTCTCCTTCGGGATGCCGACGCCGTTGTCACTGATGGCAAAGCAGGCGTTCGTCCCCTCGCGTGAGAGGCAGACACGGATCTGCGTGACGTTTCCGCCGTGGATGGCGGCGTTTTCCAGCAGATTCATAATGACCTGACGGATCAGCGTCGCGTCCATCGGCACCATCAGCACCTCGTCCGGCACCTCGATTGAGACATGGATCGCCGGGAATCGCTTGGTGAACTTGCTGACCGAGACGCCGACGATCTCCTCGGCCGCCTCGCAGTCCTTTTCGATCTTTGCCTGTCCGCCGCTCATGCGCGTGATGGACAAAAGATTTTCGACCATGCGGATGAGCCACTGCGCATCCTCATTCACATCCTCCAAAAGGCGGCGCTTCTGCTCGGGAGAAAACGAATCCTCGTTTTCAAGGATCGCGGCGGTGTTGCCGACGATGCTCGTGAGCGGCGTGCGGATATCGTGCGACATCGCGCGCAGGAGATTGGCGCGCACGGCTTCCTTCTCCGTTTCGATGCGCAGCCGCTCCTGCTTTTTGATCTGCGTGTTCATCGCGCTGATCATCATGGACACCGTCAGCATCGCAAGGAAGGTAAACGGGTAGCCGGTGATCGTGAAGTTGAATTCCCAGTAGGGATATGTAAACACGTAGTTGACGAACAGCACACCGGAGACAGCGCTGAATATCCCCCAGAAATAGCCCTCCGTCCAGCGCGAGATGGTCGCGACCGCCAGCACGAAGATGAGGTTCACGTAGCCGCTGCCGTCGTCGACCCTTCGCAGCAGCGTGCAGAGCACCGTCGCCATAGCCAGGATCGCCGCCGTCAGCAAAAGGTCGTAGATCCAACGCATTTTTTCGGGGATTTTTGCCATGTCGCCGCCTTCTCTCGCTTGATCGTTGGCGCGGAGAAAGACTCCGCATGCTTTCCGTCCCCATTATAGCATACAGCCTGCTAATTTTGTGCTAAATCGAATATTTTTTTCATGGTAGCAAAAAGGACGGCGCGATGCCGTCCCTTTCGCTGATAAAGGAAGAAGTGGAATTCAAAATTAAATCTTGCGAATGCTGACATTCGTCACATTCGCCATGTTGAAGCCGGGCTGCTGGGCGATCGCCGCCATGATGGCGACCTTGACCTCGTCGGTCAGACCATCAGCGGGAACGGCGGGCGCTGCCGGCGCGGCAGCTGCTACGGCGGGCTTGGGAGCCTCGGGCTTCGAGAGGATCTTGCCCATCAGGATCGTCAGGAAGATGATGCAGGTAAGGCCCACGAATGTGACGCCCATACCCATGATAACAACAAATGCGCTGGAAACTTGCATCGGCGGATACGCTCCTTTTATGTATTCTGGCGCTATTATAGCGCGCAGAATTTGCATATCAACCGTTTGGAAGTCCTCTTAGCATTGGCTTAACGCGAAGAGTTTTTCCCTTAACAGCGTTTTTATTGATGTTCAGTTTCCGCTAAAGATAAAACAGTCAGCACACCATCTTTTACGCAGAACTTAACATCCCAGCCGCCAAAGCTCATGCCGTACACGCGCTCGGGGTCGTTCTGGTACTGTGGGCGCGGGTCCTGCGCGAGCACACCGAGCAGCGCCTCGCGCTGCCCCTCCGGCAGCTTTTGCAGGAGCTCCGGCGGGCTTTTGACTTCGATCGTCTCCTTCGGCGACGGGGCAAAGCCGCCCAGCGCCTCGGGGTGCGCGTCGGCGTAAGGAAGGTAGGGCTTGACATCATAGATCGGCGTGCCGTCCATCAAATCTGCGCCCGAGACGATCAAAACGTCACCGAAGCCATCCTCATGCTGCACGCTTTCGAGCTTCACGCAGGAAAGTCCGATGGCGTTCGGCCGGAACGGCGAGCGCGTCGCAAACACGCCCACGCGCTCGTTGCCGCCAAGGCGCGGCGGGCGCACCGTCGGCGACCATGTGTTGCGCACGGCGGCGGAGAACTGCCAGATGAGCCACAGGTGCGAAAAGCCCTCGATGCCGCGCAGCGCGTCTGGATTCCGGTACTCCGGCTCGAAGACGATCTTCGCACGAAGCGCGGGGACGAGCCCGCTCTGGCGCGGGATGCCGAATTTTTCCGGAAAGTCAGAGTGGATTCTGGCAATGACCTTCATTGTATGTTCCATAGAATGCTCCTTTTTTCGCACCTGACAGAGGTGCGTGAGTTTTGCAGCGCCGTGGGCGCTGTATGGGGGTCCCCACCTGCCGTGGGGCGCGGGGCAAAGGGGGTATTCTCTTCTCGAAGAGAATACCCCCTTTAAATCCCCCAGAGAAGGACGAGGGGCGCCCCCCCTCGACCCCCTACATTGGCAGTCGGGCGCTTGAATGACTGCATGCGCTGCGCAATCGGGTGCGGTGTACATGGCTTCGCCATGAACCCCTGCGAATCGTTACCACTATCAACCGCGCCTTACTGTCGTGAGGCGCGAGTGACGGTAGAACGGCGGCAGACTGCGTGCGAAATAGCGGCATTGCTTCGCTCGCCGCATTGAGGAGTGTTCCGGTAGACGGAGATTCGGCTGCACTTCTGCAAGATCAGCAGAGCGGCAGCGGATGATAGAAGCAGAGGCAAGTCGTATAGCAACGCTAACGCGGCAACGCCGCGCGCAGGCACTCTCGTTCCGGAAGCACAAAAGTCATTCGAGCCCGAAACTGCCAATCAAAAGCCTTTCTCTTGGGGTTCCAAAGGGGCCATTCTCTTTTGCGAAAGAGAATGGCTCCTTTGCCCCCGCCGCCCGCAGGCGGCATACCCCCTCGCACTTGTGCGAAGAAAGGGAGCATTCTCTCACGTGAGAGAATAGCCCCCTTTCCTGCGTTCCCCACGTCAGGTGGGGGAATTTTCTGAAAAAAGTTCTGAAATTACTTCAGCTTCATCGGCGTGAGCTGGAGATAATCGTCCAGCGTGCCGTCATGCAGGCAGCAATCGATAATCTCGCGGCCCAGCGGGTCGAGATCGTCGGAGATGAACTGCTGGAGCTGCTCTTTGAAGAAGTCGGTCAGAATCTTGGCGCCGGCGTCGTAGCCCGCGTTGCCGAGCTTGGACTGCGTCTCGGGGCGCAGGAACGTCTGACGGATAAACTGGCCGTCGAGCTTCATTTCATCGAGCGCGTAGCCGAACAGCGGGCAGCGCGCGGGGACCAGATGCTTTTCGCGCACAAACCCGTTGTGGCGCGCGAGGTATTCGCGCGAGAGCCACTCGCCCATGAATCCAACATGATAAGCGCCGATGTGCTGGTTCGGGATCAGCACGTTCGTCGTCTTAGGCGCAGACATGATCTGCTCGAGCAGCAGATTCGCCTGCGTGACCTTGAGGCCCGTGGCGAACGGCCAGTAGGAGCCGACGCCCTCGGCCTTCAGGCCGCTGCCGGCGTTCGTATCGGCGATGGACGGGTTCTTGAAGCCGCGTGGAGAGATGAGTCTCCACAGCCAGGCAATGGACTGCGGCACGACCTGCAGCATGCCCATGACGCCGTAGTTCGGGTCTTTCGCAGTAGAGGGCGGCATGCGCACACCGAAGCTGCGCACGTCGACCTCGACGGGCTCGGTATCAGGCACGATGTTGTCAACCATCTTGCGCGGCAGGATGACGCGCGGGTTCGAGCAGGGCTTGCCGTTCGACTCGATCACATGCTCCCAGATGAGGCAGGTCGCACCGGGGACGCCGTCCATGTTGAAGAAGACCAGCGGCTCGCTCGGATGGATACAGATGCGCTCATAAAGCGGGCTGTTACCGTAGGCATTCATGCCGTCCATACGCAGGAACCAGCCGTCCTCGGCATCGAGGATGCGCAGCTTGCCGCTCTCGGGATCCTGGAAGCTCTTGAGCGCGCAGGCCATATCATCGGCAATGGGGTGAATCTTGCAGCTCTCACCAAGCGTCATGTAATATTTTTCGCCCGTGACCGTATGCGTACCGATGAGCAGGCGGTCGTCCTCTTCGCGGTGGAAGTCCTCGAGCATTTCGCTCTTGCCGCCGCCGGACGCGCCCTCGTGCATGAACACGACCTCGCACTCATACGGCGTCTCGACCATGGCCGCGCTTGTGTGGCAGCAGACCCACCCCTCCTGCTCGCCGATGTCGAGCAGCAGCGAGAAAACGCCCTTCTTGGCGCTGGGGCCGGGATAGAGGTTATAGGCCCAGACCTCGTGCATCTCCTTGGAGCGGTTGTGCACGACGACCTGCTTGCCGTCAAAGTGCGTGTGGCGGAACGGCGGCGCGACAAAGATGATGGCGCGGGGCTTATAGTGCTCAGGCACATCGACAATGCTCGTAAAGCCCTGCATGTTCGCCAGCGACAGCGCGAAGAACGCGGCATTGAGCGGGCAGATCATCAGGCTCGGATAGCCGTGGCCGCGCGGACCGGCGGAAAACGGCAGCATGATGACCTGCTGCGTGGAGAGCCAGTCGAGCGTCTCTTGACGGAGCGACGAAAACTCGTAGCCAAAGCGGTCCTTGAAGCGCGGTTTGTCGGAGGGCAGATCGTCGCCGATGGCCATACTGTTCGGGTCGCGGCGGCGCATGTAGTCTTCCATGAAGTTGACGACACAGCCGTTCTTGCAGCGCACGACTTCCGCTTCCTTGACCGTGCCATTGCCCTCGATGGGGTAGACCACGTCATAGCGGGAGGTGTGCGTGGGACCGTAGGCCATCTCCTCGAGCTCCGCCTTCGTTTCGGCGTAGGCGATGCACTTGCACTTTTTGAGTGCCGCGGTGATCTCGGGGGCTAAATCAAATTTTTCAAAATACTGGTCAAACATGAAAAGATCCCTCCACATCTCATTGGGGTTTGATGATTGTTTATTCGCTGCGGGGCTTTTTCATGCCGCGTGTCTTCGGGGGAAGAACACTGCTGCGGCACAATAAAAGATTGAGGTAATGCTATCACGATTGATAGAAAAACGCAATAAAACATCCTTGAATGTTTTAGAAAACATGGATGATTTTTCAAAATAGTTAAATAAACAAAAAGAAGACGCTCTGCTGCGCAAAGCGTCTTCGCGGAAAACCGAAAGGATTTACGAGATCTTTCTGAGAAAATTGCCGCCGATGCGCACGCCCTCCTGCACGATGAAAAAGGCGTGGGAATCGAGCTCACGCACGGTCTCCTGCAGCTCCGCGACCTCGAATTTCGAGACGCAGACGCACAGCACGCGCATGTCGCTCTCCGTATATGCGCCCTTGCCCTCCCAGTACGTTACGCCGCGGCCAAGGCGCGACATGATGCTGCGCGGGAGCTCGGGATCCGCGTCTTTCGTGAAGATGAGCACCTGCACATTGATGTTCTGCTGGTGCCCGCGGTCGATGAAAAGCGAGCAGAACACCGTGTAGATGACAGAGTAGATGGCCGTCTGGATGTCGAAGAGCAGTGCGCAGGCGACATAGAGCACGATGTTGAAGCCCAGCGAAAAGCGTCCGACGGTGAAGCGGCTGCCGCGCTTTGTGAGGCACAGTCCGACAACGTCGAGCCCGCCGGTCGAGCAGCCGCAGGTCAGAGCCAAGCC
Source organism: Hominicoprocola fusiformis (assembly GCA_040095065.1). Classification (GTDB taxonomy): domain Bacteria; phylum Bacillota; class Clostridia; order Oscillospirales; family Oscillospiraceae; genus Hominicoprocola. The sequence continues at coordinate 55,088 of JBBNGO010000012.1, forward strand.
GAGGGCAAAGCCGCACAGAATGCCGCCGACGAGGCACGAGGCGAGAGGATCGTCCAAGATCGGCACAGCGGGCGACTGGATCACGCTCAAAAAGAGCGACGACGCGCCCACGCAGATCAGCGTGCGGATCAAAAACGCGCGCCCGAGGTCGCGCCATGCGAGATACAGCACCGGAATATTGATGAGAAAATACAAGATACCGGCGATGTCCACCCCTGCGGGCAGCTCGACAGCCTGCGCGAGCAGTGTTCGGATGATCTGGCTCAGTCCGACCACGCCGCCGGAATAGAGGCCCATCGGTACGACGAAAAGGTTCACGCCCAGCGCGTAGAGGAATGTTGCGAAAACCGCGATCAGGACGCGCGCCCATTTGTTTTGCAGCGCTTTGTGCAGCATAGCTCTTGCCCTCACTTTTCTCCGCACTGACCATTATTCTATGTACCCGTGCGGGTCTTATTCGCTTGTTACCTTTTGATTATAGCCCATAGCGGAGGCACTTGTAAAGCCTTCTCCGCGCGCGGGAGAGCGTGCGCGACACCGTGGACTTGTCCCGCCCGATGGCCGCGGCGATCTCCGTGACGGTCATGTTTTCCTCATACCGCAGGCGCAGCAGCTCGCGCTGGCGGGCGGTAAGCTCCTCCTCGCGGGCAAGGCGCAGATTGCGCTTGAGGCGCATGAGGTCGCTCTCGTTGTCGCCCGCGTGCGCGGCGATCCAGGCGGTCATGTCGCCGTAAACTTCATTGTTGCGCATACTATAAGGTGTACTTTTCATTGCGGTAATAGCCCCTTTCGTAATAGTGCCGCGTCAGCTCGGCCAGCTCGCGCGACTGGCGCTGAAGCTGCTGGAGCTCCAAAATGCGCCGCTTGAGTCGCTCGCGCTCCTCCTTCGTCGGCGCGGCCTTGGCCTGCTCGCGCAGGACCGTGATGCGCATGCGGAAGCGCAGCGCGTCCTCGCGGTAGACAAACGACATCTGATACAGCGTCATAGCGTGCTCGCCTCCCCTGATATGTATTCAAACGACCGGAGCGCTTCGCGCGCAAAGCGCGGAAAGCAGTCCGCGCAGACGGTCACGCCGTTTCGGTACCACAGCGTTTCTCCCGCGTAAATGTCCTGCGCGCAGAGTGAGCAGACCGCGTGCACCGGTGAATGGTGCCTTCTTCCTGCGTACAACAAAATTCCTCCTTTTTTCAAATTCCCTGTTGACAAACGAATCGAAGTCTGGTAATATACAACCTGTTCGTTGCTGAGATGCTGGTATAGCTCAGCTGGTAGAGCAGCTGATTTGTAATCAGCAGGTCGGGGGTTCGAATCCGTCTACCAGCTCCACCGACAAGCAAACAATTTCAGATGGGGGAATTCCCGAGTGGCCAAAGGGGGCAGACTGTAAATCTGTTGTCAGTGACTTCGGTGGTTCGAATCCACCTTCCCCCACCAAGAACGAGTTGATGAAAGTCAGCTCGTTCTTTTTGTTTTGTAGTGGTTTGGAAAATGTAAGCGATACGCCAGTGGCGTATCAGAGCCGCTCTGCGGCCTGCGTCGAGATCACACTTTCGTCGTTTTACCACAAAAGCAAAAATATCGAGCTGCCCTTAGGCTGGCTCGATATTTTCTTTCTCTCTATTTTTTTCGCGTCCGTCCTTTTCAGGGCGGCGCGTTTTCTTTTTCTGCTGCGGGGATCAGCCGCCGTACCGGTATCGGCGGCGTGCGCCGCGGGCAAACTGAGGAGAACGCTCGCCGCGGCACGCCATCAAGTACAAAGAACTTGTTAGCAAAATCAAGATATCACAAGAATCTTGCTATGTCAAGAATAAATTTACAAGATTCTTGTTATAATTGATTGACAGATACAAGCTTCTGCGATAGAATACAGTCAAATCTTGTCGCAGCCTGCGTTTTCTGGGGGAATTTTGATGAGTTTTGGCAAACAAATGCGTCTGCGGCGTGAGGAGCTTCATCTCTCGCGCGCGGCGCTGGCGGAGGAGCTTGGCGTTTCGCCCTCTGCCATCAGCAACTATGAAAACGGCGTCAGCTCGCCGAAGGAGGAGGTGCTGCTCCGGCTGTTCGATGCGCTTGAGATCGACCCGAACTACCTTTACCGCGATTCGTTCCGCTCAGGCAGCTTCGTCTGCTCGCGCGCAGAGCAGGATTTGATTGAAAAGTGCCGCTCGCTCTCGCCGCTCGAGCGCGAGACGGTAGGCAGCCTCGTCAGCGCCCTGTGCACGATGCACGCGAGACAGGACGGTGTGGGCGCGCCGCGCCGCATCCCGCTCTACCGATCGATCGAGGCAGCGGGCTACGCCGCCCCCGTGCTAGGTGAGGATTTTGACTACATCGTCGACCACGGCGATGTGCCGCCGGGAGCGGAATTCGCCGTGCGCATCCGCGACGACAGTTTAGAACCCGTGCTGCACGGCGGCAGCGTCGCCTACCTCAATCACGACCCGTTGCATGCGGGCGACGTGGGCATCTTCTGCGTCGGGGGCGACATGCTCTGCAAGCAGTATTACCGCGACCCGCTCGGCGTTTCGTACCTCTTCTCTCTGGGGCGGGACCGCAGCGGCGCGGACGTCATCTGCGGCCCTGAGAGCGGAAAGCGCTTTATCTGCTTTGGGCATGTGATCCTGCCTCACCGCGTGCCGCTGCCAGGCATGGGCCTGTGAGCGGGAAAAAGGCGCATTTTGCATGGAAAAAGACTTGAATCGTTCACAAATTCTGCTTATAATACAAGTTTGGAAATCAATAAAAAAGAAGGAAGCGTATTTCTCATGACGAAAATTGACATTTTCTCCGGCTTTCTGGGCGCCGGCAAGACCACGCTCATCAAAAAGCTGATCGCGGAAGCCTACAGCGGCGAAAAGCTCGTGCTGATCGAGAACGAATTCGGCGAGATCAACATCGACGGCGGCTTTCTGAAGGAGTCCGGCATCGAGATCTCCGAGATGTCCGCGGGCTGCATCTGCTGCTCCCTCGTCGGTGACTTCAACAAGGCGCTCAAAGAGGTCGTGGCACAGTTCCACCCCGACCGCATCCTCATTGAGCCGAGCGGCGTCGGTAAGCTCTCCGACGTCATCGTCGCCGTCGAGCGCACGGTCGACGAGTGCCCGGGCGAGCTCAAGCTCAACAGCTACGTCACCGTGGCCGACGCCAGCAAGGTCAAGGTCTATATGAAGAACTTCGGCGAGTTCTACAACAACCAGATTGAGGCCGCCGGCACGATCATTCTTTCCCGCACGCAGAAGCTCTCGCAGGAGAAGCTCGAGGCCGCCGCCGCGATGCTGCGCGAGAAGAACCCCGACGCCGCCATTCTGACGACTCCGTGGGACGAGCTGGACGGCAAGACCATCCTCTCCGCCATCGAAAAGGTGTCGCTCAGCGACGAGCTTCTTGAAAAGATGCGCCGCGAGCACGAGATCGAAGAGGCCGAGCACGAGCATGAGCATCACCATCATCACGATGAGCATGACGAGCACGACCATGAGCATGAACACGAGCATCACCATGACCACGATGAGGATGAGCATGACCACGAGCACGAGCATCATCACGACCATGACCATGACGAGCACGACGAGCACGAGCATCACCACCATCACCACGACGGCGAGGAGTGCGACGATCCCGAGTGCGAGTGCCACCATCACCATCATCACCACGCCGACGACGTCTTCTCCTCCTGGGGCAAGGAGACGCCGAAGAAGTTCAGCAAAGAAGCGCTTGAGGACATGCTCCACAAGCTGGACAGCGGCGACTACGGCCACATCCTGCGTGCCAAGGGCATCGTGAACGGCGAGGACGGCTGGCTCGAATTCGACTACGTGCCCGAAGAGCATGAGGTCCGCGCGGGCCATCCCGACTACACGGGCCGCCTGTGCGTTATCGGCGCGGAGCTCAAAGAGCACGAGCTTGCAGAACTGTTTGGAGTGTAAGGCATGGATATTCCTGTTTATCTGGTCGCCGGATTCCTCGATTCCGGCAAAACGAGCTTTATCAACGGCATTTTGGAGGACGGCTTTGCCCGCGAGGACAGGACGCTTCTGATCTGCTGCGAAGAGGGCGACGAAGAATACGAGAAGAAGGCGCTCGACAACGTCACCGTCGTCACGGTGGACGACGAAGAGGAGCTGACGCTCGCCTTCTGCAAGGAGCTTGAAAAGAAGCACCGCCCCAAGCAGGTACTCATTGAGTACAACGGCATGTGGCAGATGGAAAAGCTCTATCGCGAGGTGCTGCCCGCCAACTGGGTGCTCTATCAGATCATGACGTTCGTGCAGGCGCCGACGTTCGAGCTGTTCGTCAAGAACATGGGTCAGCTCATGATGGAAAAGATCACGAACGCGGACATGATCGTCTTCAACCGCTGCGACAACAAGCTCAAAGAGAGCCTGCGCGCGCGCAATCTGCGCATGGTCAACCGCCGCGCGGACATCTACCTTGAGGACAACGACGGCAACAGCGAGGACTATCTGACCGGCGACGAGTGCCCGTTCGACATGACGCCCGACCTCATCGACATTCCCGACGACGACTACGGCGTGTGGTACGTCGACGCGATGGACCATCCCGACCGCTGGGATGGCAAAAAGGTCCACATGAAGCTCATCATGTGCCACTCGAAGAAGTTCCCGGGCATCCACTGCCCCGGCCGCTTCGTGATGACCTGCTGCGAAAACGACATCCAGTTCGTCGGCATCGTCGCCAAGGGCGACAGCCTGAAGGCCTACAAGAATCGCGACTGGGTCGATATCACTGCCACGGTCAAAAAGGAGCACCTCGACGCCTATGAGGGCGAGGGCCCCGTGCTGTACGTCGAGCGCATCACCACCACGTCGAAGCCCGCGCAGGAAGTCGTGTCGTTCTGACGACGCGATTTGCGGAGGTAAGGTGAATCAGCAGCGCGCGCAGCGCTGCGGAGTTTTCTCCTGCTAACCCGCAGGGGGGAGCGAATAAAGGGGGCATTCTCTTCTCGAAGAGAATGCCCCCTTTTGAATCCCAAGGGAAGGATGAGGGGGAACCCCCCTCGCCCCCCGACATTGCGGTTTTGAGGCTTGAAGAACTGCTCAGCCTGCGGAATCGGGTACCTGCCGGGTGATGGTTCTAAACGATTTGACTTTTTCTATCTTCGCTGTCGCTCCCTGATCTGAATGCAGTCTTGGTAGAATCCCCTGCCGTCGCTAGATTTTGCCAACCTTGCTGCCTCCCCAAAGCGGCATCGCTGCGCTCGCCGCACTTTTAAGTTATCGTATATTTTTTACGATGGCCATGTGGTCATATCCGCGGCGCGCCGCTCGTGCTGTGCACCTTACCGACGCCGAGCTTTGCGCGCAGCGGCGGTAAGTCGATGCCGAGCATCAGTTTGACGAGCCAGGCGAAAAACAGCAGCACTAAAATCGGGATCAGGCACGACGTGACGAGCATGACGGCGAGGGCCTCGATAAAGCGGTTCAGGACCGTTTTGAGCTGCCCGACCGCGGCGGTCGCCGCTCCGGTGATGCCCTCAGTCACCTTGGAAAAGAGGCCGGAAAGGCCGCTTTTTTCGCTCTCGTCCGCCTCGCCCGAGGTGGCAGACTGGATGTCCTCGGTCGTCTGCTCGGCGTTTGCGATGGTCTCTTCGATCGAGGCGCGGTATGTGTCCTCGATCATGCTCGAGACTTTGACGCCCGCGGGGATGACGAACGCGATAGCGAGCGCGAAGAGCAGCACGTGCCATGCGAGCTTCCCCAGCGCGGCACGCAGCTTTTCGGAAAAGAGCGCAGCGATGCCAAGCGCGCAGGCTGCGGGGATCAGGATCGTGAACGACATGTAAGATGTGATCGTCAGCAGATACTTTTCCAGAAAGATGGCGCAGAGCACGATGAGGAAATAGCCGCTCAGGTCGGCGAGCTTTTCGGCGATGGGCGTCGCGGTGTCGCCCGGCAGGAGCGTGATGGCTGCGCTCGCGGCGGTGGACGCCGCTGTCAGCTCGAGCACCGTCTCCTGCTTTTCCGCGAGCGCGTCGATGGACGCTTGATGGTACGCGGGGTCGGACGCTCTCTTCCCTACCGCGAAGATGGAAAGGAGCGCCGCCAGAACGAGAAGCGCCGCGAGCGCGGCCTTTCTGGTTGTCACTGAATGCATAGTTGCCTCCAAAAAACGGGATGGTTCTATCATACCGAAACGGCGGAAGATGTCAAGAAAGCGCGGTTGCGGTCGCATCGCCGCGCGCGGTTTCAGTCCCCTCCATCACGTCGAAAACATAGAGAAGCGATATGAAAATGCTAACATTCCGCTAATTTCTTTCGGATTTTTTCAAATTTTATATCACTTTTCCGAATTCTGTCTTGTCACCTGCCTTGTTTTTACGGAAAGTTCGTGATAGAATATAAATACGACAGGATCGGCGAACTTTTTTTCATTGGTTCTGTCAAAACGGAAGTTTTTTCTTCCCCGTTTCCGGCGTGAAAGCGCCTGTACTGATCTGACAAGCAAATCAAACGATGTTTGGCAAACCTGCTGAAAAGCAGGGACGCAAAGCCAGAGGGGTCTAAGGCCGCCGTGTGCGGTTATGACAGCCGGTTGCAAATCATTCGGAAGGGCAGCGCCCTTCCTGCACCGCCCGGCCCTCTCTGAAAGCAAGGTACAGGCGGGAAACCTTTTTTGCCGAAAAGAGGGGGAATGAACATGCGACAAACATTTTATGAGTTCTGCATGCTGCATGAAAGGACAAACTTACTGAAAGAATGGGACGAATCGCGCAATTTTCCGCTCACGCCGGACACCGTTTCCTACGGCAGCAAGAAAAAAGTCTGGTGGACGTGTGAAAACGGCCATTCGTGGCAGACGACGGTGCATGTGCGCTCCGAGGGGAGCGGCTGCCCGTACTGCACGGGGCGAAAGGTCCTGCCCGGCTTCAACGATTTGGAAACGCTCTATCCCGACGTGGCCGCGCAGTGGGACCGTGAGAAAAACGGCCCACTTTCGCCGCGCGACGTCTCCACGGGTTCGAAAATACGCATCTGGTGGCGCTGTCCGGAGGGACATTTGTGGCAGTCGCCCGTCGCCTCGCGCACGGCGTGGGGGCACGGATGTCCCGTGTGCGCGGGCAAGACGATCGTCACGGGTGAAAATGACCTCGCCCACCTCCAGCCCGAGATCGCCGCACAGTGGGACAAGCGCAAAAACGGGCGATTGAAGCCCAGCGATGTCGCCGTCAGTTCCAACCGTCCCGCTTGGTGGCGCTGCGAGCTGGGGCATTCCTACCGCGCGACGGTCGCCTCGCGCACACAGCGCAAGACCGGATGTCCCTACTGCGCGGGACGCAAGGTGCTCAAGGGCTTCAATGATCTGAAAACCCTCTGCCCTGACATTGCCGCGCAGTGGCATCCGTCGCTCAACGGCGCGCTGACGCCGGAAATGGTCACGCCCGGTAGCAACAAAAAGGTCTGGTGGCAGTGTCCCGAGGGACACGTGTGGAAATCGGTCGTCTATCCGCGCACCGGCGCGCAGCAGTGCGGCTGCCCCGTCTGCGCCGGAAAGGTGAGCACAACACACGCGCGGCGTTACGCCCAGCTCGACGAAATTCGCACCTTTACCGAGCTGTGACAGGACCAATTCTATAAAAACGATCAAGGCCGCGGAAAGCGATGTGCTTTCCGCGGCCTTACTTTTTGCCTGATTTGGACGCACTGTCAGCACTATGTTTAGTGCTGACGCGTTTTCTTTCCCGCTTTCGCCAAAAAGCAGCGCCCCTCTCTATTGCGGCGAGGGGCGGTACAATCTGTTCAATGAGTCAACTTGTTGCCGCAGGCGAAACAAATGATTGTTATATGTGGACACTTGCGCCTGATTTTCCCCTGTGCTATAATGCAGTTACTTTAATCGGATAAATTACCTGTAAAGGAGAATCATCATGGATTATATGGCTCTTTCCGCTGCCGAGTGGCAGCAGGAATACGACAAGGTGTCCGCCGAATACGAGAGCTGGAAGGCCAAGGGCCTCAAGCTCAACATGGCGCGCGGCAAGCCGAGCAAAAAGCAGCTCGACCTTGTCAGCGGCATCCTGACCGCGCTGACCAGCGCCGAGGAGTGCGTGGACAGCGGCGTGGACGCCCGCAACTACGGCGAGCTCAAGGGCCTTGAGAGCGCGCGTAAGCTGTTCGCCGATATCCTCGGCTGCAAGACCTCTCAGGTCTTCGCCGGCGGCAATTCGAGCCTCCAGCTCATGTACGACACGGTCTCCAAGGCCTACACCCACGGCCTGCTGCACAGCGAAAAGCCATGGTGCAAGGAAGAGAGCGTCAAATGGCTCTGCCCCGCGCCGGGCTATGACCGCCACTTCAAGGTGACCGAGAGCTTCGGCTTTGAGCTCATCACCATCCCGATGACCGAAAACGGCCCCGACATGGACATTGTCGAAAACCTCATCAAGGACCCGAGCGTCAAGGGCATGTGGAACGTGCCGAAGTACTCGAACCCCGACGGCATCATCTACTCCGACGAGACCATCGAGCGCATTGCGAAGATGAAGCCCGCGGCTCCCGACTTCCTGCTCATGTGGGACAACGCCTACTGCATCCACGAGTTTGACGGCGAGTTCGTCCCGTTCAAGGATATTCTGAGCGAGTGCGAGAAGTACGGCAACGCCGACATGGTCTTCGAGTTCGCTTCCACGAGCAAGGTGACGCTCCCCGGCGCGGGCATTGCGTGCTTTGCGTGCAGCGAAGCCAACATGGAGTACATGACCAAGCTCATCGGCATTCAGGCCATCAGCTTCGACAAGATGAACCAGCTGCGCCACGTCAAGTATCTCCAGAACAAAGAACACACCCTCGCGCTGATGAAAGAGCACGCCAAGATCATGAAGCCGAAGTTCGACATGGTCGTCGAAACGCTCGAGCGCGAGATCAAGCCGCTCGGCATTGCGAGCTGGCACACGCCCAAGGGCGGCTACTTTGTCTCCGTGAACACGGCCCCCGGCCTTGCCAAGCGCACGCTGGCGCTGGCCAAGGAGGCTGGCGTCGTGATGACGAGCGCGGGCGCGACCTATCCGTATGGACACGACCCTCTTGACAGCAACATCCGCGTCGCCCCGTCGCTGCCGCCGGTCGAGGAGCTTGAGCAGGCGATGGCCGTCTTCTGCTGCTGCCTCAAGCTTGCCGCGCTGGAGAAGAGCAAGAAGTAAGGCATATTTGCATCAAAAAAGCGGGCCGCAGTGCGGGGCGGGTTTT
>JBBNGO010000130.1:0-1148 GCA_040095065.1 Hominicoprocola fusiformis
TGAAACGCTTTGCAATTTACCATTTAACATTGCACGCAAAGGTGCATTTTCATTTTGAAGTTGATTCCATTTCATAGTACAAGCTGAAAGAAATACAGGATTAGCTTTCTCTTGTAGAGTTATATAGTTTCCCCATTCGCCAGGAGAGACCTCGCCCCATGCTATTTTGGATGTCATAGTATTTTCTTTTCCATATTCCCATGTAGGTAACTTAACCAAATAAATTGTTGTCTGGCAGTTTAATGGTTGAAGTTGTTTCATAAGCCAATACATACCACAAAGCTCATCTGGATTATAGCTATACCAAATGCGAATTTCTTCCCCAGCTACATATCGTTCAATCACTGAGGTCAATGTAGTTTTAATTTTCTGTATTTTTTCTTCAACCTGATAATCTAAATCCTCTACAAAGCAGACAGACAGCATTTTCTTGAAAATATTTTTCCGCTGTTCGCCAATTCCATTATCAGAAATATCTCCCACACTAAGAGCCATATCAAAACAATAAACATCACTGCTCTTGCCTCCCAATGGAATAGCATTCTCCCAAGCAATGCGTTCTTGTTCCTGTGCTTGAAGCTGTGCCTTTTTCATTTCATCTGAAGATGGAACACTCCCGTCTTCGTGCCTCATAAATATTGAAACAGCACTTCCTCTATACTTTCCCTTGCCGTAAGTTTGGGCAATTTTCAAACTTCCACAGGCACTTTCACCAAATACAATTTCAATCATCTTATATACCTCCGATTTAATTGCTCCCGTTATGAATAAATCATCTCATACAAAACAATTTCTTCTGCCCTGTTGTGAATGTTATTGCAACGCTGCACCCATTCCATTTGTCGGGTACACTTCAATTCCTCTGTCACGCCCTCGGTAGCTTTCATCTGCTCCATGATAGTGTCTAACCGTTTTTGTGCCTGTTCATTCAGGTCTGCAAGATATGTCAACAATTCTCCGGTCAGTATCAATGTATTCAATCTGGCTGGGTGGACTTCTCTTAAATATTCCCGGTGCATTCGTCCGTACTTTCCGATAGGGCGGTGTTCCTCCGGCAGTTTCAAGCCTGGAATGTAGTAATCTCCGACAAGGATATAATCAATTCCGTTTTCCGTTATTCTTGGTTTCAATTCGCTCATGTTCCTTAC
>JBBNGO010000131.1:0-1142 GCA_040095065.1 Hominicoprocola fusiformis
CGAGGGGTTCTCCCCTCGCGTTCTCTTGGGGGTCCAAGGGGGATATTCTCTCACGTGAGAGAATATCCCCCTTTCCCGTGCAGCGCCAAAGGCGCTGCTTTTTCCCGGAGACCTTTTTAACCGTTTCGGAAAAACGCTTCCAACTTCTCTGTGCTGTCATCTCCGAGAAACGCATCAAGCGCCGCATCCATCGCGCTACGGCCAAAGTCGCTGTAAATGCCCACATGCTCGACGCCCTCGTAGAAGCGGACATTTCTTGCGCTGTGGCTGGGCGCGGCGTCGTAGGCTGTACCCAGTGCTTTGGCGGTTTTCAGCTCGTCGTTCGCGCCGCCTAAATCGCGGCAGTCGTACAAGAGCCGCGCGAGCGCCGCGTGCGAGGCCGCGCTGATCTTGTCGAGCTCGCTGACCGTGCCTTTTTTTCTGAGGCCTGAGAGTACCGAATGCTTCCACTGCAAAATGTCGATGGCCGACTTCATGTCCTTTCGTGCTTCGAACACATTGGCAAAGCCGTCGCACACACGCACGAGCGACGTCACCGCGCGCAGCAGCGCCATTGAAAGATAGGTTACGCCCTCCTCGCGCCGCTCCTTGACGAGCGCGAGCAGACAGCCGATCTGGTCGTCGAGCAGCCCGCAGGCGTTGTTCTCCTTGAAGAGCGCGAGCGCGCGTTCCCAGTCCTCCATATCGAGCAGCACGTTCGCCATGTCGAGTCGAAGCGACATTTCGCTCACCTGCGGGTCGCTGTTCTGCGGCAGCAGACGGATAGCGTGCGTCAGTAAATCGAGCGCGCGGCGCTGCAAGGCCTTGTCTTTCCGCGTGCCGCCCGCCATCTCGAAGAGCTTGGCACACTCGTAGACGACGGTAAAGGTGTTCGGAAACTTTTGCAGCGCCTTTTCCGCCTCGGCAAGGCCCTCGTCATATCTGTCCTCGCGGCGCAGGACCTTCAGCCGCTCGCTGACGCTCTTTCGGTCGTTCGAGCGCAGCCGATAGCCCAAAAGCGCGTCGACCGACAGGTCGAAAAAGTCCGCGAGCTCCATCAGCATCGGGATCTCCGGAAGGCTCTGCCCCGTCTCCCTTAATTAAAGATATTGTTGGGTAAAAAAGAAAGGTCAGTCGATTTTGCCGATGAAGCGGTAGTAGAT
>JBBNGO010000133.1:0-1019 GCA_040095065.1 Hominicoprocola fusiformis
TATGTAAAAGACCCGGACAAAAAAGGTCATCTTCTGATCGACCCGGAAACACGCTGGATTGTAGAGAAGATTTTTGATCTTGCCGTACACGGGAGGGGAGCCGCCAGCATTACACGGATTCTGGTGGAGGAGAAAGTACCTACCCCCGGCTGGCTGAACTATGAAAGATACGGGACTTTCGCCAATATCTACGCCGGTGCGCCTCCAGAAAAAGCCTATGCGTGGACGATTGCACAGGTCAAGAGCATTTTGAAAGAGGAAACCTACATCGGTCACAGCGTTCACAACAAGCAAAGCAACATTTCATTCAAGAACAAGAAAAAGGTGCGGAAGCCGCAGGAAGAATGGTATCGTGTGGAAAATACCCACGAAGCCATCATTTCCGAAGAAGTGTTCCAAAAAGTTCAGGAGCTGATTGCAAGCAGACGCAGACGACAGAAGAATGGCACAACGCAGATATTTTCCGGGCTGGTAAAATGTGCGGACTGCGGATGGTCATTGGCTTATGGTGTAAACAGCCAGAACAAAAATCCCTATGCACACTACCATTGCAGTAAGTACGGACAGGGATTACGCCAGTGTTCCATGCACTATATCCGCTATGATGTGCTGTATGCCTATGTGCTTGCAAGACTGCAATACTGGTCTATGCTGGCACAGAAAGACGAGGACAAGCTGCTGAAACGGCTGCTCAATGCCAGCGACAGAGAAAGAAACTCTGCGAAGAAAAAGCAGGCTGCGGAGCTGAAAAAGGCGGAAAAGCGTAAAGCCGAGGTTGACGGGCTGTTTGCTAAAATGTATGAGGACTGGTCTGCCGGACGCATAACCGAGTATAACTTCAATATGCTGTCCGAGAAGTACCAGAACGAGCAAAGGGAGCTTGAAACAAAAATAAGGCAGCTTCACGAAACGATGGAAGCCGCCGTACAGACCGCAGCGGACGCTGAAAAGTGGATTGCCCTGATGAAACAGTATGTCAACCCTGTGGAGCTGACCGCCGAACTTCTGAACACTCTAAT
>JBBNGO010000134.1:0-986 GCA_040095065.1 Hominicoprocola fusiformis
GGCCCCCTTTGACCCCTAAGAGAACACAAGGGGCTCTGCCCCTTGACCCCGCCATTGCGAGGTTTGGGCTTGAAGAGCTGCTCAGCCTGCGGAATCGGGTGTCTGCTGTTTTTTTGCTGCGATACAATTTGGCTTGCTCCTATTATCCGCTGCCGCTCTGCCCATCTTGTAGAAGTACAGCCTAATTTCTGTCTACTTTGGATTTGTACGATCTTGCTGATGCCTGCCAAGGCGGCATTGCTGCGTTCGCCGCGTTCAGGTTTGCTTCTTTTTTAGTCCTCTGCTGTAATATAGATTTCTTAGGCTTTTTGTTGGGCGGAGATGAGGGCGTCTTTAACATCGCCGTAATTCTGTGCTTCCAGTTGAGTCAGTGCGTCGGTGATCGCGTTGAATAGCAGGTGATACATCTTTTCATAATCAGGCATTTTCATCCCCCCTTGGGATTATAATAACCTGAAACAGATTAAAATGCAAGTTAAGAAGTTGCTTGCTTTATAGTTTTCCTGGGGTGAAGATGATGTATCCGAGATTGAGAGACCTGCGGGAAGACAACGATATGACGCAAGCTGCACTTGCGAAGCTACTGGGCATGTCGCAGACCGGGTATTCCAAATACGAGACTGGCGAAAACGACGTGCCAACACAAATTTTAATTAAACTGGCCGACCTCTACGGAACCTCCGTCGACTACCTCCTCGGCCGCACCGACAAACGATAAAAACGACCGCTCACGCGGTCGTTTTTCTTGTAATGCGGCGAGCGCAGCGATGCCGCCCCGCAGGCAGTCTGCCGCCAGTCTACCGTCACACGCGCCTCACGGAGTAAGGCACGGTTGCTGGATGAACCGAATCGCAGGGGTTCATGGCGAAGCCATGTACACCGCACCTACATTGCGCAGCGCGTGCAGTTCGGTAGACCTTTAGCGCCGCCCGCAGGCGGCGCAATCCCCAAACCCGCCGCAGCGAAAACAAAATAGCCCCGCCCCG
>JBBNGO010000135.1:0-968 GCA_040095065.1 Hominicoprocola fusiformis
GGGTTGCCGGAGTCCGTTGCCGGGTTTTCACGCTCCCAGCCCTTTTGTCTGCCATATTCGGAAAACATTCTTGGGTTCGGGAAATACCGCCAGCCGGAAATGCACTGGTTCATAATCTCGTTGATTTCCCGGATTTCCCATTGTTTCGGCTCGTCAAAGGCATGGTTCAAGGCTTCCTTGTAGAGCTGCTTGGAGCAGACCATGCTCCCGGTGTACTTATCAAGATACGCCTGTATCATCCCGGCTTTGGTGTCCTCCGGCATAAAATCCCGCTGGTGTTCTTTGAGATACCGCTGCATGGCGGGGCTGAAAGCCAGCTTGAACCTGCCGCTTCGGTAAATCTCCATAGCTTCTGCCCACATCTGCTCGATATAGGCTCTGGAAGCAGCTTCATCCTCCAAAATGTGAACCTCGGCTTGCTCCGGGTACACCATGACGGGGATAAAGCGGCGATTGCCGGAACGGTCAAGGGGAAGAAAATCAAGAGCATTGGAAGTGCCGCCAAACACGCACTGACGCGGGCGGTCTGCCGGGTGGGTTTCATAGGGTATCTTGTAAACCTCTTTCTGCCGGCTTAAAAACGACTTGATTTCTTCGATGCTCTTGGCGTTTGCGGTTGCCATCATTTCCGACATTTCGATAATCCAGTGACCTTGCAGCTTGCGGTACACATTGTCATCGTCCAGCTTCCGCAAATCATCGGAGAACCACTCGTCCCGGACTGCCAGCAGACGGAAGAAGGTGGACTTGCCAGCCCCCTGACCGCCTACCAGACAGAGCATGATTTCAAATTTGCACCCTGGCTGAAAGGCTCGTGAGATTGCACCCAGCAGGAACAGCTTCAACGCTTCATAGGTGTAATCGTCTGCGTCAGCCCCCAGAAAGTGCCGCAGGCAGAAACGGATTCGTTCTGTCCCGTCCCACACAAGGGTATTGAGATAGTCCCGGATGGGATGGTACTTGTTTTC
>JBBNGO010000136.1:0-957 GCA_040095065.1 Hominicoprocola fusiformis
TTACTTCTGCAGCAGGTGGACGGCAAAGCCGCCGAATTCCTGCTTGAGATAGACCGCGACCATCTTCTCGCCCTTGTACTTGGCCGTGGACTCGTCAAGCGTGAAGCCATTCTTGGCAAGCTCCGCCGCCGCGCGGGGAATGGAATTGGTCTTGACCGCAATGTGGCCGTTCTTGCCGAGATAGGGGCTCTTCATGACCTCCACGCCGCTGCCGGCGAAGTTGGAGCTGTTGCCCTCCTTCACGCCGAAGCCGAAGGCCGCGTCGAGCGCGCGGCACACCGCAAGGGACTCCTCCGCGTCGCCGGCGTTCACGCCGACGTGCGCGATCTCAAAGCCGAGCGCGGTCTTGCGCGCCTCCTTGCAGAGGCCCGTGATCTTGTCGAAGTTGTGCGCGGAGATGTCCGCCTTGGCGCACAGCCAGCTGCCGCCGACGGCATGGATAAACGGCGCGGAGATATACTCGGCAAGGTTCTTGTCGTTCACGCCGCCGGTGGGGATGAACTTGATGCCGCCGAAGGGACCGGAGAGCGCCTTCATTGCGCTCAGGCCGCCGTAGACGTTCGCGGGGAAGAACTTCACGACCTTCAGGCCGTGGGACATCGCGGCCATGATCTCGGTCGGCGTGACGCAGCCTGGGGTGATGGCGACGTTGTTCTCCACGCACCAGCTCACGACCTCCTCGCTGTAGCCCGGAGAGACGATGAACTTTGCGCCGCAGGCGACGGCCTTCTTGCACTGCTCGAGTGTGATGACTGTGCCCGCGCCCACGAACATGTCGGGGCACTCCTTGGCGACTGCCGTGATGGAATCGGCGGCTGCCGCCGTGCGGAACGTGATCTCCATCACGTCCACGCCGCCCGCAAGCAGCGCCTTAGCAGTCGGCACCGCATCCGCCGCGTCGTCAAGCACGACGACGGGCACCACTGCCGCGTTATAGAGTCTTTCTAATGCTGTCAT
>JBBNGO010000137.1:0-911 GCA_040095065.1 Hominicoprocola fusiformis
ATCTCGCAGATTGCCCGTGTCTCCCAGTCTGCCGGGGAATTTAAGTTCCCCAGCGCTTCCTCATAAAGCTGCTTGGAGCATACCCTGTCACCGGTGTAGTCCTCCAAATAGGCGTAGATCATGCCAGCCTGTGTGTCCTCCTGCATGAAGTCCTGCTGATGGGCGTTCAGGTATCGGTTCATTTCTATGCTGAATGACAGCTTATACTTCCCACTGCGATAAATCGTCATGGCTTCCGCCCACATCTGTTCGATATACGCCCTCGCCGCCGCTTCATCGTCCAGTATGTGAACCTCCGCCCGTTCCGGGTACACCGTCACGGGGAGAAAGCGCCGGTTGCCGGTGCGGTCACGGGGTAAAAAGTCCTGCCGGTTGGTCGTCCCTCCGAATACACATTGCCGCAGCCGGTCTGCCGGGTGTGTCTCATACGGCACTTTGTAGGTTTCTTTCTGGCGGCTTAAGAATGACTTGATTTCCTCAATACTCTTGGCGTTGGCTGTGGCAATCATCTCCGACATCTCGATAATCCAATGCCCTTGCAGCTTGCGGTACACATTTTCATCGTCCAGCTTTTTCAAATCGTCTGAAAACCATTCGTCCCTGCCTGCCAGCAGCCGGAAAAAGGTAGATTTCCCGGCTCCCTGACCACCAACCAGACAGAGCATGACCTCAAACTTGCTCCCCGGTCTGAATACCCGCCGGATGGCTCCCATCAGGAACAGTTTCAAGGCTTCATAGGTGTATTCGTCCGTATCGGCTCCCAGAAAGTGATGCAGGGCGTAACGGATGCGCTCTGTGCCGTCCCATTGCAGGCTGTTCAGGTAATCCCTGACCGGATGGTAGCGGTTTTCATTGGCAACAATCTTGATGGCGCTCTGCACCTTTTTCTCGCTGGTAAGCCCGTAATTTTC
>JBBNGO010000138.1:0-878 GCA_040095065.1 Hominicoprocola fusiformis
GGGTTGCCGGAGTCCGTTGCCGGGTTTTCACGCTCCCAGCCCTTTTGTCTGCCATATTCGGAAAACATTCTTGGGTTTGGGAAGTACCGCCAGCGGTCAATGCACTGGTTCATAATCTCGTTGATTTCCCGGATTTCCCATTGCTTCGGTTCGTCAAAGGCATGGTTCAAGGCTTCCTTGTAGAGCTGCTTGGAACAGACCATACTCCCGGTGTACTTATCAAGATACGCCTGTATCATTCCGGCTTTGGTGTCCTCCGGCATAAAATCCCGCTGGTGTTCTTTGAGATACCGCTGCATGGCGGGGCTGAAAGCCAGCTTGAATCTGCCGCTTCGGTAAATCTCCATCGCTTCCGCCCACATCTGCCCGATATAGGCTCTGGAAGCAGCTTCGTCCTCCAAAATGTGAACCTCGGCTTGCTCCGGGTACACCATGACGGGGATAAAGCGGCGGTTGCCGGAACGGTCAAGGGGCAGGAAGTCAAGGGCATTGGAAGTGCCGCCAAACACGCACTGACGGGGGCGGTCTGCCGGGTGGGTTTCATAGGGTATCTTGTAAACCTCTTTCTGCCGGCTTAAAAATGACTTGATTTCCTCAATGCTCTTGGCGTTGGCGGTTGCCATCATTTCCGACATTTCGATAATCCAGTGACCTTGCAGCTTACGGTACACATTGTCATCGTCCAGCTTCCGCAAATCATCGGAGAACCACTCGTCCCGGACTGCCAGCAGACGGAAGAAAGTGGACTTGCCAGCCCCCTGACCGCCTACCAGACAGAGCATGATTTCAAATTTGCACCCCGGCTGAAAGGCTCGTGAGATTGCACCCAGCAGGAACAGCTTCAACGCTTCATAGGTGTAATCGTCTGCGTCAGCCCC
>JBBNGO010000139.1:0-841 GCA_040095065.1 Hominicoprocola fusiformis
AAAGGCCGGGGGCGTTTCGATTTCGCCCCCTGCACCCCCTAACGACCAAAAGGGAGGGGCCTCGCCCCTCCTTTTTGGATTATCCTCCCCGCGCTTCTGACGGCGCGGCATTGCTTCGCTCGCCGCTTTGGCTCAGCGCCGAACTACAACTTTTCTATTTCGATACGAAAAGCGTATTTTTGATGGACAGGAACTTCTTCTTTTTCCACCCTCATAAAATGTTCACAGCATTCCGAATCTGCGGCTAATTTTTTGCGCCTGCGGGCAACACAATGTCCGTAATTCAGAGGCACATATACTCCTGCACTGAGCACATAGTGCTGACGGAAATGTGTACATTGGGAGCAATCTAATTCGCTCATATCATCACCTCAATTTCGATTTTACTATCATATAATAGTAAAATCAATAGGAACATATGATAGTAGATATAATTTTTGTGGGTGATGTTTATGTTCCATTTAAGATTGCGTGATTTGCGCGAAGACAACGATCTCACGCAAAAAGAAGTAGCCGCTTATCTTGGCATAGATCAGCGCACATACAGCAATTACGAAACGGAAAAGCGCTCTATGCCGATGGAGCAGTATCGGAGTCTTGCCATTTTCTACAAGACCAGTGTGGACTATTTAGTTGGATTGACAGATTGCGATAAACCATATCCCAGAACAAAGTGAAAACGGCGGCGAGCGAAGCAATGCCGCCTCGGCAGGCATTATCGAAACGGAATCATCCAAAGTAGGCGCAGTGCTTACCGGAAGTGCCATGGGGTGGATAATCCAAAAAGGAGGGGCTGCGCCCCTCCCTTTTGGTCGTTAGGGGTGCAGGGGCGAGATCGAAA
>JBBNGO010000013.1:0-63756 GCA_040095065.1 Hominicoprocola fusiformis
TTTGGACGGTCACACCGCCCGTTTTCTTTCTCGGGAAAGAAAATGGGGGGTGTGGTCTTGCCGCCCGCAGGCGGCATATCCCTCCGCGCTGTGCGCGGAAAATATTGTGTTCCTGCTATCGCAGGAACCTTATTTTTCCTCAGGATTGAGCTTTGCCAGCATATCGATCGCCATAGTATAGCTCTCGAACCCGTGTCCGCGGATCTGAGCGATGCAGGCGGGGGCGGTGACGGACAGGTGGCGGAACTCCTCGCGCTTCTGGATGTCGGACATGTGGACCTCGACGGCGGGGATGCTGACGGCCTTGAGCGCATCGTGGATGGCGTAGCTGTAATGCGTGTAAGCGCCGGGGTTGATGACGATGCCGTCGAACGCCGTGTCGGCCTCCTGAATGGCGTCGATGATCGCGCCCTCGTGGTTGGATTGGAAGCACTCCACGGCCACACCGCGGCTCTGTGCGTGCTCATAGATGCGGGCGCAGAGGGCGGCGTAGTCCTCCTTGCCGTAGATGTCCGGCTCACGGCGGCCGAGCATGTTCATGTTTGCGCCGTTGATGACTAAGATTTTCATATGAGTATTCCTCCTGTGCTTGTCTTACGCCTGTTTGGCGGCGTGGGCACGGTATTCCTTGCTTTTTTCAAGATAGAGCGCGGCGTTGGCCAGAATGCTCTCCTTTTCCTTGTCCGTCAGCTCGCGCACGACCTTGGCCGGGGAGCCGAGGATCATCGAACCGTCGGGCGCGTTCATCTTGCCCGTGACAAGAGCGCCCGCGCCGATGATGCAGTCGTTGCCGATGACAGCGCCGTCGAGCACCGTCGCGCCCATGCCGACGATCACGCGGTCGCCGATGGTCGCGCCGTGGACGGTGGCGCAGTGGCCGACGGACACATCGTCGCCGATGGTGACCTTGTTGTGGATCAGGGCGAGATCCTGAATGTTGCAGCGCTTGCCGATGCGCACGCTCTGCATCTCGCCGCGGCAAACACTGTTGTACCAGAACGCCGTGCCTTCACCCGCGACGACATCGCCGAGCACCTGCGCGCCCTCCATGATGAGAATTTTGTCATCGGTGGAAAGGCGGTTAAAATTCATAGACATGGTTTTTCTCCTTTGTGAGCGGGCAAGCGCCCGCAGTATCATTTTTTACAGGGCAAAGTTGCCGTTGACGAACACGGGGATCTCGCGCCCGTCTTTCGTCGTGCCGATGATGGAAAGGTCAGCGGTGCCGACCATGAAATCGACGTGCGTGTTGGAATCATTCAGGCCCGCGGCCTTGAGCTCTTCCTTGCTCATGGCCTCGCCGCCCTTGACGCACTCGGGGTACGCCTCACCGAAGGCGAGGTGGCAGGCCGCGTTTTCGTCGAAGAGCGTGTTGTAGAAGAGAATCTTCTGGTTTGAAATGGGACTGTCGTAGGGAACGAGCGCGACCTCGCCAAAATATGACGCGCCCTCGTCCTCAGCGATGGCGGCGCGAAGGATGTCCTCGCCCTTCTCGGCGTGCACGTCGACGATCCTGCCGTCCTTGATGACAAAGTGGAAATTTTCAATGATGTTGCCGTTGTGGACGAGCGGCATGGCGGAATAGACCACGCCGTCGATGCCCTCTCTGAGCGGGGCAGTGAAGACCTCCTCGGTCGGCATATTGGCAACGAACGGGAAGCCCGCGCGGCAGAGATTGCTGCCGCCGGACCAGACGTGCTTTTCGGGCAGGCGGATGTTGAGGCGCGTGCCGAGGGAGTTTTCGTAGTAGAGCGACTCGAAGTGCAGCTCGTTGAGCTTATTGACGCGGCTTCTCAGCAGCGCCGTATGCTCGCGCCAGCGCTTCACGGCGTCACCCTTGCCGCTGATGCGGACGGAGGTGAAGATCGCGTCCCAGAGCTTGCCCATCGCCTCTTCCTCGGAGGCGTCTGGGAAGACCTTCTTCGCCCAGCTCGGAATGGGGACGGAGGCGACGCACCAGGGGCATCCGTTAGACATCACAGCGTTTACATAGGGCTGGATGGCCGTTTCGCTGCGGCTCGCGCGCGTCAGGCGGTCGGGGTCTACACCGCGCAGCGCCTCGGGATCACAGGCAGAGATATTGAGGAATGCTGCGCCCTCGTCAGCATAGCCGTTGAGCATTTCTGCCTGCCAGATGGGGAAAACGTCGAACACGGAGTTGTCCGCGCGCAGAAAGCGCTCACGGTTCATGTAGTCGTCCGTCCAGCGCATCACGACCTCGCGGCAGCCGACGTCGTAGGCGGCGGAGGCGCACAGGCGCGCAAAAAATGCGCACTCGACCGGGCAGCGGATTACGACGGTCTGGCCCCTTTGAACGTTCAGACCCACTTCAATGAGCAGCTTTGCGTATTCTCTGAGTTTATTTTCCATGGAAACTCCTCCTGAAAAAAGAAGAGGCGGCTGTGTCTGGCACAGCCGCCTCTTTGAATATCGTACAATGCCATACAACATGCATCATAACACAGTTCATGCGCGATTGAAAAGAGTTTTTCGTATTTTTATCAGATTCCGAGAAGAAGCGAGGCAAAATTGAAGTAGATCATCAGCGAGATGGCGTCCACGACCGTCGTGATGAACGGAGATGCCATGACCGCGGGGTCGAAGCCGATCTTCTTGGCGAGCAGCGGCAGCGTGCAGCCCACGACCTTGGCCGCAAACACCGTGACCACGAGCGTCAGGCAGATGACGAGCGCGACCGTGATGGTGATGGGATTTCCGAAGATCATCTTGTCGACGAGCATGAGCTTGACGAAATTCGCTGCGGCAAGCGTGGCGCCGCAGACGACCGCCACGCGGATCTCCTTCCAGATGACGCGGAAGAGGTCGGAAAATTCGATCTCGTCGAGCGAGATACCACGGATGACCGTGACGCTCGCCTGTGAGCCGCAGTTACCGCCCGTGTCCATCAGCATCGGGATATAAGCCGTCAGAATGGCGAACGCGCTGAGCGCGTCTTCAAAGCGGGCGATGATCTGGCCGGTGAACGTGGCCGAGACCATCAGAAGCAGCAGCCAGGGGATACGGGACTTGTACGTCTCCCAGACGCTCGTCTTGAGGTATGGCTTATCCGTCGGCAGCATAGCCGCCATCTTTTCGATATCCTCGGTCGTCTCCTCTTCCATGACGTCGATGGCGTCGTCGACCGTGATGATGCCGACGAGGCGGTCTTCCTTGTCGACGACCGGAAGGGCGATGAAGTTGTACTTCGAGAAGGTCTGCGCAACGTCCTCTTTATCCTCGAGCGTGGAGACAGAGATGACGTGCGTCTCCATGATCTCGTCGATGGTGTCGTCCTCGTCGGAGAGGAGGATCGTTCGCAGCGAGACGATACCCTGCAGCTTGCGCGCCGGATCGACGACATAGCAGACGTTGATGGTCTCTTTATCCGTACCGGTGCGGCGGATACGCTTGAGCGCGTCCTCGACGGTCATATCGCGCTTTAAGTCGACAAACTCCGTCGTCATCAGCGCGCCCGCGCTGTCGTCGGGGTATTTGAGAATTTCATTGATGCTCTTGCGCGTGTCGGGGTCCGCGTGCTTTAAGATGCGCTTGACGACGTTCGCGGGCATTTCCTCCACGATGTCGACCGCATCGTCCAGATACAGCTCGTCAAGGACCTCTTTGAGCTCGGTGTTCGAAAAGCCGCGGATCAGCATCTCCTGCGCGTCGGGATCGAGCTCGACGAACACCTCCGCCGCGGGCTCTTTGGGAAGGAGCCGGAACAAAAGGGGAATGCTGTCCTCGTCCAAATCTTCAAAAAGCGAGGCGATATCCGCTGGCTCCAGGTCTGCAAGCAGGTCGCGCAGCGCGGTATATTGTTTTCGCTTGAGCAGATCCTCGATTCTTTCCAGCAGTTCGTCGCGCATTTCTTCAAAGCCGACCATACCGACTCCTCCTTTCTGAAGATAGTGCCAAATCAAAGTGTTCAGGTGAATTTTGCGATAAAAAAATCCCCCATATCCTGCGTCCGGCGACGCGGCTATGGGAGCGACAATCAAGAAACACCCGCCCCTGGCGAGAAGTTTCCTTACCGTTCAAGCTTTAGCATCACGAGGCGGTGAAACTGCATTAGATGGCACCTTGCTTTCGATGCAACCTGTTCAAACCCTCTCATAGTGTCTCCACTACTCCGCGGCAGCAGTCCGTATCCTTGTGGTAGCCTTACCTACCGGACGATGTATGAACTTAACGGTACTATATTATGCACATTTTCCCGTGCTGTCAACCCCTTTTCCGGCTTTATTTCTGTAAAAAGTATGTCATGGTGCGCTTTTGCGCTTCCCTTTCGTAATGGGCTGTGCTATACTACATAAATTAAAGAGAAATCGACAATTTGAGGAGGTGAGCATCGCCCTTGCAGCAGTATCTTGACCGGCACCGCTTTTTGAAAGGCATCTACCTGATGGTCAGGCGGTACTTCGATCATCATGTCGGCCGCGACAGTGCGGCGCTCACATACTACCTTTTGTTTGCGCTTTTCCCGCTTTTGATCTTTTTGAGCAACTTAGTCGGCATCATGTCCGTGGATATCAGCGGCTTTCTGTATGAAATTCGCGCATTCATCCCGCAGGAGGCGCTCGAGATCATCGAGCAGTATTTCACTTATGTCAGCCGCGATTCAAGCCCACGGCTTTTGTGGTTCTCACTGATTTTTTCCATTTACTTTCCTTACCGCGCGGCAAGCTCGCTTCTGGGCTCTGTCCGTCGGGCCTACGGCGAGCACCGGCCCACGCAGTTTTTGCGCTATCAGCTCAAGCTCCTGCTTTATACGCTGAGCCTGATTTTAATGGTCGTTTTGTCCATCGGACTGTCCGTCGTCGGCGGGCGGGTGCTGAACTACGTGTCGAGCCACCTGTCGGCCTATATCACGCTGAGCGACGGCTTCATCCACCTGTGGTCGAGCCTGCGCTTTGTTATCATCGGCGGCATCGTATTCTTCCCCATCGCGATGATGTACGGCCTTGCGCAGGAGTCGCACCGGATGAACCGCATCTGGCCGGGCGCGGTGTTCTCGCTCGTGATGTGGCTCGTATTGTCATTCCTTTTTTCGTATTATGTTGAAAACATCGCGCGCTACTCCGTCATTTACGGCACGCTCGGCGCGGTGATCGTATTGCTTTTGTGGCTGTATCTCGCCTCGGTCATGCTGATCATGGGGGCGGAATTCAACAGTGTTTTGATGGTGCTGCGTAAGCAGCGCACGGCGGAAGCCGAAGAGAATTTAGGAGAAACGCAGAAATGAAAATCATCATTGTCGGTATCGGTAAGGTCGGCTACGCCATCGCCGAGCAGATGACGGGCGAAAACCACGATCTGGTCGTCATCGACCGCAACAGCGCCGTGCTCGACCACGTTGACTCCATGCTCGACGTCATGTGTGTGGAGGGCAACGGCGCGAGCGCCAGCGCCCTTTTGGAGGCGGGCGTGCGCGAGGCGGACCTTCTCATCGCCGTTTCGGAAAACGACGAGGTCAACCTCATCTGCTGCCTGATGGCGAAAAAGCTCGGCGCGAAGCACACGGTCGCCCGCGTACGCAACCCCGAGTATTTCCGCGATGCACAGATCCTGCGCCGCGAGATCGGGCTTGATATGATCATCAACCCCGAAAATGCCGCCGCGCAGGAAATTTCGCGCATTCTGCGCGTGCCGTCTGCGTTCAGCGTGGAGACGTTTGCCAGCGGACTTGTCGAGCTCATCGGCTTTCAGACCGAAGAGGGAGACAGCCTTGTCGGCAAGTCCCTCATCGACTACAACCGCGAAAATCCCAACAGCATCCTCATGTGCGCGGCCAAGCGCGGGGAAGAGGTCATCGTGCCGAACGGCTCGTTCGTCCCGCAGACGGGAGACCGCGTGTACGTCATCGGCACGCCCGCGGAGACGACGCGCGTGCTGCGCTCGATGGGCAGGGCCATGGCGCCCATCCGCCGCGTGAGCATCCTTGGCGGCAGCCGCATCGCACAGTACCTTGCCTGGGTGCTCACCGACATCGGCACGCACGTGACGATCGTGGAAAAGGACGAGGCCAAATGTCTCACACTCGCGGAAAAGCTGCCGAAAGTCACCGTCATCCACGGCGACGGCACGAATCACGACCTGCTTGAGTCCGAGGGCATTTTCCACTGCGACGCGTTCATCGCCGTGACGGACCGCGATGAGGAAAACCTCCTTATGGCGCTCACGGCGAAGCGCTACGGCGTGAAGAAGGTCGTGCCGAAGATGTCGCGCATGGGGTATCTCGACATCGTGAACCTCACGGGCCTCGACACGGTCATTTCGCCCAAGGCCATCATTGCAAGCCAGATCTCAAGTTACGTCCGCGGCCTTGCCAACTCGCAGGGCAGCGCGGTGGAGAGCCTGCACTATATCCTCGGCGGCGCGATCGAGGCGGTCGAATTCACCGCGACGAGTGCCACGCACTTTCTCGACCGGCCGCTCAGCGACCTGCATTTTCGAAACGGCCTGCTCGTTGCGGCCATCGTGCACAACGGCCGGATGGAGATCCCGAACGGCCATTCCCAGATCCATGCGGGCGACCGCGTGATCGTGGTGGCGAAAAAGCTCTTTTTGCAGGACCTCAACGATATTCTCGGCTGATGTGCCGGCTGCTTGCGGCAAGGAAGTTTCATTATGAACCAAAATCTTATTCTCAGAATCGTGGGCGTTATCCTCTGCATTGAGGCGCTTTGTATGATCCCGCCGCTGCTGCTGAGCGTGTTCGGCGGAGGGCCGGATCAGCGGGCGTTCCTGTATGCGCTGCTTATCTGCGGCGGCGTGGGCGTGCTGCTCTCGCTCATCCGCGCGGACAACACAAGACTTCAGCCGCGCGACGGCTTTGTCTGCGTGGCGCTGTGCTGGATCGCGCTGAGCGTGTTCGGCGCGCTGCCGTACTTTTTCAGCGGCAGCTGCAGCTTTATCGACGCCATTTTCGAGACCGTCTCCGGCCTGACGACGACCGGCGCGTCCATCTTCCCGTCGCCTGCGTCGCTGCCGCGGGGCATCCAATTCTGGCGCGCGCTCACGCAGTGGATGGGCGGCATGGGCATCCTCGTTCTCATGCTGGCGCTGCTGCCCAAGCTCAGTGAGGGCAGCGTGAACCTGATGAAAGCGGAATCCCCCGGCCCCATCAGCACAAAGCTCCGCCCCCGCACGGGTGAGACGGCGCGCATCCTGTACCGCATCTATATCGCGCTCACCGTGGCCGAGGCGCTGCTGCTGCGCATTGCGGGCCTCCCGCTGTTCGATGCGATCACCACGGCGCTGACGACGATTTCTACCGGCGGCTTTTCCATCCGGGATGCGAGCATCGCGTATTATCAGTCGCATCTTGTCAACTGGATCCTCATTTTCTTCATGTTTGCCGCAAGCGTGAACTTTACGCTCCTCTACCTCTGCGTGACGCGCCGCTTCCGCGAGGCGCTCAAGAGCGAGGAGCTGCGCGTTTACTCGCTGGTCGTGGTCGGCGCGTCGGCGATGATCGCGGCGGACCTGATCGTGCGCACGGGGCGCGACATCGGCTCGGCCATCGAGAATGCGGCCTTTCAGGTCACAACGCTCATTTCAACGACCGGCTACTGCACGGAGGATTTTGACCTCTGGCCGCAGTTCTGCCGCTGTATCCTCGTGCTGGTGATGTTTTTCGGCGGCTGCGCGGGCTCTACGGCGGGCGGCGTCAAGGCCTCGCGCATCGTGCTTTTGTGCAAGGCGCTGCGGCGTGATCTGCGGCGCGTGATGCACTCGCGCGAGGTGCGTCCTATCACGCTCGACGGACATCGCGTGACGGAGGAGACTGTCTCGTCCGTTTCGGTCTTCTTCTTTGCCTATATCGCGATTTTGCTGCTCGGCACGCTGATTTTGTCGCTTGACAACATCGACTTTACCGCGGCGTTCACCGCCTCGCTCACGGCCATCAGCAACGTGGGCCCGGGCCTTGGCGCAGTGGGACCGACGTGCAACTTCGGCTTCCTCTCCGGCATCAGCAAGCTCACGATGAGCGCCATCATGCTGCTCGGCAGGCTTGAGATCATGCCGCTGCTTGTCCTCTTAATGCCCTCTGTTTGGCGCAGAAAATAAAAGAAAATCAAAAAGGGTGGATCGCAATTTTGCAATCCACTCTTTTTGAAAAGGATTCGCTGCGCTTCGTGCCTTGCCGCTCGCAGCGCGGCTGCGACACGCGCTCCGCGCAAAGAGTAAATTCCGACGCGCCTGTCGTCGGAATTTACGATCAAACAGATTTCGCGTCTGCGGACGCGAAACTCTGCGAGGCAGTTTGCCTCCATTTTAGCAGCAGGGCCGAGTTTGTGATGACAAGCACGCTGCCTGCGTTATGGACCAGCGCGCCGACAACAGGGTTCAGTGTGCCGGTGATGGCGAGCACGATGGCGATGAAGTTGAGCGTGAGCGAGAATGTTATATTGAGCTTGATGGTGCGCATCATGCGCTTGGAGAGCGCGATGAGGTGCGGCAGCTCCGTGACCTCGTCGTCGACGAGCGCGATATCTGCGGCGTCCACGGCGATGTCGCTGCCCACGCCGCCCATTCCGATGCCGACATCGGCGGCCTTGAGTGCGGGCGCGGCGCCCTCGCGGACGAGGAAGCCGTGCCTGCTCGCGTTGCCGATGGCGGCCATGATGGCGGTCGGCGTTGCCAGCACAAGCGCGCAGGGGCAGAAGACGACCAGAATCGTCACCGCGCGGATGATCTCACCGGAAATCATCCATGTCAGCGCCGCGGCAGTCAGCGCGATGACGACGATCCATGCCGCCCAGCGGTCGGATAGACCGACGATCTTGGCCTTGCCCGCGTCGGCGGATTGCACGAGGCGGATCATGCGCTGGATGGAGCTGTCCTCGCCGACCTTGACATCCTCAGCGGGGACGGTCTTTTCCTCTCCGCCCAAGATGACGCGCGCGGTCCGCGGTGTCAGATGGACAAGCTTTTCGATGCCCGCGCGGGCGCGGGCGACGGTCAGCTCTTCGAGAAGACCGCCGAGCTGCATGATGAACGCGACCTCACCCGCGGCGAAGTCTTCGCCGATGCAGACCGACGCGATCAGCGCGAGCGAGACGAGCACGTCTGCCTTGATGTCGAACGCCGTGACAAGGCCGATGACGGCCTCTAAAATGATGGGGATGCCGCAGAGGATGATCGCGGCCCACGAGGCGTCGAACGGCAAGGGGACGAGATCAAAAATGCTGACGATCAGCGCGATGCCGGAGATCACGAGCAGTGTGATATCTTTTTTTTGCGCCGCCCAGCTCTAAAAAATGCTCCAGCTTTTCCGTTGCCAGTTTCACGGAAGTGACTCCTTTCTGTAACATAGGGGGTATGGGCTTATTATACATATGGAGGTATAGGTTATAAAGCGTGCAAAAAGAGAGAAGCAGCACAAAACTGCTTCTCTTCTTTCATGTAATTCTGCTGAAAACGGGCGCGAGAGGGGAAAAACCTGCTCAGCCCATGTTCGAAAAGCGCTCGACCGCCTTCGTAAAGCTCTCGATCGTTTTGTCCGCGTCGCCGTGCTCGATGCCGTCACGCACGCAGTGCTTGATGTGCTCCTCAAGCACGACCTTGCCGCAGCCGTGCAGCGCGGATTTGGCCGCGTTGATCTGAGCAAGAATATCCTCGCAGGGGACGTCCTCGTCCACCATGCGGTCGATGGCCTGCACCTGGCCGATGATCTTTTTGAGCCGGCGGTGCAGATTGTCGGCGTCCATACACTGTTGCATCGTTTGGCCTCCATACCTGTTGGGGTATCTGCATTGTACACTCTGCGCCGCGATTTTGTCAATATGCGCTGCCGTGCCGGTTTTGTGCGCCTTTGGCGAAAAAATGGCGTTTTGCGGCAATTTTCTCTTCCTCCGCGGTGTTGCAGAGCAAAAAAAAGTGTGATAGGATATATTAGAAATAGTATGACCGGCGGCCATATTGCCGCCGGAGCAATTTTGAGGTATCCGAATGAAGAAAAGCGACAAAACACCAAAGCAGACCCACCGCCGCGCGGACCCGAACGTCATGGGCCTCCACGCGGATGTGGTGGAGCAGAATATCACCGAGACGCTGGAAACGAACTACATGCCCTACGCGATGTCCGTCATCGTTTCGCGCGCCATTCCGGAGATCGACGGTTTCAAGCCCTCGCACCGAAAGCTCCTTTACACGATGTATAAGATGGGGCTTCTTACCGGCGCGCGCACGAAGAGTGCGAATATCGTCGGCCAGACGATGCGCCTGAACCCCCACGGCGACGCCGCCATCTACGACACGATGGTGCGCCTTTCCAAGGGCTACGGCGCGTTGCTGCACCCGTTCGTCGATTCGAAGGGTAACTTCGGTAAGGTCTATTCGCGCGACATGGCGTGGGCGGCCAGCCGATACACCGAGGCCAAGCTCGCGCCCATTTGCGCCGAGCTCTTCCGCGACATCGACTCTGACACCGTTGATTTTGTCGACAACTACGATAACTCGATGAAAGAGCCGGCGCTGCTGCCAACAACGTTCCCGAATATCCTGGTCTCGGCCAACCAGGGCATCGCGGTCGGCATGGCGAGCCAGCTGTGCGGCTTTAACTTGGGCGAGGTCTGCGACACGACGATCGCCTTTTTGAAAAATCCCGAGGTGCGCATCAGCGAAACGCTGCTCGCGCCCGACTTCCCGACCGGCGGCGAGGTATTGTACGACCCGCGCGCCATTGAGGACATTTATAACACCGGCCGCGGCGGCGTGAAGGTGCGCGCCCGCTGGCGCTACGACAAAAAAGAAAATCTCATCGAAATTTATGAAATTCCCTACACCACCACGACCGAGGCCATCATGGACAAGGTCGCCGAGCTTATCAAGGCGGGCAAGGTCAAGGAAATTTCCGACATGCGTGACGAGACCGACCTTTCCGGTCTCAAGCTGACGATCGACCTAAAGCGCGGGGCCGACCCCGACAAGCTGATGCAGAAGCTCTTCAAGGCGACGACACTGCAGGATACGGCGTCGTGCAACTTCAATGTCCTGATCGGAGGCATGCCGCGCGTGATGGGCGTGCGCGAGCTTTTAGACGAGTGGTGCGCGTGGCGCACCGAGAGCGTCAAGCGCCGCGTGTACTTCGTGCTCAAAAAGCGGCAGGACAAGCTGCACCTCTTAAAGGGCCTTAAAAAGATCCTGCTCGACATCGACAAGGCCATCAAGATCATCCGCGAGACGGAGAAGGAAGCCGACGTCGTGCCGAACCTGATGATCGGCTTTGGCATTGATCAAATTCAGGCGGAATACGTCGCCGAGATCAAGCTGCGCAATATCAACCGCGAGTATATCCTGAAGCGCGTGGAGGAGACGGCATCGCTCGAGGCGGAGATCGAAGACCTCGAGGATACGCTCGCGCGCCCGTCACGCATCCGCAAGATCATCGTCAGCGAGCTTGAGGATGTGCGCAAAAAGTACGCCGAGCCCCGCCGCACCGGCATCCTCTACGACTATGCCGAGGACGCCGAGAGCGAGGAGGACGCCATCGAGGACTATCCCGTGACGCTGTTTTTATCGCAGCACGGGTACTTCAAAAAGATCACGCCGCAGTCGCTGCGCATGTCCGGCGAGCAGAAGTTCAAGGAGGACGACGCGCTCAGCATGAGCGTGGAGAGCTCCAACGCCGCCGAGCTGATGTTCTTCACCGACAAGGCGCAGGTCTACAAGACGCGCGCGAGCGACTTTGCCGACGGCAAGGCGAGCCAGCTGGGTGACTACTTACCCGCGAAGCTCGGCATGGACGAGGGCGAGAGCGTCATGGGCATGGTGCTTCCCGGCGATTACAGCGGCTATATGATCTTCTTCTTCGAAAACGGTAAGGCCGCGAAGGTCGAGCTGTCCGCCTACAAGACGACCTCGAACCGCCGCCGCCTGACCGGCGCTTACAGCGACAAGAGCCCGCTCAAGGCGCTGTTGCACCTTAAAGAAGACCGCGAGATCGCCGTCTATTCGACAGAGCCGCGCGTGCTGATCGTCAACACGGCGCTTCTTGGTGTGAAGACGACGCGCACAACGCAGGGCGTCGCGCTTTTGACGCTCAAAAAGAAGTACGTGCTCGACACGGTGCGCTTCCCGGAGGAGACCGGCATCACCGACCTTGCCCGCTACCGCGGCCGCAGCATTCCCGCGACGGGCGCGCTGCTCAAGACGGAGGACAGCGACGACAAGCAGCTCTCGCTGATTTGATGTCGGAAGCCTGAGAGAAACATGTGAGGGGAGAAAATTTATGAAAAATAAAAAACTGCGCGAGCAGGTGAAAAGCTATATCATTGTCACGCTTGCCTGCGTGCTGTATGCCTTGTCGTTCGATTGGTTCTATGCACCGAATGGCTTTACGGTCGGCGGCTTTACGGGTATTTCGCAGATCATTAACTTTTTTGCACCCATTCTGCCGATCGGTACGATGGTCATCGTGCTGAATGTACCGCTTTTTATCGTGGGGCTTAAAAAATTCGGCTTCGCGTTTTTGTGCAAGTCCATCTACACGATGACGCTGAGCTCCATTTTGATCGACGTTGTCGCGGCCATCCACGAGTTTGCGCCCATGGACCCGCTGCTCGCGTGCCTGTACGGCGGCGTGACGCTCGGTATCGCCTCAGGCCTGCTGTTCCGCGAGGAGACGACGACGGGCGGCTCAGAGCTCGGCGCGTGGATCGTGCGGTCGCACGTTGAGCGCTTGTCGATCGGCAACATCTGCCTTGGTATCGACCTGACGATCATTCTGATCTACGCCGCGGTGTTCCACAGCCTCAACAACGCCCTCTACGGCGCGCTCGCGCTCTATATCACGACGAAGGTGCTCGATCTGGTCGTCTACGGTCAGAACACGGCAAAGGTCGCCTACATCATCAGCGACAAGTATGAGGAGATCATGCAGGAGATGCTGCGGCGCGACATGGGTGTGACGCTCCTGAACGGCAAGGGCGGCTACACGGGCGCGGAACGTCCGCTGCTGTTCTGCGCCATCCGCAAGAAGGAAGCGGTTTCGATCAAGCGCTACATTAAAGAGCTTGACCCCGACGCCTTTTTCATTGTCTGCGACGCGAGCGAGGTGCTTGGCGAGGGCTTTGGCGAATACGACCCGCAGGGTCTCTAAGAATATCGGGATACAAGGAGGACGCAGGAATGGATCTTACGACGGTGGAGAAGAATCTCGAGGAACGCGGGTTCAAGGTGTCCGCCTTCGCGACGGCGAAGGAAGCGGCGGACTATCTGAACGCGCAGATCGACGGAGAGAGCGTGTCGTTCGGCGGCAGCATGACGCTCTCTCAGATGGGGCTTTTTGAAAGCCTCGGCAAGCACAACACAATGTTCAGCCATTGGAACGTGCCGGACGGCATGAGCGCCGCCGAGGTGCTCAAAAACGCCTCGACGTGTGACAACTATCTGCTCTCGGCCAACGGCCTTGCCGAAACGGGCGAGATCATCAACATCGACGGCACGGGCAACCGTGTGTCCTCGTCGCTCTATGGCCACAAGAGGGTGTGGTTCGTCGTCGGCAGCAACAAGATCGCGCCGACCTACGACGAAGCTCTCTGGCGCGCCCGCAACATTGCTGCACCGAAAAACGCGCAGCGCCTCGGCGTGAAGACGCCATGCGCCGTGAACGGCGACCGCTGCTACGACTGCAAGAGCCCGCAGCGCATCTGCCGCGGCCTTGTCGTGCTGTGGGAGGCCATCCGCAGCTGCGAGACCGAGGTCGTGCTCGTCGACGAGCCGCTCGGCTACTGAGAAAGAGACATTTCATCGAAGGGGGGAGCGCCGTGCGCAAAAAGTTTATTCTGCTTTCGCTGGCGCTCTGCCTGACGCTCTCGGGCTGCAGCGGCAATGTCGTGCTTGAGCGTTCCTACAGCGTCTCCGCGCCGCACAGCGAGGTCTACTGGGAAAACGAGGGTGCGGACACCCTGCGCGCCGACAGCTATCAGGACCTCGTCAATGCGTTGCTGCTGCTCCTTGGCGAGCACAGCGAAGAGGGCGTTGTGCGTATTTACAGCGAGGAAGACGCCGCGGCCATGGCCGAGCAGGCCTGTAAGGAGGTGCAGGAGGAGACGGCACTGGGCGCGTATCTTCTTGACTACATCAGCTACACCGACACGCAGGAGCGCGCCTATTACGAGATGCACGTGCGCCTCGGCTACCGCCGCACGGCGGAGGAGCAGGCGGGCATCGTCACCGCGACGAGCACTGAAGCGCTGCCTGATCTTCTGCGCCTGACGGCGCGCGAGGGTTCGCTCAGCCGTATCGCCGTGCGCTTCACGTACTTCACCGCGGACCGTGACGGCATCCGCGACATGGTGCGGTCTGTGCAGGAGGAGGTCGACCCCGGCTTTACTGAGCCGTGGCAGGTGAACTTCTACCCCGATACCGATGACGTTGGCATTGTCGAGGTCGTGCTGCGGGAAGCGTAAAAAAGGATAAGAAAAGAGCCCGAACAAAAGCGTTCAGGCTCTTTTTGTGCTTTATAGGGGAGAGAGAAAACGTTAGGAGAGGATCGCGCGGTCGTTGGCGAACTCGTCGCCGCTGGCCTTTGTGAACTGCTCAAGAAGATCGGGCACGGTCAGCTTCTTCTTCTCCTCGCCCGCAATGTCGAGGATGACGTGGCCGTCGTGCAGCATGATGAGGCGGTTGCCGTACTGAATGGCATCGCGCATGTTGTGCGTGATCATCAGCGTGGTGAGCTGGCCCTCGCGCACGATGCGGTCAGTGAGCTCCATGACCTTGGCGGCGGTCTTCGGGTCGAGGGCTGCGGTGTGCTCATCGAGCAGCAGCAGCTTGGGGCGCTTGAGCGTTGCCATCAGCAGCGTGAGCGCCTGGCGCTGGCCGCCGGAGAGCGTGGAGACCTTGGTGGTCAGGCGGGACTCAAGACCGAGGCCGAGACCGCCGAGCAGCTCGCGGTACTGCTCCTTTTCCTCCTTCGTCACGCCCCAGGAAAGACCGCGGCGCTGGCCGCGGCGGGCGGCGAGGGCGAGGTTCTCTTCGATCCACATCGAGGGGGCGGTGCCCATCATCGGGTCCTGGAACACGCGGCCGATGAATGCCGCGCGCTTGTGCTCGGGCAGGTTCGTGACGTCGGAGCCGTCGATGATGACCTTGCCGGAGTCGACAAAGAACGTGCCGGCGGTGGCGTTGAGCATCGTGGACTTGCCCGCGCCGTTGCCGCCGATGACGGTGACGAAGTCGCCGTCGTTCAGCGTCAGACTCAGGCCGTTCAGCGCGGTCTTGGCGTTGATGGTGCCGGGGTTAAAGGTCTTATAAAGTTCCTTGAGTTCAAGCATGGCCGTTGCCTCCGTTCTTTGCGCTCTGGGGCTGCACCTTGCGGCGGAACATCTTGCTCTTCCAGTAGGGGATGGCGAGGAAGACCGCCACAATCAGCGCCGTGATGAGCTTTAAGTCGTTGGTGTTCAGACCGAGCTGCAGCACGATCTGGAGCACGATGTAGTAGATGATCGCGCCGATGGAAACGGCCAGCAGCGTGAGGCCGAAGTTCGTGAAGATCTTGCCGAAGATGACCTCGCCGATGATGACGGCGGCAAGGCCGATGACGATGGCGCCGCGGCCCATGTTGATGTCGCTCGAGCCCTGATACTGCGCCAGCAGCGCGCCGGAGAGGGCGACAAGACCGTTCGAGACCATCAGGCCAAGCACGATATTCGAGTTCGTGTTGATGCCCTGTGCGCGCGCCATGTGGGGGTTTGCGCCGGTCGCGCGCAGCGAGCTGCCCTTCTCCGTGCCGAAGAACCAGTACAGGATGGCGATGACCGCGGCTGTGAAGAGAAGCAGCAGCGGCAGGGGATTGTTCATCGAGAGCTCGCGCACATAGCGCTGCGAAAGCAGCAGCGGATATTTATCAACGCTGAGTGCCTGGTTTGCCTTGCTGTCCATGATGCGCAGATTGATCGAATACAGCGCAAGCTGCGTCAGGATACCGGCGAGAATGGCCGGAATACCGCAGCGCGTGTGGAAAAGACCGGTGACGAGGCCTGCCAGCATACCGGCGAGCATCGCGCACAGCAGGGCAATCCAGGGATTGAAGCCGCCGCGGATCAGCATGACGCAGACAGCGCCGCCAGTTGCCAGCGAGCCGTCGACGGTCAGGTCCGCCACGTCCAGAATGCGGAAGGTGATGTAAACGCCGATGGCCATAATGCCCCAGGCGAGACCCTGTGCGGCAGCGCCGGGCAGGGCGTTCATCAGCGACGAAAGAAAACTCATGGGTTCTCTCCTCCTATCTCTTGTTGAGGCAGGAACGGGCTAAGCCCGTCCCTGCCTGCGGGGGGATGTGATCAGATTACTCTTCGATGGCAGTGTAGCCCTCGAGAGGCTCGATGCCGAGCGTCTCGCACATGGAGGCGTTGTACTTCGGGGTGGCCTCGGTGAACTCGATGGGCATCTCGGAGATGTCGGCCTCGCCGGTCAGGATCTTGGCGGCCATCTTACCGGTGGTCACGCCGAGGTCATAGTAGCTGATGGAGAGGGTCGCGACGCCGCAGCCCTTGCAGATGCCCTCTTCGCCGCAGATGGCAGGCACGCCCGCGGGAACGAGAACGTTTGCGATGGCCTCGGTGTTGGAGGCAGCGGTGTTATCGGTGGGGACGTAGACAACGTCGGAGTAGTCGGCGGCGGACTGCGTGACGGAAGCGACGTCGTTCGTGTCAGTGAAGGCGAACTCCTGGGTCTCAATGCCCTTGTCGGAGAGGCACTTGGCGACCTCTTCGATCTGGTAGCGGGAGTTGGGCTCGGCGGAGCAGAACAGCAGGCCGACCTTCTTGGCTTCGGGGAACCACTCGGAGATCATGTTGGCCTGCGCCTCGAGGTCGGCGAGGTCGGAGGTGCCGGAGATGTTGCCGCCGACAGTGCCGTTGAAGTCGTCAATATCAAGAGCAACGCCGTAAGCGGTGATGGAAGTGCCGAGGATGGGGATGTCGCTCGTGGCGGCAGCCGCGGCGGTCAGCGCCGGAGTGGCGTTCGCCATGATGAGGTCAACGCCGTCGGAGACGAAGCCGTTGACGATGGTAGAGCAGTTGGCACTGTCGCCGGAGGCGTTCTTGTTCACGATCTCGACCTGGCCGGGCAGAGCCTCATTCAACGCGTCGATGAAGCCCTGGGTGGCAGCGTCGAGTGCCTCGTGCTGCACGAGCTGGCAGATGCCGACGGTGTACTTCGTGCCTTCGCCGTCGGTGCTGCCCTGATTGCCGTCCTGTGCGGCCTTATCGCCGCAGCCGGTCAGCCCCACGCTCAGGCTGAGAACGAGGGCAAGAGAGGCAACAAGAGAAATGATGCGTTTGGTGTTCATGCTTTTTTTCCTCCAATTTTTATTTCTCGCTGATAACAATAAAACCCGCTGTAAGGACTTGTGGTCCATACGGCGGGTTCCTTGACTCAACTCTTTTTGAAGTGACCTTCAAGTGTTGGTTCGAAAGACCTTTCAGCTACGGGCATCACAAATCGCTCTTACCTTGTCCTTAAAGTAAAAGTAAGAGTAATAGTAAAAGCGATATGCAACGTTGCTTACAACAGTCTTCATCACTCAAGCTCCAAGTCCTTTCAAAAAGGATGGTAGTAATATAGCACACACAAAAATGGCCGTCAATAGCATTTTTATCCAAAAAACACTATTTATGTAGAAATTTGGCAGGGCACAGCACCGAAAAGTATGCCATTTGCATTAGGAAACGGCATGGGTGTGTTCGCAAAGCTCATTGATCTTCTGCTGTAAGCCCTTGAAATCTTCAAACGACTCGGGCCTGCGGCGCGGATCGCGCAGCAGTGCCGCGGGGTGATACACGGCCATCATCTGAAAGCCGTTCTTTTCGAACCACTGCCCGTGCTCACGCGTGATCTTGAAGTCTGGCTTGATGATGCGCATGGCCGCGATGCGTCCGAGGCAGACGATGATCTTCGGCCGCAGCAGCGCGACCTGACGGCGAAGATACCCGATGCAGGCGTCCTGCTCCACGCCGAGCGGGTCGCGGTTTTCCGGCGGGCGGCACTTGACGATGTTGGCGATATACACGTCATCGCGCTTGAGGCCGATGATCTCGAGCATGTCGTCGAGCAGATGACCGGCCCTGCCGACGAACGGCACGCCCTGCGCATCCTCGTTCGCGCCGGGGCCTTCGCCGATGAATAAAACTTCAGCATTCTGATTGCCGACGCCGAAGACGACGTTCGTGCGCGTCTCCCACAGCGAGCATTCGCGGCAATTTTTACAGTCGTGTTCCAGAGCTTCCCAGGTATCAGGCATAGTTGTGTTCTCCTGTCGATTTTTTGTCATTTTACCATGATTCGCCGCGCTTTGCAACGCGCGCATCGCGCATTTTTCCATCTGCGCGGGCCATACTGAGAAAAACGGACGCGGAGGAAGAAATGGATTATATCTGGTACTGGTTTGCTTACAGCTTTTTGGGCTATTGCCTTGAAAAGCTCTTCGCCGCGGCGACGAGATCGGGCCACCGGCTGCGGCGGTGCTTCGTGTTCCTGCCGCTGTGTCCGGTGTACGGCTTTGCGATGGTCACGATCTTATTGCTGGGGGCGGAAAAGCTCCCCGGCGCGTGGGAGCAGATTTTACTCGGTATGCTCGCGGCGACGGCGATGGAATACGCCGTGCACTGGGGCTATGAAAGGCTGTTTCAAGTGCAGTTCTGGGACTATTCTTCGACCAAATGCGACGTGAACGGCCGCATCTGCCTGCCGTTTTCCATCTGCTGGGGAATATTGTCGATGCTCGCCGTGCGGTATGTGCAGCCGGTTCTGGAGGGCTATGCCGCACTGCTTCCAGAGTGGGCCGCGGCGCTGGCGGTGTTCCTCGTCACGCTTGACGGCATCCTGACCGCGCGAGTCCTGCTCACGACGCACGATATCGACGCTTTGACGCCGCGAACGTTGCTCCGAAGTAAAAGAAGGCGAACCGCCTGACGGTTCGCCTTCCTGACTTTATTCATAAATGTTTTTCGATCCAGTTCCACAGGTCGTTATAGACCACGGCACGGCAGTCCTCGTTCAAAATCTCGTGCCGCAGGCCCTTGTAGAGCTTCAGCTCCACGTCGCGCACGCCGGCGCGGCGGAAGGCCTCGAATGCGCGCTTGACGCCCTTGCCCATCTCGCCGACAGGGTCCTTGTCGCCGGAGATGAAGAGAATGGGCGTGTTGCGGTTCATCGACGCGATGTTTTTCGGCGTGCTGATGAAGCGGATGCCGCCGAGCATCTCGTAGAAGAGGCCAATGCTCGCCTTCTGACCGCAGAGGGGGTCGGCAATGTAGGCGTCAACATTGTTGTCGCTCGCGCTGAGCCAGTCGACCTCCGTGCGGTTGGGCGCGAACGCCTTGTTGTAAGCACCGAAAGCCAGCGCCTCCACGCGCGGAGAGTGCGCCTGGAAGCCGTGGCGCTTGCCCGCGGCCTTGGCGATGGCGCGCCCGCCCGTGACGATCGCGGGGGACTGGTGCCCCGTGCCCATGATGATGGCGGCGTCGACGGTGCCGGGATAGCGGATGAGATAGGTGCGCGTCAGGAACGAGCCCATCGAGTGGCCCATGAGAAAATAGGGGACATCGGGATATTTTTCCTTCGTGCGGCAGCGCAGGGCGTACATGTCGTCCACAACATGCTTCCAGCCGTCGCGCGGGCCGAAATAGAGCGTGTCGGCGTCCTTCTCGGCGGAAAGGCCGTGGCCGAGGTGGTCGTTTGCCACGACGGCAAAGCCGTGCTCGGTCATGAATTCGGCAAACGGCGCGTAGCGCATGCCGTATTCCGCCACGCCGTGCGCGATCTGTAAAACGCCGATGATCTCACCGCTCTCGGGTGTCCACTCCGCCGCGTGAATGCGCGAGGAGCCGTCCGACGAGGGAAAGTAAAATTCCCTGCAAATAGCCATGGCGCAAAACCCTCCTGCATGATATAATCTTATTTATTAGTATAGCATAAGGCGGTCCAAATGAACAAGGGGGTATCTTCATGCAGCGGTATATTTTGGCGCTCGATCAGGGCACGACCAGCTCGCGCGCCATTCTGTTCGGGCGCGATGGCAGTGTCGGCGGACACGCGCAGCAGCCGTTTCAGCAGTATTATCCGCAGCCCGGCTGGGTCGAGCACGACCCGAACGAGATCTGGGAGAGCGAGCGCGCCGTTGCCGCACAGGCCTTGCGCGAATCGGGCCTTGGCCGCGCGGTCGCGGCGATCGGCATCACGAACCAGCGCGAGACGACGATTCTTTGGGATCGCGCGACGGGCGAGCCCATCCACAACGCCATCGTCTGGCAGTGCCGCCGCACGGCGGACATCGCGGATGCCCTTCGCGAAAAGCGCGGCGTGAGCGAGCTTGTGGCCGAGAAAACAGGATTGCACATCGACGCCTACTTTTCCGCGACGAAGATCAAGTGGCTGCTCGACCACGTCTCCGGCGCACGGGAAAGGGCCGAGCGCGGCGAAATTTTATTCGGTACGGTGGAGACATGGCTCATCTGGAGGCTGACGGGCGGCAAGGTCCACGTGACGGACTACTCGAACGCCAGCCGCACGATGCTCTTCAACATCCACACGCTTTCGTGGGATGAAGAGCTCTGCGCGCTGCTGGACATTCCGATGAACATTCTGCCGCGTCCCGTGTCCAACTCCGAAGTCTACGGCACGGTGGCGGAGGGCATCGAAGGGCTCGAAGAGCTCGCGGGCGTGCCGATCTGTGGCGCGGCGGGTGACCAGCAGGCGGCGCTGTTCGGGCAGGGCTGCTTTACGCGCGGACAGGCGAAGAACACCTACGGCACGGGCTGCTTCACGCTGATGAACGTCGGCGGCGCGCCGGTGCGCTCGCGCGCGGGACTGGTGACGACGGTGGGCTGGAGCCTGAACGGCGAGACGACCTACGCGCTCGAGGGCAGCGTCTTCAACGCGGGCTCGGCCATTCAATGGCTGCGCGACGAGCTGCAAGTCATTTCGACCTCGCACGAGTGCGACATTCTGGCCGAATCCGTCCCTGACAGCGGCGGTATATACTTAGTGCCCGCGTTCACGGGCCTCGGTGCGCCGTATTGGGATATGTATGCGCGCGGCTGCGTCGTGGGCATCACGCGCGGCACGACGAAGGCGCACTTCGCCCGCGCAGTGCTCGAATCCATCGCCTATCAGGTCACCGACCTGATGACCGCCATGCGGCAGGACGCCGGCTGCGAGATCTCCCTTCTGCGTGTTGACGGCGGCGCGAGCGTCAGCGATTTGATGATGCAGTTTCAGGCGGATTTGCTGCGCATTCCGGTCGACCGGCCCGCGATGGTCGAGACGACGGCGTTTGGCGCGGCATCGCTCGCGGGTCTGGCCGCGGGCGTGTGGAAGGACTTGGACGAGCTGAGCACTCTCCGGTGCAGCGAGCGCGTCTTCACCCCCGAGCGGGCGCAGTACGAGTGTGAGGAGCTGTACCGCGGCTGGAAGCGCGCCGTCGGCTGCGCGCAGGGCTGGGTCGAGAAAAAGTGAACGCTGTCACAAAAAATTTATACTTTTGTCGTAAATTATCCATTGAAATGAAAGCCCCGGTAGCTTATACTGTCAATAACAAACCCGAGGACACGGTTTGAAAGGAGAAAGTATTATGGCATTTTTCGATAACTTCAGCAAGAAGGTTCAGGACGTCGCGTTCGTGGCGACTGAGAAGGCACAGCAAGTCGCGGCCGTTGCCGGTGAAAAGGCAAATGCCGTTGCCGATAAGGCCAAGACCGAGTATGAGATGGCATCTGAGCGCCGCAGCATGGACAAGAACTACCGCGCCATCGGCGAGTGGTATGTCTCCACGCTCGAGGGTGACGCGCCCGAAGCGGTCGCCGATATCGTCGCCGCCATCAAGGCCTCTCAGGAGAAGCTCGCCGCTTACGAGGCCGCCAAGGCTGAGGCTGCCGCTGCCAAGAAGGCGCAGGAGCCCATCATCGAGGTGACCATCGAGAAGGACGCGAAAGAGGAAGCGCCCGCTGCGGAGGAACCCAAGGAGCCTTCCGAAGCCGAGGAGACCAAGGAGGACTAAATCCTTCCCAATGTGCGGCGCAGCTCTGGCTGCGCCGCTTTTTTCCAGCTTAGGGTAAATCTGGTCTGCATAATTTGTTTTGTTTTGACTATATGAATAATACCAGGACGGGATATAATACGGCCAACAACCAAAACAAAGGAGCACCCAATCATGAACGATAAAAAGATCAGAAAGCTTGTCCTTGCCGCACTGCTTGCGGCGCTTGTCTGCGTGGCGACGATGGTCGTGCAGATCCCCTCTCCGATGCAGGGCTATGTGAACCTGGGCGACTGCTTCGTGCTGCTGTCCGGCTGGCTGCTGGGCCCCTGGTATGGCTTTGCGGCGGGCGGCATCGGCTCGATGCTGGCAGACATTTTCCTCGGCTATGCGCACTACGCTCCGGGCACCCTGGTCATCAAGGGCGTGATGGCGCTGGTCGCTGCGCTGATGTATGAAAAGATGGGCCGCACTGCGACCTCCCGCATCGCCGGCGGCGTTGTGAGCGAGATTATCATGGTGCTCGGCTATTTCGGCTACGCTTCTCTCCTGCTGGGCAAGGGCCTTGCCGCTGCGGCAAGCATCCCCGGCAACATCTTCCAGGGTGCGGTCGGCCTCGTGGTCGGCGTGCTGCTGGTCACGGTGCTTGAGCGCGCCAAGGTGACGGAGAAGCTGGCATAATAAATTTCTAAAGAGGTGTCAGATCATGGCGGGAATCGTACATGAGGTAGAAAATCATCGTCTGGTGGAACAGGCGGAGCAGGAGGCGGCAGAGGCGGCGCGCGAGCTTGCGGAGATCGCACATCTGCGCCGCGGACAGATCGTCGTCATCGGCTGCAGCACGAGCGAGGTCGTGGGCCATCAGGTCGGCAGCT
This sequence comes from Hominicoprocola fusiformis, assembly GCA_040095065.1. Lineage (GTDB taxonomy): Bacteria > Bacillota > Clostridia > Oscillospirales > Oscillospiraceae > Hominicoprocola. Next base: position 22,864 of record JBBNGO010000013.1, read on the forward strand.
GGTCGACGCCGGAGGTGGCGGACGCCATCTTCCGAGGGCTCTCCAGCGTATTTTCGCCCATGGGCGTGTATCTTGCCGCCCAGTGCTGCGAGCATTTGAACCGCGCGCTGATCGTGGAGCACGAGGCTGTGCCGAACGGCGAGATCGTCAACGTCCTGCCTCAGCCCAAGGCGGGCAGCTCGTTTGCGACGGCCGCGTACAAAGCGTTCCGCCATCCCGTGGCGCTCGAAGAGATCCGCGCCGACGCCGGACTTGACATCGGCGGCACGCTGATCGGCATGCACCTCAAAAAGGTCGCCGTTCCCGTTCGCTTGAAGCAGAACCGCATCGGTCAGGCCATCGTGCTGGCTGCGCGGACGCGTCCCAAATTCATCGGCGGCGAGCGTGCGATCTACGATGAGTCTCTCAAAGACGGTTATCCTGATTTCACCGATTGAACCAACACAGCAACAGAAAAAGCGCGATGCCCGATCTCGGGCGTCGCGCTTTTTCGTCGGTTCCTATCAAATTTTTCAGGCGAGGAAGCCCTTGAGAATCGTGTCTTCGGCCTCCTCCTCGGTGAGACCAAGGGTCTGGAGCTTTAAGAGCTGGTCGCCTGCGATCTTGCCGATGGCAGCCTCGTGGATGAGCTGCGCGTCGGTCGAATTCGCAGTGATGGCGGGGATGGATTCGATCGTGGCCTTGCCCATGATGATCGAGTCGCACTGCACATGGCCGAAGCACTTGCTGTTGCCGACGACCACGGGGTGGAAGATCTGCTTGGATTCATCCTGCGCAACAGAGCGGGAGATGACGCGGCCGCGCGCATCTTCGCCGTTGAGCTCGATCTCCATGTCGCTCTCGGCGTGCTGTTTGCCGTGAGTGAGAAGGCGCTCGGTGATGACGGCCTCGGCGCCCTTGCCGCAGACGATCTTCGTTTTGCGCACGGTGGAGTCGATGCCGCGGATCTGCACGGTCTCCATCTGGATGCTCGCGCCCTCGTCAAGGTAGACGATCGTGGTGGGGTTCATCACGCGCGTGCCGCTGCCGTCGCCCTCACCGTAGTGCTTTTCCGAGTAGCGCACGTGGGAGTTTTTGGAGACGTAGAACGTGTGGACGCCGTCGTGGCGGCTCTCGTTGCAGCCGGAGTTGTGGATGCCGCAGCCTGCGACGATGTCGACGTCGCAGTTTTCGCCGACGTAGAAGTCGTTGTAGACCATTTCGGTCACGCCGCTCTTGCTGATGATGACGGGGATGTGGCACTGCTCGCCCTTTGTGCCGTCCTTGATGCGGATGATGATGCCGCTTTTGCCCTCGGGCTGCGGGTCGATGGCGATGTGCTCGGTGGACTGGCGCGCCTCGCATCCGCTGTCCTTTCGAATGTTGAACGCGCCGACGGGCTTGCCCGTCAGGTCGGCGATCTTTTCAAGCAGGGAAGCGTCGATCTCGGTAATCATAGTGTGAAACCCTCCTTACTTGTTCAGCACCGGGCAGGAGCCCAGCGTGTCCGCCATGATGAGCGGGAAAATTTCTTCTGTGCTGCCGCGGTGCTTGAGCTCGCCGCCGCCCACGACGACGATCTCGTCGGCGAGCTGGATGATGCGCTCCTGATGCGAGATGATGATCATCGTCGCAAGCTCGCGCTGGCGCAGCTGCTCGAACGTCTCAGTCAGGCGGGCGAAGCTCCACAGGTCGATGCCGGCCTCAGGCTCGTCGAAGATCATCAGCTCACTGCCGCGGGCAAGGAGCGTTGCGATCTCGATGCGCTTGACCTCACCGCCGGAGAGGGAGACGTCGACCTCGCGGTCGAGATAGTCGTTGGCGCAGAGGCCTACCTGCGTGAGGTACTTGCAGCACTTGTCCTTGCTGAGGTTTGCATCGCCCGAGGCGATGGTCAGAAGGTCGCGCACCGTGATGCCCTTGAAGCGCGGCGGCTGCTGAAAGCCGTAGCTGATGCCGAGCCGAGCACGCTCGGTGATGCCAAGGTGCGTGATGTCCTGACCGTTGAAGAGGATCTGGCCGCCCGTCGGCGTGACAAGGCCCATGATGACCTTGGCGAGCGTCGTCTTGCCGCCGCCGTTGGGGCCGGTGAAGACGATGAGCTTGCGGTCAGGAATGTCGATGGAAATGTCGTTTAAGATCGTCTGCTCTCCCTCGGGGGTGGAGACGGTATAGGTGATGTGCTTCAGTTCCAGCATGAAAAGAAGACCTCCTTACAGAAACTACCATTGCTTGTCTTTAGTATGGACCGGATGGCAGAGAATGAAAAGTTGCAAATGCAACAAAATGCGCAAAAATACAAAACAAATATAGTTTACCAGAAAAAATGGAAAAAATCAACGAGAGAGGTGTGATTTTCAAGATTTTCTTTTTCCATGCGGGAAATAGGGAAATATCGGCTCTGCACGCCTGAAAAATGCACGCATAGGATAGAGACGAGAACCGTTCCGGAAAGGGGAAGAAGAACATGACGGAAATGAAAAAGACTTGCGCCTGCGACTATGAAGCGTGCCGCGAGGTGTGGAAGCGCGTCGCGCCGGGGGAGGACCCGTACCCGATGGCGGACAATGCAAACACACAGATGAGCGCACAGAATAGCGAGCTCACACTCCCGGGCGCGGAGGCGGACCCTTGCTGCATGGGCAGCGAGGCAAGCGTATCGGTCGAAGTGCTGCAGGGCTTTCTGCGCGAGGAGCTCGGCGACGCGCAGGTGTATGCCTATCTCGCCTCCTGCACGCCGCGGCGCGAGTTGGCGCGAGCGTTCCGCGCGCTGAGCGAGGACGAGAAGCGCCACGCGCGCGATCTGGCCGCCGCGATCTACTTAATCACCGGCAAGGCATACTGCCCGCGCGTGTGCGTGGAGCAGCCGGATACGTGCGACCTCTGCGCGCTGCTGCGCAGCCTCTACCACGCGGAGGCCTGTGCGGGCTACAATTACGCCCGCACGGGAGAGGAGACGCTGGACCTGTGCCTCAGCAAGCTGTTTGCGGCGATGAGCGAAGACGAATACCGCCACGCAGAGCTTTTGATGAAGCTCCTCGGGCGGAAGATGAACGTCTGACGGGCAGAAAAAAGCGGAGCAGGAGAAATCCTGCTCCACTTTGCTGTGCCTGGGTCATTCGATCGAGATGATATAGTAATAGACCGGCTGGCCGCCGCAGATCAGATTGACCTCGGCATCCGGGCACTTGCGGGTGAAGGCGTCGCACGCCTTGTGCGCGTCCTCTTCATTCACATCCTCGCCGTAGAAGACGGTGATGAACTCCGCTTCGCGGGACGCTGCCTCGTCGGAGAGCCCGTCGAGCAGCGCGGAGACGTCGCGGTCAGTGCCGAGCAGCTTGCCGTCCAGAAGCGCCAGATAGTCGCCCTCGTGGATGTCGAAGCCGTCAAAATCGGAATTGCGCGCGGCGTAGGTGATCTGCGCGGTGGAGACGCACTGCGCGGCGTCCGTCATCGCCTTGGCGATGGCGTCTGCGTCGCTCATGTCGGGATCGACGGCCATCATCGCGCTCACGCCCTGCGGGATGGAGGCGGTTGGGATGACCACGACAGTCTTCTCCGTCAGGCCGATGCACTGCTGTGCGGCCATGATGATGTTCTTGTTGTTCGGCAGCACGAAAACGGTGTGCGCTGGGACCTTTTTGATCTCCTTGAGGATGCTCTCGGTCGAGGGATTCATAGTTTGTCCGCCGCTGATGACGCCGTCGGCGCCAAGGTCGGTGAAGACGTTCGCAAGGCCCTCACCCGCGCAGACCGCGAGGAAGCCAAAGTCCTTTTCGGGCTCGGCTTCACCGGCATTTTCGTGCTCGGCGGCTTCGAGCTCCTGCTCGATGGCCTCAAGGTCGTCGGTGGACTGGGCCTTGCCGCCGGCGGCGAGCTGCTGGGCCTGCGTGCGCATGTTCTCGATCTTCGCGAGCTCGAGCGTGCCGTACTTCTGCGCCTCGGTCAGCGCCTCGCCCGGAATGTCGGTGTGAACGTGGACCTTGAAGGCCTCGTCGTCCTCGCCGATGACGAGCGAATCGCCGATGCCGTCGAGGAAGCGGCGGAACGGCTCAATGCTGCGTCCGCTCTTGCGGACGATGAACACGGTGTCGAACGTGAAGGTGATGTCCTCTTCGTTGAGCATGGCAAAATCGGCCTTCTCCTGTGCATTCTCTTCGGTGAGCTCGGGGCGCTCCTCGCCGCGCAGCGCGCTGAGCATACCGCTGAGAATCAGCAGGAAGCCCTTGCCGCCCGCGTCGACGACGCCGGCCTTTTTGAGAACGGGGTTCATGTCAGTCGTCTGCGCGAGCGTGATCTCGCCCTGGGCGATGGCCTGCTCGATGACGTACTCGACGCTGTTGTGCTCCTCGGCCGCGTTCACGGCGCGCTCGGCAGCGAGACGCGAAACGGTCAGGATCGTGCCCTCGGCGGGCTTCATCACGGCGTTATACGCCGCGGCGACACCCTCCTGAAGCGCGGCGGCAAACGCCGCGCCGTCGGCCTCCTTGCAGCCCTTGAGCTCCTTGGCGATGCCGCGGAAGAGAAGCGACAGAATGACGCCGGAGTTGCCGCGCGCGCCGCGCAGCAGCGCAGACGCCGTGACAGAGGCGGCCTGATCGACCGTCGCGGGCTCGATCTTCTTGAGCTCCTGCGCCGCGGTCTGGATGGTAAGACTCATGTTCGTGCCCGTGTCGCCGTCGGGAACGGGGAATACATTCAAATCATTGATAGCTTGCTGTGCCTGTGCGATGGAGACGGTGCCGAAGAGCAGCATCTCCTTGAACATGGCACCATTGATGGTATCGTGCATAGGATGATATCCTCCTCGGTTTTTACATATTCATGCTGTCGACGCAAACGTCGATGCTGCGGATGCTTGCGCCGGTGTTTTCGCTGACCATATAGCGCACCTGATTGATGATGGAGCGGCAGACGGCGGCGATGTTCACGCCGTGCTCCACAACGATGTGCAGCTCGATGGAAATGTCCCCTTCTTCGTGGGGAACGATGCGCACGCCCTTGCTCATCGCCTCGCGGCGCAGCAGGTGGACGAGCCCGTCGGTCATCGAGCGGTAGGCCATGCCCTTGACACCAAAGCAGCTCGTGGCCGCGGCGCCGGTGATATTAGACAGGGCAGCGTCGGAAATGCTGACTTCGCCCTTTTCGGTTTGTAGCCTGATCATGGAAGATACTCCTTTCTCCCTGGTCGATATGATATGACCATATCATTATATACGAAGCGGTGCAGAATAACAAGAGAAAATATTTTGCGTAAAATGCGGGAAAATGTCAAGGACTCTATTGAAAATAAACGGAAATTCACGTATTATGGAAACTAACGAGTTCATTGCGCCCGCTTTGGGCGCTGCGGAGGGATAAACATGAGAGTTATCACAGGCTCGGCGCGCGGACGGCGGCTGGGCGAGCTCAAGGGCATGGAGACCCGCCCGACGACCGACAAGGTCAAGGAAAGTATTTTTAATTGTATCCAGTTCGACGTGGAGGATGCGCGCGTGCTCGATCTTTTTGCGGGCACGGGGCAGCTCGGCATCGAGGCGCTCTCGCGTGGGGCAAAAAGCGCGCTTTTTGTTGACAAGCGTGCAGACGCGGTCAAGCTCGTGCGCGAAAATCTCGCGCTGTGCCATCTGGAAGAAAACGCGCAGGTCATCTGCGGTGATTCACTCGCCGCGCTCGGCACGCAGAGCGGGAGGTTCGGCATCATCTTCCTCGATCCGCCGTACGAAAGCGGACTTTTGGAGCAGGCGATGGAAAAGATCGCGCAGTTTGACATTTTATCACCCCATGGTATAATGGTCGCGGAAAGTCCGCAGAACCAGACGCTTCCCGAGCTTCCCGCGCCGTACGGACTGTATCGCGAGTACCGCTACGGCAAGATCAAGGTGAGCATCTATCACCGCGCGGTGGAGGAAGAGGCATGAGAATCGCAGTGTTTCCCGGCTCGTTCGACCCTGTGACGATCGGGCATCAGGACATTATCGCGCGCGCGTCAAAGCTCTTTGACCGCGTGTACGTGTCTATCGTGCCGAACGGGACGAAGACGCACCCGATGTTCACCGACGAGCAGAAGCTCGCGCTCATGCGCGCGAGCGTCGAGGAGTTTCCCAATGTGGAGGCTGAGCTCGGCGGCGGACTTCTGACCGACTACGCGCTGCGTAAAAATGCGCAGTTTCTCGTGCGCGGTGTGCGCAACAGCGTGGATTTTGACGCCGAGCAGCAGCTTTCGCTCATCTATCGCGATGTGTCGGACGGCGCGCTCGAAACGGTGCTGCTGGTCGCGGAGCCGAAGTTTCAGCACATCAGCTCCACGATGGTGCGCGAGATGATCAAATACGGACAAGACCTTGAAAAATATATGCCGCTGCGCGCGGCGGAGCTTGTGAAAGGATGGAGAGAAGACCATGGCGAACAATGATGTGCAGCATCTTTTGGATATGCTTTACGAGATGATCGACGGCGCGAAGAACGCGCCGCTGACGAGCGACAAGTGCATTCTGAACCGCGACGAGGCGCTCGACCTGCTCGACGAGATCCGCGCCCAGCTGCCGGTGGAGCTGTCGCGCGCACAGGAACTCATCCGCGCGAAGGAGGACTATGTCAAGGCCGCCAAGCGCGACGTCGAGCGCATGATGCAGCAGGCCGAGCAGGACGCGAAGAACAAGGTCTCCGAGACCGAGGTGCTCGGTATCGCCCGCGAAAAGAGCCACGAGATCATCAAAAAGGCCGAGGACCGCTCGCGCGAAATGTACCGCGTGGCCAACGAGTACACCGAGGATGCGCTGCGCCGCACCGAGGAGGCCATCCAGATGGCGCTCGAGGAGGTCAAGCAGTCCCGCGTGCGCTTCCGCGCCGCCTCTGCCGAGCAGATGCAGAAGCGCCGCGAGGAGCTGGCACAGTCAGCCGAAAAGCAGACACAGAACGGATAAAATTTTGTCAAAAGTGACAAAAACCGACGTGTTTGGTAGACATAATCTATATTTGGGCATAGCATAAAGGGCCGCCACAAGATATTGTGGCGGCCCTTTTTTAACCAAAACCAAAGTAGAACATGCGTTTTAAAAATACGGTGCACTGGCCGAATTTTCACAGGAAAAAGCGGTAAAAGGCTTGAAATCTCAGGGAAATTTCTGCTTGCATTTTTTATGTGAATCTCGTATACTCAAAACAAAGGTGGGGGAAAGTGGTGTATCATACCATGAAAATGGCTTACTTTCCCACATAAGCATCAGATCGGACGCGGCACGGCTTTTTCCAAAATGAAGAAAAGGCCGCGCTTTCGTGCCCTCTGTATGCGAAAATGCACAGAAAAAGGGGGCCAGCCGCCGTGACGGGTCAGTATCAGCACACGATCGACGCCAAGGGGCGGCTCTTTATCCCCGCGAAGCTGCGCGAGGAGCTCGGCGACACGTTTTATGTCACCATGGGCATGGACTCCTGCCTGAGCATCTATTCCGACGCCTCCTGGGCGCGCTTCACCGAAAAGTTTGAAAGCCTGCCCTACACGAGGACCAAGGCCATGCGCCCGCTCTTTGCCAACGCCGCCAAGTGCGAGCCCGACGCGCAGGGGCGCATCGTGCTGCCGCAGAAGCTCAGAGCCTACGCCCACCTTGAAAAAGACGTGGTCGTGATCGGTGTTTCGAACCGCGCCGAGATCTGGAATGCGGAGAAGTGGGCAGAGATCGAGGCCGAGGAGCTCAATCCCGAGAATCTGGCCGCCGTGATGGAAGAGCTGGGATTCTGATATGGAAGAGAGCTACGGCCATAAGCCGGTACTGCTGCACGAGTGCCTTGACGCGCTCGCCATCAAGCCCGACGGCATCTATGTGGACGGCACGCTCGGTCGCGCCGGACATTCGCTCGAGATCGTGCGCCGCCTGACGACGGGCCGCCTCATTGCGCTTGACCGTGACGAGACCGCGATCGAAGCGGCAAACCGCCGCCTCGGCGATTATTTGGACAGGGTCACGCTCGTCCACAGCAATTTCAGCGCGCTCGACGCTGTGCTGCACGAGCTGGGCGTCCACGGCGTGGACGGGATGCTGTTTGACTTAGGCGTTTCCTCCCCGCAGCTCGACGAAGCGCAGCGCGGGTTTTCCTACAAGCAGGACGCGCCGCTCGATATGCGCATGGACGAATCCGCCGCACTGACCGCGCGCGAGGTCGTGAATACCTATTCTTATGAAGAGCTGCGCCGCATCCTCTTTGAATACGGCGAGGAGCGCTATGCGCCCGCCATCGCGAAGAGAATTTGCCAGCACCGCGAGCAAAAGCCCATCGAAACGACGCTTGAACTCGCCGATATTATCCGTTCGGCCATGCCCGCGAGCGCGCTGCGCGAAAAGCAGCACCCTGCCAAGCGCAGCTTTCAGGCCATCCGCATTGCCGTGAACGACGAGCTGGGCGAGCTTCCGCCGATGCTCGACGCGGCGGAGAAAAATCTGAAACCGGGCGGACGGCTCGCGGTCATCACGTTCCACTCTCTCGAAGACCGCATCGTCAAGAAGAAATTACAGGAGCTTGCACAGGGTTGCATCTGCCCGCCGGAATTTCCGGTGTGCGTGTGCGGACGAAAGCCAAAGGTCAAGCTCATCACAAGAAAGCCCATCGTTTCGGGCGAAGAAGAACTCGCAGAGAATCCCCGTGCCCGCAGCGCCAAGCTGCGCGTCGCGGAAAAGTGCTGACAACAGCCGAAAATACGCAAAAGAAAGGAGATCGCCATGGCCAGCCGCAGAGAGCAGAACATGAAATACCGCCGCTACAGCGGACGAGTCAATGGCAATCTCGCTTACGATCCCGCCTACGAAGAGCGCCAGCGCAGGCTGCGCCGCGAGCGTGAATACGAGCGTGAGCACGAGCGTCAGCGCGAGGAATTCATGCGTCCCCCGCAGCGGAAGGTGCAGAAAAAGGCTGCGCCCGTCCGCCGTCAACGCGAAAAGGTCTCGCTCGGCACGCTGTGCGGCTTTATGGCGCTGGCCGCAATGGTCGCGCTGATGATCATGTGCCGCGCACAGCTGACGGAAATATCCGCGCAGGTCGTCTCCGTGCAGAAGGAGATCTCCGCGCTCGAGGACGAGCATGTCGCGCTGCTCACGCGCTACGAAAAAACCTTTGATCTTACCACCATCAAGGAGGCGGCGGCCGCGGCCGGTATGGCCAAGCCCAGCGCCTCGCAGGTCTACTACATCGACCTGTCGGAGCCCGACAGCGTGGTCGTCTACCAGCAGAAGAGCCAGAACGTTTTGTCGCGGGTGCTCACGTCGCTTGGCAACGGCGTATGCGCAGTGGTGGAATATTTCAAATGAGCGAAGCTATACATAAGGAGTAAGGAGCTTCCTTACTCCTTTTCCATCTTTAAGGAGGATGAACGACTGTGGCACCACGCCCCCAGAACCAGAAAAGACGGCCCGAATCCGCGCGCCGCGCAAACCGCATCATTCAGACAAGAACGCTGCTGCTTCTGGGCGTGTTCGGCGTGCTGACGTTTGTGCTGCTCTTCACCCAACTCTATCGCTGGCAGATCACCGAGCATGACGAGCTCCAGTCCGTCGCTGTGCGCCAGCAAACGCTGCGCACCACGGTGGAGGCGAGCCGCGGCACGATCTACGATCGAAACGGCACGATCCTCGCGATGTCCGCCTCGGCGGAGGACATTTTCATCTCTCCGAAGGAGATCATCGAAAACGATCAGGATCAAAACCTGATCGCGGGCGGCCTTGCTGAAATTCTGGACCTTGACCCCGCTGACATTCTCAAAAAGATGGAGAAGACGACCTCGCAGTATGAGATCCTTGTCAAAAAGGCGGACGATGAGCTCGCCGACAAGGTGCGCGAGTTCATCAACGAGAACGACCTCAAGGGCGTTTTCATTCGTCCGACGAGCAAGAGGACCTATCCCAAGGGGACGCTCGCCTCACAGGTCATCGGCTTTGCCAATGAAAACGGCGGCGCGATGGGCCTTGAGGCGGCGTACAACGACGAGCTGACCGGCGAGAACGGTATGGTCGTCACCGCGCGCGACCGCGACGGCCGCTCCGTGCTCTACCAGTACGACCAGTATTTCGACGCGGAAAACGGCTGCGACCTGCACACGACGCTCGACACGACCATCCAGTATTACCTTGAGAAAGGTGTGCAGGAGCTCGAGGCGCGCTTCGGCACCGGCAAGGGCGCCGAGGGCATCGTCATGGACGTCAACACCGGCGCGGTGCTGGCGATGGCGTCGCTGCCGACCTACGACTTGAATTCCCCCGGCACGGTCTACAACGACTTTCTGACCTCCGGCATGACGGAGGAGCAGGTCCTCGAAAACATGAGTGACCTTCTCAACAAGCAGTGGCGCAGCAAGGCCATCAACGACACCTACGAGCCGGGCTCCACGTTCAAAACACTGACGCTCGCGATGGCGCTTGAGGAAAACGTTGTCGACCTGAACACGGGCTTCTATTGCAGCGGCAGCGTAAAGATCGAGGGCGAGACCATCAACTGCTCCAAGCGCGCGCCCGGTCACGGCCAGCAAAACCTGACGCAGGCGTTCGCCAACTCCTGCAACCCCGCGTTCATCAACATCGGCCTTCGCATCGGCAACGACAAGTTTTACCAGTACATGCTGGACTTTGGCCTGACGGAGAAGACCGGCATCGACACCACGGGCGAGGCCAGCGGCTTCGTCAACAGCGAAATTAAATATTCGACGCTGGCGCTGGCGTGCTACGCCTTCGGCCAGAACTTCAACGTCACGCCCATCGCGCTGCTGGCGGCGCAGTGCGCCTGCGTCAACGGCGGCTACCTCTACACGCCCTATCTTGTCGAAGAGATCACCGACCAGGATGGCAACGTCGTCTCCAAGCACGACTCCACGCCCATCCGTCAGGTCGTCTCCGAGGAGACGTCCGCGCTCGTGCGCGACATTATGGAGTACGAGGTCACAAGCGGCACGGGCAAGAACGGTCAGGTCGCGGGCTACCGCATCGGCGGCAAGACCGGCACAGCCGATAAGGTCGGCGGCGGCGTCATCGTCTCGTTCGTGTGCTTCGCCCCCGCGGATGACCCACAGGTGATGATGCTCCTGACGCTCGACGAGCCGAGCAAGTGGACCGGTACCTACGTTTCCGGCGGTAACATGGTCGCCCCCGTGGCGAGTTCCGTCATGGGCGAGATCCTGCCGTATCTCGGCATTGAGCCGAGCTACACCGCTGAAGAGCTCGTCGGCGCGGATAAGACTGTGCCGAACGTCGTCGGCCTCAGCAAGGACGCGGCGGCCGAGCGCCTGAGCGCGAACGGCTTCAGCTTCCGCACCGTCGGCAGCGGCGATACCGTCACCGACCAGACGCCCGCGGGCGGCGCAATCGTGCCGAACAGCGCGGAGATCATCCTCTACCTCGGCGCGGAGAAGTCGACTGACAAGTGCATCGTCCCGAACGTCGTGGGCGACAGCGCCGCGACCGCGAACCAGAAGATCGTGAACGCGGGGCTCATCATGGGCGTTTCCGGCGCGACGAACGCAAGCTCGTCCACGGTGCGCGCCATCTCGCAGAGCATCGCCGCGGGCACGGAGGTCGAGGCCGGTACGGTCGTGCGCGTCCAGTTCAGCGACAGCTCGGTGCGCGACTAAAGACAGCAAGACCCAATTCCGAAAGGAATTTTTCAAACGCAGTTATCTGAGCTTATTTCCGCATTAGAAGACAAAACGGTGCATGCGCCGCCTGACCTGATAGTCAGCGGCCTTGCGCTCGATTCCCGTAAGGTAGAAGAGGGATTCCTCTTCTTCGCCCTGCCGGGGGAGAAGGAGGACGGCGGCGAGTTTATCGCCGAAGCCAAAGCGCGCGGCGCGGCCTGCGCCGTGTGTGAGCATCCGCCGGAGACGGAAATTCCCTATATCTTAGTGCCGGATGCGCACAAAGCGCTTGCGCTTTGCGCGGCGGTATGGTATGGTACTCCGGCGGGAAAACTCACCGTGGTCGGCGTGACCGGCACAAACGGCAAAACGACCACGACGTATCTTATCAAACAGCTCTTGGAGCGCACAAAGGGCGCGAAGGTCGGCCTGATCGGCACGAATCAGAATTTGATCAGTGACAAGACTATCCCGACCGACCGCACAACGCCCGACGCGCTGACCGTGCAGCGCCTGCTCGCCCAGATGGTCGATGCGGGCTGCACCTATGCCGTGATGGAGGTCTCGTCCCACGCGCTGATGCAGAGCAGGGTAGAAGGAATCCGATTCCGCGTCGGTGTTTTCACGAACCTGACGCAGGATCATCTTGACTACCACGGCACGATGGAGGCCTACTGCGACGCGAAGTCGAGGCTTTTCGACCAGTGCGACATCGCCTGCGTCAACGGCGACGACGCGTGGACGGAGCGCTTGCTCGCCCGCTTTACGGGCGAGCGGATCACATTCGGGCAGGGCATGACGAACGACCTTGTCGGCTGGCGCGCCCGCTACGAAAACGACTGCGTGCGCTTTACCGCCTGCACCGACCTCGACCACGAGGAGACGAGGATCGGCATCCCCGGCGGCTTTTCGCTCTACAATGCGCTCGCGTCGCTTTCTGCCGTGCAGGCGCTCGGCGTGCCGCTTTCCGATGCGGCGAAGGCGCTGACGGAATGTGTCGGCGTCAAGGGCCGGTGCGAGGTCGTACCGCTGAGTGCGCCGTTCACCGTCATCATTGACTATGCGCATACGCCCGACGGGCTCAAAAATATTCTCTCTACGGTCTGCGGCTTTGCCGATGGGCGCGTCATCGCGCTCTTTGGCTGCGGGGGCGACCGCGATAAGACGAAGCGACCCCGCATGGGCCGCATCGCCGCGGCGCTCTCGGACTTCGTTGTCCTCACGAGCGACAATCCCCGCACCGAAGACCCTTACACCATCCTGCGAGATGTGCTCCCCGCCATTTTGGAGAGCAGAACGCCGTTCGCCGTCATCGAAAACCGGCGCGAGGCCATCGGTTTTGCGCTCCATGAGGCGAAAGAGAGCGACGTGGTCGTCCTCTGCGGCAAGGGGCACGAGACCTATCAGGAGATCGGAACGATAAAATACCACCTCGACGAGAGGGAGGTCGTGCGCGAGAGGTTCGCGCAAGTACAAAGGAAGGACGCCGCCGACGCGGCGAAGGAAAACGAACATGAAGATCATCATTGCCTGCATACTGAGCTTCGCGGTCTCCGCGATCACGGGAAAATTTCTGGTCCCTGAGCTGAGAAAGCTCAAGGCCGGACAGAGCATCCGCGAGGACGGCCCCACCTGGCACGCCGGAAAGGCCGGCACGCCGACGATGGGCGGCTTAATGTTCATCCTCGGCATCTTCGTCTCTATTCTGATCTGCGGCTGGAAGGGCATGATGGCGGGGGACTTTGGGCACCTCTATATCTTCTTTTTTGCGCTGATCTTCGGCGGCATCGGCTTTTTAGACGACTTTGAAAAGGTGAAGCACAAGCAGAACCTCGGCCTTACGGCCATTCAGAAGTTCCTGCTCCAGCTCGCCGCGGCGGTCGCGTTCCTCTGCCTGATGCGCTTTGAGGGTATGCTGACGCCGAACCTCTACGTGCCGTTTTTCAACACGCAGATCGTCATGAGCTGGTGGGTGTACATGGTGTTTGCGGCGTTTGTCATCGTCGGCACGGTCAACGCCGTCAACATCACGGACGGCATCGACGGCTTGGCCGGCAGCGTGACGGTGCCAGTCGGCCTGTTTTTCACCGTGCTTGCCATCTGGTGGCAGGGCTATGAGCAGCTCGGCATTTATGCTGCGGCGCTCGTCGGGGGGATTCTCGGCTTCCTCATCTATAATTTCCACCCCGCCAAGGTCTTCATGGGCGACACAGGCTCGCTGTTTCTCGGCGGCACGGTGGCGGCGCTGGCCTTTGCCTACGATATGCCGCTTGTGCTGATCCCCGTCGGCTTTGTCTACATCTGCGAGACGCTGTCCGACATTTTGCAGGTCATCTACTTCAAAGCGACGCACGGCAAGCGCCTTTTCAAAATGGCGCCGCTGCACCACCACTTCGAGCTCTGCGGCTGGAGCGAAGTAAAGCTTGTCGCTGTGTTCACCAGCGTGAGCGCGCTGTGCTGTCTGGCGGCGCTGTTCGGAGTACTCAACAGATTTCATTTTTGAGAAACGGCAAGCCGTTTCTCAAAAATGAGAGGGGATGCGCGGCGCTCTGTGCCTCGCCGCCCTTGGCGGCTCGACACTCACTCTGCGAGAAGTATTTTTCGCCACGCACCGGTCGCGGCGAAAAATGATTAAAAATATTTCGCACCTGCGGGCGCGAAAGTCTGCGACGCTTGGTTGCAAAATGGAGGCAAACTCGCGCAGAGCGCGAGTTTGCAATCAGTATGAAAGGGGGAAGACTGCATGACCAAGGAAGAACGCTTGCTGCGACAGGAGCAGCGCGAGCGGGCGAAGGCCATCGAGGCGGCGGCGCGCGAAGCGGGCCGCGGACCGCTGGATCTTCCGTATCTTCTGCTGGTGCTTACGCTCGTGGGCGTGGGCCTGATCATGCTGTTTTCCGCCAGTTTCCCCTCGGCCTACTATGAAGAGGGTAACCCCGCGTACTACCTTATCCGTCAGGGCATTTTTGCGATCCTCGGCATCACGGCGATGTTTATTGTCGGCAAGATCAATTACGAGCGCTATCGCGCGGTGGCGAAGATGCTGCTGATCTTTTCCATCATCCTGCTGGTGCTCGTTCTGATCCCGGGCATCGGCACGGGCCGACTGACGCACGGCGCGCAGCGCTGGATCCGCATCGGCTCGTTCCAGTTCCAGCCTTCTGAGATTGCCAAGGTCGGCATTATCCTCTATTTTGCCGATAGCATTTCAAAGAAAAAAGACAAAATGGCCACATTTCGTGAAGGTATCGTACCGTATGCCGCTATCCTCGGCGTGATTGCGGCGCTGATGGCGAAGGAGCCGCACTTTTCCGGTATGGTGCTGCTGCTCGGTGTCGGCGCGGTGATGATGTACGTCGGCGGTATCCGCAACTACTGGGTCGGTCTCGGCTTTGCGCTGGTGCTGCTGGTGATCTACGCCTTTGCGACCGGCATCATCACCTACAACTCGAGCCGAATTGACATCTGGCTCGACCCGTTCAACGAAGAGTGGATGCGCGATAAGGGCTATCAGATCCGGCAGAGCTTGCTCTCCATCGGTTCGGGCGGACTGTTCGGCTTGGGACTCGGCAAGAGCCGGCAGAAGTTTCTGTTCCTGCCCGAAGAGCACAACGACTTTATTTTCGCCATCATCTGCGAGGAGCTCGGCCTTGTCGGCGCGACGATCATCATGGTCATGTTCGCGCTGCTCATCATCCGCGGCTACTGGATCGCCCTGCACGCGCGCGACCGCTTCGGAAGCCTTCTTGCCGTCGGCGTGACGACGCAGATCGCCTTGCAGGTATTTCTGAACATCGCGGTCGTGACGAATCTGATCCCGAACACGGGTATTTCGCTGCCGTTTTTCAGCTACGGCGGCACGGCGCTTGCCGTGCAGCTGGCCGAGGTCGGCATCGTACTGAGCGTTTCGCGCCAGATGCGCTGACGCGGGAAGGAGAAAACGGCTATGAAGGTCATCTTTACCTGCGGCGGCACGGCAGGACACGTCAACCCCGCGCTCGCGCTCGCGGGCTATATGCGGGAAAAGGACGCGGGCACGCAGATATTATTTGTCGGCGCGGAGCGCGGACTGGAGCGCGATTTGATCGCGCACACGGACTATCCGTTCCGTACGGTGAACATTTCATCGTTCCACCGCTCGTTCAGGCCTGCGGAGATCAAGCACAACCTTGTTTCACTCAAAAATCTCGCCCACGCCGAGCGTGAGGCGAACGCCATCTTACACGATTTTCACCCCGACCTGATCGTCGGCACCGGCGGCTACGCGAGCTATCCACTCGTGCGCTACGGCGCAAAGGCGGGCATCCCGACGGCGGTGCACGAGTCAAACATTGTGCCGGGCCTGACGACGCGACAGTTAGAGCCCCACTGCGACCGCATCATGGTTGGCTTTGAGGACTGCCGCGCGCACTACAAGCACCCCGAAAAGGTGGTCGTGACCGGTACGCCCGTGCGCGGTGACTTTTTCACAGTGACAAAGCAGCAGGCAAAGGAAAAGCTCGGCATGAACGACGGACGCAAGCTCATCGTCTCGTTCTGGGGCAGCCTCGGGTCGAACGCGATGAACCGCGCGATGGCGGAGTTTCTGGCGCTTGAGAGCGCGAAGGAGCCCTTTTACCATATCCATGGCGTCGGCGAGATCTGCTGGAAACCGATGCAGCAGTGGATGCACGACGACGGGCTGGAGATCACCGAGCATCCCGCGCTCGACGTGCGCGAGTACATCTACGACATGGCGACTGTCATGCGCGCCGCCGACCTCGTTATCTGCCGCGCGGGCGCGTCCACGCTCAGCGAGCTGACGGCGCTCGGCGTTCCGGCGATACTTGTGCCGTCGCCCAACGTGACGAATCACCATCAGGAAAAGAACGCGGCGCTGCTCGGCGACCACGGCGCGGCGCTCGTGCTGCCGGAAGAGGGCCTTGACGGCAAGAAGCTCTTCGCCGCCGCGGCGGGTATCCTGAACGATCCGCAGCGGATGGAGACGATGTCTCAAAACATGGCGGCGCTCGGTATTCCCGACGCGACCAAGCGCATCTACGACACAGTGATGACGCTGCTCAAGTGAAAGAGAATAAAAAGGAAGCGAGCCGTGAGGCTCGCTTCCTTTACTTTTGACGCTTTATTCCGCCTTCAAAATGAAGTCCATATAGATGGGATTGTGGTCGGAGTAGCGATACCCCGCGTCGACGACATCGGCGGAGACGACTTCGACGTTGTCGGACACGAGGAAGCCGTCGACCGTGACGCGGAAGGTCGTCTCCTCGTTGTAGGGCTCGTTGGCCGTGCGGCAGGTGGCGACGGGGTGTTCGGGGTCAAACGGCACGACAAGGGAGAGCCCGTCGGGGATCGTCCCCTCGGGGATGGGCTGCGCCCAGGTGTCGTTCTCGCCGCCCGCGACACCGAAGATCTCGGCAGAATTGCCGAGCAGGTCCTTATTGAAGTCGCCGCCCGCGACGCAGTAGTTGCCGTTTTCGTATTCCGCCAGCATGTCGGCGCAGAGCATTTGCAGCTGCTCGGTCGCGATCGTGCCGTCGGATGTGTAGGCCGAAAGGTGGAGGTTATAGAGCACCAGCTCCCTGCCGTTTTCCATCGGGATGCGGCTGACGGAGTAGCAGCGATCGAGGTCGACGAGCTTCATGACGCTCGTCTCGATCGGCAGCGAGCGGCGCACGGCGGATGAGATCGGATGGCGCGAGAGCGTCACGATACCGGACTGGTTCGCGCCGTGGGGGTTAATAAGAGGATAGAAGAGGTAGGGACTGTCATAATTCTGCGCGAAGACCTCGTTGAATTCGCTGTTTTCCATCACATCACTGAGATAAGCGTCCTCTGCGATGTGCCAGCTGCGCGTGCCGTCGATGTCGACCTCCTGAAAGAGCGCAAAGTCGGGCGAGAGGTCTTTGACGAGCGAGACCTCGCCGCGCATATTCTCGTCGACAGCCTGCCTGCTGCGGGCGCGGCTCTCCTTGCCGCCGTCCATGAAGAAGCTGTAATCGTCGCTGTACGCGCCGAAGCCCACGTTGGCCGACGAAACGCGGTAGGTGACGCCGGTCTGCGGCGCGCCCTCCATCGGTGTGGCAGAGGCGGCGTCGCAGTGCACCACGCTGAGCGTCTGCCAGTCCTCCACGCGGTAGTACGCGGCAAAGACATAGATGACGTAAGCCAGCACGATCAAAACGAGCGCCAACAGAATATAGAGCGCGACTTTGAGCGTTTTTTTCATGAAAAAAGACTCCTTTCGGGGAGAAATACAATAGTCTCATTTTGCCACAAAGCGGGCGGGAAAGCAAGGCAAAAAGAAGTTGACGCGCCGCGGCAAAATGGCTATACTGAAAATGCCTAACTATTGCCCTGCGAAAACCGGCAGTCACCCATTTCCTGCAAAAGCCATACGATGGAAAAGTAATGTGCTTGCGGGAGGGAACATGATGTGTGAGCTGTTGGTAGAGGGCGGGGAGCGCCTGTACGGAGAACTCACGATACAAGGCTCAAAAAACAGTGTGCTGCCGATTTTGGCGGCGACGCTTTTGTGCGCGGACACCTGCGTGATCGAAAATTGTCCAAAGCTGCGGGACGTGGATGCGTCCGTTGCCATTTTGCGGCACTTGGGCTGCTGCACGCACTGGGAGGACAGTGCGCTCGTGGTCGACACAGCGCGCATGGACCGCGCGGTCGTGCCCGACGCACTGATGCGAGAGATGCGCTCGTCGGTCATCTTTCTCGGCGCGATTCTGGCGCGCTGCAAGGAAGCGACGATCTGCTATCCCGGCGGCTGCGAGCTGGGGCCGCGTCCCATTGACCTGCACTTAAGCGCCCTGAGCGCCCTGGGGGCAGAGATCAGGGAGACGGGCGGCGAGCTCAAGTGCCGCGGCGGAACGCTTCTCGGGAGCGATGTGTACTTACCCATGCCGAGCGTGGGCGCGACGGAAAACGCGCTCCTCTGCGCCTGTGGCGCAGACGGCGTGACGACGATCTACAACGCCGCGCGCGAGCCGGAGATCGTCGATTTACAGAACTTTATCAACGCGATGGGCGGCAACGTCCGCGGCGCGGGAGGCTCGATCATCACAGTCGAGGGGAAGCGTGCGCTGCACGGCGGAACATACCGCATCATCGCCGACCGCATCGTGGGCGCGACGTATCTCTGCGCCGCGGCCTGCTGCGGGGGAGAGGTACGCCTTCGCGGCGTCGACCCGCGGTCGCTTTCGACTGTGTCCGGCGCGCTGAGCGAGGCGGGCTGCACGGTCAAAAGCGGGGAGGACGATGTTTTCCTCCAAAGTGATGGCAGTCTCAGATCCATCCGCCCTGTGCGCACGGCGCCCTATCCGGGCTTTCCGACGGACGCGCAGCCAGTGCTGATGGCGGCGCTTTTGAAAAGCGCGGGCAGCACCGTTTTTGTAGAGAATATTTTTGAAAACCGTTACCGCCATGTCGACGAGCTGGCGCGCATGGGCGCGGAGGTGCGCGTCGCGGGACGCGTGGCCGTCGTCACGGGGCGCGAGCACCTGCACGGTGCGCGCGTCAAGTGCACCGACCTTCGTGCGGGGGCGGCGCTTGTCATTGCGGGATTGCAGGCCGACGGGCTCACGCGCATTTCGCGCATTGAGCACATCGACCGCGGCTATGAGAGCATCGAGCGCGACCTTGGCGCGCTGGGCGCGCACGTGCGGCGGGAGACGGGTACATAAGCAAATGAAGAAAAAGGCAGGAAAACTATGGCGTCAAAGCGAAGAAACAGACGGCGCAGGCGGGGAAGAGCCTCTTTCCCGCTGAGACTTTTGTGCCTCGCGGTCGTGATCGCCGCGTTTCTCGGCGCGCTGACGATGTTCTTCCGCATCGATATGATCGTGGTGGAGGGCAACGAGCGCTATACCGAGGAGCAGATCATCGAGGCGGCCGGCGTGCAGAAGGAGCAGAACCTTGTGCTGCTGAACAAATATAAGGTCAAACAATCCATTTTCGACACGCTTCCGTATGTGGAGACCGTTGTCATCAACCGCAAATACCCCGACGCGCTCATTCTGACCGTGACGGAGTGCACGGCCTCCGCTGCGCTGACGGGCGAAAACGGCACATGGCTTATGAGCGACGAGGGCAAAATTCTGGAGCGCGCGGCGCAGATCCCCGAGGGCTGCGCGCGCGTGACTGGCTGCACGCTCGTCGAGCCCGTGGTCGGCGCGATGGCGGCGTTTGCGGACGGGGATTCGTATAAATTCGAGCGCCTGCTCACGCTGCTGCGCACAGCGGAGGATAAGCAGCTCCTCTCCATGATCGGCGAGATCGACCTGAGCGACGGCACGGCCATCACCTTTACCTATTTGGACCGATTTACGGTCAAAATGCCCTGGGATGCGGACATTGCCTACAAGCTCGGGAATGTGCGCACGGTGGTGGAGCAGCTTGAAGCCAACCAGACCGGCACGATCAACCTGATGAACGACGGCAGGGCTGACTTCATCCCGGAATAAAGGCGGAAGTTGACGTAAAAAAGTTTCCCCGAAATGGCCGATTGCTATTGACCCCGCGGGAAAACCGTAATACAATAATTAAAATAGCAAATACCTGATATTGTGGCGCTTGCAGCGGCAAGTGCCTTGCCCATACAACAGATTGCAGGAGGAACCGACATGGCATTCGGATTGGAGACCGGTCCTGAAAACGTAGTTAAGATCAAGGTCATCGGCGTTGGCGGCGGCGGCAACAACGTGGTCAACCGCATGGTGCGCACCGGTGCGCGCGGCGTCGACTTTGTCGCAGTGAATACAGATAAGCAGGCGCTCAACGTGTCTGCCGCCACTTATAAAATCCAGATCGGCGAAAAGCTGACGCACGGTCAGGGCGCGGGCTCCGACCCTGAGGTCGGCCGCAAGAGCGCCGAGGAGAGCCGCAACCAGATCGCCAAGGCGCTCGAGGACACCGATATGGTCTTCATCACCGCCGGCATGGGCGGCGGCACCGGTACGGGCGGCGCGCCCATTGTTGCCGAGATCGCGCGCGAGGCGGGCATCCTGACCGTCGGCGTCGTGACGAAGCCCTTCGGTTTTGAAGGCCGCCGCCGCATGACGCAGGCGGAAGCGGGCATCGAAGAGCTCAAGACCAAGGTCGACTCGCTCGTCATCATCCCGAACGAGCGCCTCAAGCATGCGACCGACCAGAAGATCACCTTTGCCAACGCGTTCGAGATCGCGGACGACGTACTGCGTCAGGCGGTGCAGAGCATTTCCGACCTGATCCGCGACACGGGCTTCATCAACCTCGACTTTGCCGACGTGACCGCCATTATGAAGGACGCGGGCCTTGCCCACATGGGCGTCGGCCGCGCCGCCGGCAAGAACAAGGCCGAGGAGGCCGCGCGCATGGCCATTTCGTCCCCGCTGCTGGAGACCTCCATCAACGGTGCGCACGGAGTGCTCATCAACGTCACGGGCTCGATGGACATCGGCCTCGACGAGGTCGAGCAGGCAGCGTCCCTCGTGCAGGAGGCCGTGCATCCCGACGCGCTCACGATCTTCGGCGCGACGTTCGACGAGACGCTCGACGACGAGATCCGCGTCACCGTTATCGCCACGGGCTTTGACAAGGCGCCCGGCGCGCTGGACTTCAACAAGGATAAGAAGCCTGCCGAGCAGAGCGGCGAGAGCGCCGCTGCCGGTCTTGCGCCGCTCGACTTCGACAAGGAAAAGGCCGAGGAAGAGGCCAAGCACGAAGATGAGCCCGATCCGTTCGACGACATCTTCAAAATTTTCAACCGCGAGCGTTAAATGGAAACAATTCCCAAAATTCCGCAGACTTTGGTCTGCGGAATTTTTTTGCCCGCATTTACAGCGCCATTTCAAAAAGCGATGCCAGCACATCAAATTTTTGCACCTTTTAATTTTGCCCGAAGCGCAGAAAGTAAATGCGCCGGACAGAGAAAAAGAAATGAGAAAGAAAAAATTTCCGGCATTGGGCGGACGGCAGCGTCCTGCGCGCACAGGGCGCGCCGTCCGCCCGTATTTTTTGAAGGGGTGAGAGAATGGATGGAACGCATCGCACAAAAAAGCGAGCGGCGGCGATCCTGCTTGGATTTTTTGCCGCCGCCGCGATCGCAATGCCGTCTGCGCAGGCGGCAGACCGGACGGTCAGCGAGCTGATCCCCGTCGGACAGACCGTCGGCGTCAAGCTCTTTTCCGACGGCGTGCTCGTCGTGGGCTTTTCCGATGGGGAAAGTCCGGCGAAGGACTGCGGACTCAAGGAGGGCGACGTCATCACGGCCATCGGCGGGCAAAGCCTGGACACCATTGAGGAATTCCGCCAACTTCTGGCAGAAAACGGCGAGGACGCCGCGGCGCTGACCGTCAAGCGCGGCAGCCGCACGATCGAACTGAGCGCGGAGCCGGAGAAGGACGAGGACGGCGAGTACCGCCTCGGCGCCTGGGTGCGCGACAGCATGGCGGGCATCGGCACGATGACTTTTTACGACCCGCAGAGCGGCACGTTCGGCGCGCTGGGCCACGGCGTGACGGACGTGGACACGGGGCAGCTCCTGCCGCTCGACCACGGCAGCATCATGGACGCCTCGGTCAAGGCGGTGAAAAAGGGAGAGCGTGCCTCGCCCGGCGAGCTCAAGGGCGACTTTGACCTGACGCGCGACAGCGGAACGCTTTACGCCAACACCGAATGCGGCATTTTCGGCAAGCTCTCGGCAGAGGACGCAGCAAAGATCACCGGCGCGGCGCTGCCGATCGCAAAAAAGGACGAGGTCAAGACCGGCAAGGCGACGATCCTGGCCACCGTTTCCGGCAATGAAACGCGCGAGTATGACATCGAGATCGAAAAAATCTACTCGCCGAGCGGCAGCACGCGAAATTTGCTGCTGCACGTGACAGACGAGGAGCTTCTTACGCAGACCGGCGGCGTGGTGCAGGGAATGAGCGGCAGCGCGATTTTGCAGGATGGCAAGATTGTAGGCGCGGTGACGCATGTTCTGGTGGATGATCCGTCAAGAGGTTATGGCATTTTTATCGAAAATATGCTCTCTGCGGCGGGCCTTTCGAGTGAATAACCTACCAAAACGGAAGAACATTTGCGTTAAGATTCCGTAAAAACAACCAAGTCTTCGCGCAAAAAGTTAGAAAAAGATGGTTAGATTCGACATAACTCGCTTGAAAACGCTGTCCAAATATGTTAGCTTAAAGCCATGGCAGAACGAAGACGTCACATTTTGCTGCTGAAGCTGGCCGGCTGGGTCGGCGAAAACTTGTGTGAAAAGGACGGGATGACATGGACAAGAGGATCACGGTCGTATTAGCGGACGCAAACGAGGAGTTCCGCACAGCACTGAAACAGGCATTGGAAGCAACGGGTGAGTTCGACGTAGTGGGATGCGCAGCCGACGGACTGGCTGCGGCGCAGGATATAGCGGAGCGAAAGCCGCAGCTTCTTGTGATGGATCTTTTGCTGCCGGGACTTGACGGCTTTGGCGTGCTCGAGCAGGCGGCGAAGGACAAGGTGCAGATGAAGACAGTTGTCGTCTCGGCTCTTTATCGCGATCAGATCGTGTCGCAGGCGATGAGCCGCGGCGTATCGTTCTTCATGCCCAAGCCCTGTGAGCTGACCTCGCTTTTAGACCAGATGCGCCGCGCGGTCAACGAGGGTGAGGAGAGCGAGGACGAGTCGCAGGCGCTTGAGCGCGAGGTTACGGCAGTGATCCACGAGGTCGGCGTGCCCGCGCACATCAAGGGCTATCAGTACGTGCGCGAGGCCATCGTCATCGCCGTGCAGGACATGGATGTCATCAACGCCGTGACAAAGGTGCTCTATCCTGAAGTCGCGCGCCGCTACAGCACCACGCCCTCGCGCGTCGAGCGCGCGGTACGCCATGCGATCGAGGTCGCATGGGACCGCGGCGACCTGGAGACGCTCCAGCGCTATTTTGGCTACACGGTATCCAACACGAAAGGAAAGCCGACCAACAGCGAGTTTATCGCCATGATCGCGGACCGCATCCGTTTACAACGGAAGATCTATAGGGTGTGAGGTGAAGTATAGGCGGTACAAGGTTTTTACCGAGTAGTCAGGAATTTTTCAAAGCGATGAACAAGGCCAAAATACAATGAAAACGCTTTGAAAAGCTATAAATCTTTCGCCTTAAAGATACTAACTCCCTCAATTCATTGGGTGACAAAACCGGATGAATTGGGGGAGTTTTTTATGTTTACTAACAAAATGATTTGCCAGATTGACGAGTACATGCTCTATTGCCAAAGCAAACAGCTCAGCGAAAAGACAATGGAGAGCTATGAGCAGACACTTCATCTGTTTGAAAGATGGTGTGGAGATGAAATACTGATTGAGAATGTAACGGAGATAACCGAGGGAATTTATCCGTCGCTATATCAATGATTTGCAGACAAGAGGGAAATATACGGTGTGCTGCAATGACGGAACGAAGAAAATGAATTGCCCAGAGCGACGTAGAGATTTTCGACAGCCGGTCAGCGTGACAACGATTAAGGACTATGATAAAGTAGAGAACATTACATGGTATAAGCCGCAAGCATATCCTTATTATGCAAACAGCAGAAGCTATGTGTTGCCGTATATAGGAGTGGACAGTTATGGGAATGCATGGCTGAGGCTGGTGTTCCACTATACTGGCGATAGTTGGATTTTCTTTAAGAAAATTACGGTATCAGTGGACGGACAGAATTATGTGAAAGATTTTGATTATTTTGAGGTGTCACGCGATAACGGCAGCGGTGACGTTTGGGAGTATGTAGACATTAGCCCGAGCGGCACGGACATCAATATGTTAAGGGCAATCGCTGCTTCTAAAGAAACGATTGTCCGCTTCCAAGGTGATGATTATCACTATGACTTGACGGTCAAGAGCTCAGATAAGTCAGCAATTATATCAGTGCTGGATGCTTATTCGCTGCTATAGTTGATAAATTCATAGAAAGGAGAGAAGAAAAGTGGCTGACAAGTATTGCTTTTGTGCGAGTGCAGGGAAAGATGTCGTAATTACAAAAAACGTGATCAAGACTGGCGGAACAGTAAGTATGGGAATTCTTGGGAAGATTGCCACATCTGCATGCAGTAATCAATTCGATTGTCCGCACAGTGAGAAATGTGATCAAACTGGAGGCTCGCGTGAATTCCATCCAAAGCTGTGTGTGAAGTGGGAAGTAAAGAAAGCTGCCCTCTTTTGAGAGCAGCTTTCTTTACTTTTCCTGTTTCTTTTTCATGCGGCGCTCAATGTGCTGCAATCCCCACAGGCACAGCCAGGAGGCGGCGCCGAGGAGCAGCGAGCCAAGCGCAAATTGCTTTTTCTTCATGTCGATATCCTCATGTGTCGCTTTCGCGTAAAACAACGTCTGCGGTGAAGCGCTTGCCGTCGCGCTCGACTAAGAGCTTGAGCGTTTCGCCTGCTTCATGGCGGCGGCGGACACGCAGAAGGTCGGTGGACTTTGTCAACGCTTCGCCGTCGGCCGCCACGATAAGATCACCCTCCTGGATGCCGGCCTCCTCACCGGGGCCGCCGGGCGTGACCTCCATGACGAGAAGCGCGCTCTCGCCATTTTCTGCCGTGACGGGAACGGTCTGCACCGAAATGCCGATCATCACCTCGCCGTGTACCTCACCGTAGGCGATCAGGTCATTGATCATATAGGCGGTCGAGGCGATGGGAATGGCAAAGCCGAGGCCCTCCACGCTCGTGGTGGAGGACGAGCCCATCTTCATCGTGTTGATACCGACGACCTGTCCGTACACGTTGATGAGCGGGCCGCCGGAGTTGCCATTGTTGAGCGCGGCGTTCGTCTGAATGAGCGTCATCGTCACGCCGTCGACGTACACGTCGCGGTTGATGGCGGAGACGATGCCGTCGGTCAGTGTGCCGCGCAGCTCCACGCCGAGCGGGTTGCCAATGGCGTACACCGGATCGCCGACGGTCAGCGCGTCAGAGTCGCCGAATTCCGCGGCGGGAAGGCCGCTGGCCGCGATCTTGATGACAGCGAGGTCCTTTTCTTCGTCAAGTCCCAGAAGGCACGCGCGGTAATCCTCACCCGTGTCGAGCACGACGTAGCACTCCGAGCCGCCCGCGATGACGTGGGCGTTCGTGAGGATGAAGCCATCCTCGGTGAAGATGACGCCCGTGCCGACCATGGCGCTGCCGTCGCGATTGCCCGTGAGCACCGTGACGGTGGAGGGATTGACTTTCTGGTAAATTTCCTGGATCGTCAGCGCCTCGCCGTGGCTCTCGTTGTAGCGGAGCTTGACCTGATCGGTGTTGGGCAGGCGCTTGATGGTCGTTTCGCCATGCTCGCTGTTGTCGTAATAATCCTCGTCATGGCGCTGCTCAAAATCATCGTCGTGATAGGACCGGTGATCGTCGAACGCGCCGCCGAGCCACAGCGCCGTGACGATGCCGCTGACGATGAGCAGCCCGAGCATGCAGAAAAGGAAGATTTTAAGTCCTTTCCGCTTTTTACGCGGCGGGTCCTTTTTTGGCTGTCCGGGCAGCGGTGTGGGCTGAATGTAGCGTTCCACGATGGGCGTGACCGGTGCTTCATAGCGCAGCACGACCTCACGCGGCTCATTGCCCTGCCCGCTCTGGGGAATATCCTGATTCTCGTGATCCATAGTGTTTGCTTCTCCTGATGGGGGACTTTACTGCGCGGTCTGCCCGCCGGCGAGCGTCACGCTGAAGGTGAACGTCGTCAGGCCGTTTTCGCTTGTGACGGCGATGTGCTCCTTGTGCTGGTCCAGAATGGTCTTGACCACGTAGAGCCCGAGGCCCACGCCGTCCTTGTCCTCGGAGCGGGACTTGTCGCTCTTGTGGAAGCGCTCGAAGAGCAGCGGGATCTCCTCGGCGGGGATGGTGTCGCCCTCGTTGCGGACCGAGATCAGCGCCTTGCCGTTGAGCGTCGTCACGCCGAGGTAGAGCGCAGAGCCCTTGCGGGCGAATTTTGTCGCGTTTTCGAGCAGATTGTAGATGACCTGCGTGATGAGGTCATTGTCGCCAAGCACCATGATGCCGCTGTCGGGAATGTCGGCGTCGACATCGAGCCCGCGGTCGGTGATCTTCTTCTCCATCGAAATGAGCACGCGGCGCATGCTCTCGCACACGTCGAACGGCGCCTTCGTGCGCGTCAAGTCGCGCGACTGGAGCTGCGAGACCTCGAGCATGCGGCGCACGAGACGGGAAAGCCGCCGCGCCTCATCCGAGATGATGCGCAGGTACTCCTTTTCCTGCTCGGGCGGGATCGTGCCGTCCAGAATACCGTCGGTATAACCCGCGATGGTCGTCATCGGGGTCTTTAACTCATGGGAGACGTTCGCAATGAACTCGCGGCGCTGGCGTTCGGTCTCCTGTAAGGAGTCCGCCATGTTGTTGAAAGATTCTGCCAGCTCTGTGATCTCGGTCACGCCCTCGTAATTGTGCATGCGCACGTCGAAGTTGCCCTCGGCAAAGCGGCGCGTCGCCTCCGCCATCTCGTGGATGGGGCGCGACTGGCGCATGCTGACCCACGCGCTCACGACAAACGAAAGCAGCAGCACCGTCACCGCCGTCATGAAGAACAATCCGATGAACGTGCGCCACATCGTCGTCAGCGCCCGCGCGCCGGTCACCGCCAGCACAAAGCCGACGGTTGCGCCCTCGCTCATGATCGGCACGCCGACGACGAAGTGCGTGTCCTCATAGATGTCGCCGAGTGTGGTGCGCACGGCGTAGGTGTCATCGCTCATCGCGCCCTCGGCCACGTCCTGCGGCACGGTCAGCACGCGGTTGACGAGAGTTGTATCGGTCGTCAGCAGCAGGTTGCCGTCCGAGTTGCAGATGAGAAATTCTGCATCCGTCACGTTCGAAGCAAAGTCTGCCAGCTCACGCAGCCCTGTGAGCGAGCCGTTTTCCATGTAGGACGACACCATGTGCGACACGACCGTCGCCTTGCTCTGCATCTGCTCGCTGCGCTCGTCGATGGCGTAGGAATACGTCAGCGCGAAGAACGCGCTGCCGAGCAGCGCCAGCGTCAGCATAACGACGCTTGCCGTAAGCAGAAAATTCTGCCAGTAGATCGTGCGGCAGCGGGTCTTGACCTTTTTGAGCGTCCAGCGCTTTTTCTGTGTTTTCTCTTTGCTTTCTTCCGGCATACTGAATTACTTCACTTCAAATTTATATCCGACGCCCCAGACAGTCTTGAGCGCCCACTGGTCGCTGACGTTTTCGACCTTTTCACGGAGCCTCTTGACATGCACGTCCACCGTGCGCGAGTCGCCAAAGTAGTCGAAGCCCCACACCTCGTCAAGGAGCTGATTGCGCGTGTAAACGCGGTTCGGCGTGGCGGCGAGGTGATAGAGAAGCTCCAGCTCTTTGGGCGGCGTGTCGATCTTCTTACCGTCGACGATGAGCTCGTAGGAGTCGAGGTCGATGATGAGCTTGTCGAACGTGAGGCGCTTGTGCGTGTCCTCGGGGATCTCGCTGCGGCGCAGCACGGCGTTGATGCGCGCAAGCAGCTCCTTCATCTCAAAGGGCTTGACAACATAGTCGTCTGCGCCCATCTCCAGGCCGTGGATGCGGTCGTTGACCTCGCCCTTGGCGGTGAGCATGATGATCGGGCACTTAGACGTCTCGCGGATCTTGGCGCACACGCCCCAGCCGTCGAGCACGGGGAGCATCACGTCGAGCAGCACGAGGTCGGGCTCTTTTTCCTTGAATTCCTCCACGGCCTTGCCGCCGTCGGCGGCGATGCGGACGTCGAAGCCCTCTTTGTCGAGATACATCTTAATGAGGTTGGAAATATTATTGTCGTCCTCCACGACAAGAATATTGCGTGCCATGCTGGTTTCCTCCTTCACACAAGCGTGTGTCTTTCTTCTGTGTTATTGTTTATTATACGCGAAATAGTGCGCTTTTCCTGAACAATTTGTAAAACCGTCACGCGTCGTTTATGACCGCGAGCTCGTTGAGCGCCGTGATGAGGCGCGAGGACGAGCGAAGGCGGGAGAGCAGCGCGCTCCAGTCTTCCTGCACGGCGGTGTCAGCGCCGAGATAGGCGATGCACCCGCCGGAGCGGGCCTGACGCGCGATGCTGCTGGCGGCCTGCGCCGCGGTGGGAAGACCGCCGCTGTAATCCAGGTCAAAGTCAATGGGGCAGTAGCCTGCGGCGCGCACGGCGCGCAGCGTCTTGTCCGACGCGCCGTAGAGCGCGACGAGCCGCGCTTTTTCGTTGCACGCGGCCCATAGCGCGTTGTTCGCGCGCTCGATCGCGCTGAGAGTGCGCGCGCTGCCGCCGGAGGCGTCGATGCGCAGCGCAGCGGCGTTGCCGCTGATGACGACGCGGCGCAGCAGATCGCCGGGCGAGGAAAGCTGCTCTTCCGAGAAGAGAAACGTCGCCGTCGCGTTGTCGCTTGCGAGCGTGTCGAGCAACGCGTTCGCGCTCTCTTCGTCCGTCACACGCAGCGCGAGACAGACAAGGTCGCGGTCGCCGTCGGTGTTCTGATCCGGCGTGTTGCCGGGATCGTTCGAGTCGCTGTGCGTCTTCATATATTCGTTGTAGCGCTGCTCCATGGACATAGCCGCGGCGTCGATGAACTTCGCGTCGGAAAGCACGACCGTGTCGCTCTTGACGCGGACGAGATAGCCGTAGGTCACGCGCGTGTAGCTATAATCGAGCGAGAAAAACTGCGTCAAAAGGTCGAGCGGCAGGAACACAACGTCGCTGCGCACGATGGCAGGACCGCTGTACTGGCGGTCGTTCTGGTCAGCGACGGTGCCGGCGGCGAAGTTGAACGTCAGTGCGCTGCCCTGCCGGTAGACGACGGCGGTGCTCTTGTCGCGGCTGCGGGAGTAGAAAAGGCCCAAGTCCGTGCCGGTGATGACCGTGGAGGGGACATACAGCCGCCCACCCGACCAGAACGGCATCGTCTCATCGCTCAGATCGGGCAAAAGCTGGTCGTTGACGGCGGTGAAATAGACAGTCGTCTCGGCCCTCGTTTCGCTGGGAGTGAGGGAGAAGACCATCAGCAATACAAGCAGCAGACACAAAAAACGCTTGCTCTTCATTTCTCCCGCCTCCTTGCGTATTTTATCTTAATATTATAGCAATTTTTCCGCCGCTTTGCAATATCCGCGATGCCTCAGCCGTCATAATAGCCGATGGTGGTGTTCGAAAAATAGTGCTGCACGATTTCCTCGGCGGAAAGGCCCTGCTTGGCGAGGATATTTGCGCCGTACTGGCTCATGCCGACACCGTGGCCGTAGCCTGTGACGTGGAACGTGAAGGCATTGTCCTTGCATTCCACGGTGAACGACGGCGAGCGCAGCGAGAGAATCGTGCGCAGGTCATTGCCGCGCAGCTTGACGCCGCCGACCGTGACGGAGGCGACATAGTCCGAGTCATTTCGCACGA
Source organism: Hominicoprocola fusiformis (assembly GCA_040095065.1). Classification (GTDB taxonomy): domain Bacteria; phylum Bacillota; class Clostridia; order Oscillospirales; family Oscillospiraceae; genus Hominicoprocola. The sequence goes on from JBBNGO010000013.1 coordinate 52,855, forward strand.
TATCGCGGATCCATCCCTCGGGGCTGCCGGAGAGGTCGGCGTCCGGCTTGGCGGCAAGGACGAGGGATTTGAATTCCGCTGCCGTGAACGTTGCGACCGAGTAGTAGTTCGGTACGAGCTCTTCCGTCTCGGGGCTATCGACCTTTTGGAGATACGGCAGATCGTTCATCCACACGTCGCCTGCGCCCTGCGTGCTGCCGTCGGCGGACGAGAAGAACACGGCGAGGATGGGCGCGCCGTCGTACAAAATGACCTCGCCGTCCGTTTCGCTCACGGCACGGGCGAGTTTTTCCTCGTAGTAGACAGCCATGCTGCCCCAGTTGGCCGCAGCCTGCTCGGCGCTCAAATACGCCTTGCAGCAGGTGTGATCGTCGCAGGCGTCGGCGTCAGGGTGGTTCGCGCTGCCGCCGCCGCGGATGCGATAGAGCGTGTAGGTGCGCGCGGCGATGGCCTGTGCCTTGAGCGCCTCTTCCTCAAACGAGGCGGGCATTTCCGCGCGCAGCACGCCGAGAAGGTATGTGCCCATGTCCATCTCCTGGACCTCGCCCTGAATTTGGACGCGCAGCGTTTTTGCGCTGTCTCGCTCGCCGGGGGCGGCGATCTCGCCGCTCGGCAGGGGAGATTCCGAGCCGTCCTGTGTGTTCGGCGTGTCGTCAAAGCGGCCTGCCGCCGCCCAGGCGAGGATCCAGATGAGGCCGATCAATAATATCGTGATGCGAAGAAGCTGTTTCAAGGCGTGTTCCTCCCTGCGGCCCACGGCCGCGATGCTTAAGTGACAGTGTTTTTATCAGTGTATGACCGACTTGTCCGCAAAATGATTCATGGACAAACGGGGATGAGTGTGCTATCATCAATAAATAGATGTTTTCCGGCGCTGTGCGCGCCGTATTCCGGAAAAAGAAAGGGTTCGGTTTTGTGAAAATTCTTCATTGGCTTTTGCTGGTGCTTTTTTCTGCGGCAGCGGCGCTGGCACGCCTCCGCCTGCTGGCAGTCGGCTTTGACGCGGATGGACTTCCCGTCCCGATGGACTTAAACACCATGGCGCTGCCCGCGGTGCTCATCGTTGCGGCGGTCATAGCGCTCATCATGGCGCGGCGCTATCCCGCCCAGCGCGAGCTGTGCGGCAGCATGGACCTCTACTTCGCCTTTGACCGCTCGACGCTTGGGGTCTTGCTGATGGTGCTCGGCAGCTTTGCCCTGATCGGCTCGGCGGTGTGCTCGTTGGTGTTCTCGCTCCGCACGACGCTTACGATGATCTTGTCCGTTTTTCTGGCAGTCGGCGCGGCATGCCTGCTGTACGCTACGACCGCGCTGCGCCGCAAGGCGGAATTCCCCGGCGTTGTGCTGCTCGTGCCCGTATGCGCGATGGTGCTTGCGCTGATCCTTTTCTACCGCGAGCATGCGGCAGACCCCATCCTGCGCCACTACTATGTCGAAACGCTGGCGCTCGCGGCGCTGACAGTGCTGCTGCTCGAATTTGCGGCCTTTGCGTTCCGCGGCGGTGCGCCGCGGCTACTGATTCCCGCGAGCACGATGAGCGTCATCCTTTGTGCGGCAGCTTTGGCCGCGCGTCCGACGCTTGCCGAGATCCTCTTCTACGCCGGCGGCGCGTGCATCGCGCTCGGTATCGGCGCGGCGGCGGACTTCGATCCGTGACGCCATCCTACATCAGAATATAACGAAAAAGGACGCCTCACGGCGTCCCTTTTCTTATAAGATGGAAGATTGGATGAAAAGAAGCTATTGTCTCTTGCAAGGATTAAGATAAAGGACGCATGTTAACAAAGTTCGAGGGAAAGTGTTACAAAAGTATTAAATGAATCGGGCATTATGTGAACAAATTGAAATCACCGCAGCGTGCGGAAAAAATCGGCCAGCACGGCGCGGCATTCGTCTTTCAGAATGCCGCCCACGAGCGCGGGGCGGAAGGGAAAGCGCTCCATAAAGAGGTTCAGCACGCCGCCGCAGGCGCCCATCGTCTCGTCGCGCGCGCCATAGTAGACGCGCGGGATGCGCGCGTTGACGATCGCGCCCGCGCACATCGGGCAGGGCTCGAGCGTCACGTAGAGCGTGCAGCCGTCGAGCCGCCAGGAGCGCAGACGTTCATTTGCCTGTGCGATGGCTTCCATCTCTGCGTGCGAGGAGGTGCGCTGCAGTTCCTCACGCCGGTTGCGGCCTCGGCCGATGATCTCGCCGTCTTTGACGATGACACAGCCGACGGGCACCTCGCCCTCCTGTGCGGCCTCGCGCGCGAGAGACAGCGCCTCGCGCATATAATCTTCATGCTCCATACTTGGCTCCTTGTTTGAAAAGAGGAATATTTGTCCACACTTTCCATACACTGACATTGCAGAGGTATGGGAGGGCGAAAACATGCGAAAGGTCAATTTGCTGCGCTGTGACGTCGCGCGCGATGCATCCATGCAGGACTTGTTCAGCGAGCTGCGCGATACGCGTGTCGCGCTGTCGCAGGCGTACGCGCGCTTCAACGCGGTCTGTGCGCCGGAGCTCGTCGACGCCTGCGTGTATGAGATCAACGCCGAGCTCTCACGCTATGACTACCTGCTGCGCCAGATCAAGGAGCGCGGCGGCGAAGCCGTGTGCAAAACGTGCAGCGAGGGGGTCGCAAAATGGGGATGACGGAAAAAGTGCTGCTCGTCCTGTTCGCCGTGTTTGCACTGCTCGCGGTGCTCAGGCTGTTTGCGGCGCCCTTGAAGCTCGCGGGCAAACTGCTCGTCAACACGCTGCTTGGCTTTGCACTGCTCGGCATTCTAAGCGCGCTCGGCGTGCTCGCCAAGCTGTCGCTGGGGCTGAATCTCTTCAACGCCCTCGTCATCGCCGTCCTCGGCGTGCCGGGCCTCGCACTGCTGATCTTGCTGAGGCTGGTGTTTATTTAATGTACATAGGACAAAAGCCTCGTAAAGTTTCGTGCCCATAGGCACGAAAAGATTTTAATCGTTTTCTGCCGCGACATGCGCGTGGCAGAAAACACTTTGCGCGAAGCGTGTGTCGAATTGGCCTCTTTCAGCGGCCAACCGAGGCACAAAGCGCAGTGAAATATTCTCGGAAAAGTGACAACGTCACTTTTCCGAATTTTTTGTATCCCAGCCGTACAGCGGATACCGCTGCATCGCGCCAAAGAGCTTCTGCTTGAGGTCGGGGTAGCGCGCCGAGAGCGACTCGATGAGCTCCTTGACCTCCTGACGGCGCGTTTCGCCATTGGCAGGGCAGGGATTGTGTACGATGGGAAGATCGAGCTTTGCCGCGACATTGCGCACCTGCTGCTCCTTCACATAGAGCAGCGGGCGGATCTGCGTCACGTCCGAGCGGCTCAGGTATGTCACGGGCTGGAAGCAGCCGATGCGCCCTTCGAAGAGAAGATTCATCAAAAGTGTCTCGACCGCGTCGTCATAGTGGTGGCCGAGCGCGATCGTTTTGATGCCGTGCTCGTTCATCGCGGTCGAAAGCGCACCGCGGCGGAGCTTGGCGCACAGCGAGCAGGGATTTTTCTCCTTGCGCTCCAAAAACACGATCTCATAGATCGGCACGTTCACGCGGATGTACTCGACACCGAGCGCCGCGCAATAGTCGGCCACGGCATCAAAGTTCATACCCGGCACGCCCGTTTCGACCGTGATGGCTACGACCTTGAACGGCTTCTGGTAGAATTTGGAAAGGCGCGCGAGCGCGGTGAGCGTGACGAGCGAGTCCTTGCCGCCGGAAACGCCGACGGCGACCGTCTCGCCCGCGTCGATCATGTCATAGTCCGTGACGCAGCGGCGCACGAGGCCCAAGATTTCCTGCATAGGTACAGCTCCTTGCGAAAAATAAAAGAATTTCGATTTTGTGATTTGAGAAATTGAGAGATAATCAAAGAAAACGAGAGAATTTACGAGCATTGCTTGCGCTAAATTAAAATGGTGTTGACATTTCCGCGCCGGAATGCTATAAATAGACTCGTTCCGATTTTACCAAGGGACAAAGAAAATGTAAAGCATGAGCTTTCATTCATAGATCAAATGGAGGAAACACACCATGTCCACTTTTATGGCGAACAAGGGCAACATCGAGCGTAAGTGGTACGTCATCGATGCTGCCGGCAAGCCCATGGGCAAGACCGCCGTTGCTGCGGCTGATCTGCTCCGCGGCAAGCGCAAAGTCACCTACACCCCGCACGCCGACTGCGGCGACAACGTCATCATCATCAACGCTTCCAAGGCCATCCTCACCGGCAACAAGATGGAGCAGAAGTACTATCGTACGCACTCCGGCTGGGTCGGCGGTCTGAAGGAGACCAAGTATCGCATCCTCATGCAGGAGAAGCCCGAGCTTGCGATGCGCGTGGCCGTGCGCGGCATGATGCCCCGCAACACCGTGACCAAGGACTCCTTGAAGCGCCTGCACATCTACGCTGGTGACACCCACGAGCAGCAGGCCCAGAAGCCCGAAGCCTACGAAGTCTAAGGAGGAAGAGAAGAATGTATCAGTCCAAGAAGCCTTATCTGTACGGCACCGGCCGTAGAAAGTCCTCCGTCGCCCGCGTTCACCTCTTCCAGAACGGCACCGGCGCTATCACCATCAACGGTCGCGACATCGACGAGTATTTCGGTCTCGAGACCTTGAAGATGGTCGTCCGTCAGCCCCTCGCCGCTACCGAGGAGCTCGGCAAGGTCGACATCGTTGCCACCGTCGAGGGCGGCGGCGTGTCCGGTCAGGCCGGCGCTCTGCGTCACGGCGTGGCCCGCGCCCTGCTGCTGGTCAACCCCGAGTACCGCACCGTCCTGAAGAAGGCCGGCTTCCTCACGCGCGATCCTCGTATGAAGGAGCGCAAGAAGTACGGTCTCAAGGCTGCACGTCGTGCACCTCAGTTCAGCAAGAGATAATCAGCTGTTCAAACCGTATCAAAATGGTTCAAAAACCCCGGAAAATCAAGGTTTTCCGGGGTTTTCTTATACCCATAGGGTCTGATATGGTTTGACTTGATTTGATATAACGAGAGCCATTTTCACCCAATTTTTAATGGTTAAATATAGGACAACCGGCAAAAATGGGGGTAAAAAGAGGGCCAAGTGGTTAAAAAATAGGACAACCGCAGGCTGATTTTTGCTGTCTGGAAGGGTGGTTTTACAGCTCCTTCCTGGTGCGTTTTTCGTTTGGTTAGTTTGAGATGATTTGACCTAATTTGAACAAAACAGAATAAATTTAATGCCGAGCGCTCAGCTTTTTCTGCTGGGCGCTTTTGGCTTTCCGGGATTAGAAAGAGCCGTCACTTTTCATTTTTGAAGTGGCGGCTTTTTCTATTTCCAGAAGAAATATCAACATTCAGAAATGAGGTGAAGTCCATGAACACGCAAATCATTGCCATCGCCAACCAGAAAGGCGGCGTTGGCAAGACAACGACCTGTGCGAACTTAGGAATAGGGCTGGCGCAGGCCGGACGAAAGGTGCTACTGATCGACGGGGACCCGCAAGGCAGCCTTACCATCTGCTTGGGCCATCCCCAGCCGGATAAACTGCCCTTTACGCTCTCTGATGCAATGGGGCGCATCCTGACCGATCAGCCGATTCACCCCGGCGAGGGCATCCTGCATCACCCGGAGGGTGTGGATCTGATGCCCGCCGACATCCAGCTGTCCGGTATGGAGGTATCGCTGGTGAACGCCATGAGCCGTGAGACCATCCTGCGGCAATATCTGGACACGCTGAAGGGGCAATATTCCCATATCCTGATTGATTGTCAGCCCTCCCTGGGGATGCTCACGGTCAATGCGCTGGCTGCCGCCAACAGGATCATAATCCCCGTTCAGGCAGAGTATCTGCCCGCCAAAGGGCTGGAGCAGTTACTTTCCACGGTGAGCAAGGTCAAGCGGCAAATCAACCCCAAGCTCCAGATTGACGGTATCTTGCTGACGATGGTAGACAATCGTACCAACTTTGCCAAGGAGATCGCCGCCCTGCTGCGGGAGACCTATGGCAGCAAAATTAAAGTATTCGCTACAGAGATTCCCCACTCTGTCCGGGCAAAGGAGACCAGCGCCGAGGGGAAAAGCATCTTTGCCCATGACCCCGGCGGCAAGGTGGCCGAGGGCTACAAAAATCTGACGCAGGAGGTGATGAAACTTGAAAAGCAGCGCGAAAAAAGTAGAGCTGGCATCGGTAGATGATTTATTCTCCACTGAGGAGAGCCGTGCCGACGCCCAGCGGGAAAGGGTCATGGAAATTCCGCTGTCTGAGCTGCATCCATTTCAGAACCAACCATTCAAAGTCAAGGATGACGAGGCTATGATGGAAACCGCAGACAGCATCCGGCAGTATGGTGTGCTGGTTCCTGCGATTGCCCGCCCAGACCCCAACGGAGGGTATGAGCTGGTTGCCGGACACAGGCGGCACCGGGCCAGTGAGTTGGCCGAAAAGGAGACCATGCCGGTCATTGTGCGTGATCTGGACGATGATGCCGCCACGATTATTATGGTTGACAGCAACTTACAGAGGGAAAGTCTGCTCCCCAGTGAAAGAGCATTTGCCTACAAGATGAAGCTGGATGCCATGAAACATCAAGGAGCTAGAACAGATTTAACTTCGGCCCAAGTTGGGCCGAAGTTGACTGCGGCAGAGAAAATCGCAGAGAACAGTCCAGATAGCAAATCACAGATTAAGAGATTTATTCGCCTGACGGAGCTGGTCCCCGAACTGATGGATATGGTGGATGAGAAAAAAATCGCCTTTAACCCGGCGTATGAATTATCCTTTCTCAAGAAGGAAGAACAGGTAGACCTTTTGGATGCGATGGACAGCGAACAGGCTACTCCTTCTCTTTCTCAGGCTCAACGGCTCAAAAAATTCAGTCAGGAGGGGCATCTGTCCATTGATGTGATGCGCGCCATTATGAGCGAGGAGAAGAAAAGTGAGCTTGATAAGGTAACGCTTACCTCCGACACCCTGCGGAAGTATTTTCCCAAGAGCTATACACCCCAACGGATGCAGGAGACCATTATTAAGCTGTTGGAGGCATGGCAGCGCAAGCGCCAGAGAGATCAGGAACGATGAAAGGAGCCGCCTATGAGGGATATTGCAGCCAGAGAGCTAAAAGGACATAACATTCTCGCCGTTGAGCGTTTTCAGGATAACACCCGCTGGATGCTTGAGTTTAGTGTTCAGCATCCCCGTACCGCCTACGGCAGCCCCGGTGATGAGATGCGGTTGTTTCTCACAGAGGGCGGGTATCAGGCCGCCCTTGCCAGCCAGCAGCGCCGGGAAATCAAAATCAAGCGGTACGCCCGTGTAGTCGAGGGGCATATCCTCGATTTTAAGCCGAAAAAGAAACGTCACCCGTAAACATACCCCATGAGAGGAAAGGAATGAATATGTGTACTGTTCAGAGCATTAAAAATGCGATTCGAGAAAAATGCCAATCACAGCATGATATGGAATCCGTCGAGATTGACCGGGTTTTGCAAGCCCTCCCGTTTTCGGAGCATAAATCGTTGTTCGACCAGCCGCTGATGCCCAAGCGCCCTTGCCGGCCCCGGAAGAACAAGAAGAACATCTGAACCACCACAGTCTTTTTTCAAGAAAGATTGTGGTTTTTTTATGCCCAAAATCAGAGAGGAGTGAAGGAATGGCGGTATTTCGGATTGAAAGAACCCGTGATTATACGGTAATGAGCAACCACCACCTGCGTAACGAAAAATTGTCCCTGAAAGCAAAAGGACTGCTTTCCATGATGCTGTCCCTGCCCGATGACTGGAACTACACCACCCGTGGTCTTGCAAAAATCTGCAAAGAAGGTGTGGACGCCATCGGCGGCGCGCTGCGGGAACTGGAGTCTGCCGGTTATATCGTGCGCCACCAGCTACGCGACCGTTATGGTCGTATCAGCGATACTGAGTATGTGATTTATGAACAGCCTCAGCCCAAGCAGCCAGATATGCCCCAACCGGATACGGCTTCACCAGGTACGGAAAACCCGTATCTGGATAAACCGGATACGGAAAAGCCCGCAGAATTAAATATAGAGAAATCAAATACTCAAAAATCAATTACTCATGGATCAAGTACCGATTCCATTCCCTTCCGGGAAACAGCGGCGGCAGGACCGCCGGAACGGAAAGGAAGGGATGCGATGTCTCTTGCAGAGATAGAGAGTTATCGGGAGTTGATTTTAGAGAACATCGAGTATGACTGCATCAAGCAGCAGTATGGAACCTATCGGGATGATCTGGATGAAATTGTGGAGCTGATGGTGGAGACCGTCTGTGCCAAACGAAAAACCACACGGATCGCTGGCAGCGACTTCCCTCACGAGGTCGTGCGTTCCCGGTTTTTGAAGCTGGACAGCTCCCATATCGAGTTTGTCATGGACTGTTTGAAGAAAAATACCACGGAAATTCGCAACATGAAGCAATACCTGCTGACGGTGCTGTTTAACGCACCCACCACCATCAACAACCACTACACCTCGCAGGTCAATCACGATATGTACGCAGGCGGCTGGTAAACAGCCGTTTTTTGCTGCCCGGAAAGGCCGGGAGAAAGGATTTTGCCATGAAACGACCCCTTGCTTACATCACAGCTCCCTGGAGCAACAGCCAGTATGAAAATGCCGAGAATGCCGCCAACTACTGCCGCCAGGTATATGACGCCGGATATTCGCCGGTCTGTCCGGTACTGTTTCTGCCCACCTTCCTCAAGGACGAAATCCCCCAGGAACACAAGGACGGCATGGATATGGCGCATGATTACCTTTGCCGTTCTCATGTGCTGGTGGTCTGCGGTCACGGCATCGACGAGACGATGAAAAATGACATTGCCACCGCCGAGCGTCTGCGGATCACAGCTACCGCCTTGGACGGTAATCTCACTGTGAAGGGTCAGGGACGTGGAAAAGGAGGTGGACACCATGCCTGAGCATAAGACCATAGGCCAGCTGATGGAGGAAATGCGGCTCAAAGCCGGAGCGCAGAATTACCATGGTCATGGGTATATGGACTTGGAACGATTTGCCGAGGACACCCGGCACATGATTATTTTCGATGTGCTTTCCCATGATTCCCCTGTCGGCTGGAAGGGCGAGCGTACCCGCCTGTTTCTGACGGATAACGGCTACCAGAAAAGTCTTGAGAGCCAGGAGAAAGGGCATATCAAAATTCTCAGCCATGCCAAAGTGCGTCAGGGAAATCTGTACTATGATCGCTCCGATCAGCCGCGCTGACGGAGGTTCCCTATGAAAAAATATTTACGGCGGCTGGTGGTCCCGCCTTAGTGCCAATGTGCCACCCCTGCAAAAAAACATGGAAAGGAGGCGATGACCCATGCAGGAGGAAGTAGAAAACAGGACTTTAACGCTGGTTGTCAGCGGCACAAAGTTTACCGGCAGGCTGCTCAAAGCCGCCGTTACCAAGTACATGGCCCATCTCAAAGAGAAAAAACTGCAAAAGCAGAAAAGCCGGGATGCGCCTGTCATTCCCCACGGTAAGCAGACCGTCAAAGAGCTTATAGGTCAAAATCAGGGTGTTTCTAATATCGAGATTACTGATCCCTCCATCAAGGAGTTTGAAAAAATCGCCCGGAAATATGGGGTGGATTATGCGGTAAAAAAGGATTGCAGTTGTTCCCCGCCCAAGTATCTGATCTTCTTCAAAGGTCGGGATGCCGATGCGCTGACCGCTGCATTTACCGAGTACACCGGCAAAAAGGTCAAAAAGACTGAGAAAACGGAGCGCCCGTCTGTGCTGACAAAGCTGAAGCAGTTCAAGGAGCTGGTGAAGAATGCCGTTGTGGATCGAACCAAGCGAAAGGAGCTGGAACGATGAAAAAGCAACCCAACATCAAAAAGCTCGTTTTGCTGAATCTGCCCTATCTGTTGATGGGGCTGTTCGCCACTAATTTCGGTGAAGCGTGGCGGTTGGCTGTGGGGGTAGACGCTTCTCAAAAACTGCTCTCGTTCTTCTCCGCTTTGCCTGGGGCGCTACAAAGCTTCTGGCCCAGCCTGCACCCTATGGATTTGTTGGTGGGGCTGTGCTGCGGTGCTGGCCTGTGGCTGGCGGTCTATCTCAAGAGCAAGAACGCCAAGAAGTACCGGCACGGTATGGAGTATGGCTCCGCCCGCTGGGGCACCCATGAGGACATCGCGCCCTACATTGACCCGGTATTCCAGAACAATGTGATTCTGACCAAAACCGAAAGCCTGACCATGAGCAGCCGCCCGAAAGACCCGAAAACGGCAAGGAATAAAAATGTGCTGGTAATTGGTGGCTCCGGTTCCGGTAAAACCCGTTTCTGGCTTAAACCCAATCTCATGCAAATGCACAGTTCCTACGTCGTGACCGATCCTAAGGGAACTATTTTAGTCGAGTGCGGAAAGATGCTTCAGCGAGGAACGCCAAAGTTGGGCAAGGACGGAAAGCCCCTGAAAAACAAGCATGGTAAGGTCATTTATGAATCGTATCGAATCAAGGTTTTGAATACCATCAACTTCAAAAAGTCGATGCACTACAATCCTTTTTCGTACATTCACAGTGAAAAGGACATCTTGAAGCTGGTAACGACCTTAATTGCGAATACGAAGGGAGAGGGCAAGGCCGGGGACGATTTTTGGGTCAAGGCGGAGACGCTACTGTATTGCGCCCTTATTGGGTATATCCATTATGAAGCTCCGGTGGAGGAACAGAATTTCTCCACTCTCATTGAGTTCATTAACGCGATGGAGGTTCGAGAGGATGACGAGGAGTTCAAAAATCCTGTTGACCTGATGTTTGACGCCCTGGAGGCAGAGAACCCCAACCACTTCGCCGTGCGCCAGTACAAAAAATATAAGCTGGCTGCTGGTGATATATGCTCTAAGTGACTTCTTAATCATGATTTTGTCATGGTTAGTGAAGCAATCACTTAGAGCATTTTTGT
>JBBNGO010000140.1:0-836 GCA_040095065.1 Hominicoprocola fusiformis
TATGTAAAAGACCCGGACAAAAAAGGTCATCTTCTGATCGACCCGGAAACACGCTGGATTGTAGAGAAGATTTTTGACCTTGCTGTACACGGGCGTGGAGCCGCCAGCATTACACGGATTCTGGTGGAGGAAAAAGTACCTACCCCCGGCTGGCTGAACTATGAAAGATACGGGACTTTCGCCAATATCTACGCCGGTGCGCCCGCAGAAAAAGCCTATGCGTGGACGATAGCACAGGTCAAGAGCATTTTGAAAGAGGAAACCTACATCGGTCACAGCATTCACAACAAGCAGAGCAACATTTCATTCAAGAACAAGAAAAAGGTGCGGAAGCCGCAGGAAGAATGGTATCGTGTGGAAAATACCCACGAAGCCATCATTTCTGAAGAAGTGTTCCAAAAAGTTCAGGAGCTGATTGCAAGCAGACGCAGGAAACGCAGAAACGGTACGACACAGATTTTCGCAGGATTGATAAAATGTGCAGACTGCGGATGGTCTTTAGCCTATGGGGAAAACAAGCAGAATAAGAACCCATACGGGTACTACCATTGCAGCAAGAACGGGCAGGGATTACGCCAGTGTTCCATGCACTATATCCGCTATGATGTACTGTATGCCTATGTGCTTGCAAGACTGCAATACTGGTCTATGCTGGCACAGAAAGACGAGGACAATCTGCTGAAACGCCTGCTCAATGCCAGCGACAGGGAAAGAAACTCTGCGAAGAAAAAGCAGGCTGCGGAGCTGAAAAAGGCAGAGAAGCGTAAAGCCGAGGTTGACGGGCTGTTTGCTAAAATGTATGAGGACTGGTCTGCCGGACGCATAACCGAGTATAA
>JBBNGO010000141.1:0-784 GCA_040095065.1 Hominicoprocola fusiformis
CGACCAAAAGGGAGGGGCGCAGCCCCTCCTTTTTGGATTATCCTCCCCGCGCTTCTGACGGCGCGGCATTGCTGCGCTCGCCGCTTTGGGGTGCTGCTTTTTTAGCTTTCTGCTGGATCGGTACTGCCAATAGGCTCATCGGGGATGATGTCTTGCGAAATGACTTGCTCTTCTGCATCTAACAGGGCTTTTTTTAGGACTTCACGGGCAAGGATACCTTTGCCCGCATCGTAAAGGTCGATGGCCTCACTCATATTTTGAACCATCAAATGATATAGAGTCTTATACGTCGTCATTTTCATCACCTCGTTTACACTTTAGAACAGAATATTCAAAAATGCAATAGAATAATTTGTTCTACATATACTGTATCTGGTGATAAACGTGAAAAGATACCGGCGCATCCGCGATTTGCGGGAAGACGCCGATTTGACACAGCGTCAGGTCGGCGAAGCAATCAATGTTCCGCAGCGCACATACGCATATTACGAGAGTGGCGAAAGAATGCTGCCGCCGCACGTTTTGTGCGCGCTCGCTGATTTTTATGGCGTCAGCGTCGACTATCTTCTGGAACGAACTGATAAAAAGAACGAAAACGACCGCTGATGCGGTCGTTTTTTCCTATTAGAAATGCGGCGAGCGCAGCAATGCCGCCTCGGCAGGCACCATCGAAACAGAATCATCCGAAGTAGGCGCAATGCTTACCGGAAGTGCCATGGGGTGGATAATCCAAAAAGGAGGGGCAAGGCCCCTCCTTTTTGGTCGTTAGGGGTGCCGGGGCGAG
>JBBNGO010000142.1:0-748 GCA_040095065.1 Hominicoprocola fusiformis
AGGAAAGAAGGAATGCCCATGCTCAGTATCGGGATCGATGTGTCCAAAGGAAAAAGCACCGTGTGCGGAATGAAGCCGGGGGGAGAGATCGTGTACACTCCGTTTGAAGTTCAGCACACGAGAAAGGGGATGTCGGAGCTTGTATCACTGCTGCACAACAGCGGCGAAGAGGTTCGTGCCGTTTTGGAAAGCACCGGCAGCTACCATTGCCCGGTGGTAGCTGCTTTGTTGGAGAACGGAATATTCGTCTCCATCGTCAATTCGCTGCGGATGAAGCGGTTTTGCTCACAAAGTATCCGCAAGGTGAAGACCGATCGGATCGATGCCATGCAGATCGCTTTGTACGGTCTGGCCTATTGGCAGGAGCTTCAACCGGCCAGACTGCCGGAGGATACATATCGGGAGCTTCAACTCCTGGCGCGGCAGTATTACCAGATGACCTCCCTTCTGATCAAGGCGAAGGTCGATTTTAACGCCATCTGTGACCAGGTTTTGCCCAGTATGCAGGAGCTCATGAACGACCATGCAGGGCGGCACAAGCTTTCAGACTTTGTCCTGCGGTATCGTCACACCACTCACATCCTCGAAATGGGAGAAACGCGCTTTCAGAAGGATTATTGCAAATGGGCGGAAAAAAAGGGATACCGCAATTGCGAACGTATGGCAGCGCACATCTTTGCCACAGCTCAAAACGGTATCCCTGTGCTTCCCAATGCACCATCCACGCAGATCGTCATTACGGAAGCGA
>JBBNGO010000143.1:0-748 GCA_040095065.1 Hominicoprocola fusiformis
TCGCTTCCGTAATGACGATCTGCGTGGATGGTGCATTGGGAAGCACAGGGATACCGTTTTGAGCTGTGGCAAAGATGAGTGCTGCCATACGTTCGCAATTGCGGTATCCCTTTTTTTCAGCCCATTTGCAATAATCCTTCCGAAAGCGCGTTTCTCCCATTTCGAGGATGTGAGTGGTGTGATGATAGCGCAGGACAAAGTCCGAAAGCTTGTGCCGTCCGGCATGGTCGCTCATGAGCTCCTGCATACCGGGCAAAACCTGGTCACAGATGGCGTTAAAATCGACCTTTGCCTTGATCAGCATGGAGGTCATCTGGTAATACTGCCGCGCCAGGAGTTGAAGCTCCCGATATGTATCCTCCGGCAGCTTGGTCGGTTGAAGCTCCTGTCAATAGGCCAGGCCGTACAAAGCGATCTGCATAGCGTCGATTCGGTCGGTCTTCACCTTGCGGATACTTTGTGAGCAAAACCGCTTCATCCGCAACGAATTGACGACGGAGACGAATATTCCGTTCTCCAACAAAGCAGTCACCACCGGGCAATGGTAGCTGCCGGTGCTTTCCAAAACGGCACGAACCTCTTCGCCGCTGCCGCGCAGCAGTGATACGAGCTCCAACATTCCTTCTCTTGTGTGCTGAACTTCAAACGGAGCGTACACGATTTCTCCCCCTGGCTTCATTCCGCACACGGTGCTTTTTCCTTTGGACACATCGATCCCGATACTGAGCATGGGCATTCCTTCTTTCCT
>JBBNGO010000144.1:0-632 GCA_040095065.1 Hominicoprocola fusiformis
AGGGCTTGACCTACGAATGAAGCAGGCAAGGCCTTGAGAGGAGCTTTGAAGTTACATTGTTCGGTTTTGAAGGTTCGATTTGAAGACATGCACCTTTCGCTCAGCTGGTACTAACGCCGGCAGGTGTTGTATCGCGGGCAACCGCGGAGTGGCACTTAGCCTGCGATTGAGCACGTAGTGCGAGCAGGAGGAGCAGACAGAAAGATAAGCGCAATGAGCGAAAGAACATGCACCTTTAGCTCAGCTGGTAGAGCACCTGACTCTTAATCAGGGTGTCCAGGGTTCGAGTCCCTGAAGGTGTACCATCCCACTGGATGGGAGCACCATCCAGTGGGGATCCCACGACGCAAGGCATGGCCCGTTGGTCAAGTGGTTAAGACAGCGGCCTCTCACGCCGTTAACATCGGTTCGAATCCGGTACGGGTCACCATCCCAAAAAAGCAATGCTTTTTCGGGAGCCCCTGAGGACAAAAAATCCTCGGGCGAAATGAATTCGCCCTGCGGCAAGGTTTTGCTGTGCAAAACGCTTGAACGTGCCACTCGGCACGACTTGACAAATGAATAAAGGTTTGTTACTGTAGAGATGCAGTTGCAATACAGCAGTTGGTGCTGATTAGGGCGAGGGTCCACCC
>JBBNGO010000145.1:0-607 GCA_040095065.1 Hominicoprocola fusiformis
TGACAGAGGAAAGACGCTCCTGCAAATCCTCTAATGTGAGCAGCTTGTTTTCCGTCAGATAATTGACGGCTTCGGCAAACTGCTTTAAGTTTCCGGTTCTGGCTTTATTGCTCCATGCCCCTGCGTTGCGCTGGTTGTAATAAGCGATCAACAGGTCGGCAAGGCTCGGTGTCTGCGGTTTGGAAAGTTCTTCTTTTACCTCTGCCATCCAGACAAACAGGGCTTTGATCTTCTTCCTCACATCCTGCATGAGCCGGTTGGTGGCTTTAATCCAGCGGTTCAGTTCCCCTTTCTCGGTGCGGATGCCCTTTGCTTCCATCTGCCGGACATTAGCTCCCTCGTGGACAGTAGGTATCAGGTCAAGCCCCTGCCGCACATAGGAACGGTGGTCGATACGCACATCCAGCCCTTTTTCCTCAAATTTTGTATTAACGGCAGCCGCCCACTGCTCCCGCCAGTGTTCCAGCGTTTCCGGCTCATGCCAGTCTGTTGTATGGACAGCGTTAAACATATAATCGCCGTTTTTATCCCGGATTCGGTTTCCATCTTCATCAAGAAGATATTCCCGACGCTGTTTTTGTCCCCATGTGCCATCCGGGTTCAAAGG
>JBBNGO010000146.1:0-578 GCA_040095065.1 Hominicoprocola fusiformis
CGTGGGCTGATTGACAGTCGTTATTCCGTATTTTTTCAGGAAGCGGCGGCAGCGTGCTGGATCACATCTTCCAGCAGGCTGTCAAGCGGCTTCCCATCCTGTGCGAAATGCTCCGATACCTTGATACGGACTTTCCCCATGACAAAATACTGGGTGCCGTCTTTTTCGGTAAGCAGGGTGCCGCTGTTTTCGTTGTTGCTCTCGTTTTTGTTTTTTGCCATAGGCAGTTACCTCCATAAATGAAATATGCCCGACAAGGGAATGTCAGGCAGGTGTACAGCCGCAGACTGTCTCCGTGTCAACCAAACCGTGTCAACCGGCAGAAAAGACTTTGAAAACAATCCATAGGCGCTCTATTATTACTTTTTACTTTTTCTTTGATTTCTTGGTTGACATGGTTGACAAAGGAGAGAAATACCCCAAATATCAGGCTTTTCTCCGTCAACCGGCTGTCAACCAAAGCGTCAACCAAACTGTCAACCGGTGGCTTTTCAGAATGGCAGTTCCATTTGCCGGGCTTCTTCTTCCGTGATTTCCTGAAAACCGTCCCCCTCCGGCGGGTCTTGGTTGACACGCTC
>JBBNGO010000147.1:0-565 GCA_040095065.1 Hominicoprocola fusiformis
GATCACTGCCCCTTGACCCCGACATTGGCAGATTGCAGCTTGAAGAGCTGCACGCGCTGCGCAATCGGGTGCGGTGTACATGGCTTCGCCACCCAAGGCATACGCTAACGCGTAGACACCACATGTAGTGTTTTCTTGAATCAGATAGCACTACATCTTGACGAATTACAAGTTTCTTGTTAAGATTGGGGTTACCAGAACAACACGAAATGGGGGTCTTACTGGTGGAAGAAAAAGCCTTAGAGTGTCAAATTGCGGTCATGCTACGCTTGATTGGCGTGCAGCCGAACGTGCGGGGCTGGCGGTACATCGTGGACGGTGTAAAGCTGGTCGCAGCGGACGAAGAGCTCGCGCACCACATGACAAAAGAGCTGTATCCGGCCATCGCAACCAAGCACGACACGACGCCGTCAAGGGTCGAACGCTGCATCCGGCACGCAATAGAATGGGCCTACACGAACGGCAATCCGGACATGCTCAAGCACTATCTCGGGAACATTGCAGCCTATGACAAGGGCAAGGCGACGAACGCTGCGTTCATTGCGGGGTTGGCGTCATGGTGCAG
>JBBNGO010000148.1:0-520 GCA_040095065.1 Hominicoprocola fusiformis
CAGCTTTTTTGAAAATTTTTTCTGTTCTCTGGTTTACAAACGCGCTCTGAGTGTCCTTATAAGTAGAGGCAAATCTGCTCCACCATCAGAGTATGGCTGAGTTGGCCGCAGCCGTTAACGTCTCACCTGAATACAAAAGGATCGTGCATGACTATTTTGCACCGCTGTAAACCTGCTAAAAAGTCAAGCCCTAATTAAAAAAAGTTATCGGCAGAAAAAGAGTATAGCAAAGCAGAGGCGGCAAAACGGAACACTTGGCCGCCTCAAATAAAGCATTGGGGATCTCAGCTCATTCTATTGCCGGCAAGCTGCGGTAGAGCTCTGTGAGCTTGCCATAATAGACTCGGAGGAACTTATTCAGGCCCGCCACCATAGCGAGTTTACCGCTTTTCCCTTCACCGCGTTTTTTCTCAATGAATGTAAAAATCGGATCGTTTGCCGGCTTGTGCATCACATAGCTCTGCATGACTTCGTACCCGGTCTTACGCAGATAGCGATTTCCCCGCTTGGAGATATGCCG
>JBBNGO010000014.1:0-62938 GCA_040095065.1 Hominicoprocola fusiformis
TCTCTCACGTGAGAGAATGGCCCCCTTATTCCGCGCAGCGCCATCGGCGCTGCCTCTCCCTCCCGCGCCGTGCGCGGGAAACTCCCTCACCCGTTGGGCAAATCAAAAAAGTGCAACTTTTTTGAAAAATCCACTTGACAAGTGGGCCCCGCGTGCTATAATGCAACCAACAAGTGAAGAGCTTCAAACCTATGACGGAGAGAAGTAGCCGATGCGGATAAGCACAAAGAGAGTCCCGGGTGGTGTGATCGGGGCGGCGGACGGTCGGTGAATGGACTTCAGAGGGCGGACCGAACGGCGGAAGTCAAGTAGGGACCGACGGGTATCCCACCCGTTATCCATCGGGGCGCGTATGATGGTGCGCGTAAGCGAGCGGGCGTTTTACAAAACGTCAATTTGGGTGGTATCGCAGAAGTTTGATGACTTTTGTCCCATGTGTATGGGATGAAGGTCTTTTTTCTTTATATTCCTCCTGTTCCGGCAAACCAGGACCTCATCTGCCACCCGAAATCAAATAAATTTGGAGGAAAACAAAAATGAAAAACAACATGGTGAAAAAGCTTCTGACCCTGGCCCTCGCCGGTGCGATGACCCTGTCTCTGGCCGCGTGCGGCAGCAAGAGCGACGACAGCAGCAACGACGCCCAGCAGGGCGGCGACGAAAGCGGCAAGACCTACAAGGTCGCCATCATCAAGCAGCTCGACCACGCCTCTCTCGACGAGATCGCGAACGCCGTGGCCGCCGAGCTCGACAAGATCGCAGCCGACAATAATGTGACCATCGAGTATGACATCACCTCCGGCCAGAACGACCAGACCATCTTAAAGCAGCTGTCCGATCAGGCGATCGCCGATCAGGTCGACGCCATCATCCCCATCGCGACGACCGCCGCGCAGATCTCTGCCCTCTCCGCTGAGGACACCAAGACCCCCGTTGTTTACGCCGCCGTTTCCGATCCCGAGGCCGCGAGCCTGACGGGCATCGACTATGTGACCGGCACGAGCGACGCGCTGAACACCAGCTTCATCATGGACATGATGTTCGCCCAGAACCCGGACGTTGCCAAGGTTGGCCTGCTCTACTCCCTCTCTGAGCCCAACTCCACCAAGCCCATCGCCGACGCGAAGGCCTATCTCGACGCCAAGGGCATCGAGTACGTTGAGCAGACCGCGAATACGAACGACGAGGTCGTCGCCGCCGCTTCCGCGCTGATCGCCGACGGTGTGGACGCCGTTTTCACCCCGACCGACAACGTCATCATGGCCGCCGAGCTCGCCATCTATGAGGACCTCGCCAAGGCCGGCATCCCCCACTACACCGGCGCTGACTCCTTCGTCCGCAACGGCGCTTACGCCACCTGCGGCGTGAACTACACCGACCTCGGCGCCAAGACCGCCGACCTCGCCTACTCTGCCATCACCGACGGTATGGACGCCATGGAGGACTACTACCTGATGGACGGCGGCATCATCACCGTCAACACCGAAACCGCTGCCGCGATGAGCCTTGACTACTCCTGCTTCGACAGCATGGGCACCGTTGTCGAGGTCACGACCACCAAGGACTAAGAAACATCCCTTCCTCGCAAATGAACTGCCTTTCCCCCGACCTTCCGTCGGGGGAAATTGGCCTGAAAGGAGAATTTTCCCATGCTCATCATCACGCAGACCGCCCTTGAGCTGGGCTTCCTCTACGCGCTGGTCGCGATGGCGCTGTTTTTAAGCTACCGCATCCTCGACATCGCCGATCTGACAACCGACGGCTGCTTCGTCCTCGGCGCGGCCGTGTCCGTCACCGCGACGGCCGCGGGACACCCTGTCCTCGCCATCTTCGCCGCGATGCTCGCGGGTGCGTGCGCGGGCTTTGTCACCGCGTTTTTGCAGACGAAGCTCGGCGTGCCGTCGATCCTCGCCGGTATCGTCACGAACACCGGCCTTTACACCGTGAACCTGATGGCCATGGGCTGGAAATCCAACCAGAGCTTGCTTGGCGGCAAGACCGTCTTCACGATGCTGCGCGAGACCGGCATCGGCGGCGAGTGGTACGAGCTGCTGCTCGCAGCGTTCGTCACGATCCTGGCCGGTCTTCTGCTGGTGCTGTTTCTCGGCACGCGCATGGGTCTTTCCATCCGCGCCACGGGCGATAACCCCGACATGGTGCGCGCTTCGTCCCTGAATCCGTCGCTCACGATCACGGTCGGCCTGTGCCTTGCCAACATGCTCACGGCGCTCTCCGGCGCGATCGTCGGCCAGTATCAGAAGACTGTGGACATCAACTCCGGCACGGGCATCGTCGTCATCGGCCTCGCCTGCCTCATCATCGGCGAGACGCTGCTCGGGCGCAGAAGCGTCAAAAAGGGCGTCATCGCCGCGATCCTCGGCTCGATCGTTTACCGCTTCATCTACGCCATCGTATTCTACACGAAGATCGTGCCCGTCGAGTGCCTGAAGCTCCTGACGGCCATCATCGTGGCGCTGGCCATCGCCGCGCCGAGCATCCAGAAGTGGGCGACATTCCAGAAGCGCAAAATGGCCGCCAGAAATAAGGAGGGCGTGTAAGATGCTGGACATTCAAAATCTCTCCAAGACCTTCAACCCCGGCACTGTGAATGAAAAAAAGGCTCTTTCTTCCCTTTCCCTGCATTTGGACGAGGGCGACTTCGTCACCATCGTCGGCTCGAACGGCGCAGGCAAGTCGACGCTCTTCAACGCCATCGCGGGCAGCTTTTATGCCGACGAGGGCAGCATTTCGCTCGCGGGCAAGGACATCACCTTCATGCCCGAGCACGAGCGCTCCCGCTGCATCGGGCGGCTCTTTCAGGACCCGCTGCGCGGCACTGCGCCGAGCATGACGATCGAAGAAAACCTTGCGCTCGCGTACCTGCGCGCGGCGCACGGCAATCCGTTCAGCCGCATCAGCAAGAAGGACAAGGAGTTCTTCGCCGAGCAGCTCAAGCAGCTCGACATGGGCCTTGAGGACCGCATGAAAAACCCCGTGGGCCTGCTCTCCGGCGGCCAGCGTCAGGCGCTCACGCTGCTGATGGCGACGATGGTGCCGCCGCAGCTCTTACTTCTTGACGAGCACACCGCGGCGCTCGACCCCGCAACGGCGGAAAAGGTGCTCGACCTCACCCGCCGCGTCGTGGCGGAAAGTCACATCACCTGCCTGATGGTCACGCACAACATGCATCAGGCACTTGAGCTCGGCAACCGCACACTGATGATGGCGGACGGGCACATCGTGCTCGACGTCGCGGGCAGTGAACGCGCGGGGATGGGAGTCGACGATCTCATCGCGCGGTTCAAAGCAGGTGCCGGACATGAGCTTGATAACGACAGAATTCTTTTATCGGAATAAAATTGCAGCACAAAGTGCTGCTCCTTATTCCCTGTGCCGCGCAGGGAGTGCGAATAAAGGGGGCCATTCTCTCACGTGAGAGAATGGCCCCCTTTAAATCCCCCAAGAGAACGCAAGGGGCTCTGCCCCTTGACCCCGCACATTGCGGGTTTGCAGCTTGAATGACTGCACGCGCTGCGCAGTGTGGGTGCGGTGTACATGGCTTCGCCATGAATCTTCTGCGATTCATTACCAGTCGCAACCGCGCCTTACTATCGTGAGGCGCGAGTGACGTTACCTCGGCGGCAGACTGTCTGCCGAATGCGGCATTGCTGACGCTCGCCGCATTGTGGAGTGCCGCAGTAGGCGGAAATTAGTTTGTACTTCTACAAGATCAGCAGAGCGGCAGCGGATAATAGAAGCAGAGGCAAATCGTATAGCAATGCTAACGCGGCAACGCCGCGCGCAGGCACCCGATTCGGCAAGCGCCGCAGCTCTTCGAGCTGCTCGCCTGCAATGTGAATTTTCTCTGGGAGGGTGTAAGGGAGGGGTATCTCTTTTCGAAAAAGAGATACCCCTCCCTTCCCCGCGTCCCCTGCGCAGCGCAGGGGACAATGTGCGTAACATTTTAACGAACGATCAAATTTGTCCGCTTGAGGCGATACCAATTCCATGCTATACTTATCGTTAAGAAAACGACAAATTCAAAGGAGAACTGCATGGAGAGCATTTTTGAAAAACGTCTTACCGTCACGCCCGACTACTGTGACGCGTCGGGCGCGCTGTCGCCGTTGGCGGCGTTTACGATCTTTCAGGGCATCGCAGCGCAGCACGCGGAGGTGCTGGGCGTCGGCAGCAGCGCGATGGCGAAAAAGGGTGAATTCTGGCTCACGGTCCACACGCGCGTCGATCTCTTTGAGCGCGCATACCTGATGGACGAACTCACGGTGCGCACGTGGGCGGAGGCGTGCAGCGAGCGCGACGTACGCACGTACCGCAGTTACACACTCTCGCGCGGTGAGGCGGTCATTGCCCGCGGCAAGACCGAGTGGGCCATCTTAGGACCGGAGCAGAAGATCATCCGCTTTGGCGACTCGGGCTTCCCGAAGGACTACCCCTTCCCCGCCGAGACGGCCATCCCCGAAAAATTGCAGCGCTTCCATGAAGAGCTTGAGGACACCGACCTTTTCTCGCACTACGCCGTGCGGTCGACGGACATCGACCTCGGCCACCACATGAACAACGTGGCCTATGTGCGATTGCTTCTCGACTGCTTTTCGGCAAAGGAGCTCGCAAGCGGTAATATTCAATCGGTCGAGCTACACTACTCAACGCCGTGCTTCGAGGGTGAGGCGCTGACGGTCTACAAGAAGTCACTCGATGACGGCACGTGCCGCATCGGCATCGTCAAGCCGGACGGCAAAACCGCCTCGCAGGCGTGCGTGACGTTCTGCAAGTAAGCAACCATAAAAAAGCGGTTCCCGTTTGGGAACCGCTTTTTGTTGTTCTTTGCGCTGTTTAGTTGTTGCTGGCGTTCGTGGCGCGGAGGGTGACGTCGTGATAGCCGCCCTCGACGATGCTGGTGGCGGAGACGAGCGTGAGCTTCGCGTTCTTCTGCAGGTCAGGGATCGTCGTCACGCCGCAGTTGCACATGGTCGACTTGACCTTGTAAAGGCTTCTTGCGACGTTATCCTGCAGAGAGCCCGCGTAGGTGACATACGAATCCACACCCTCTTCAAACGCAAGGCCCGTCTTGCCGCCGAGGTCGTAACGCTGCCAGTTGCGCGCGCGGTTCGAGCCCTCGCCCCAGTACTCCTTGACGTACACGCCGTTGACGAGCAGCTTGTTCGTCGGCGATTCGTCGAAGCGGGCGAAGTAGCGGCCCAGCATCAGGAAGTCCGCGCCCATGGCGAGCGCGAGCGTCATGTGATAGTCGTGCACGATGCCGCCGTCAGAGCAGATGGGGACATACACGCCGGTCTCGCGGAAGTATTCGTCGCGCGCGGCGCTCACCTCAATGAGCGCGGTGGCCTGGCCGCGGCCGATACCCTTCGTTTCGCGCGTGATGCAGATGGAGCCGCCGCCGATGCCGACTTTGACAAAGTCCGCGCCGCTCTCGGCGAGGAAGCGGAAGCCGTCGCGGTCGACGACATTGCCCGCGCCGATTTTGATGGTATTGCCGTAGTTCGCGCGCACGTAGTCGATGACCTTCTTCTGCCAGACGGAGTATCCCTCGGACGAGTCGATGCACAGCACATCCGCGCCAGCCTCCACAAGCGCGGGGATGCGCTCGGCGTAGTCGCGGGAGTTAATGCCCGCGCCGACGAGGTATCGCTTCTTGTCATCCTGAAGCGCAAGGGGGTGCTCCTTGTGCTCGGCGTAGTCCTTGCGGAAGACGAAGTAGAGCAGGTGGTCGTTTTCATCCACGATGGGCAGCGCGTTGAGCTTGTGCTCCCAGATGATGTCGTTAGCCTCCTTGAGCGTGGTCGACGCAGGAGCGGTGACGAGCTTTTCGCGCGGAGTCATGAACTCGCGCACCTTCAAATCAGTGCTCATGCGGCTCACGCGGTAGTCGCGGCTCGTCACGATGCCGAGGAGCTTGCCGTTGGGCGTTGCGTCCTCGGTGATGGCAACGGTCGAGAAGCCGTTTTTCTCCTTGAGGGCCAAAACATCAGCCAGCGTGTGCTCGGGTGTCAGGTTCGAGGCCGACGGCACAAAGCCCGCCTTATTGCTTTTCACGCGGCGCACCATCTCGGCCTCGCTCTCGATGGACTGGGAGCCGAAGATGAACGAAAGGCCGCCCTCTTTTGCCAGCGCGATGGCCAGCGTGTCGTTCGACACCGACTGCATGATGGCCGAGACCATCGGGATATTCAGGCTGATGGGGCACTCCTCCTGCCCCTTGCGGTAGCGCACGAGGGGCGTTTTGAGCGAGACGTTGTCAGGAATGCAGTCCTCGGACGTGTAACCGGGGACGAGCAGATATTCGCTGAACGTGTGAGACGGTTCGGGATAATAGTAAGCCATTGGGGTCTGCTCCTCTCTTCTTAAAATTACTTGAAATAACGCACCGCAGAGGTGAACAGCTCCATCTCATACTGTCCGGGGACATTGCGGTAAAGCTCCTTGCCGATGCGCTCAGTATGCCCCATCTTGCCGAATACACGGCCATCGGGCGAGGTGATGCCCTCGATGGCACAGATCGAGCCGTTGGGGTTGAATGCTGCATCCATTGTAGCATACCCGTCAAGGTCTACATACTGCGTGGCGATCTGGCCGTTTTCGGCGAGCTTTTTGACAAGCTCTTCGGATGCGAGGAAGCGGCCCTCGCCGTGCGAAATGGGCACGGTGTAAATGTCGCCGACCTTCGTCCCCGCAAGCCAGGGGGACTTGTTGGAGCACACGCGCGTGCGGACCAGACGGGACTGGTGGCGGCCGATGACGTTATAGGTCAGCGTCGGGAAATCGGCGTCGGTGTCCATGATCTTGCCATAGGGAACGAGACCGAGCTTGATGAGCGCCTGGAAGCCGTTGCACACGCCGAGCATCAGACCGTCGCGCTTTTCGAGAAGGTCCGTGACCTGCTCCTTGACCGCAGCGTTGCGGAAGAACGCCGTGATGAGCTTGGCACTGCCGTCGGGCTCGTCGCCGCCGGAGAAGCCGCCGGGGATGACGATGATCTGGCTCTCCTTGACGGCCTTGGCAAAGCGCTCGACGCTGTCAGCAACGTCGGCGCTCGTTAAGTTGCGGATGATGAACTGCTCGGCGTCCGCGCCTGCTTCGAGCAGGGCGCGCTGGGTGTCGTACTCGCAGTTCGTGCCGGGGAAGACAGGGATCAGCGCCTTCGGACGCGCGGTCTTGACAGCGGGCGCAACGCGCTTTTCCGTTTCATAGGTAAAGCTCTCGACCGTGCCGGCATCCTGCGTCTTCGTCGGGTAGACCGATTCGAGCACGGAATCGTTCAGGGCCAGCAGCTCAGAAATGCTCGCCTCGTCGCTGCCGATGCTGATCGTCTTCTCCGCCGTCGTGACGCCGATGCAAACGGCGTCGGGAATTTTCTCGGTGAGCTCGGCGACGATCGCGCCGGGCATGGGCTGATACCAGTCGAGAGCGGTCAAGGCCGCGGCAAAGCCGACCTCGTTGCCAAGCGACATCTTCATCACCGCTTCGGCAAGGCCGTTTTCAACCGCCCAGGCGCTTGCGACCTTGCCCGCGCGGGCAAGCGCGGTAAAGCGTTCCCACGCTGCTTTCTGCTCTTCGGGCGTCGCGCCGGCGAAGAGGTAGACGCCGTGACCGGCGGACTTGAAGTCAGTCGTCACGATCTCGCCTGCCAGCACGGGCGCGATGGCGAACGAGATGAGCGTCGGCGGGACGTCGTGGTCGAGGAACGTGCCGGACATCGAGTCCTTACCGCCGATGGCGGCAGCGCCCAATTCAAGCTGGGCATCGAGCGCACCGAGCAGCGCGGCAAAAGGCTTGCCCCAGCGCACGGGCTCATTGCGGAGTTTTTCAAAAAATTCCTGCAAGGTGAGATATGCCTTGTGATAATCGGCGCCCGCGGCGACGATCTTAGCAACCGAGGTGTAGACCGCGCTGTGCGCGCCCGTGTAAGGATCGGCGCTCAGTGCGTCGGGGTCGCAGCCCCAGGCCATCACGCTGCCCTGCTCGGTCTTGCTACCCGGCAGCACCGGCAGCAGCGCCGCCATCGCCTGCGAGGGACTGCGCTGCGTCTTGCCGCCAAAGGGCATGAGCAGCGAGAACGCACCGACGGTGGAGTCGAAGCGCTCGGTGAGACCGCGGCGGGACGCGCTCTTGAGGCTGCCCGCCATGTCGCGCAGCGTGTGCGGCGCGGAAGCAGTCTTCTCCTCTCCCGCCTCGACGCGGACGCTCGCGTGCTTGACTGCGCCGTTCGTGTCGAGGAAGGCGCGCGAAAGGTCGGCAACCATCTGGCCGCGCCAGTGCATGACCATGCGGGGGCTCTCAGTCACGACGGCCACGCGGTAGGCCTCCAGGTTTTCGGCCTGCGCGGCGGCGATGAACTTCGCCTCATCCTCCGGCGCGACGACGACGGCCATGCGCTCCTGCGATTCGGAGATCGCAAGCTCGGTACCGTCGAGGCCCTCATACTTCTTGCGCACGGCGTCGAGCTCGATCTCGAGGCCGTCGGCCAGCTCGCCGATGGCGACAGACACACCGCCCGCGCCGAAGTCGTTGCAGCGCTTGATGAGGCGGGTGACCTCGCCGTTTCGGAACAAGCGCTGGATCTTGCGCTCTTCGGGCGCGTTGCCCTTCTGGACCTCGCTCGCCATGGTGGTGAGGGACTTCATATCATGGCTCTTCGACGAACCGGTCGCGCCGCCAATGCCGTCACGGCCCGTGCGGCCGCCGAGCAGGATCACAACGTCGCCCGGAGCGGGACGCTCGCGCACAACGTTCTTGGCGGGCGCCGCGGCGACGACCGCGCCGCACTCAAGGCGTTTGGCAATGTAGCCCTCGTGGTAGAGCTCGGCGACATGGCCCGTGGCAAGGCCGATCTGGTTGCCGTAGGACGAATATCCCGCCGCCGCGGTCTGCGCCAGCTTGCGCTGAGGGAGCTTTCCGGGCAGGGTCTCGGCAAGGGTCTTTCTCGGGTCGCCGCCGCCGGTGACGCGCATCGCCTGATGGACATAAGCGCGGCCGGAGAGCGGGTCGCGGATGCAGCCGCCGATGCAGGTAGCAGCACCGCCGAAGGGCTCGATCTCGGTGGGGTGGTTGTGCGTCTCGTTTTTGAACATCAGCAGCCAGTCCTGCTCCTCGCCGTTCACCTTGGCGGGAACGTGGATAGAGCAGGCGTTGATCTCCTCGCTCTCGTCGAGCTCGGGGAGAAGGCCGCGTTTCTTGAGCGTCTTGGTGCCGATGGTCGCGATGTCCATGAGCGTCTGGGGGCGCTTGGCGGCCTTCTCGAGGCCGTAGACCTCCTCGCGCGCGGCGAGGTAGCGGTCATACGCATCCTTGACGGCGGGATTCTCGATGCTGACCTCGTCCAAATGCGTAGAGAACGTCGTGTGGCGGCAGTGATCGGACCAGTAGGTGTCGACGACGCGCACCTCGGTCACGGTGGGGTCGCGGTGCTCTTCGTCGCGGAAATAGGCCTGCAAGGTCTTGAGGTCGTCTAAGTCCATCGCAAGGCCCATGGACGAAAGAAGCGCCGAGAGCGCCGATTCATCCATCCCGGTAAAGCCGTCGACCGACGCAACAGGCTTGGGCTCCGTCAGGTTTTCGGCAAGCGTCTCGGGCTTTGCAAGCGAGGCCTCGCGGCTCTCGACGGGGTTGATAACGTGGTGCTTGACGGCCTCGACGTCCTTTTCAGAGAGCGTGCCGTAGAGCGCGTAGACCTTCGCCGTGCGGATGCGCGGGCGCTCGCCCTGGCTGAGGAGCTGGATGCACTGCGCCGCGCTGTCCGCGCGCTGGTCAAACTGGCCGGGCAGCGGCTCGACAGCAAAGACGGCGGCAGCGCCGCTCGCGTCGATCTCCCCGCTCGTCAGGTCGAGCTGCGGCTCGGAGAAAACGGTATTTGTGGCATAGGCAAAGAGGGCCTCGTCGATGCCCTCAACGTCGTAGCGGTTCCAGATGCGCACGCTTTCGAGACCCTTGAGGTCCAGAAACGAGCGGCAGTCGGAAAGAAGGCTCGCGCACTCGGGCGCAAGGCCGGGCTTTTTTTCAACACAGACGCGATAGACCATTTACTCTCTCTCCTTTTGCGCGGCGAGGGCTCGGCGGCCAATGTCGCTGCGGCAGTATTTGTTGGCAAAATCGACCTCGGACGATAAGCGGTAAGCCTTCTTCACGGCCTCCTCGAGCGTGGGGGCGACGGCGGTAACGCCGAGCACGCGGCCGCCCGCGGTCAAGAGCCTGTCTCCGTCTTTTTTCGCGCCCGCGACGTAGGTGTGCGCAGCGGCCTCTTCGCTCATCGTGATGGGGAAGCCGCTCTCGTACTTCTTGGGGTACCCGTTCGAGGCGAGGACGACGCAGCAGGCGGAATCGGTCGAAAATTCGACGGGGACGTCCTTGAGCGTGCCGCTCGTCGTGGCCTGCATAACCGTGAGCAGATCGGATTTGAGAAGCGGCAGCACGACCTGCGTCTCGGGATCGCCGAAGCGGCAGTTGTACTCCACGACCTTCGGGCCGTCCTTTGTGAGCATCAGGCCGAAGTACAGGCAGCCCTTGAAGGGGCGGCCCTCGGCCTTCATCGCGCGGATCGTGGGCAGGAAGATCGTCTGCATGCACTCGTCCGCGATCTTTTCCGTGTAGCAGGGATTTGGGGCAATCGTGCCCATGCCGCCGGTGTTCGGGCCCTTGTCGCCGTCCAGCGCACACTTGTGATCCATGGAAGAAACCATGGGAATGACCGTTTCACCGTCGGTAAAGCTCAGAACGGAGACCTCGGGGCCTTCCATAAATTCTTCGATGACAACGCGCGCACCGCTCTGGCCGAAAGCCTTGTCCTCGATCATGGAGCGGACGGCGGCTTTTGCTTCCTCCACCGTCTGCGCGACGATGACGCCCTTGCCGAGTGCCAGACCGTCGGCCTTGACGACGATGGGCGCGCCCTGAGAATCAATATAGGCGCAGGCAGCGTCCGCGTCGGTGAAGAGCTCATACTTTGCCGTGGGGATACCGTACTTTTTCATCAGGTCCTTGGAAAATGCCTTGCTCGCCTCGATGACGGCGGCCTTCTTGTCGGGGCCGAAGCAGGGAATGCCCGCCTCGCTCAGCGCGTCCACCGCGCCGAGGGCCAGCGGATCGTCCGGCGCGACAACGGCGTAGTCGATCCCGTGCGCCTTGGCAAACTCGACCTGCGCGGGGATGTCCTTTGCGCCGATCTCCGGCACGCAGACCGCGTCGGCGGCGATGCCGCCGTTACCGGGCAGGCAGTAAATTTCCTCAACTGCGGGATTTTCTTTTAACTTCTTGATAATGGCGTGTTCGCGGCCTCCGCCGCCGATGACCATGAGTTTCATTCGTTTCGTTCCTCCTTTTAGTGATGGAACAATCTCTGTCCGGTAAAGGCCATGGTGATGCCGTATTTATTCGCGGTCTCGATGACGTTGTCGTCGCGGATCGAGCCGCCGGGTTCCGCGATGTAGGTGACGCCGCTCTTTCTCGCGCGCTCAACATTGTCGCCAAAGGGGAAGAAGGCGTCGGAGCCGACGGTCACGCCGCTCTGGCGGGCGACCCAGTCCTTGCGCTCCTGCACCGTCAGCGGCTCGGGGCGCTCCTTGAAGACGCGCTGCCATGCACCGTCGGCCAAAACGTCGTCACACTCATCGGAAATATAAACATCGATGGCGTTGTCGCGGTCAGGGCGGCGGATACCGTCCACAAACGGCAGCGCAAGCACCTTCGGGTGGCGGCGGAGATACCAGTTGTCCGCCTTGCTGCCGGCAAGGCGCGTACAGTGGATGCGGCTCTGCTGGCCGGCGCCAACGCCGATGGTCTGGCCGTCCTTGGCGTAGCAGACGGAGTTCGACTGCGTGTATTTGAGCGTAATGAGCGAAACGATCATGTCGCGCTTCGCGTCATCGGGAAGATTCTTATTTTCGGTGACGATGTTCGCAAGCAGCGACTCGTCGATCTTGCAGTTGTTGCGGCCCTGCTCGAACGTGACGCCGAAGACGTCCTTCTGCTCCTGCGGGGCGGGAACGTAGGCGGGGTCCATCTGCACGATGTTGTACTTGCCGCCTTTTTTCGTCTTCAGGATGGCAAGCGCCTCCTCGCTGAACGAGGGGGCGATGATGCCGTCGGAGACCTCGCCTTTCAGGTATTCCGCCGTCGCGGCGTCGCACTCGTCGGAGAGCGCCGCCCAGTCGCCGTAGGAGCAGAGGCGGTCCGCGCCGCGGGCGCGGATGTAGGCGCAGGCGATGGGCGAAAGGGCCGCGTCGGGCTCAACAAAGTAAATCTGCTTGTCCACCTCGTCGAGCGGCAGGCCGAGCGCCGCGCCCGCGGGAGAGACGTGCTTGAAGCTCGCCGCGGCGGGCAGGCCCGTGGCCTCCTTAAGCTCGCGCACGAGCTGGAAGGAGTTGAAGGCATCGAGCAGATTGATGTAGCCTGGCTTGCCGTTCAGCACGGTGAACGGCAGGTCGCCGCCGTCTTTCATAAAGACGCGCGCAGGCTTCTGGTTGGGGTTGCAGCCGTATTTGAGTTCGAGCTCGTTCATATCGTTCTCCTCAATCGCCTAAATTCTTGTTGAACAGCTTGACTTCGCCGTTCATGTTTGCGTAAAGGGACACCTTGTTGTCCGCGTTGAGCGCAGCCCAGACCTCTTCGGGGCTGGGGACGCTCACCTCCATCGGCTCGCCCGCAAACGTCGGCAGCGGCGTGCCGTCGCCCTGATAAGTGCTGATGAAGTAGGCCTTGTCCGCGTCGCAGCCCTCGTAGCAGAAGAACTCGCGCAGGCACCGGCCGTTGTTATGCTTGAGGATGGACATCTCGAATGAGCCGTCCTCATGCACGATGGCGGAGATGCGCGGTGTCCAGTTCGGCTCGTCGGGCTCGTATTCACGGGTCATGAGGCCCTTGCGGAAGTCGCCGTGCTCGCAGACCGTGTCGGTCTGGTCGCCGTTCGTCACGACGAGGTCGCTGCCCATCGTGCGGACGGGGTGATAGATGATGAGGCTCGGGTCGGCGAGCTTGGCGGGGTCATAAGCCTCGGTGCGGATGCCGTCGTCGGTCTTGACGAAGACGCGGTTGCGGCTGTTCTCGCTGCGGCCCATGATGAAATAATAGACGCGGTCCTTGCCGACCAAAATGCCACGGCCGGGGTAGGACGTATTTTTCAGAAAGTGCAAAAAGTCGACCATTTCAGTTCTCCTCTTCTGTGATGGCGCGGCAGACAAGCTCCGTCGCGCGCGGCAGGAGCTTCCATTCGGCCTGCTCCATCACGCGGCGCTGTAAGGTCTCGGGCGTGTCGCCCTCTTCGATCTCGACCGCTTTTTGCAGAATGATCTCGCCGCCGTCGGGGATTTCGTTGACAAAGTGCACCGTCGCGCCCGTGACCTTCACGCCGCGCGCGAGCGCAGCCTCGTGCACCTTTAAGCCGTACATGCCCTTGCCGCAGAACGACGGGATCAGCGAGGGATGGATGTTCAAAATGCGGCGCGGCCACTTTTTCGTGAAGTTCTCGCTCAGGATGCTCAAAAAGCCTGCAAGGACGATGACATCGATCTTGTACTGCTCGAGCAGCAGCTCGATGGCCGCCTCAAAGTCGTGCTGAATGAGGCTCGACGGCACGGTGTGCGCGGGGACATTCGCCTTTTCCGCGCGTTCGAGCGCGTAGGCGCATGCCTGAGAGGAAATGACGAGCGCGATCTCGCCGTGTGGAATTTTGCCGTCTCTCTGCGCGTCGAGCAAGGCTTGTAAGTTCGTGCCGCCGCCCGAGACGAACACCGCGATGCGCGCGCTTTTCAGCATAGTGCGACCTTCTCTTCCCCGCTCACGACCTCGCCGATCACGTAGGCGTCCTGGCCGTTTTCCTCGAGGGCGGCAAGCGCCTTGTCGGCGTCATCTTCGGCGACGATCATCGTCATGCCGACGCCCATGTTGTAGGTGTTGAACATGTCGTGCTCGGGGATGCTGCCCATGCGCTGGAGCATGCCGAAGATCGGCGGCGTGCGGAGAGCGGATTTGTCGATCTTCGCGCACAGGCCGTCGGGGATGCAGCGGGGAATATTCTCATAGAAGCCGCCGCCCGTGATGTGGCTGACGCCGTGGACGTCCGCGGCGTCCATCGCCGCGAGGACGGGCTTGACATAGATCTTCGTCGGGCGCAGCAGCTCTTCGCCCAGCGTGCAGCCGAGCTCGTCGACATACGCGCCAAGGTCCGCGTGCTCGACGTTGAAAACCTTGCGCACGAGGGAATAGCCGTTGGAGTGGATACCGCTTGAGGTAAGCGCGATCACAACGTCGCCCGAACGCATGCGGTCGTGGTCGATGATCTTCGCGCGGTCGACAATGCCGACGGCGAAGCCCGCAAGGTCGTAGTCGTCGGCGGACATGGTGCCGGGGTGCTCGGCGGTCTCACCGCCGATGAGCGCGCAGCCGGACTGCACACAGCCCTCTGCCACGCCGGAGACGAGCGTCGCGACCTTCTCCGGTTCATTCTTGCCGATGGCGATGTAGTCGAGGAAGAAGATGGGCTTTGCGCCGCAGCAGATGATGTCGTTGACGCACATGGCGACACAGTCGATGCCGACGGAGTCGTGCTTGTTCATCAGCTGCGCGATGCGCTGCTTCGTGCCCACGCCGTCCGTGCCCGAAACGAGCACGGGCTCGCTCATACCGGTGAGATCGGGTGCGAACAGGCCGCCAAAGCCGCCGATATCGGACACAACGCCTGGGATCATGGTGCGCTGGACGTGCTTTTTCATCAGCTTAACGCCCTCGTAGCCGGCCTCGATATTCACGCCGGCGTCACGGTAGCTCTCGGAAAAACTACGCATTCTTCTTTTTCTCCCCTTCACTGATTTTGCACTCAAAGCGGTCCTTGCCGCCGTCTTTCGGGATGCTCGTGGGATAGCCGCCGCCGAAGCAGGCCGTGCAGAAGCCGTTTTCGGTGTTGTCGGCGAGCTTGACGACGTCCTCGATGCTTAAGTAGCCGAGCGAGTTGACGCCGATGATCTTCGCGATCTCATCGACCGTGTGGTGCGTGGCGATGAGGTTATTTTTGTCGTCGATGTCCGTGCCGTAGTAGCACTCGGAGACAAACGGCGGCGCGCTGACGCGCATGTGGATCTCTTTCGCGCCCGCCTTCCACAATAGGTCGATCGTGCGGCGGCAGGTCGTACCGCGGACGATAGAATCGTCGATCAGCACGACGCGCTTGCCCTCAACCACGGAGCGGATGGGGTTGAGCTTGATGTTGACCTCATTTTCGCGCATCGTCTGCGTGGGCGAGATGAACGTGCGGCCGATGTACTTATTTTTGATAAAGCCGATGCCGTAGGGGATGCCGCTCTGGCGCGCGTAGCCGAGGGCTGCATCAAGGCCGGAATCCGGTACGCCGATGACGACGTCTGCCTGCACGGGATGCTCGAGCGCGAGGAACGCGCCTGCGCGCTGGCGTGCGACGTGGACGCTGCTGCCGTCGATGACGGAGTCAGGGCGGGCGAAGTAGATGAACTCGAAGACGCAGAGCTTCTTCGGCGCTTTGCCGCAGTGGCTCGTGTCGGAGCGAACGCCGGCCGTGTCGACGACAACAATCTCGCCGGGGCGGATGTCGCGCTCGAACTCGGCGCCGATGGCGTCGAGCGCGCAGGATTCAGATGCGAAGACAACAGAGCCGTCCTTCAGATGCCCCATGCAGAGGGGACGGAAGCCGTGGGGGTCGCGCGCGGCAATGAGCTTCGTCGGCGAGGAGAGGACGAGGGAATACGCGCCCTCGATGCGGTCCATCGCGGCGGAAACAGCCTCTTCGATGGAGCCGCGGTTGAGTCTCTCCTGCACGATGATATAGGCGATGACCTCGCTGTCGGTCGTGGTCTGGAAGATGGAGCCGCGGCTTTCAAGCTCCTGCCTCAACTCGCGGGAATTCGTCAGATTGCCGTTGTGCGCGAGCGCCATGCGGCCCTTGAAGTGGTTCACTAAAATGGGCTGGACGTTGCGCTTGTTGTCGCTGCCGGTCGTGCCGTAGCGCACATGGCCGACGGCGATGGTGCCCTTGCCGAGCGACTTGAGCTGCTCAGGCGGGAAGACCTCGCTCACAAGGCCGGTGTCGCGCAGCGAGCGGAACAGGCCGTCGTCGTTGACGACGATGCCCGCGCTCTCCTGTCCGCGGTGCTGGAGGGAGTAGAGCGCGTAGTAGGCATAGGACGCGACGTCCGCCTCCTGAGGCGTAAAGATGCCGAACACGCCGCATTCTTCGTGAATGTGGCGCGCCGGGATGATATTGTGATTCTCTGTCATATTTGATCTTACTGTGCGTCGTGGGCCATCAGGCGCTTCATGACTTCGGCGTAGGCATCTTCCACGCCGCCGAGGTCGCGGCGGAAGCGGTCCTTGTCGAGCTTTTCGTTCGTCTTGCTGTCCCACAGGCGGCAGGTGTCGGGGCTGATCTCGTCGGCGAGAACGATCTGGCCGTCGACGGTCTTGCCGAACTCGAGCTTGAAGTCGACAAGCGTGACGCCGCACTCGCTCCAAAATGCCTTGAGCGTGTCGTTGACGGCGAAGGCATACTTCTTGATGAGCTCGATTTCCTCCCAGGTCGCGAGCTTGAGGGCAACGGCGTGATAGGCGTTCATCAGGGGGTCATGCAGATCGTCGTTCTTGTAGGAGAACTCGATCGTGGGCTCGGAGAAGACGATGCCCTCCTCCACGCCGTAGCGGGAGGCGAAGTGACCGGCGGAGATGTTGCGGATGATGACCTCCAGCGGGACGATGGAGACCTTCTTGACGAGCGTGTCGCGCTCGCTGAGCTCCTTGACAAAGTGGGTCGGGATGCCGGCCTTTTCCATCTTGGCCATCAGACGGTTGGTCATCTGGTTGTTGATGACGCCCTTGCCGACGATGGTACCCTTCTTTGCGCCGTCAAAGGCGGTGGCGTCGTCCTTGTAGGAAACGATGACGAGGTTGGGATCTTCGGTGGCGTAAACCTTCTTGGCCTTGCCTTCGTAGAGCTGTTCTTTCTTTTCCATGATGACTGTTCTCCTTTTATTTTATATTTTTGTTGATTGATATGGATGGATGGTTTCTCAGTTTTTGTAGCGCTCGCGAAGCTCTTCGTCCGCCTTCAAGACAGCGGCGGTGCCCTCGTCACGTGCGGCCTGGAGCTTGTGGGCAAGGCCCTCGTCGCTCACAGCCATGATCTGGACGGCAAGGATGGCGGCGTTTTTCGCCCCGTCGATAGCGACGGTGGCAACGGGGATGCCGCTCGGCATCTGGACGGTCGAGAGCAGCGCGTCCATGCCGTCGAGCTTCGCGCCGCTGCACGGCACGCCGATGACGGGAAGCGTCGTATTCGCGGCCATCGCGCCGGCCAAGTGCGCGGCCATGCCCGCGAGCGCGATGATACAAGAAAATCCGCTCTCCCGTGCCGACGCGGCAAATTCTCTTGCCTCGTTCGGGCACCGGTGGGCGGATAACACGCGGACCTCGGTCTCGATCCCATATTCCTTGAGCGTCTGGATCGCCTTCTCGGCGACGGGCAGGTCGCTCGTGCTGCCCATAATAACGGCTACCTTTCGCATAGTTCTGCCTCCTTAAAAGCAAAAATGGGCGCTCCACTGCCTCAATGTGCAGTTGAAGTGCCCAGACGGTCGGCTGCTGAATTTCAGCAAGAAACGCTCTCTGCTCCCCTGTGGTGACCCACGTTTCCGTCAGTTACAAAGAGCTCAACTTGACAAGCAATATGGTATCACAGAGGGCTCTTTTCGTCCATGCGGCAAAAGAGAGAAAGGCTCCGCCCTATTTATCAGTTTTTTGATGATATTTTACATATCCATAAGCCACGATAATGTCTATCAGTAAAAATCCGCCGTTTTGGCAGCGCATATAAAAATCGGAAGGCCGCGCACTCCCCGTACGCGGCCTTCCATCGCATCGTGTTTTCAAAAAGGCAGGCATCCGCCGATGGCAAGACTCAGCAGGATGACCGCAAGCGCAACGAGCACAGGTGCTTTCCGCCTGAGCTTCCTCATCGCGCGCTTTTCGTCCACAGAGGAATCCTCACTTTGCAAGCTCCTTGCCCAGCGCGCGGCAAGCGTCCAGCGCGGCGTCATCAGGCGCTTCGCAGCAGGTCACGCTCTCGCACACAAGGCGGATGCCGGAATCATCGCAGTCCTTTTCCCAGCTGCGCATCCACTCGCCGTCGCCCCAGCCGTAGGAGCCGAACAGCGCGGCGCTCTTGCCGCCAAGGCTGCGCTTGACCTCGTCAAACATGGGCTGGAACTCCATCTCCTCGAGCACTTCGCTGCCCATGGCGGGGCAGCCGAAGGCGATCGCGTCATAAGCGCTCAGCTCGCTGGCCTTGACCTGGTCAGGGGTCAACATCGTGACCTGCGCGCCCGCGCTCTCCATGCCCTCAGCGACGGCCTTGGCCATGGCCTCGGTGTTGCCCGTGCCGCTCCAATAAACAACAGCAGTCTTTTTCATATCAGTATGTTCCTTTCATAAATCAGTATCTATCACACTGCCACGGCAAGCTGCTCGATGCCCGAGCCGGCCTCCCAGAGTGCGCAGTAGATCTCCGTGCATTTTTTGAAGCGGGCGAACAGCTCGCGCGCCTTCTTCTCGTCGCCGTAGACCTTCCACAGCCCCGCGCATTTGAAGTTGCAGGCGCGGTGGTCGATGAAGCCCTTGACGTCCTCCGGCGGATACGAGAGGAAAAGCCCGACCTCATGGGGGAATTCGCCGCCCTCGCGGAATCGGCGGATGAGGTTTGCGATGCAGCGTCCGCAGTGGCCGCTATTGTAGCCCGCGTGGTGCAGGATCTCGGCCGCCTGTTCGTTCTCCAAATCTCTCCGCAGCTCAGAGGGGCGGTAGAGATACAAAAGGACCTGTCCTTTCAGAAAACGGATCGGCAGCAGGCACAGGCCCTTTGGCACAAGCAGACGGTTCAGGCGGCGGATGTCCGCAAAGAGCGCTTCCTTATCTTCGCAAGGACAAGGGAAGAGGCTGCCCGTTTTGATACCTGCCAACGTCGGCGCACCCTGCCGCACCAGGATCTCTTCAGACATGCCCGGTTCCCTCCCCTTTGGTTTCGGTGGTGGCTCCCCGGAAGTTAGATTTCTCTAACTCTCAGGGAGCGGCGTCCTCGCTCTTGACGTGTCTTAGGATACCCGAAAAGAAGAGCCTTATCCGCTCCAAATTGATCGAATGAGGCTCCAAAATATTTTATTCTGCCTTTTCCGCCGTCGGCGCGCAGCTGTCGCTGTCCGCGCCCGCGCGGTACGCGCTCGGCGACACACCGATCACACTGCGGAAGGCCTTGGCAAACTTGCTGGCGTTGTCATAGCCGAACTGCCCCGCGATATCGAGCACCGTGCGGTCGCTCGTGCGCAGAAGCTGCGCGGCACTGTGCATCTTCTGCGCGCGCAAAAACGCTGCGGGTGTCATGCCGTACACACCGCGAAAGCTCGCGGCGAGCTGCGAAGGCGACGCGCCAAGCTCCTGCGAGAGCGCCGAGATCGTGACGTCGTCCTCCGTGCTTGCAAGCAGCGCGTCGCGCGCCGCGCGCGCAAGGCGCACCTGCGCGGCGGTATAGCCGTGCTTTTCGTGCGCCACGTCGAGCGCGCTCAAAAAGAGCAGCAGTTCAAGCACCTTAACCTTAAAGTAGCCGCGGCGGATGCCGGCGGGCACGGCGTAGAGCTCAGAGAAGATGTGTTCCACGCGCGCCGACGAACGCGAGACGAAGCACTCCGAGTCGGCGAAGAACTTCTCCGCCAGCACGCTGGGGCGGACGTCGACATCCTGCAAAATGCAGGACAGGCAGTCCGGCGCAAGGGCGGGATCAAGCGTGACGGTGATGCCGTGGTAGTGCCCCGTGGGGAACTCCACCTCCCCCTCGATAGCGGCGCGGCGCACGACAGAGAGGTCTCCGGGGGCCAAAAAGTAATGCTCGCCGCCGCAGCAGTATTCCGCGCGTCCCTCGCGGCAGTGCTGGATCTCGATGAGTCCCGCCGCGCCCGGCTCTGCCAGACGGTA
Organism: Hominicoprocola fusiformis; assembly: GCA_040095065.1. Lineage (GTDB taxonomy): Bacteria > Bacillota > Clostridia > Oscillospirales > Oscillospiraceae > Hominicoprocola. The sequence goes on from JBBNGO010000014.1 coordinate 20,011, forward strand.
CGACGGCGCATGCACATCGTGATAGGCAAGCTCAATGCCGGGGAAAACGGGATAGGATGTGATGCGCACCTCGCCGTCCGTCTCCCTGAGGCGGTAGACGGTGCGCTCATCGTTTTGCTGCAAAATTTCTGCGTGGGCGCTGCATTTCTTTACCTGAGACTTTGGTTCGATCAAGGAAGCTTCCCTGTCCTTTCTTCTATACATAAAAATAGAAAACGCCGCAAAGCGCAGATCCCGCGCTTTGCGGCTTGTGGCTGCTGATCAAACGCATTCCTCCGCGAGATCTGCGTTTTCCTCCGTCGGCTTCCCCTCCAGCAGCTCGGGGTGCTTGAGATAGCGGCGCACGCTCGCCCAGAACAGCGCGTACTCGTGTCCTGTGCAGATGCGCTCATCCATCACGACGGAGAGCGGGATCATTTTTTTATTATACTCCCCGCTCATATAATTGGCAATAGGCTTGCCCATGCTGACGAACACACCCGTCGTGCCGAACTCGTAGCAGTGGTGGAAGATGGAATTCGTGTTGATGGAGGCAAGGTTCGTGATAAAAAGGCTCGTGTGGAACGGGCTCAGATCAATGATCTTACGCGGCAGCAGGCCGCAGCGGTCCATCAGCTTGACAAGGCCGAACAAAAGCCCCGGCAGGAGAGGGATGGCGAACAGGAAATTCGCGAATTTATCCGTATTGTTGTTGTGCGCGGCCACCTGATTCTGCGCGACCGCCTCCTCGATCTTGCGGTTGATGGAGAAGATATCGTCCCCGTCCTCGAAGAATACCTTGATCGACGTCTCATCCGAGCGACCGTCGGCGCGCGTTTTCAGGATGACAAAGCTGACGCAGAAGTGATTGCGCTGGTAAATCTTGCTGTTCATAATGAAGCGGTTGATCTTCGGATTCTCCTGATACGCCTTGAAGTATGCCGCCAGAATGAGCGTCATATACGGGATGCGCACGCCTTCGCGGCGCTTTTCCTGAATGTAGCGGCGCAGGACCTCCATATCGGCATATTCGGTGATGAAATTCTGCGCGTCATAACGCCGCGGCATGACATAGGGCAATGCCGAAACGATGGTGGACGCCTCTTTCACTCGGGTTCCGTCGGGACGCATGGCAAGTTCCTCTTTTCTTTGAGTTCACTCCATCTTACCCGCTTTGCCCGCGTAATGCAATCATTTTCTTAGCAAATTCTTTATTAAGAATTGGTTAAGCCTCGTTCTCTCCCCAGTCGAGCGACACATCGACGACACGCAGGAGGCCGGAAAGCATCGAGGGAACATAGGCTCTGGCGAACAGATCGTCCTGCGTGCAGAGCGTGCGCACCGTTCTGCCGCCCGCATTGTGCAGCGTCACGACAAGGATATCCGCACCGTCCGGCGCGGTCAGCGTCTCGGGAAGAGCGTCGGCGGCGTATGCCGCGCGCGACAGGATGTTCTTGTCGCTGTCCATCCAGACGAAGTCGACCGACTCCGCCGCCGTGTACGCCGCGAACGAAACATTCACCTTGATCGAGTGGCTCTGCGTTTTGCCGCTCACACTCCAATCGCCCGACCGCTCGGCCGAGATCGTCCGCGTCTGCTTCAGGCCAAAGCCCGGCCCGCAGTAGGCCGACTTCATCCCGTTGTACAGCACACACTCGGAGTAGTAGTCGCCCGCAGGCGTGCGGTAGACATAACATTCGTACAGCTCCACCCTCTTCTGCGCGTCGAGCACGATCTCGCCGCCCGTCTCGTAGCTGCTGCCGTTGTCGTCGACCTTGATGTGCATTCCGCTGCCAACGGCCTCATCGCCCACGGCCGCGCCGATAACATGGTTAAAATCATCGTTTTCGACATAGCCCGGCTCGCCGGGCAGGATATCCGTGATGGTCACGAACATCGGTACGCCGGGCACGCCGAAGTCGTAATCATCAGCGGTCTCCGTCGCGTAGACTTTGCCGTCGAAGGGTTCAAGGGCAAAGAAATACCCGACCCACTCGTCCTCCATGGTCTCCCGCGCCGTGGCTTCGATACGCTCAGGCTTGTAAAGCGCAAAACTCACACCGAACACCACCGCGAGTGCCAGTGCAAAGGCGATCATTCGTTTCATGCTGTTCCCTCCCCCCAGTTGACCTTGATGCTGATTGAGCAGAGCTTCCCGTCCTGATAGCGGAAAGTGTCCAGATTTGAGTAAGAATACGGCGCACTGTCATTGCTGCGGCTGCAAATGTCGTATTCCGCCGTCTCTCCGTCCCCGTCTTGTCCATAGCTCGTGCCGATGAGATACGCCGCGCCGTCCGCGGCGGTGATGGACTCGGGCAGCGCGTCGGGCGCGAACTCCTCGAGCTTCAAGAGATCGTCGTTTTCGTCCATGTGCGCGACGGTGAACTTCGTCGGTGTCGGGCGGGAGACGGCGGTGATGGCAACTCTGACCTTCACGCGCTCGGACTTGCCGCCGATCGTCTCGGTCTTATCGCTCGTGAGCGTGTGGGTTATGCTGGCGCCGTCCGCGCCGGACATGCCCATGCTGTTGCCGCGCGTCAAATAAATGCGTCCATCCGACGTCTGGTAGATGGGATAAAGCTTGAAAATCACTTGTCTGTCGCCGCAGGCGTAGACCTCGCCGGAGAGGTCGATGTCCGTCGTACGGACGCCGTTGTCGTTGTCGATGGCCGTCTTCCCCTGCGGTGCGCCAAGCGTACCGAAGTTCGTGATGCATGGCGACTTGACGTCCTCTTCGCCGTCGCGCGAGTCAGGCTCCATCGTGCAGTAAATGCCGCTGCCGCGGTCTTTGAGCGCCCACCAGTCTTCGTCCGTATCCATATAGAGCCGCCCGGCCTTCCAGACGAATTTGCCCGCGGCCGAGACCGCAAGATCACCGCCAATGTCGATGTCCTCTTCCGAGACGAAAGCGCCGATCAGCATCCCCTCTCCCTCCTCTTCGGCGGCGGACTGCACCGCGCCGCCGTCGAGAAAGGCAATGAGAAAGACCGCCGCGAGGATCGCAGCAAAAATCAGTATCGTTTTCGTTTTACTCTTCATGCTCTGCCTCCAATTCTCCGTCGCATTGCAGAATGTCGCCCACATTGCACTCGAGCGCGCAGCAGATGCGGTTGAGCGTCGCAAAGCGCACGCCCTTAGCCTTGCCGCTGCGCAGAATGGAAAGATTCGCCTCCGTGATGCCGACGGTGGCGCAAAGTTCCCTGCTTGTCATGCCGCGCGCTTTCAGCACCTCGTCCAAATGTACCGTGATCGCCATGGCAGCACCCTCAGATAAAGAGGTCGTTGTCCGCCGCAAGGGCGACGTTCGAGGCGATGAGCCGCGCACCGAGAAGCGCGGCGAGCACGAAGCACAGCTCCAGAACAGGAAGAGGAATCGAAATGCTCGTGCTGAGGATCAGCGGTGCGCAGACCGCCTGCAAAAGGTTGACCGCAAGCGCAAGCAGCACGCTGAGCTTGAGCACCTTCACGCACCATGCGGCGAGCTTTAGCGCGTAGGCGGCACTCTCCTGCGTAAACGCGCCGTCTTCCATCGTGTCGAGAAGGCCGATGGCGAAGTACGCCGTCGCCGCGGCGAGCAGCGTAGGAAGGACTTCCGCGGCAAAGCGCAGGGCGAGGACAACATAGCTGAACACAAGGCTCTTCGAACCCGTTACGTCCGTTGCCACAGGCAGGATCGTATCGTCTGTAAAGGCGGTATTGCCCGCCTTGAGCGCGTCGACGGCGGAAAACAGGCCCGCAAATTCGGCAAAGCAGACCTCGAAGATGAAGTACGCCGCCGCGAGGATAAGCAGCGCGCGGAATAGCTTCAAGAGCTCCTGCGTATCGCCGCCGGAAAACCGGCGCAGCAGCCGCAGCACGACCCAGCCCGCGAGCAGCGCGAAGATGAGCCACTGCCAGGCAAGGCGCGGGAACAGTGCCTCCGCCGACGTGCTCCAATAGGCGGTCCAGCCGTGCGGAAAGAGCGCGCAGGCCGCGGCAAACGCGATGAGCACGAGCAGCGCGTCCTCGGGCTTCAGCTCCCGCCGCGCCGCGATGTGCACGAGCACATAGAGCGGCAGCAGGATCACCGCGGCGTACAGCGTGAACGCCAGCGCGAAGCCAAAGCGTCCCGAGGCGGCCAGCGCGCTCAAGCCCGGTCCGATCGCGCTGCCGGGGAATCCGGCGAGAGAAAAGGCGTCGCCCTCGAAAAGCCACAGGGCGAGCGCAAGCAGCGCGCAGATAAGCGTCTCCGCCAAAAGTAAGGTCTTGATCCGGTCACGTTTCATATCGCACCTCCAGAATTATTGTTTTGCGATAATTTCTATCGTCAGCATAGCAGAAGAATTATCGTTTGTCAATAATTTCTTCATTTGCTTTTTGTTTTTCAAAGCGTGGCACAGTTGTTTTTAAATAAATGATAAGTTTGCTTTTTTCTATTGATTATCCCCGCACGATAGACTATACTGTAGCTGTCATATCATGCAATTTCTGTTGCTATTGCTCAAAAAAGACAATCAGGAGGACACCAACAATGAAGTACAATCGCACCTACAACTTCTCTGCCGGTCCCGCTATGATGCCGGAGCCCGTGCTGGAGGAAATCCGTGACGAGATGATGAACTACCGCGGCAGCGGCATGTGCGTCATGGAAATGAGCCACCGCTCCAAGGTTTTCCAGCAGATCGTCGACGAGGCCGAGGCTGACCTGCGCGACCTGATGGGCATTCCCGACAACTACAAGGTCCTGTTCATTCAGGGCGGCGCTACGCTGCAGTTCGCGGCTGTGCCTTGGAATCTGATGAAGAACGGCAAGGCCGTCTACGTCGAGACCGGCGCATGGTCCAAGAAGGCCATTGCCGAGGCTAAGAAGTACGGCGAGGTCATCGTCGCCGCTTCCTCCAAGGACAAGAACTACAGCTACATCCCCGACTGCTCCGATCTTGACATTCCCGAGGATGCCGACTATGTCTACATCTGCGAGAATGAGACCATCCACGGTGTGACCTGGCAGCAGCTCCCCAACACCAAGGGCCACATCCTCGTCTCCGACCAGAGCTCCATGTTTCTTTCCCAGCCCTGCAACGTCAGCGATTACGGCATGATTTATGCGGGCGTGCAGAAGAACGTCGGCCCTGCCGGTATGGTCATCGCCATCATCCGCGAGGACCTCATCCGCGAGGATCTCGATCCCAAGATGCCCATCTACATGCGCTATGACACCCACGCCAAGAACGACTCCATGTACAACACCCCGAACTGCTGGGCGATTTACTGCTGCGGCAAGGTGTTCAAGTACCTCAAGAGCATCGGCGGTCTCGAGGAGATGCACAAGCGCAACGTCGAGAAGGCCAAGGTCATCTATGACTTCCTGGATTCCTCCAAGATGTTCCATGGCACGGTTGAGCCCGAGTTCCGTTCCCTCATGAACATCCCCTTCGTCACCGATTCCGCCGAGCTCGACGCCGAAGTCGTCGCTGCTACCAAGGCTGCCGGTTACGATAACCTCAAGGGCCACAAGAGCGTCGGCGGTCTGCGCGCCAGCGTTTACAACGCCATGCCCATTGAGGGCGCTCAGGCTCTCGTCGAATTCCTGAAGAAGTTTGAGGCCGAGCACACCAAGTAATTGCTTTTTAAAAGGGGGATCACATCCCCCTTTTAGATACTCCCTCACCGGTGCCGCCGCTTAAAGAGCGGCTGGGTCAACGATTAAAATATTTACAAGGAGAAAGTTAAAATGCGTATTCTTGTTACCGACGGTATGGATAAGGGCGCGATTGAGAAGGTTCGCGCGATGGGTCACGAGCTCGTTGAGCAGTTCTACGAGCCCGACGAGCTGGGCAAGGCCCTGCGCGACTTTGATGTCGCCATCATTCGCTCCAAGACCAAGCTGCGCGCCAAGCAGATCGACGAGGCCAAGGGCAGCCGCTTCAAGTGCGTCATCCGCGCCGGTGTCGGCCTCGACAACATCGACGTGCAGTACGCCAAGGACAACGGCATCGAGGTGAAGAACACCCCGAAGTCCCCCTCCGAGTCCGTTGCTGAGCTCGCTATGGCTCACATGTTCTCCTGCGCCCGTTACATCTCTATCGCCGGCCACTCCATGCGCGAGGGCAAGTGGGAGAAGAAAGCCTACGGCAAGGGCATCGAGCTGACCGGCAAGACGCTCGGTATCGTCGGCTTCGGCCGCATCGGCCAGAAGCTCGGCAAGATGGCCAAGGCCATCGGCATGAACGTCATCGCGTTCGATATCTTCCACATCCCCGGCATTGAGGAAGAGCTCGGCATCCCCTATGTTGAGATGGACGAGCTGCTCGCCAAGTCCGACTTCATCTCCGTCCACGCTCCCGCTGTCGACGGCGGCGCTCTCATCAACGCTGAGCGCATCGCCAAGATGAAGGACGGCGTCGTCATCATCAACACCTCCCGCGGCACCAACGTCGACGAGGCTGCGCTTCTTGACGCGCTCAACAGCGGCAAGGTCCGCGCCGCCGGTCTGGACGTCTATGCCGACGAGCCCGCGACCAACGTCGCGCTCTACTCCCACCCGATGGTCTCCTGCACGCCGCACATCGGCTCCGCAACCGTCGAGGCTCAGGGCCGCATCGGCGAAGAGCTGGTCGAGATCATCTCCAAGATGTAATTTATCGCTCACGCGAATGACAAAAAGAAAGAGCCGTCGAAAGACGGCTCTTTCTTCTTGTTCTCGTGCTCGGCACGGCATATCTCCACGTTCTTTTTCATAGGATACACCAACAAAACTGTGCTGAGGTGTACGATATGGAGCGCAACCAGAACTATGTGGAGCTGTGGGGCGTCGCCGCAGGCGAGCCCGTCTTTTCGCACGAGAACCATACCCGCCGGTTCGACAAATTTCCCCTGCGGGTCGAGCGCCTGTCAGGCCAGAACGACGTGCCCGTCATCGTGGCGAGCGAGGCACTGCTGCGCGTCTGCCCTGTGGAGGAGGGACAGAGCCTTCGTATCGTCGGGCAGCTGCGCTCGTTTAACAACAAGAGCGGGCAGGGCAACCGGCTCGTCATCACCGTGTTCGCCCAGAGCATCGAGCCGGGCGACGGCTCGTACTTTAACCGCATCCTGCTCTCGGGCGCGCTGTGCAAAAAGCCCGTGCTGCGGCGCACGCCGCTCGGCCGCAGCATTTGCGATGTCATTCTGGCAGTCAACCGCCACTACGGGCGCGCGGACTACTTACCCTGCATCGCCTGGGGACAGACCGCCGTGCAGATCGCGGGCATGGACGTCGGCGAGCGATTGGCGCTTGAGGGCCGCGTGCAGAGCCGGACCTACACCAAGCTGCTCGAAAGCGGCAGTGAGGAACGCACGGCGTTCGAAGTGTCGATCATGCAGCTTTTGGACGAAGAAGAAACGGAGGAGACCGCCTTATTATAGGCGGTCTCCTCCGTCTTTTGCTTATAGCCCGCCCTCCTATTCAAATAATTTATCAGTGCATCCCTTTACAATTTTAAGGCGCAGTGTTAGAGTTTTTCGTGCTATATGTTCTATTAGATTTTTTGAAATCCAAAACACGAAACACGGAGAGAGAAATGGCAAGAATTTTTTTACTCAAGGGTGACATCGCCAACCCCGGCTATGTAGACATTCCCGAGGAGGCGACCACCATCCGAGAGGCGATCTACGGGATCGGCGGCGGCATTCCGAATGGGAAAAAGTTTAAGGCGGTGCAGATCGGCGGCCCGAGCGGCGGCCTTCTCGTCGAGGAGCATCTCGATCTGCCCCTGCACTTTCAAAAGCTCAAGCCCTACGGCGTGCGCCGCGGCGACAGCGTCATCACGGTGCTCGACGAGGACCGCTGCATGGTCGATGTCGCGTGTCGCTTTATGCAGTACACGCAGACAGAGTTCTGCGGCAAGTGCGTTCCCTGCCGCGAGGGCACAAAGCGCATGAACGAGCTGCTCTGGGCCATGCGGGACTACCGCCTCAGCGAGTCGGACTTTCATATGCTCACCGACCTTGGCGAGATGATCTCGGTCACGGCGTTCTGCAATCTGGGCCGCAATTCCTACCACACGCTGGAGACGGCCATCAAATACTTTCCCGAGGAATTCAAGGATCACCTGCGCGGGGACTGCGCGCTCTGCGAACTTGACCGCGAGCCGATCGAGCCGGGTGGACTTCCCTATAACCGCATCCGCCTCGAGATCGACCCGAGCATCTGCCGCGGATGCAGCAAGTGCTCGCGTTCCTGCCACGCCGAGGCCATCACGGGCGTCATCAAGTCGCCGTTCGTGATCGACCCGGAAAAATGCGTCAAATGCTATACCTGCATCGAGGCCTGCCCCTTTGATGCGATCCAGGAGGTGGAGATCGATGGCTAAGGGTATCATGTATGTCGACAACATCCGCGTGGAGTTCGACGACGAGCCCACGATCATGGATGTCTGCCGCAAGGCGGGCGTGGAAATGCCGAACTTCTGCTTCCACTCCGACCTTTCCGTTTACGGCGCGTGCCGCATGTGTATGGTCGAGGATCTGGACACCGGCAAGATCGACGCCGCCTGCACGACCAAGCCGAAAAACGGCATGCGCATCCGCACCAACACGTCGCGCCTTCTCAAATACCGCCGCATGATACTGGAGCTGATGCTTGCCTCGCACTGCCGCGACTGCACCGCCTGCGAAAAAAACCGTTCCTGCCGTCTGCAGGAGATGGCCGTGCGCTTCGGCATCCATCACGTTCACTTCAAGGATACGCGCGAGCATGTACCGATGGACTTTTCAAGCCCTGCGGTCACATTCGACCTCAACAAATGCATCCTCTGCGGCGACTGCGTGCGCGTGTGCAAGGAGGTCCAGGGCATGAGCATCCTGCACTTTGCAGGCCGCGGCCCCGGGCTGCACATTGAGGCAGGCGATGACCAGCCCATCTCGACCACGCACTGCGTCAGCTGCGGCCAGTGCGCCGCCGTGTGCACGACCGGCGCCATCACCGTCAAAAACGACATCGGCGCGGCGTGGCGTGCCCTGCACGACCCGCAAAAGCGCGTTGTCATCCAGATCGCGCCCGCCGTGCGCGTCGCCATCGGTGAGGCCTATGGCCTGCCCGCGGGCGAAAATGTGCTCGACAAGCTTGTCACGGCGCTCAAGATCATGGGTGCGGACGAAATTTACGATACGATCTTCGGCGCGGACCTCACGGTGCGCGAGGAATCGAAGGAATTCCTCCGCCGCCTGGAAACGGGCGAAAATCTCCCGCTGATGACATCCTGCTGCCCGTCCTGGGTGCGCTATGTGGAACAGGAGCGCCCGCAGTTCATCAAGAACCTGTCCTCCGCGCTCTCGCCCATGCAAATGTTCGCAACGGTCTTAAAGGACAAGTACCGCGAAAAGGACGCCGCCGACGGCCGCACGACCTTCCATATCGCCATCATGCCCTGCACGGCCAAGAAGATGGAGGCCGGACGCGAGGAATTCCGCCGCGACGGCGTACCGAACGTCGACCTCGTGCTGACCACGCAGGAGGTCATCAAGATGATCAAGGAATCCGGCATCCGCTTCCAGATGCTCGAAAAGGAGTCGCCCGACCTGCCGTTCGGCATGGGCAGCGGCGCGGCCGAGATCTTCGGCACCTCTGGCGGTGTGGCGGAGGCGGTGCTCCGCTGCTGCCTGCCCGACAAGAGCAAAAACGTCCTGCGCATGCTCGAGCATAGCGGTCTTCGCGGCACAGAGGCCGTCCGCTTTGTGACCATCCCGGTCAACGGGCGCGACGTGCGCGTCGCCCTGGCCCACGGCCTTGCCAACGCAGCTAAGCTGCTCGATCAAATCGAAAACGGCGAGGTCGAGGTCGACCTGGTCGAGGTCATGTCCTGCCGCACCGGCTGCGTCGGCGGTGCGGGCCAGCCCTACGCGCTGATGAGCACCAAGCTCAAGCGCGCCCACGGCCTGTACGAGATCGACCGCAGCGCGATGTTCAAGCGCAGCGAGCGCAACCCCGTCCTCGACGCGATGTATGCCGCGGGTCTCAATGAGCGCGCGCACGAGCTGCTGCACCACGAATACAAGGACTGATCCCCTTCATAAAAAGCCGGCCGTGTGTCCACGGCCGACTTTTTCGCCCGACTCATTATTTTTTATAATGCGTCTATTGACAAATTAAGATATTTCCACTAATATATTTTTGAAAATGTATTACAAATTTGAATCGGAGGACAGCCATGGAAGTCCGCAACCTGGTCACATTCTTAAAAGTCACGGAACTCAAGAGCTTCTCCCGTGCGGCGGAAGCTCTGGATTATTCCCAGTCCGCCGTCACGGTGCAGATCCAGCAGCTCGAGCGCGAGCTGGGCGTGCAGCTCTTTGACCGCATCGGCAAGACGGTCTCCATCACGCAGTACGGCAAGGACTTTGTCTCCTACGCGCGCGACGTGGTGAGCGCCATCGCGCGTGCCAGCGCCTTTGCCTCGTCGGATTCCGAGCTGAGCGGCACCGTGCGCGTCGGCACGCTCAATTCGCTGCTCACCGCCTCGTTCTCTAACATCGTGCCGCTCTACCACGAGCGTTTTCCGCACGTGCAGATCAGCCTGCACGCGGGCAATATCGCCTCCATCACCGAAATGCTCGTCAAGAATGAGCTCGACATCATCTACACGCTCGATGAGCAGATCTTCGACACGCAGTTTGTCAAAGTCTTTGAAGCGCAGGAGGACGTCGTCATCGTGACGAACACGGAAAACCCGCTCTCTGCCCGCGATGATGTGCACCTTGCCGACCTTGTGTCGCACCCGTTCATCCTGATGAACCACGGCAACCCCTACCGCGACCAGTTCGACCGCGAGCTTGCCCGTCAGGATCTAAGTGTCGAGCCGTTTTTGGAGCTTGAGAGCGACACGCTCGCGCTCAAGCTCATCCGCGAGAATCCAGAGTATCTCTCCGTGCTGCCGCGCTACACGGCGAAGATGAGCATCCACAAGGGCAACCTTGCCATCATTCCCGTGGCTGACTGCCAGATGAGCCAGTGGCGGCAGGTGCTTTATCACCGCAACAAGGTCATCACCCCGCAGATTCAGGGAATGCTCGACGTGATCTTGGAGGTCGCGAAAAAGCCGTTTTAAGCAGAATCTCACAAAAAAGCACAGGCGCGCTTTCGCGCGCCTGTGCTTTTTCACTTTACTGTGTCAGTACGGCGTAAAATTTGCAAAAAAAGAGTGCAAAATGCAAATCGGCGCGGTATAATAATGGGCAAATTCCAGCGTCCGCGCGCATCGCGCGCCCGCTTTGATCGGAGGGATCACGATATGAGAATTGTCGTCAAGGTCGGCACATCCACGCTGGCGCACCCCACGGGGCGGCTGAACATCCAGCGTATGGAAAAGCTGTGCAAGGTTTTAAGCGACCTTAAAAATATGGGACACGAGATCATCCTCGTCTCCTCTGGCGCCATCGCCATGGGCTTTGGCAAGCTCAACCTGAGCGAACGGCCGAAAGACGTGCCGACGAAGCAGGCCTCCGCCGCTGTCGGTCAGTGCGAGTTGATGTACATTTACGACAAGCTCTTCACCGAGTATAACCACACCGTGGCACAGCTGCTCATCACCGCACCGGATATCGAAGAGGGCGGCGTGCGCAAGCAGAACTTCCACAACACGCTCGCGCGGCTTTTAGAGCTCGGCGCGCTGCCGGTCATCAACGAGAACGACACCATCTCCACCGAGGAGTTCGGCATCGGCGACAACGATACGCTCTCTGCCATCGTGGCCGTGACGATCCAGGCGGACCTCCTCATTCTGCTTTCGGACATCGACGGGCTCTTCGACGGAGACCCGCGCAAGAATCCCGACGCGAAGCTCATCGACACGGTGGAAAAGATCGACGAGCACATCATTTCGCTCGGCGGGGGCAGCGGGTCGAACCTCGGCACCGGCGGCATGGCGACCAAGCTCCGCGCCGCGCAGATGGCGACGGCAGCAGGCTGCGAAATGGTCATCGCCAACGGCCAGTCGCCCGAGGTACTCTACGATGTGGCCGCGGGCAAGCGCGTGGGCACAAGATTTTTGGCAAAGAGGGATGAAGCATGACAACAATCGAACTTCTGGAACGCACAAAAGCTGCCTGGGGCAGCATCCGCAGCGCAAGCGCCGAGGAGAAGGACCGGCTGCTGCTCGCGATGGCGGAGAGCCTTGAGGCCAACAGCGAAGATATCCTGCGCGAAAATGCCAAGGACATGGAGGCGGCGAAGGGCACGATCTCCGATGTGATGCTCGACCGTCTCGCCCTGACGGAGAGCCGCATCCACGCGATGGCAGAGGGCATCCGCGAGGCCGCGGCGCTGCCCGACCACGTGGGCCGCGCGCTCGCGCAGTTCAAGCGCCCCAATGGTATGACCATCACCAAGCGGCAGGTGCCGCTCGGTCTGGTCGCCATCATCTACGAGAGCCGCCCGAACGTCACGTCGGACGCCGCGGCGCTGTGCATCAAGAGCGGCAACGTCTGCATGCTGCGCAGCGGCAAGGAGGCCTATCGCTCCTCTCACGCCATCGTCACGGCGCTCAAGGCGGGCGTTGAGTCCGTCGGCGGCGATCCCGACATTGTCAACATCGTTGAGGATACAACACATGCGAGCGCGCAGGTATTGATGACGGCGGACGGCCTTGTCGACCTGCTGATCCCCCGCGGCGGCAAGGGCCTCATCCGCGCGTGCGTGGAAAATGCAAGCGTTCCCTGCATCGAGACCGGCACGGGCATCTGCCATGTGTACGTCGACAGGGACGCTGACCTCAACATGGCGGTAAAGATCATCGAAAACGCCAAGACGAGCCGCCCGTCCGTCTGCAACGCGGAAGAGGTCTGCCTTGTCCACCGCGACATTGCAAAGGAATTTCTCCCCAAGCTCAAGGCCGCGCTTGTCGACAAGCGTAGGGAAGCGGGCCTTGTCCCCGTCGAGCTGCGGCTCGACGAAGCCGCGGCGGAGATCATTCCCGGCACGGCGGCAACGGAGCTCGACTTCGACACGGAATTTCTCGATTACATTCTCGCCGTCGCGGTCGTAGATGATCTGGATGCGGCAATCGCGCATGTCCAGCATCACTCGACGCACCACAGCGATTGCATCGTGACCGACAACCAAGCCGCGGCCGACCGCTTTGTCGACGAGGTCGACAGCGCGGCGGTGTACGTCAACGTCTCCACCCGCTTCACCGACGGCGGGGAGTTCGGCCTCGGCTGCGAGATGGGCATTTCGACGCAGAAGCTCCATGCGCGCGGCCCGATGGGGCTCGACGAGCTGAGCACCTATAAATATGTCATCACCGGCAGCGGCCAGATTCGATAACAGGAAAGGCGAACACTCCGATGTACCATAACGACAAAAAGTACGCATTGACAAACTGCGTGCTTCTCGACGGCTCTGAGCACATGGAGCCGCAGACGGGCAAGGCCGTGTGCATCGCCGGAGAGAAGATCAGCGAGATCGTCGACGCACAGCATATCCCCGCGGGCTATGAGGCAGTCGACCTCGGCGGGAAGTACGTGCTGCCGGGTCTCATCAACATGCACGTGCACCTGCCCGCCTCGGGCAAGCCGAAAAAGAAGGCGAGCGACCCCAAAAAGCTCGTCAAGCTCATCACCTCCTGCGCGCTGACGAACAGGATCGGTGTCAGCATGTGCGAGGGCTACGCCAAAACCGAGCTGCTCTCCGGCGTCACGACCATCCGCACAGTCGGCGGCGTCGCCGATTACGACACGAAAATTCGCGACCTCGCCGCGGCGGGCAAAGTTCTTGCCCCGCGCGTGCTGGCGTCGAACATGGCGGTCTCCGTCCCCGGCGGGCACATGGCGGGTTCGCTCGCCTACGAGGCGCACTCCGCCGAAGAGGCCGCGGCGCTCGTCGAAAAGATCGCCGCCGAAAAGCCCGACCTCATCAAGCTGATGATCACCGGCGGCGTGCTGGACGCCGAAGTTGTGGGCGAGCCGGGCGTGCTGCGCATGCAGCCCGAGCTTGTCAAGGCCGCGTGCGACAAGGCACATTCGCTCGGCATGATCGTCGCGGCGCACGTTGAGAGCCCTGAGGGCGTGATGGCTGCACTGCAAAACGGTGTCGACTCCATCGAGCACGGCGCACAGCCGAACGATGAAATGATCGCACTCTTCAAGCAGCGCAAGGCGTTCCAAATTTCGACCATTTCCCCCGCCCTGCCCTACGCGCTCTTCGACCGCAGCATTTCGCACGCGACGTATGAGCAGCAGGAAAACGGCAAGATCGTCTTCGACGGCATCGTCGCGCTCGCAAAGGCAAACCTCGCCGCGGGCGTGCCAGTCGGTCTCGGCACGGACGTCGGCTGCCCGTACATCACACATTACGACATGTGGCGCGAGCTGCACTATTTCGTCAAATACTGCGGCGTGACGCCCGCGTTCGCGCTGTACAGCGCGACGAAACTCAATGCCCGGCTCGCGGGCATCGGTGATCTGACCGGCAGCATCGAAGAGGACAAGCAGGCCGACCTGATCGTCTGCGCAAACGATCCGCTCCGGAATTTGAGCGCGCTGCGTGAGCTCGACATGGTCGTCAAGGGCGGCTACCGTATCGACAAGCCGCAGATCAAAAAAATGGATGAGGTCGAGCGCGAGCTCGACAAGTTCCTGTAAGCGCTATGAAATACCTTGTACTATCCGACTCGCACGGCAATGTCGACAACATGGTGCGCGCGGTAGAGCTCGTAAAGCCGCACGGCATCATCCACCTTGGTGATGGCTGGCGTGATGTCGAGGAGCTGCGTGAACTTTTCCCCAGCCTGCCGCTCGAGCAGGTCCCCGGCAACTGCGATTTCGGGCGCTTTGAAGCGCTCGAGCGCGTGCTGATTCTGGACGATCACCGCGTGCTCATCGCGCACGGGCACACGTTAGGGGTGAAGACCGGACTTCTCCGCGCGCAGTACCGCGCGCTCGAGATGAATGCCGACATTCTGCTCTTCGGCCACACGCACGTGCCGCTCGTGGACGCGGCGTCGCGGCCGATGATGATGAACCCCGGCTCGATCGGCGATCCCCGCCGCCCGACCTACGGTGTACTCGAATTCAGGAACGGGCAAATTTATCCGTCGGTCTTCCGGCTGGACGCATAACAAAAAGAGATGTACCGTGCGGTACATCTCTTTTCCTTTTCTCACTCGTTCCAATCTCGCACCTGCTCGCGCAGCCAATTACACCAAGCGTCCACGCCCTCGCCGGTTTTGGCGGAGAGGGGAAATATCTTGAGCTTCGGGTTGCGCATGTGCGCGTATTCGACGACCTTTTCCATGTCAAAGTCGAAATACGGCAGCACGTCAATCTTGTTGATGATGAGTGCGTCGCACACAGTGAAGATGAGCGGGTACTTGAGCGGCTTGTCGTGCCCCTCCGGCACGGAGAGGATCATCGCGTTTTTGACCGCGCCCGTGTCGAACTCCGCGGGGCAGACGAGGTTGCCGACGTTTTCGAGCACGACGAGGTCCAAGTCCTTCGTGCCGATCTCCTTGAGACCCTGCTCCGTCATGCTTGCATCGAGGTGGCACATGCCGCCCGTGTGGATCTGGATGGACTTCACACCCGCGTCCGCGATAGTCTTCGCGTCCACGTCGGAGTCGATGTCCGCCTCCATCACGCCGATGCGCAGCTCATCCTTGAGCGCTTCAAGCGTGCGCAGCAGCGTCGTCGTCTTGCCGCTGCCCGGCGAGGACATCAGGTTCAGCAGAAACGTTCTGTCCTGCTTGAGCTGCGTGCGCAGGCGTGCGGCCTCGCGGTCGTTGTCGGCGAAGACGCTCTCTTTCACCTCGATGATCTTATAGGGTTCTGTCATATCGCCTCGATCTCCTTTAAGTTGATCTCGCTGCCCTGCTTGAGCCACGTTTTTTTGCTGCCGCAGTGCGGGCAGGTGCGGCCAAACTGCACGGTGGGATAGTCGCGCCCGCAGCCCTCGCAGTACGTAACGGCGGGGATGGTCTCAATCTTGAGCGCGGCCTCCGGTAAAAGCTCGGTCTTTTTGACCGCCCAGTTCCAGCAGCTTTCGAGTTCGTGCGGGATCGCACCGGACACCTCGCCGAGCTCGAGCGTCACGGACGCGACGTTCGTCAGGCCGTTTTCCTCTCCGATCTTTTCCACGCTCTTGATGACGTGGAAGACAATGCCCAGCTCGTGCATTACTTGCTCTTTCTCGCCGCACGCTTGATCTTGAACTCACGCTTGATCATGTACGGCAGGATGGCCTTCATCTTGTCCTCGCAGGCATACATTTTGCTGCACTCCGGTCTCTCGCGGTGCAGGTGGATGGCGTCGAACGCGCACTTCGTCGTGCAGACGCCGCAGCCGATGCACTTGTTCGGGTCGACGATGCTCGCGCCGCAGCTAAGGCAGCGCGCGGTCTCCTTTTTGATCTGCTCTTCGGTGAACGCGACGCGCTCGTCGCTAAACGTCCTGCGCAGCGCCTCGTTATAGCCGATGCGCTGGCGCGGCGTTGTGTCGTAATTGACGGGGATCAGCGCGCTTTCCTTGTTGAGCTCAATGAACTGGCGGCGGTTGCGGCCGACCGTCAACGTCGCGTGCTGGACAAAACGGTGCAGCGAGATCGCGCCCTCCTTGCCCGCGGCGATGGCATCGATGGCAAATTTCTGACCCGTATAAGCGTCGCCGCCGACGAAGATATCCTTTTCCGCCGTCTGATACGTGACGGGGTCTGCCTTGACCGTGCCGTTGGGGTTGAACTCAACAGCGGTGCCGGTGAGCAGCTCACTCCAGTCGACCTTCTGGCCGATGCAGTAGAGAACCGTCGTGCACTCGGCCTGCTCGCTCACACTGTCGTCAAACTCAGGTGCGAAGCGGCCCTCGTCGTTCTTGACGCGCGTGCACTTGCGGAACCTGATGCCCGCGCACTTGCCGTCCTCCACCACGATCTCGGTCTGGCCCCAGCCGGCGTGGACGGTGATGCCGTCGCGCTCGCACTCGCTGCGGTCTTCCTCGCCCATCGGCATATCGTCGTAAGCCTCTAAGCAGTAGAGGTCAACGCTCTCCGCGCCGCAGCGCACCGCCGTGCGCGCAACGTCCGCGCCGATGTTGCCGCCGCCGATGACGACGACCTTACCGGAAAGCGTCTTCTTTTCATGCAGGTTGACCTGCCGCATAAAGTCGATACCCGCCATGACGCCGTCCGCGTCGCCGCCGGGGATGTTCAGCTTGCCGCCGGACTGGAGACCGACGGCCACATAGAAACCCTGATAGCCCTGTTCGCGCAGCTGCGAGATGGTCACGTCTTTCCCGACCTCCACGCCGCAGCGGAACTCGACACCAAGTTCACGCAAGATGTCGATTTCTGCCTCCACCACGTCTTTTTCGAGGCGAAAACTCGGAATGCCGTTCATCAGCATGCCGCCGGGACGCGCTTCCCTTTCAAACACCGTCGGGCGGTAGCCCTTTTCAGCGAGGTAGTATGCGCACGACAGGCCCGCGGGGCCGCCGCCGATGACGGCGATCTTCTCGGAAAATTCGCCGTCGACCTTCGGAATGACCTTTTCTGGCACAAAGCGCGTTTCCGCGTTTAAGTCCTGCTGGGCGATGAAGCGCTTGACCTCGTCGATGGCGACGGCCTGATCGACCGTACCGCGCGTGCAGGCGTCCTCGCAGCGGCGGTTGCAGATGCGGCCGCAGACCGCGGGGAACGGATTTTCGCGCTTGATGAGCTGCAGCGCCTCGCGGTACTTGCCCTGCGCGGCAAGCTTCAAATAGCCCTGCACCGCGATGTGCGCTGGGCAGGCCGTCTTGCACGGCGAGGTACCGGTATTGTAGCAGTTGATGCGGTTCCTGTCGCGGTAGTCGACGCTCCACTTTTCCGGCCCCCACTTGACATCGTCGGGTAATTCCTGACGGGGATATTCGATGTAGCCGTCCTTCGTGCAGAGCTTCTGTCCCAGCTTGACCGCGCCCGCGGGGCAGTTTTCGACGCAGCGGCCGCAGGCGACGCAGTTCTCGCTCTCGACGCTCGCGACATAGGCGCTGCGCGACAGGTTCGGCGTGTTGAACAGCTGCGATGTGCGCAGCGCGTTGCAGACATTGACGTTGCAGTTGCAGATGCCGAAAATTTTCTGCTCGCCGTCGATATTCGTGATCTGGTGGACAAAGCCGTTGTCCTCGGCCTTTTTGAAAATTTCGAGCGCTTCGTCCTTCGTGATGTATTCGCCGCGCTGTGTTTCGACGATGTAGTCGGCCATGTCGCCCACACCGATGCACCAGCTTTCGGCGTCATCGCCGCAGCCCTCGCCGAGCTTGGCGCGGCTAGCGCGGCAGGAGCACATGCTCTTGGCGTACTTGCCCTCGTACTTGCTGAGCCAGTAGGAGATGTGCTCTAAGTCAACGGACTCGTTCTCTGTCTCGATGGCCTTTTCCACGGGGATGACGTGCATGCCGATGCCTGCGCCTCCCGGCGGCACCATAGGCGTGATCTTTTCGAGCGGGAGCATCGTCATGCGCTCAAAGAACGCCGCAACCTCGGGATGCTCGTCGATCTGGCTTTTGCGCATGTTCAGAAATTCCGCGCTGCCGGGGACGAACAGCGGCAGCACCCAGCGCTTTTCATGCTTGGGGTTCTTGCCGTCCAGGTTCTCCCAGTTGTACTCGATGATGCCCGTCCACGCCATCTCCGTGAGGAGCTTTTCAAGCGGCTCGCGCTCCATTTTGGTGAGCTTCATCAGCTGCTCGGTCGTCTTGGGCTTGCGCACGCCCATTTTGAGCGAGACGTCGACCATCTCGTCGGTCATCACGCCGGCAAGTCCCCAGTACTCGGGGTCGTCCGCCGTGGCCTTGAGGCCGATGCGGTTCGTGATCATGCTGCCGAGCTTGAGGACGTTTTCGCGCGGGGCGTCCGTGCGGGGAATTTTGAAATTCAGTTTACTCTCGTCGAGAGGGAAATTCGTGGGCTTGCTGCCGTTGATATCGCTCATGTTCCTGCTCTCCCTTTTCGCGGCGTACCGCGTGCTTGCCGCCGCGCAGCAAATATTGCGAGGCGATCATCACCTATCTTATCCAAGCTCTATTTTACAGGAAAATGTTGGATTTTTCCATTGACTGATTCCATAAACCGCAGTCATATCGCTCAATTCCCCGCATTTTTGCGCAGATCGGCAGAATTGCCCAAATTTACAGGTCAAGGAACCGCCGCGCAAGCGCGGGCACATTGGTGTTTTTGAGGCACACGACGTTCAGCTCGTGCACGCCCGTGAGCGGCGGGCAGGAAAAATGCCCGAACTGCGCATCATTCTTGACGACGGCCTCGTAGAGGAAGCTCACGCCGCAGCCCTCGCTCACCAGATGCCGGATGAGCTTGAAGCTGCTGATGCAGACATTCGCGCGAAACGCCTCGACCGTGTAGCCGCACTGCATGAGCTCTCGCTCTAAAATCTTTCGCGTACCGGAGCCAGGCTCGCGCAGGATGAGCCGCTCGGAAAAGAGCTCATCCATCGGCACCTCACAGCCCGAAAACGGGTGATCTTTCGCGCAGATGCCGATGTAGGGCTCGTTGCGCAGCAGAAAGCTCTCGTACCGGCTCTTGTCAAAAATACCCTCAAGCACGACGAAGTCGAGCTCCCCTCCCTCGAGCTGGGCGAGCAGATGCGCCGTGTTGTCGACGGTAAAAAAGAGCTCGTTGTCCGGCTCTTTCAAAAAGCGGCTGATCTGCGGCAGCAGGATATAATCGCCGATGGACTTCGTCGCGCCGATGCGAAGGCTCGTCTTCTCCTGCCGTTTGAGCGCGCGGCGCAACTCCTCGTCCTGATAGCGCTGGCTGATAGCGTAGATCTCAAGCGTTTCGCCCTGCGCCGTTTTTCTGAGCTTTCGGCTGTCGTAGGTAAAAAGGCGCACGCCGTACAGCGCTTCAAGCGCCTGGATCTGTTTCGTCACGGCGGGCTGCGTCAAATGCAGCTGCTCCGCCGCCTTGCGGTAGTTCATCGTGGCGCACACGGTCAAAAAGGTCTCAAGCCGCTGGTCCATTGTTCTCTCCTTCGTCGATAACAAACAGGAATCGACATATTCTTATTTATAATTTTATTATATCATAAGTCGGTGATATAATACACCCGCAACACGCATTGGAGGAGAGAAAAAGCACATGAAATTCATCGAAACCGTAAAGAAAATGCTGCCCGGCTGCGCCATCGCGCTCGTCATCGCCGTGGTGGCTAAGTTTTTAGAGCAGCTGGAGGAATCCGTGGGGCTGCACCTGATCGGCGCGTCGGTCATCGCAATGTTCATCGGCATGATCGTGAATCGCTTTTACGCGCCGAATGACAAGACGAAGCCCGGCATCAAATTCACCTCGAAGAAAATTCTGAAATTCGCCATCATCCTGCTCGGCGCCAGCCTGAACATCACGACCGTGCTGACGGTCGGCAAGTTCTCGCTCACCGTCATGCTCTTCACACTGGCGACGTGCTTCGGCCTCGGCTATGTGATTGGCAAGGCGCTGGGGCTTGACTGGAAGACGAGCAGCCTCATCAACGCAGGCACGGGCATCTGCGGCGGCAGCGCCATCGCCGCCATCGCGCCGGTCATCGAGGCAACGGACATGGACATCGCCTACGGCATGTCGGCAACGTTCCTCTTTGACACGATCATGGTCGTCGTGTTCCCGCTGCTCGGCCGCGCGATGGGCCTTTCCGACGCGGCGTTCGGCCTGTGGGCCGGCACGGCGGTCAACGACACCTCGAGCGTCGTCGCCACGGGCTACGCCTTCAGCGAGGCCGCAGGCGACTTTGCCACGATGGTCAAGCTGACGCGCACACTCGCCATCATCCCGACGGTGCTGGTCTTCGCCGCCATCAGCGTGCACCTCAAGAAAAAGGTCGCCGCGCAGAGCGGCGACCATGGCGTCAAGGTCAATATGAAGTCGGTGTTCCCGTGGTTCATTCTCGGCTTCCTCGCGATGTCGATCCTGTGCAGCGTCGGCGTCATCCCCGCCGGTCTCGCCGCGACGCTCAAGAGCATCAGCAAGTTTCTGATGGTCGCGGCGCTCGCCGCCATCGGCCTCAATACGAACTTCGCGGCGCTGTGCAAATCCGGCGCAAAGCCGATGCTCCACGGCTTTATCATCTCGCTGCTGGTCGTTCTTGTGGCGATTGCGGTCGAATATGTGCTCGGCATCGCGCCGAGCGGCACGCTCATTTAATCGTCCGCCGAAAGGATGAGATCGCAGCGGTTCCGCACATCGAGCGCATCGAAATAGCGCTGCTCGAGCGGGATCCAGCGGTCGAAAAACTGCTTTGCATGCGCGGGCGCATTCCGTTTGAGGATGCGCTCGCGCTGTTTTTCTGCCGAAATCGGCAGAAAAACGGATAAATCGTAGTACGGCGCGAGGTCGGGGTGCATGGAATACGCGCCCTCGACGATGTTGAGCGTTCCCGCCTCGATCCTCTGCGGCGGGGCGATGGTAAATGTCGCGCAGTCGAAGCGGCGGTAGTCGACGGGTCTTCCCTCGCGCAGAGGGATCAGCACCTCTTCCAAAAAGCGCTCGCGGTCGACGTTGCCGCCGGGCTGCGCGAAGCGCGCCTCTGTGCGCTGCTCAGGGCGGAGGAAAAAGTCGTCCATGTGGAAGACAGGGCAGCCGTAAACATTTTGCAGCAGCTCGCCGAGCGTCGTCTTGCCGCTGGCGCTGCCGCCCTCGATGGCGACGAGCACGCGGCTTCTTTCCGCCGTCAGGCAGTCGATGCGCGCAAACAGCGGCAGTGCGCGGGCGAAGTCGCGCCGCAGGACGCGGTACGCGGGCGCGTAATTCTGCCGAAATATCTCGGAGTGGTGCAGCGGCGGAAAGCCGTCCTTGCGCCACCTCTCAACAGCTTTCTCCGTCTCCTGCGCAGAAAACGGCAGCTCGCCCGCGTCGGCCATTGTCTGCAAGGCGGTGAGCATCGCTTCGAGCTTTTCGCGCCCGCACTCCTCGTGCCGCGCAGAGAGGGCGAAGAGCCGCGCAAACGTCTCCGCGTTCAAGCCGTCCTGCAAAATGCCGAGGTGCACACGGCAGTAGTCGCCGCTGAGCAGCTCGACGAGCTCGGAGATACGGTCACCGCTTCGCGCCGCTTCGGCGCGGATGTAGTCTGCGGCGGCGGACGGGTCGGCGATCAGATGCTCGCAGCCAAAGGCGCTCTGATAGAGCGCCTTGAAGACGTCCTGAAGCGCCAGCTCTGGATAGCGCGCGCAGTGGGCGCGCAGAAAGTCGCGAATATCGGTAAAATTCGTCATAGCGGCAGGGTTCCTTTACCAAAAAGTTTCGTTTATCATAGCGCTTTTTCGCCCCTTTCGCAAGGGGCAAGGGATTGACAGCCCTGCGCTTTTTTGATAAAATTCCCGCGTCGGCACAAGCCGGCAGCGTTGGCACAAGCTGACTTTTCTTCCGCGCGTTCCCTGAAAGCAAACGAGGTATCACCAAGGTATCAATCTCCCTGCAAGGGGAATATTGATGCCTTTTCTTTGTCTTTTCAAGGGTTTTCGCGCAGAAAACAAGACGCAAGAGAGGATGAGAACACCGTGACGATCCTTGTCATCGACGGCCAGGGCGGAAAGCTCGGCAAAACTTTGGTCGAGAACATCAAAAAGTCCTTCCCGCACCTCGAGATCATGGCGGTCGGTACGAACAGCGCCGCTTCCGACGCGATGCGCCGCGCGGGCGCTGACCGCGTGGCCACGGGCGAAAACCCCGTCATCGTGGCCTGCCGCAGCGCGCAGATCATCGCCGGCCCCATCGGCATCGCGATCGCCGATGCGCTGATGGGCGAGATCTCCCCCGCCATGGCAAACGCCGTCGCGTCAAGCAATGCCTACCGTGTGCTCATCCCGATGAATCTATGCAGCACGTATGTCGCGGGCGTGGACAAAAAGTCCTCCGCCATTCTGGACGACGCCATGGCGCACATCCGTTTGCTGCTCGAAGGAATGGAGAACAAACCATGAACAACGCTGCCACTGCAACTGCCCGTACCGCTTCCCCTGTGAGAAAGCTCACCTATTCCGCGCTCTACCTCGCCCTTGCGATGGTCCTGCCGTTTTTGACCGGCCAGATCCCCGAGATCGGCTCCATGCTCTGTCCCATGCACATTCCCGCGCTGCTGTGCGGCTTCATGTGCGGCTGGCCGTGGGGACTCGCGGTCGGCTTTATCTCCCCGCTGCTGCGCTCGATGATCTTCGGCATGCCGCCCGTTTGGGTCGCCATCGCCATGGCGTTTGAAATGGCGACCTACGGTGCCATCGCCGGTCTTCTGTACCGCAAGCTGCCGAAAACAGGCTGGCGCATCTATGCCTCGCTCATCTCCGCGATGGTCGCGGGCCGCCTTGTGTGGGGCCTTGTGAAGTTCCTGCTCGCGGGCCTTCAGGGCACGGAGTTCAGCCTCGCCCTCTTCCTCTCCGGCGCGGTGACGACGGCCATCCCCGGCATCATTCTGCAGCTCATTCTCGTCCCCATCCTCGTCGTGGTGATGGAGCGCACAAATATGGCGCTCGACGTGTGAGCACTTGATAAAAACAGAAAAGGACTTGGACGAAAGCGTCCAAGTCCTTTTCTTTATTCCTCCGCTTTACTCAGCAGCTTCGGCGCACTCGTGTCCATCAAAAACGCCCCGAGCGGCGCGGTGATGACGATGCCGAGCACCGCGACTGACAGCACGATGCTGCCGCAGGGCAGCCCCGCCGCAAGCGGCACCGAGCCGATGGCCGCCTGCACCGTCGCCTTGGGAAGATAGGCAAACACGCAGTAAAGCCTCTCTTTCGCCGTGAGCGGCGTTCTGACAAGGCAAAGGCACACACCCACGGCGCGGAAAATGAGCGCCGAGAAGATCATGCCGACCGCCGCAAGGCCCACGCCCGCCATATAGCGGATATCGACCGCCGCTCCGACGAGGACGAACAAAATGACCTCCGCCGCCAGCCAGAGCTTGCCGAATTTTTCAGAGAGCCGTTTGGCAACGAACGGCGTGCACTTCATCTTAAGTAAGCACGCCATGCTGACGACCGCGAGCAGGCCCGACACCGGCACGATGCCCTCGAGCCAGCCCTCCGCCGCGACGAGCAACAGCGAGACCCCCAGCACGATGATGACCTTCATGCTGTTGCGGATGCAGTGCGCTCGGGCATAGGCAGTCTCGAAAAAGCGGCTGAGCAACCACCCGACAAGCGCACCCAGCGCAACGCCGAGCACGATCGACGCAGGGATGCTCAAAAAGTCCGCGGCGTTGGCGCTGCCGCCCTGCGCCGTGTGCAGAAACGTTGTAAACAGCACAATGACGAAGATATCGTCGCACGATGCGCCAGCCAGGATCATCTGCGGGATGCTCTTGTCCGTTCCGCGGCCGCTTTCCATCAGCTGCACCATGCGCGGCACGACGACCGCGGGCGACACCGCCGCGAGCACCGAGCCCATGACCGCCGCCTCCACGCGCGTGATGCCAAGGAAGCACGGCGCGAGCAGCACATAACCGATGATCTCGCACGTCGCAGGCAAACACGACATCAAGATCGCCGGACGGCCGACCTTTTTAAGGTCGCCCAAATCGAGCGACAGTCCCGCCTTGAGCAGGATAATAACGAGCGCAAGCTTGCGCAGGTCGGCTGAGATCGACAAAATCGAACCGTCCAGCACATTGAGCACGCACGGCCCCAGCAGGATGCCCGTCGCCAGCATGCCGATGATGCGCGGCAGCTTCAACTTTTGGCAGAGCGCGGCCAGCGCAAGGCCAACCAAAAAAATGAGTGCGAGTGAAGTTAACATAAATTTCCTCCTCCGAACACAAAAAAGCTGATGCCCCCTGTGACCGTTCAAAATCACAGAAGTCATCAGCTCAAAAAAGCGGTTTCGGCAGTGCCGTGGGAGAACCTCATTCCCGATTGCGCAGTATAGCAAAGCGCGGGCAAAAATGCAAGCCCTTTTTCAAAAATCAGCGCTCGAACGTCACCTGATAGGCCCCCAACACCTGCATGCAGGGGATGACGGCGGCATTTTCGACCGTGAAAGCCGCCTTTTCATAGTGCGTCGTCTTCTCTTCGGGGATGGCGGGCAGCATTTTGCCAAGGCTGACACCGTGCGCGCCGCCTGCAAAGCGCCAGGCGAATTCGCAGTCGCAGAATTTCTTGTTTGCTGTGATCTTCTCCGCGGGCACGAGCGTAAACGTACCGTCTTTCAAGTAATAGCAACCTACATTGACCTTTTCCGCAGGGCAGTCGCCCTCGATGCCGACGCCGGTGAACGAGATCGTCAGCTCCGGCAGCGTGAAGGTCGTCTTTTTGCCGTCCTTCGTAAAGGGAACATCATCCCAGCGGCCAATGTTGACCCAGCCGCAGTTGCCGTCCCTTTCCGCGGCGGTGTTGAACTCGAGAACCCCCGTTTTGCCGTCGCGCACCTCCGCGTCGATGCGCAGCACCGGCCGCAGCGAGGCAAAGCCCTCCGGCAGCAGGGCGCGCAGACGGTCCTGCTCCGCGCCGTAGGCCATGACAAACTGTTCAACGGTCATTGCACTTCCTCTGTTTCCTTTTGTGCGCGCTCCGCGTCTTGCCTCAGCAGCCGCAGATAGGCGTCGAGATAGAGCTTGTGCGTCACGCTTAAAAGTGCCGAGCGCAGCAGTTCCTTTTCATCCGACTCGTCCTGTCCGACGCTTGCAAGATGGTCGCTCGCGCCGAAGACATAGCGGATGAGATTTTCAAATTCCTCGCAGAAGTAGTGATAAGCGGTCGGCAGATCGTAGGTCTCGTGCTGAATGCCGATCAGCGCGCGGATGTCGTCCATCGCGACGACGCTCTTGATGCACGAGACAAAGATGAGGTACGCAATGCTCTCCGCGCCGTAGGCCTTTTTCTCTGGCCCGGGGATGATCTTCTGCTTAACATAATTGCTGACCATCGAGGCCGTGATGGGACTGAGCCCGCATCCCGTGATGGATTGATTGACATAACGCGTCACCTGTTCGAGATACAGCCCCACGTCGGGGATCTCCCCGAGCCGCGGGATATGAAAGCTTCGGACAGACCCCGCCAGACGGCTGCGCATATTTTCGTCCATAGCTGCTCCTCCGTTCAAACTGCGTTTTCATCATCTTAAACTTTGGTGAAAAAAATGTCAATAAGTTTTCTAAAAACCGATTGACAGTTATTGAAAATCGTTGTATTGTAGTCAAAGATGATTTCACCTGACAACAGGTTTTTGAATAACCGATTATTTTTGGAGGCTTCCCCATGATGAAACTGATCGCCGACTCCTCTGCCAACCTCACGATGCTGGAGGGCGTAACCTATCAGAGCGTGCCCATGACCATCCGCGCCGGCGAGCGCGACTTTGTGGACGATGAAACGCTCGACACGCACGAGCTGCTCGACTATCTCGCGGCCTACAACGGCAAATCCGGCACGGCCTGCCCCAGCCTCGACGGCTGGCTCAAGGCGTTCGAGGGCGCGGATGAGATTTTCGTCATTACCATCACAAGCAGCCTGTCCGGCACCTGTGCCTCGGCCATGGCCGCGCGCGACGTGTATCTCCAGTCGCATCCCGAGGTCAAAATTCGCATCTTTGACACGCTGAGCACGGGACCGGAGATGCAGTTGCTCGCAGAGAAGCTCGCAGAGCTGCACGCCAAGGGCCTCCCCTTCGATGTGATCTGCGAAAAGGCGCAGGAATATCTTGCCACCACGCACCTCTTCTTCAGTCTTAAGTCCCTGCACAATCTGGCGCAAAACGGCCGCGTCAGCAAAATCGCCGCGGGCGCCATCGGCATTCTCGGCATTCAGATCCTCGCCACCGCAAGTCTTGAGGGCACGATCCAGCCCGTTGAAAAATGCCGCGGCGAAAAAAAGACGTGCGCGGCGATGGTACAGAAGCTTCTGGAAGCTGACTACCACGGCGGCAAGGTGCGCATCCACCACGCCGAAAATCCAGAGGCGGCTGGGGCGCTCGCCGCTTCGCTGCGCGGGCACTTTCCTGAAGCAGACATTGAGATCCGTCCCTGCCGTGGTCTTTGCAGCTACTACGCCGAGCGCGGCGGCGTGATCGTCGGTTTTGAGACGATGTAAAACCGAATAGACAGCAAAAAGCAGACGGCCTGCGCGAGCCGTCTGCTTTTCTTTATCTCTGCCATTAGGCAGTTGGAGTGGTATCGGAGGTACTGTCGCCCGCTGGGGCGTAGCCGTCAGTGGGGCTTCCCTGCCCGCTGGGCGGTGTGGGGCGCTCGCCGCTGGGCATTTCGGGCACTTCCCCGTCAGGAAGCTCTGGCTTCTCGCCGTTTGGCATCTGACCATCAAAGCTCTCGGGCGGTTCACCGTCTGGCTTCTGTCCGCCGCCGGGGAAGCCGCCGCCCATGCCCATGCCGGTGGAAACCGTCCCGCTCTGCGCGGTTCCTTCGGTGGAGCTGTCGCCCGCCTTGAGGGTATACGCACTGTCCGCCACCACATCGGCAGACGAGAAGAGGATGAAGTTCGCACCGCATCTGGCTGTGCCGCTGTACACAGCATTGCCGTCGGCGTCTTCAATCGTGAAATCCGCGTCCGCGGCGATCAGGCTGCTCTGCGTACTGCCCGGCATGCCGCCAAAGCCCGTCGAGCCGTAGATGACGCGGGGCTGCGCGGCCTCCAGGTTCATGCCCATGCCGCTGCTGCCGCCCGCGGCGAGCACCGTGCCGCCTGAGACGGTGATGGTGCCGTCGGCATCCAGCGGCTCGTTGTCCGCCGTGTTGGCCGTCCACACAATGACTGTACCACCAGTGATGGTCAGCTCGCCGTTGGAGTCAAAGCCGTCGCCGCCGGAGGTATAGGCGTCGATCGTGCCGCCGGAGATCGTCATCGTGAAGTCGTAGTCCGTCAGGTCGGAATTTGCCGCATTCAGGCAGTCGTCCGAGGCGTTGATCGTAATATCACCGGAGCAAACGTTCAGCTCCGCGCCCTCAAGGCCCTCGCAGCAGTTCGTGATGTCGATCGTGGGGCCGTCCGTGCCGTCCGCACCGATGTTCAGTACCAAGTCGCAGTGAATGGCGTCATCCGCGGCGTCGATGGTCAGCGTGCCGTTCTCAACGTTCAAAAGCTGCTCGGCGTTGATCGCGTCGTTGACGGGTGCATCGATATTCAGTGTCAAATCGCGGATGGTCAGCGACGCTTCGCCGTCCTCGTCCGTCGTCGCGCCGGATTTGATACCGTTTTTGCCGTTGGCCGTGACGGCGAGCTCGCCATCGCCGCAGAGGGTGACGGTCGAGCCGTCCTTGCACTTGATGACGGCGTTTTCGGCATTTTCGTTTTCGGGGTAGTTGTCGTCATTGTTCTGCTCGGTATCGCTCAGGGAATTCGTCGTGCCGGCGGAAGCGAGGATCGTCACCTCGCTCGACTTGCCGCAGGTGATTGCGGCGGTGTCCTCACTCGTGAGAGTCAGGTCGCTCAGCACCAGCGTCACGCCGGTCGTACCCTTTTTCACCTTGATGGAGCCGTCCGCGCAGCTGCCCGAGACGGTGTAGGTACCGCTGTCGGTGATGGTGAGCGCCGTGCCGTCGATCTCGTAGCCCGCGGTGCTGTCGCCCGCGCCGGTCACGCCGCCGTCCGTAAAGGTAAACGTCACATCGCTCGATGCGCCGGTATCGGTGTCCGCCGTACCGGCGCAGGCCGTGAGTGACAGCGCCAGCGCCGACGCGCACAGGAAAGGCAGTAGTTTTTTCATCATAATATCTCCTCTTTCATAGTCCTCTCAGGGCGGGCGCGAGCTTTTTTCGCTCTCTGCGCCCGCTCCTTTGAGCCTGGCGACAGCATACCCGCTTTGCCTAAAAGTTACCTAAAGAAAGCAAAGATTTTACCTTTAGGTTACTTTTAGGTTGCGCGTTCATACTTGAGCGCACAAAGGAGGTTCGACACCATGGCGATCCAATGCTGTTTTGAACGATATGAAAAGAAATACTGCCTGACCCTTTCCCAGCAGCGCTTTTTACTGGAGCGGATGACGCCCTATATGAAAAAGGACGCGTACGGCGAGTACACCATCTGCAACATTTATTATGATACCGACGACTACCGCCTGATTCGCGCGTCGCTCGAAAAGCCCGTCTATAAGGAAAAGCTGCGCGTGCGCAGCTACGGCGTGCCACAGGAGGACGGCAAGGTCTTCGTCGAGCTCAAGAAAAAATTCGATGGCGTCGTCTACAAGCGGCGCATCACAACAGGCATTCAGAATGTGGAGCCGTTTCTCTCCGGTGAGCTGCCGGGTGAAAACTTTGGCCAGATCGGACGCGAGATCGGCTATTTTCAGTCGTTTTATCAGACCGTGCCCAAAGTCTTCATCGGCTACGACCGGCTTGCCTTTGCCGGCATCGACGATCCGCAGCTCCGCATCACGTTCGACACGAACTTACGGTGGCGCGACACGGATGTCGACCTCCACCTCGGCGACCACGGCGCGCCCATCGCGCTGCCCTGCGGCGATGTGCTGATGGAGGTCAAGATTCCCGGCGCGTGCCCGCTGTGGCTCAGTCACCTGCTCTCCGACGCCCAGGCGTTCCCCACGTCGTCTTCCAAATACGGCGCCTGCTACCGTGACGAGTTGTCCGCAGGCGTCCACACAACCGACTTAAAGGAGGATACCTTCTGTGCTTAACTCGATCTTAGGAAGCGAATTGACGCTCGTCTCGTTTCTCGTCTGTACGGCGGTGTCGCTGCTGCTTGGCGTCGGCACGGCGCTCGTTTCCATGTACCGCTCGCGTACGACGCAGAGCTTCGCCGTCACGCTCGCGATCTTACCCGCCGTGGTGCAGCTTGTCATCATGCTGGTGAACGGCAACCTCGGCGCGGGCGTCGCGGTGGCGGGCGCGTTCGGGCTCGTGCGCTTCCGCTCCGCACCGGGCAAGGCGAAGGAGATCGGCGCGCTGTTCCTTGCGATGGCCATCGGCCTTGCGACCGGCATGGGCTATGTGGGACTCGCCGTCATGGCGTTTGTGATCGTCTCGGCGGCGATGCTGCTGCTCACAGCCGTCAATTTCGGCGGTGCGGAAGAGCACGAGCGTGTGCTCAAGATCACGATCCCCGAAAGCCTTGACTACGACGGCCTGTTCGACGATCTCTTTGAAAAGTACACCAAGTCCTGCGTGCTCGAGCGCGTGAAAACGAGCAACATGGGCACGCTCTACGAGCTCACCTACCACGTCACGCTCCCTGATGACCACGCGCCCAAGGCGTTTTTAGACGATCTTCGCTGCCGCAACGGCAACCTCAATATCACCTGCGGGCGCGAGGCGACGAAAGACGCGCTCTGAGGCATCTTGATTTTTGCCCGCGCGCTCTTTATACTACACGTATCATCGGAAATCAGAGGGGGAACCTTTTATGCGACTGCTGATCGCAGAAGATGAAGTGGACCTTGCCGAGGCGCTGACGGTCTTTTTTGAAAAAAATCACTTCTCCGTCGACGCTGTGCACAACGGCTTCGACGCCTATGAATACGCCTCGTCGGGCGCATACGACGCCGTCATTTTAGACGTGATGATGCCCAAGATGGACGGTATTCAAGTGCTCGAAAAGCTGCGGCAGGAGGGCGTGAAAACGCCCATCATGATGCTCACGGCCAAGGGCCAGAAGAGTGACCGCATCACGGGCTTCAACGCCGGCGCGGACGACTATCTTCCCAAGCCCTTCGACCCCGACGAGCTCTTGAGTCGTGTGCGCGCCATCCTGCGCCGCAGCGAGGCCTACCAGCCGACGGTGCTCGCCTACGGCGATCTGACGCTCGACCCCGGCAGCGGCAATTTGAGCTGCGGCAGCGAGTCCATCCGCCTGAGCGGGCGCGAGTTTCAGATCATGGAGCTTTTCATGCGCTCGCCGCGGCAGGTCTTTTCCGCTGAGCGCATCATGGAGCGCGTGTGGGGCTGGGATAATGAGGCGGAGATCAACGTCGTATGGGTGAACATCTCGAATCTTCGCAAAAAGCTCAAGTCCATCGGCTCGCACGTCACGCTGCAAGCCAACCGAGGCCTCGGCTACGCGCTGGAGGAGAGCGTATGATCAAGCGCCTGCGAAACCGCTTCATCAGTATCGCGATGCTCTCCGTCACGGCGGTGATGCTGCTGCTGACGATCATCCTGAACGTCGCAAACTACGTCTCGACCGATTCCGACCTGAAGCAAACGCTGACGCTCATCTACGAGAACGCGGGCACCATCCCCCACTCGCGCTTTCAGCTGCCGGACAGCGCCGACGCGCCGACGCCGCCGGAAAATGACGACGGCAACGGCGACATCGCCCCCGCGCCGCCCGACGGTGCGGACGATTCGCAGACGCCGCAGGCCCCGCCCGACGACAAGATTGCGCGGCGCGAAGGGCCATTCACCGCCGAAACGCCGTTCTCCACGCGTTTTTTCGTCCTGCGC
Source organism: Hominicoprocola fusiformis (assembly GCA_040095065.1). Lineage (GTDB taxonomy): Bacteria > Bacillota > Clostridia > Oscillospirales > Oscillospiraceae > Hominicoprocola. Next base: position 51,315 of record JBBNGO010000014.1, read on the forward strand.
TACACCTCCGACGGCACGCTGACACAGGAAAATCTTGACAACATCGCCTCCGTCACGGCGGACGACACGCAGGAATATCTCTCCGCCGCGCTCGCGCACGGCGCTGGTTACGGCTACTGCGGCAGCTACCGCTTTTTCGTCGCGCAGACGGACGACGGCGAGAACATCGCCATCTTCCTCGACTGCTACCACGAGCTGCGCGCGATGCGCGTGGTGCTCGTGTGGTCGCTGCTCGCCGACGCGGCGTGCATCCTGCTCGTCTTCTTGCTTGTTGTGCTGCTCTCGCGCCGAGCCATCGATCCCGTGGTGCGCAGCGCGCAGCAGCAAAAGCAATTCATCACCGACGCAAGCCACGAGCTGAAAACGCCCATCACCGTCATCGCCACGAGCCTCAAGGTGCTCGAAATGGAGACCGGCAAGCAGAAGTGGATCGACAAGGCGATGGCGCAGACGGAAAAGCTCACCTCGCTCGTCAACTCGCTCGTCACGCTCTCACGCATGGACGAGGAGGATTCGCCGCTCAAGATGGAGGACTTTCCCGTGAGCGACGCCGTGCGCGAAACGGCGGAATCGTTCACCGACTTTGCCGCGTCGAAGGGGCACGAGCTGCACCTTTCGATCACGGACGGCCTCACCTATCGCGGCGACGAGTACGCCGTGCGCCAGCTCGTCTCGATCCTGCTCGACAACGCGGTCAAATATGCACTGCCGGATTCCCCCATTGAATTCTCGCTCGAAAAGGCGAAGCGCGGCGTCGTCCTCCGCTCGTCGAACGCCTGCGAGGATGTTGCGCCTGAAAACGCGCAAAAGCTCTTCGACCGCTTTTACCGTGCCGATCAATCCCGCTCGTCGGGCAGCGGCTTTGGCATCGGCCTTTCGATCGCGCGCTCGATCGCCGAGGGGCACCACGGCTCCATCCGCGCCATCGCGGACGACGGGAAGATCGCCTTCACCGCTGAGCTCAAATAAACGGCTTTTGGGCAAAAAAACGCTTCGCAGAACTTCTGCGAAGCGTTTTCCTTATCAAAGGCTTTTCTCCCCGCCCGTGACGGTCTCGATGGCGCAGGCAATGAACTTTTTCGCTGCGGGTGAGGCCTCTTTGAGCGACGGGACGGAGATGCCGAGCGTCACGAACTGCGGCGGGTCGAACGGGATCTCCGCCACCGTGCCGCTCCACTTGCGCGAGATGAGCCGCTGGTTGAAGCTGACGCCGAGCCCCGCCTCGACCATGTTGTAGGTCGTAAAGCCGTCTCGCGTCGTAAAGCAGGTCTGCGGGTGCAGGTCGTGCTGCTCGAGCAGGCGGTCCTGATCGGTGTCGTGATTGGGCGAGGTGTGGATGAACGGCTCGTTCTGCAAGCGCATAAGCGGAAAGGCATCCGCCTCTGCCAGCTCGTGTCCGCGCGGCAGCCACGCGACCAATTCGTCGCGAAAGACCGGCAGCCAGTCGTACTTGTCGCCGTGCATCTGCGCGCCGAAGCAGCAGTCGACCGAGCGCTCGTTCAGCCAGCGCGCCATCTCGAGGTTGCCGCCCTCCTGCATGCGCACGGTCACGCCCGGATAGCGGGCGCGGAACGCCGTCAGGATCTCTGGCATCCACAGGGCCGAAATGCTGTAATAGCAGCCGATCGTCAGCGAGCCCTTTGACACGCCGCCGATCTCCGCGCTGAGCTGCTCGGCGTTGTGGTGCGCGCGCACGACCTCGCGCAGCAGCGGCAGCATGAGCTTTCCGTTTTCCGTGAGCTGCACGCCCTTTTTGCTGCGAAGAAACAGCGGAAAGCCGAGCTCTTCCTCCAGCGTGCCGATCATGCGCGTCACGCCCGACTGCGTGTAGCCCAAAAGCTCCGCCGTGGCCGTCAGGCTGCCGAGCTCTGCCGCGGCAAGGAACGCCTCGCATTTGACCGCTTCCATACGCCCTCCTATCCATGATTTTATATCATGTTTTTCATTTCAAATAACCGTTTGCGTCATGTTTTCTCTTATTCTACAATAACAGTCAGAAACCGTCAATTCTGTTTTTGAAACGAGGTCTTTTTTCATGGAACATCGTCTTTCTTTTTCCTGTGATTATCTCGAGGGCGCGCATCCCGCTATCCTGCAGCGCATGTGCGAAACGAATTTTGCGCAGACCGCCGGTTACGGCACGGATGAATACTGCGAATCCGCGCGCGAGAAGATCCGCGCCGCTTGCGGCGCGCCGAACGCAGAGATTCACTTCCTTGTCGGCGGCACGCAGACGAACGCGACCGTCATCGACGCGCTGCTGCGCTCTTACGAGGGTGTGATCGCCGCGGACACGGGGCACATCAGCGTGCACGAGGCCGGCGCCATCGAGTTCGGCGGGCACAAGGTGCTCACGCTGCCGCAGGAGAACGGCAAGCTCACCGCGTCCCAAATCCGCGCACTGCTTGATCAGTACGAGGACGACGCGAACCGCGACCACACGGTCATGCCCGGGATGGTCTACCTCTCCCAGCCGACGGAGTACGGTACGCTCTATTCCAAAAAGGAGCTCGCGGCCATCAGCGCGCTCTGCCGCGAAAAGCGCCTGCCGCTCTATATCGACGGCGCGCGCCTTGCCTACGCACTCGCCTGTCCTGAAAACGACGTGACACTGCGCGACCTTGCCGCGCTGTGCGACATTTTCTACATCGGCGGCACGAAATGCGGCGCGCTGCTCGGCGAGGCGGTCGTCATTCCCCAGCTGGGGCTCATTCCACACTTTTTCACCATCATCAAGCAGCACGGCGCGCTGCTCGCCAAGGGACGGCTGCTCGGCATCCAGTTCGACACGCTCTTTACTGATGGGCTCTACGAGCGCATCGGCGCAGACGCCGTTCGCTACGCCGACGCTATCCGGCGCGCGATGGCGGAAAACGGCTATCTGCCGTGCTTCCCCTCCCCGACGAACCAGAGCTTCTGCATCGTCAGTGAGCAGCAGCGCAAAGAGCTCGCCGAGCGCGTGGACTTCTCCGTCTGGGAGCAATATGACGAGACGCACAGCATCATCCGCTTTGCCACAAGCTGGGCGACGCGGGAAGAGGATGTGAACGCGCTTTGCCGCATCCTGCGCGAGTGCACCGCGCAGGAAAAAGCGGCATCCTAAAGCGTCAATCAACAAAAAAGAGCTTTCTCCGATTTTCAGGAGAAAGCTCTTTTTATTTCATTGCGCTGCGCTCAGTTCTTTTTCATCAGCTGTTCATCCTGCTGCAAAAGCTGCTGCGTGATGATATCGAGCTGCCGGTGCTTGGCCATGCGATCGGCAATGTTGTTCTGCACCAGCTCCGTCTCCTGATGGCCGCGGAAGGACAGCTTGAGCAGAATCGGCGTCAGGATCGTGCCGCATACGACCGTGATGACGACCGGCGTCATCATCGCGGGCGACAGCACACCCATCGAAAGGCCGCGGTTGGCGACGATCAGCGCGACTTCGCCGCGGCAGGCCATGCCCACGCCGACCTGGATGCTCTCGCGCGTGGTGAACTGGCACGCCTTGGCGCCAAGGCCGCAGCCGAGAAGCTTCGAGATGATCGAAACAAGCAGCAGCAAAATCGAGAAGACGACCATGCCGCCCGTCAGGCCCGTGATCTGCACATTGATACCGATGCTCGCGAAGAACACCGGCGTGAGCAGAAGATAGCCGAGGGGGTTGTACTTCGTCTGGATGTAGGTGCCCTTGGGCGTGCACGCGACGGCAAGGCCCGCGGCGTAAGCGCCCGTGATGTCGGCCACGCCGAAAAATTCCTCCGCGCAGTAGGCCATCACAAGGCACAGGACAAAGGCGAACACGGAGTTTCTGTGGCTGGCCCAACCGTGCTGACGCTTGAGCATCCAGCAGAAGATGCGGTTCGCGCCAAAGCCGACCACGAAGGCAAAGACGAAAAAGCCCACGATCTTGAGGAGCACCATGCCGATGCTCTCGTCACCGCCGGCAAGGCTGCAAACGAGCGTCAGGGCGATCAGGCCGAGCACATCGTCGATGAGCGCGGCGGCCAGGATCGTGTTGCCGACCTTGGTCTCGAGCTTTTTCATCTCCTTGAGCGTTTCGACCGTGATGCTCACGGACGTGGCCGTCAGGATGGTGCCGATGAAGATGTTTTCGATAAAGCCGGTGCTCTCAATGAGTCCCAGCTCATCCGCGCCCCAGGCAAGCGCCGTGCCCATGAGAAACGGCACGACCACGCCGAGGACCGCGACCATGAAGCCCGCCTTGCCGCTGTGCTTGAGCTCGTTGATGTCCGTGCCCATACCGGCGGAGAACATCAGCACGATGACGCCAAGCTCGCTGAGCTGCTTGGTGAACTCCGTTTCCGAAAGCAGGCCAAGGCCCGCGGGGCTGAGGATCAGGCCCGCGATCAGCGCGCCCACGACCTGCGGCATCTGAAACTTCTGCGCAATGAGGCCCAGAATCTTCGTGCTCAGCAGAATCAGCGCAAGATCCAGCAAAAAGTGATACGACATATTGATTTCCTCCCAAACTCTCTGATTTCTATCCAAATTCTTCCGTTTCATTTCGCGAGGCTCTATTCTAACTTCTTTTTTTCTTTTTTCAACAGTCAGAATCACCAAGGAAACGGAAGAATTCCTGCACAGCTCAGGCAAAATGCAATATATCTTTCATTTTTAACGTGAAATGTTTGCTTTGATTCCGTTTCCACAGCCGTTTTCACAAAAAGCAGCGTCAAATGCGGCGTTAAGAAGCCGTGAAATATGGACAGATTCATTGAATTTCTCTATGATTTACAGGGATATCGTCTATATTGTCCACACATCGCACACATTTTGTCGCTCACGCCCATTTTGCATCTTTTCCTGCATTTTGCGCATTTTTGTCGCACAATGCGCCGTTTCTCCCCTTGCCGCGGCGGCGCGGGCGTGGTAAAATCGGCCTTGTGACATGAACAAAGGAAAGGACGAGCCATGAATCAGAAAGAACTCAATGAACTGCGCCGGCGCTTCCGGCTCGATAAGAATAATTTCAGCCGCGTGTACGGCTGCTATGTGAACTCCAACCGTGAGATCATTGCGTGGGTCGATACCTCGATGGGCCTCATGCGGCAGGAGGAGCAGGAGATGTACCTGGGCCTTCTCAAAAAGTCCCTCTCCGGCACGCTTGGCAAGAACCTCATCGACGTGGTGTTCTCCACGCAGCAGGTTGCCGACAGCGATGAGCACCGCCTCTTGCAGACTCTTCGCCAGACGGAGCTCAAGGACCCCGCCTCGCGCGAAACGCTCTGCCGCCAAATCATCGACTGCATCGACATGGGCGAGACAAACTATCTCATCCTCCTCGCCGCTGACGCCTACGATGTGCCGCACCGCAGCAAGGACGACGAGATCCAAGCTGACGCGTCGAGTGAGGTCTTCAAGTACTTCGTCTGCTCCATCTGCCCCGTCAAGGCCCCGACGCTCGAACTGCGCTACGACCTTGACCAGAGCGAGTTTCACTCAAGCTCCACCGGCTACATCGCGACCTCGCCCGAGCTCGGCTTCCTCTACCCCGCGTTCGACAACCGCACGGCGAACATTTACAATGTGCTGTTCTACTCGAAAAACGCCGCGGAGATCCATCAGGAGGTCATCGACGCGCTGTTCCACGTCGACCCACCGATGTCTGCCGAGGAGCAGAAAAACGCCTTTGGCTCGGCGCTTGCCGACGCGCTCGACAAGGATTGCAGCTACGATGTCGTCCAGTCCGTGCACGAGCAGATCAGAGCGCGCATCGAAGATCACAAAGAGAGCAAAGACCCCGAGCCGCTTGAAATGACGGCGGGCGACGTCGGCGGCATCCTCGCCAACAGCGGCGTGAACGACGAGCAGATCGCAGCGTTCCAGCGCGAGTGCGATGAGCAGTACGGCGAGAACGCCGCGCTGAACCCGAACAACATCATCGAGAGCAAGAAGTTTGAGATCACGACCCCCGAGGTCAAAATTTCCATTGCACCGGAGAACAGCTATATGATCGAAGCGCGCGTCATCAATGGCCGCAAATACCTCCTCATCCCCGCCGACGACGGCGTGGAGGTCAACGGCATCGGCGTCAACATTCCCGGTCTTGCGAAAGATGAATAAAAAAAAGGAGAGAGGCCGCAGCTTCTCTCCTTCTCTTTTTGACCATTTACGCCCTGCTCTTGTAGAGGTCAGCGATGATATCGGCGCACTTGTCGATGCCGAGCTCGCCGCTGTCGAGCGTGATGTGGTAATTCTGCGCGTAGCCCCACTTCATGTTCGTGTAGAAGCGGTGATAGGCCGCGCGGCGCTTATCCTTGTCGCGCAGGCGCTGCTCGGGCGACTGCTCGCGCTCGCCGTAGACCTCGACGATGCGCTTGGCGCGGAACGCCATATCCGCGTGGATAAAGACCTTGAGGCACTTGGCCTTGTCCTGCAAAATGTAGTCCGCACAGCGGCCGACGATGACGCAGGGTCCCTTTTCGGCAAGCTCGCTGATGACGCGGCACTGAATTTCCCATAGGATGTCCTCGTTCGTCGGGCCGAACGCGCGGTTCGAGAGCGCTGAGGCCAGGAAGCCGCCGGGTGTGTACTCGCCCGCCTCCTTGACATAATTTTCTGCAAAGCCGCTCTCCTCAGCGATCTTCTGGATGAGCTCTGAGTCATAGCAGGGGATGCCGAGCTGCTCTGCGACCTTTTTGCCGACCGTGCGGCCGCCGCTGCCGAATTCACGGCTGACGGTGATAATATGATTCATAATACAGTTGCTCCTTCCGTATTGAGTTCCCGATACGTTTTTACAATCATAACCGCCGCGATGACGAATGTCAACACATCCGACACCGGCATGGAGTACAGCACGCCGTCAAGGCCGAAAAAGCGCGGCAGCAGCAGTGCAAAGCCCACGCCGAACACGACCTCGCGCACCATGGAGAGCATCGTGGACGAGAATGCCTTGCCCACAGCCTGCAAAAAGATGAAGCAAGCCTTATTGACGCAGGCGAGCACCATCATACAGAGGTAGGTGCGGAATGCCTTGATCGCAAAGTCTGTGTAGTAGCTGCTCTCGTTCGCCGCGCCGAAGACGGCGATGAGCTGACGCGGGAAGCCCTCGGCCAGAATGAGCGCGACGGCGCCGACGATCGCCTCGCAGAGCAGGAGCTTTGTAAAGAGCACATGCACGCGCGTCTTTTTCCCCGCGCCCATGTTGTAACCTACGACGGGAATGCAGCCCGCCGCCATGCCGACGACGATGGAAATGACGATCTGGAAGAACTTCATCACGATGCCGACAACGGCCATCGGGATCTGCGCGTACTGCTCCTGCGAGAATATCTCATCCAACGCGCCGTACTTGCGCAGCATGTTGTTGATGGCCGCCATCGCCGCGACGAGGCTGATCTGCGAGAGAAAGCTCGTGATGCCGAGCGTCAGCATCCGGGTACAGAGGCTTGCGTGCAGGCGGAAGTCTCCCTTCCCCGGCTTGACGGTCTTCATGCGGCAGAGATACCACACCGCGAGCGCCGCCGTGACGATCTGGCCCAACACGGTGGCGGCCGCCGCGCCCATCATGCCCCACTTACATTCAAAGATGAAGATGGGGTCTAAAATGATGTTGAGCACCGCGCCCGCGAGCGTGGAGATCATGGCGAACCGCGGGTTGCCGTCGGCACGGATGACAGGGTTCATCGCCTGACCGAACATATAAAACGGGATGCCGAGCGAGATATAGAAGAAATACTCCTGCGCGTAATGAAAGGTCTCCTCGTTCACCGTGCCGCCGAACATCGAGATGATAGCGTCGGCGAAGATGAGGTACAGCGCCGTGAGCACAAGGCTGCTCGCGACCGACAATACGACCGCGCTGCCGACGCTCTTTCTTGCCTCTCCCACTTCGCCTTTGCCGAGCGAAATGCTGACGAACGCGCAGCAGCCGTCACCGATCATCACGGCGATGGCGAGCGCCACGACCGTGAGCGGAAAGACGACGGTATTGGCCGCGTTGCCGTAGGAACCGAGGTAGCTTGCGTTGGCGATGAAGATCTGGTCGACAATGTTATAGAGCGCGCCGACGAGCAGCGAGATGATGCACGGGACGGCGTAGCGCCGCATGAGCTTTCCCACGCGCTCCGTCCCCAAAAACTGGTTTGTGTTTTCCATGGTGGTCTTCCTCCTGCACATAAAAATAAGAGATGCGTTCCGCCGGATCAATCCGGACTTACGCATCTCTGCTGCACGATTTAACTATGAAGTTGTCCTCTCCCTCCTTTTTCCGCAAAAAAGCGTGCGGCGTTTCTGCAACCGGATTTACGCAGAAACGCCACACGCTGTGAATTGATTTTATCAAATTGTTTCGAGCATTTCAAATGTTTTTTGCGGCACGGGCCGCAAATTTTATTTAGTCCTGCTCCATGAAGCTGCGGATATAGGCGATCAGCATTTTCGCCGTGCCCTCGAAGCCGAGCACATCGCTCTTGACGGTCATGTCGTAGCCGCGGGCGTCGCCCCACTTCGTCTCGCAGTAGTAGTTGTGGTAGGACTTTCTGGAGCGGTCGACCTCTTTGATCTCCTCGATCGCGTCCTCGGCAGACAGGCCCTTCTTCTCCATCACACGGCCGACTTTGGCTTGCTGGTTGCCGCAGATGAAAATGCTCAGCATATTGGGGTTGCCCTTGAGCACCTGGTCGCTGCAGCGGCCGATGATGAGGAAGCTCTCGCCGTTTGCTGCCTTGTCACGCAGCATGGCGAACGTCTTTTCCGCCACGTTGACCTCAAGAGAATTGGAATACTTGCCGATGCGGCGCGAGGCAAAGAAGTTGACGGGCTTTTCGTCCATCTTGCGGATCATTTCCTCGCTGTAGCCTTCGGAAACGATCTCCTTTTCGATGGAGTCCTTGTCATAGAGCTTGATACCGAGCTCTTGCGCGATCATGTCGGCAATGTAATGGCCGCCGCTGCCGTGCTCGCGGCCAAGGGTGATGATGATCTGGTTTTTCATGGGATCGCACTCCTTTCCTTTTTCCGTTTACAGATAGCGCAGGAATAAGTAGGCCGTGGACACTGCCATGACAATGATCGTCGCAGGCACACAGTACTTGCAGTAGCGGCCCCAGCCGATGGGATAGCCGCCCTTGGCCGAAGCCGAGGTGCCGACGACGTTGGCGCTCGCGCCGATGGGTGTCGCGTTGCCGCCGAGGTCCGTGCCGAGCGAAAGCGCCCAGGCAAGCACGCCGATATCCATGCCCTCTGTCGCGGCGATGGCGCGGATGACAGGGATCATGGTCGCGGCAAAGGGAATATTGTCGACAAAGGCGCTCGTGATGGCCGAGAGCCACAGAATGACGATCACAATAACCGCGATATTGCCCTCACTGACCGAGGTGATGAAGTTCGCGATCATGTTGAGCACACCTGTCTTTTCAAGGCCCGCCACGGAAACGAACAAGCCGATGAAAAAGAGCAGCGTCTTATAGTCCACGCCCTCAATGATTTCTATAACAGATTTTTTGCCGCTGGTCAAGCCCAAAACGATCAGCGTCAAAATCGCGACAATCACGCCGATGCACGCGACAGAAAGCTCCGTCTGCGCGTGCGTGATGAGCAGCACGACCGCCAGCAGGAAAACGCCTGCGCTCGCAAGAAATGCCTTCTTGTTCGTGATGGCCGTCGAAGGCTCAGGACAGGTGACAGGGCCGCCGTTGGCATGCTCGGCGCGCTCAAGTTCCTTGCGGAAGCAGAGCGTGAAGTAAATGAGCATGAACACAAAGCAGATCGCCACGACCGCGCCGGTATTTTCGATGAAGTCGAAGAATGTGTAGCCGAGCGAGGTGCCGATGATGATGTTCGGCGGGTCGCCGCACATCGTAGCCGCACCGCCAAGGTTCGCGCAGAAAATTTCAGACAGGATCATCGGCACGGGGTCGAATTTCATCGTCTGCGCCAGTTCGAGCGTGACGGTGGCGAGAAACAGCACGACCGTGATGCTGTCGATGAACATCGACAAAAACGCCGAGAGCGACATAAAGCAGATGAGCAGCGGCACCGCGCGGTAGTGTACGAGCTTGGCAAGCGTCAGGCACAGCCAGCGGAAAAAGCCCGCCTTGCCGAGGCCCTCGACCATGATCATCATGCCGGCGATAAACAGGATCGTCGACCAGTTGATGCCAGCGGTGCTCTCCTCACTTGCGCCGTACCAGAATGTGCTCTGGAAAAACGCGCCGAGGTTGAGCGTCTCCCAAATGGCGCTCATCGAGCGCATGCAGACGCCGAACACCAGCACGAGCACGAGCGCGCCGCTCCCGAGCGTAATGTAATGCCGTTCAAACTTATCGAGGATAATAAGCAGGAACATAGTGACAAAAATGCAGATGGCAATGATCTGAGCAAACATGATATTCCTCCCTGTGCTGTGGAATTCCCAGCGCGAGTCATTATATCGGTCTCTTACGCGGAAGCGAAATGTTATCTTGACATGGAGGATATGTCATTTTTCTATGCCGTCCGAATTTTCCTGATTTCATGCGGCTTTTCGACGGTGTTTACTTTTCGTCAAGGTTCTGTTCTTTTTTCCCGAATACGCTTGCGCCGCCGCTTCGCTTCTGTTACAATCAGTCTTGCCGTCCGCAAGGTGCGGACGAATGCTTTTCTCTTCCGTCAAATTTTACGCAGTCAGGTTCCTCGCCGCCGCGCAGAACCCCACTTATTTTCTTTTTCAGAGGAGCTTGCTTTTTTATGAACATCAGCTACGACAGCTACCGCGTCTTTTATTACGCCGCCAAATTCCGCAGCTTCTCGCAGGCCGCCGCGGCGCTCTACAGCAACCAGCCCAATGTGACACGTATGATCCGAAAGCTCGAATCCGAGCTCGGCTGCGCGCTGTTTTTCCGCTCGCCGCAGGGCGTGCGCCTCACGCCCGAGGGGGAGAAGCTCTACACGCACATCGCCGTCGCGTTTGAGAGCATCGAGGCAGGCGAAGAGGAGGTCCTCTCCGACCAGAGCTTGCAAAGCGGTATCGTCCACATCGCAGCGAGCAGCCTTGCCCTGCGCACGCGGCTTTTGCAGGTGCTCGCGCGCTACCGGCGCGCATACCCGCACGTGCGCATCTGCCTGACGAACCACTCTGCCTCCCACGGCCTCGCCGCCGTGCAGAACGGCCTTGCCGACTTCGCCATTCTGGCAGAGGGCGCGTCCGTGCCGGATTCGCTCACGGCGCAGAAGATCGACGAAATTCAGGAGATCCCCATCTGCGGCCCGGCGTTTTTGGAGCTCACCGAGGAGCCCGTTTCGCTCAAAAGGCTTGCCGACTACCCGATCATCAGCTTGACGGAGGGGACATCGTCGCACGACTTTTATGCCGAGTTCTTCCTGCGCCACGGTCTTTCGTTCAGCCCCGATGTGGAGGTCGAGACCACGGCACAGGTGCCGCCCGTGGTGCAGAGCGACCTTGGCGTCGGCTTCGTGCCGCGTGAGATGCTTTACGGCACGCCGGAGGCAAGCGGTATCTACCCCATCACGCTCGAAGAGCCCATTCCCGCGCGCAGCGTCTTCCTCTTCCAGCGCAAGACACAACCGCTGAGCATCGCCGCGAAGAAGCTGCGGCAAATGCTGCTTGAAGACGCGCCGCAGGAGAGTGGAAAATAATCAGACAAAGTCCCGCCGGGTTCGCACCGGCGGGGCTT
>JBBNGO010000015.1:0-60353 GCA_040095065.1 Hominicoprocola fusiformis
ATAAAAAACCCGGACCGCAGTGCGGGCCGCTTTTTCTCATTTCGAGTTCACTTTTCCGCTTTCTTCTCTTCCCGCTTCAAGCGCCAGACGGCGAGTGAACGCACCAGAAGAACATTGATGAGCGCAAGGCGCGCGTAGCTGTAGACGACATTCAGAAGGAAGTACGGCGAAATGTTGCTGTAATTGCCGAGATCGTCGAGCAGCAGCGGCATAACGCCGTAGCTCATCAAAAGCGGCAGCACAACGAGCGCCGCGAGCCAACCGGCAATGAGCCATGTGCCCTCTTTTTTCGTCGCGGGCAGCTTGAGCGTCCGGTAGGAGCGCACCGTGCAGACGATCATCACAAGCATGCCGAGGAGCTGCACCCACGAGATCGCAAGGCGCGCATAGTTCATCTGCGCCGTCCAGAGGTGCGTCATAAAGGCAGTCGTCCACGAAAGGCCCGTCGCAAAGCGGAGGTAGAGATCAATACAGAGATAGGCCGCCCAGCCGCACCACAGGCCCGTGCGATACTTCACCGTAAAGCAGATGATGCCGCAGAGGAAAAACGGCAGTCCGTAAATCAGCCCCGCCAGCAGATCGCCGGCGAGTATCAGGCAGGTGAGCAGAAGAACCGCGCCGATACACAATAAAATCGTACCCGCAATGGTGTGACGCTTTTCCTGCTCGGACGAAGTCTGCGGCGTGAAAGAGGCGGGTACTGCCTGTGCCGCGGGCGCGGCTGTTTCCGTCTTTGGCACGCCCTCGCCGCGCACGAGCTCGTCGAGCGTCACGCCGAAGAGCTCGGAGAGCTTTAATAGCTTGTCAAGCTCGGGGATGGAGGCGTCGGTCTCCCATTTGGATACGCTCTGGCGCGAGATGTCCAGCGCGTCGGCAAGGTCGCCCTGCGACCAGTTTTTCTGTGTGCGCAGGTGCACGATGTTCTCTCCAAGTGTCATGTGATGGGGTTCTCCTTTGCAGATTTTCTGCGTTCAGCTTACCAAAAGGCGCGCAAAAAGTCCACCAAGCGGGGTTGAAAAGTTAGCAACCAGCGGTTGCAGCTCAAAAAAGAGGCCATAAATGGCCTCTTTTTTGAAAAAGTTTCGCTGCGCTTTGGGCCTTGCCACCCGTAGGGTGGCTGCGACACACGCTTCGCGCAAAGTATTTTTTGTCACGCGCAGGTCGCGACAAAAAATAATCAAAACCATTTCGCGCCCGCGGGCGCGAAAAAATTGAGATCGTTTTTTCTGACGACATGCGCGTCAGAAAAAACTCCTCTCGCTCCGCAAACGTGCGCGCCTACGGTGCGTGCGCTGCCGCGGAGCGCGATCCTTTTCAAAAACAAAGAGCGCCTTTCGGCGCTCTTTGTTTTTGATTAAAATTCGTAGTCTACGGCCACGCGGTCGGCGCGGATGGACTTGCAGATATCGCTCACGGCGACATGGCGGGGATCGACCTTGTAGGCGTTCAGGTCATCCATCGTCTCAAACTCGGAGACGAGCACGGCGTCGTAGTTGTCCTTGCCGATGTTGCGCGCGACCTCGCTCTTTTTGAGCTGCGGGATCACACCGTCGAGCGCGGCGAGCTTCGTCAGAAACTCGTTGGCCTTTTCCTCAGTGCCCTCGCGGAACTTCCACATTACGATATGACGGATCATAGGTATCTTCTCCTTTTTATCTTGCGTTGTAGACCTCGATGGCCTTTTTGAGGATATCCATGGCGCGCTCGAGCTTGTCGCTTTCGAGGACGTAGGCCATGCGGACTTCGTTTTTGCCCTTCCCGGGCGTCGCGTACATCGAGCCTCCCGGGGCCATCATCACGGTCTCGCCGTTGTCGCTGAATTCCTCGAGCAGCCATTGCTGGAACTTGTCGGCATCGTCGACCGGCAGCGCGGCCATCACGTAGAACGCGCCACCCGGCACGTCGAACACCACGCCGGGGATCTCGCCGAGCTTGCGGCAGAGCGTGTCGCGGCGCTTCTTATACTCGTCGCGCACGGCGGCAAAATACTCGGGGCCGACGGTGTAGAGCGCGGCAGACGCGATCTGGTCGAGCGTCGCGACCGAAAGTCTTGCTTGGCAGTATTTCATCGCGTGGTTCATGAACTCCTTATTCTTGGAGATCAGGCAGCCGATACGCGCGCCGCAGGCGGAAAAGCGCTTGGAGACCGTGTCGATGACGATGATGTTGTCACCCGCCCTGTCGGCAAACTCGCCAAACGACTGGAGCTTCTCCCCGCTGTAGACGAATTCGCGGTACGCCTCGTCGCCGATGAGGAACAGATCATGCTTCTGTGCGACATCGACGAGCATCTCCATCTCCTCGTGGCTCAGCACAACGCCGGTCGGGTTGCCGGGGTTCGTGACCATGATGGCGCGCGTGTGCTCGTTAATGAGAGATTCGATCTTCTCGCGCTCAGCGTAGCGATACCCCTCCTCCGGGCAGGTCGGGATCGGGCGAATCGATGCACCGCAGGTGCGGGTCATCGTGTTGTAGTTGGGGTAGAACGGCTCGGGAATCAAAATTTCGTCGCCGTCGTCAAGAATGCACTGCAGCGCGATCTGAAGCGCTTCGCTGCCGCCGGCGGTGACGTAGATCTCACTCTTGCCGAAGTGCATGTCGAGCTTGTCATAGTAGTTCTGGATCGCGTCGATCAGCTCGGGGATACCGGGCGAGGGCGCGTAGGCCAGCACCGGCTGCTCGAAGTGACGGACCGCCTCGAAAAACGCGGGAGGAGTCTGTACGTCGGGCTGGCCGATGTTGAGGTGATAGATGTTGACGCCGCGTGCCTTTGCCGCCACCGCATACGGGTGGAACTTACGCATCGGAGACAGGCCGCATTTTTCAACTTTGCTGGAAAATTTCATGTTGTGCTCCTCCTTTTTATTATGATGACCGCCGGTCATCCGCCGGTCATATTCAATACACGTATGATATCAGTCCAATGCTGGTTATATAGTATAACGGCTGCACTTTTCAAAGACAACTAAAAATTTGTCGGTAAACTGCATAAAATATCAGGCCAAATATCGTCAGCGTTTACAGCTTCTCCACATCGCTCTCGCCGCAGACGACTATGCCGTGTGCCTTGAACAACTCCACCGTCACGCCGTCGCCCTCGGTCAGGCGGCGGGAAAAAGTTCCGTCGTAAATCTGCCCGCAGCCGCAGCTCGGGCTCTTTTCCTTGAGCACGGCAGCCTCGCAGCCGTTTTGCTGGCACAGCGCGAGAGCTGCCTCCGCGCCGCGGCGGTACGCCTCCGTCACGTCGCGGCCATCCGCTGTGACGACGCGCTCGCCCCGCCGTTCGCTGGGCACACGCGGCGTCGGGAGACCGCCGAGCTGTTCGGGGCAGACAGGAACAATTTCATATTTTCCCACCAACGCCTGCACACGCGCGTCCGCTTTACTTTTCCCGTCGTAGCGGCAGGGCGTGCCGAGAAGGCAGGCCGACACGAGCAGCTTATCCATGCCGCACCTCCAACGCTTTCCCGTTGAGCTTCGCCTCCGCGAGCGTTTCGCCCTCGTAACGCAGCTTGAGCGAGAAAAACGGTACGTTTTCGTCGAGCAGGCGCAAAAAGATCTTGTCGCCCTCCCACGCGGGCAGCGCCAGCAGATCTTTCTTTTTGATCCACGCAAGCTCGCCCTCATCGCAGTCCTTGAGCGTTCCCTCAAAGCCGTCGGCAGTGAAAAGGTGCATGTACTCGCTCTCCCACTTGTCCGACACGAATGTCACGATGCCGCGATAGCGGTAAGAGGTCAGGGCGAGGCCGGTCTCCTCCTTCGTTTCGCGCAGAGCGCACTCCTCCGGGCTCTCGCCCTCTTCAAACTTGCCGCCGATGCCGATCCACTTGTCGCGATTGCAGTCGTTCTCCTTTTTCGTGCGGTGCAGCATCAGGTATTCGCCGCCGCATTCAATATAAATGAGCGTCGTGTTCACGGCGCGATAGATGCTACTGCTCATGATACTCCCTCCCCAAAGGGTCTTTTTGTCAGTATAAAAGATGGCGGCAAAAATTGCAAGTGAAGGCGCCGTTCAGAAAATCGCGCATTTTTCGAATTTGCACTTGACTTTGCTGTGATTTTTGGTATAATCATTTTTGCTGTCGAGCGCACCGATACGCAGCAGTATCGAAGCGGTCATAACGAGCACGACTGGAAATCGTGTGTACGTCAAAAGCGTACCGAGAGTTCGAATCTCTCCTGCTGCGCCAAAAAGAACACCACCCAACAGGGTGGTGTTCTTTTTTGTATCCAGAGATTCGAACAGGGCATAAGCGAAGCGAAAAAACGCCCCAGTGGGGCGTTTAGTGCCCGCCTACACCGTCGTGGCATCACGATCGACGCGACTTGTCCAGTCCCGTCGATCGTGCCACTTCCTCGAAAGCGGCTCACTTTCTCTGCCACTGGCAGCGTTTCGCCGCTTTCCGTGTCGCGGTGTGGTAACACCGCGAGCGAATCTCTCCTGCTGCGCCAAATAAAACCACCATCTTTCGATGGTGGTTTTATTTTTTACTCAGCGCTCTCAGCGAACTGGGCTTTTCTCCCTTTACTCCCCCAGCATCTCTCCTGCGGCGAGGACGGCGTTGCGAACGCACTGCGCGCAGGGACAGAGGACCTTGCCGGTCTCCACGCCCTTTAAGTCCTTGCAGATCGTCGCGCCGCTCTTTTCCTGAAAGCTCGTAAGGATGCTGCGGGCCGTGCGCGGCGTGCCCTTGCCGTCCGTCACGCTGCCCGCGGCCATCACCGCGCCGATCAGCGCGCCGCAGGTGGCCTGCATGCAGCCCATGCCCGCGCCGTAACCCGCGCCGAGCTTCATCAACGTATCGTGGTCGACTGGAATTTTATCCTCCCACGCGCACAGCACCGACTGGGTGCAGTTGCCCTTTCCCGCGGCAAATGTCTCCACCGCCAGCTCGGCGCGCTCTTCAATCGTCATTGTTTCTATCTCCTTTGCCTTTTGATCCATTCCGACTTGCCGGTCGTTTCCCCTATCGTACTCACAACGGCGCGCAAAGTCAACCGCCGCGCGTGCTGGATTTTTGCCCGCAGCCGTGCTATGATGGAGAAAATCACCACAGGAGGATTCCCAATGAAGAAACAACTGACCGCATGGCTGCTCGCGCTCGTGATGCTCTTCTCGCTCGTCGGCTGTGGCGCGGGTGCGCCGGTGCAGGACGATTCCAGTCTGCCGCAGCAGGAGCAGCAGGATGCGCAGAACGCACCGTCCGAAGACGCCGATACGCTAAGCGACGACGATGCATCCGCCCCTCAGATCGACGAGGACGGCTCCTACACGACCAAGGACGACGTCGCGCTCTATATCCACACCTACGGACATTTACCGGACAACTTCATCACCAAGAAAGATGCCCAGGCCCTCGGCTGGCCAGGCGGGTCGCTCGAGCCCTACGCGCCGGGCAAGTGCATTGGCGGCAGCCGGTTCGGCAACTACGAAGGTCTCCTGCCCGAGGCGGACGGACGCACCTACACCGAATGCGACATCGACACGCTGGGCGCGGATTCGCGCGGGGCCAAACGCATCGTCTTCTCAAACGACGGCCTCATTTACTACACCGAAGACCACTACGAGACCTTTGAACTGCTGTACGGAGAGGAGTGACGGCCATGCGCTTTGTATTAGATGTCTCCGCCTGCGAGGCCGCTGAAGACCTGCACCGCGCGCTCGCGGAGGGTCTTCACTTTCCCGCGTGGTACGGCGGCAATCTCGACGCCCTGCACGACTGCCTGACGGACTTGCATGAGCCGACGGAGCTGATCGTCCGCGGCACTTCGGCGCTTGACGAGCTGCTCGGTCGCCGCGCCCACGCCTTCCGCCGCGTGCTCGATGACAGCGCGGAAGAAAATCGGAATCTCACCATGCGGTTTGAAGAAGCGGTCCAGGACAGCATAAACTGAATTGAAAAAGAGGACGATAAGCGTCCTCTTTTCTGATTCAGTGGAGAATTTACAAAAACTTCTCCCTTTTCCATCCTTTCTCATGATATGATAGCGTCAACAAATCATCCTGATAGAAAGAGGAGACCGCTATGTCACAGGTGACCAAACGCGCGCTCGAGGCGTCGCTCAAAAATCTGCTGCTGCAAAAGCCCCTGAGCAAGATCACCATCAGCGATATCACGGAGGACTGCGGCATCAACCGCATGACGTTTTACTACCACTTCAAGGACATCTACGACCTTGTCGAGTGGTCGTGCCAGGAAGACGCCAGCAAGGCGCTCGCGGGCAACAAGACCTACGAGACGTGGCAGCAGGGCTTTTTGCAGCTCTTTAAGGCCGTGCAGGACAACAAGCCCTTCATTATGAACGTCTACCACTCCGTCAGCCGCGAGCAGGTGGAAAATTACCTCTACAAGGTCACCTACGATCTGCTCGAGGGCGTGGTCGAGGAGCAGGCGCAGGGCATGAGCGTGCGCGACGAGGACAAGGCCTTTATCGCAACGGTCTACAAGTACGCCTTCGTCGGATTGATGCTCGACTGGATCAAAAGCGACATGAAGGGCGACCCCCAGCTGCTTGTCGACCGGCTCGAACTCGTCATCCACGGCAATGTCCGTGCCGCGCTCGAGCGGCTGCGCATCGACAAGGCGTGACTTCTTTTGCCGTTTTCATCAAAATTACAGAATTGATAAGTTTCTTTACAGTTTTCCGGGCAGTGATAAGTTTCTTATCACCGCCCGCTTTCTGCTGATTGTTCTTTTCGCAAAACCGCGGTATGCTTTCACCATCGAAAGGAAAACATACCGTTGATTCCCGAGGTTGAATGTGTTTCGTGGATCAGCGGTTTCACAGACAGTTTGAAAGGAGAAATGATTTATGTATTATTCCAGCGGTAACTATGAAGCGTTTGCCCGTCCCAAAAAGCCCGAGGGCGTGGACAACAAGTCTGCCTACATCGTCGGCAGCGGCCTTGCGGCGCTGAGCGCCGCCTGCTATCTCGTGCGCGACGGCCAGATGAAGGGTGAGCACGTGCACGTGCTCGAAAAGGGTGATCTGCCCGGCGGCGCGTGCGACGGCTACAAGTTCGAAAACCTCGGCTATGTGATGCGCGGCGGCCGCGAGATGGACAACCATTTCGAGGTCATGTGGGACCTGTTCCGCTCCATCCCCTCCATTGAGACCGAGGGCGTGAGCGTACTCGACGAGTACTACTGGCTCAACAAAGAGGACCCCAACTACTCCCTCTGCCGCGCAACCGTCAACCGCGGTCAGGACGCGCACACCGACGGCAAGTTCGACATCTCCGACAAGGGCGCGATGGAGATCATGAAGCTCTTCTTCACCCCCAACGAGCAGCTGCAGGACAAGAAGATCACCGACTTTTTCGATGAGGAAGTCCTGAATTCCAACTTCTGGCTCTACTGGCGCACGATGTTCGCCTTTGAAAACTGGCACAGCGCGCTCGAGATGAAGCTCTATATCCAGCGCTATATCCACCACATCGGCGGCCTGCCCGACTTCACGGCGCTGCGCTTCACCAAGTACAACCAGTATGAGTCCATGATCCTCCCGATGGTCAAGTACCTCGAGAGCCACAACGTTCAGTTCCACTACGGCGTGCAGGTCGCAAATGTCGAATTCGACTGCTCTGACCCCAAGCACAAGCTCGCTAAGCGCATCGACGTCATCCGCGACGGCAAGAACGAGGCCATCGACCTCACGGAAAACGACCTCGTCTTCATCACGAACGGCGGCTGCGTCGAAAACTCCTCCATGGGCAGCCAGAACGAGCCCGCCGCGTACAACACCGAGCTCAAAGAGGGCGGCGGCTGGGATATGTGGCGCAAGATCGCCGCGCAGGACCCGTCCTTCGGTCATCCCGACAAGTTCTGCCACGACCCCGAGCAGACCAACTGGATGAGCGCCACCGTCGAGACCCTCGACCAGAAGATCATCCCCTATATCAAAAACATCTGCAAGCGCGACCCGTTCACCGGCCATGTCGTCACCGGCGGCATCGTCACCGTGAAGGATTCCTCCTGGCTGATGAGCTGGACCATCAACCGCCAGCCGCAGTTCCGCGACCAGCCCAAGGACCACTGCCTTGTCTGGGTCTACTCCCTCTTCACCGACAAGCCGGGCGATTATATCAAAAAGCCCATGCGCGAGTGCACCGGCAAGGAGATCTGCATGGAGTGGCTGTACCACATCGGCGTGCCCGAGGATCAGATCGAAGACCTCGCGACGAACAGCGCCAACACCGTACCCGTCATGATGCCGTATATCGACGCGTTCTTCATGCCGCGCGCCTACGGCGACCGCCCGAACGTCGTGCCCGAGGGCAGCGTCAACTTTGCCTTCCTCGGCCAGTTTGCCGAGACCCCGCGCGACACGATCTTCACCACCGAGTATTCCATGCGCACCGGCATGGAGGCTGTCTATACGCTGCTGAACGTCGACCGCGGCGTGCCCGAGGTCTGGGGCAGCGTGTATGATGTGCGCGACCTGCTCAATGCCACCGTTAAGCTGCGCGACGGCAAGAAGGCCACCGACATGGACATGGGCTTCATGGAAAAGATGGCCGTCAAGAAGGCCCTCGGCAAGATCGAAGGCACCGACATCGAAAAGCTCCTCAAGGAGTACGGCGTCATCTAAGGATAAAAGCAAGCAGGATAGCAAGGAAATAATGAGAAAGGGCGGGAGCACAGCTCCCGCCCTTTCTTTGCGCTCTCGCGTCTATTTCACCGGTGCATTAAGTCGCTCAGCGCACCGTCCACGGCGGTACCCATCTGCTGCATGGTGCGGCCCACGCAGGTCTTCATGGCTTTGCGCTTTTCTGCGACGGTCATGCCGATGATCGCGCCGGCGGCCATGCCGGCAGCCATACCGCGCCAGAATGCGGTATCACACATATCGATCACTCCTTTGCTCACGCGCTTAGTCTGTCCACACAAGATCGCGTCATACGCGGCAATTTTTGCCGCAAATCGCCCTTGCTGAATGCCTCTTTTCGGCCTATAATGAAAATGAGAAAAAATGAGCATGAAGGAGAACCATATGACCACGATCTATCTCATCCGCCACGCCGAGGCCGAAGGCAACCGCTATCGCCGCGCGCATGGCTGGTACAACAGCACCATCACCGACCGCGGCTACCATCAGATCGCCGCGCTCGCAAAGCGCTTTGCCGATACAAAATTCGACGCCGTTTATTCAAGCGACCGCTTCCGCACGATGATTACGGCGCTTGCCATCTATAAAACGCACGGCCTGCCGCTGCGCACCGTCCGCGCCCTGCGCGAGATCGACGTCGGCTATTGGGAGGACACACCCTGGGCCGAGCTTGAGCGCATCGACCCTGAACAGCTCGCCTATTTCAGCAACGATTCGCAGAAATGGCACGTCGACGGCTGCGAGAGCTTTGCCGAGGTCCGCGACCGCATGCGCAAGGTCCTCACCGAGATCGCCGAGGCGCACCCGAACGGCACGGTCGCCGTCTTTTCCCACGGCATGGCGATGCGCATCATTGTCGGCACACTTCAGGGCATGACGCTGCACGAAATCGACAGGACCGGCCACGCGGAAAATACTGCCGTCGCCAAGCTCGAATACAAAAACGGGAGTTTTAATGTCGTCTTCCGCGACGACGCGTCCCACCTCGGCGATGACATCGCCACCATCCGCAAGCAGCCGTGGGTCAACGACCCGAAGGGCTTTGAGGGCGGCATCTACTACCGCTCCTCGGGCGAAAGCGGACACTTCGACGTGATGCACGGCGGCGATGTCATCGGCGCGGTCAGCGTTGTCTCCTGCCGCGGCGGTGTGGGCACGATCGGCGAATTCTGGCTCGAGGAGGACGCGCAGAAGCGCGACCTCGGCGAAAAGCTCGTCGGTCAGGCACTCTCTTACGCGCGCTCGCATGGCTGCTCCATCCTCTCGACCGGCCGCATCGCTAAGAGCAATTTGGTCGGCCTCCACTGCGCGGAAAAGTGGGGCTTCCACCCCGTCTGCGAGGATGCGGAAAGCGTCACTTTTGAGAAGAATTTTGAATACGATGAGGAATCCTGCTGGAAGAGATTGCAGGAAGTTATCGAACAATGAAGAAAAAGAAGATCGAAAAGGCTTTTCTGCCGGTCTCGAAGGACGAGATGGTCGAGCGCGGCTGGTACTACTATGATTTCCTTGTTGTCACGGCGGACGCGTATATCGACCATCCGAGCTTCGGCACAGCGATCATCGCACGCGTGCTGGAGCACGAGGGCTACCGCGTGGCCGTGCTCGCCCAGCCGGACTGGCACAGCGCGGACGCTTTCCGCGCGATAGGCCGTCCGCGCTACGGCGTGATGATCGGCGGCGGCAACATCGACTCGATGGTCGCGCACTACACGGCGGCGAAAAAGCGCCGCACGCAGGACCTCTACTCCCCCGGCAACCGGATGGGCCTGCGGCCCGACCGCCCGACCATCGTGTACGCCAACCGCTGCCGCGAGGCCTTCGGCGACGTCCCCATCGTCGTCGGTGGGCTGGAGGCGAGCCTGCGCCGCTTTGCGCACTACGACTACTGGGACGATAAGGTCCGCCGCGCGCTCATTTTCGACGCACAGGCAGACCTGCTCGTCTACGGCATGGGCGAATATGCCACGCGCGAGATTGCGCGCCGGCTCTCCAAGGGTGAAAAGGCGGATACCTTGACAGATATTTGCGGCACCGCGTTTGTGACGCGCACGCCCGAAGTCTGCGCCTTCGACCATGTCGAGTGCCCGTCATATGAGGAGGTGTGCGGGGACAAGCACGCCTACGCGCTCGCGACGAAGCTCGAATACGAGGAGCACGACCCCATCCGCGGCAAAGCGCTCTGGCAGGCGCACGGGCGCGACACGCTCGTCGTCAATCCGCCCGCGATGCCGCTTTCGCGTGAGGAGCTCGACGAGGTCGCCGAGCTCCCCTACATGCGCGAGGTGCACCCGATGTACGACGCTCTCGGCGGCGTCGCCGCCATCGAGGAGGTGCGCTTTTCCGTCGCGCACAACCGCGGGTGCTTCGGTGGATGCAACTTCTGCTCGCTGGCGTTCCATCAGGGGCGCATGATCACCTCGCGCTCGATCGAATCCTGCGTGCGCGAGGTCGAGGGCTTCACCCGCGACCCGAAGTTCAAAGGCTACGTCCATGACGTCGGCGGTCCGAGCGCCAACTTCCGCCACCCGTCGTGCAAGGATCAGCTGAAGCGCGGCATGTGCCGCAACAAAAACTGCCTCGCCCCCTACCCCTGCAAAAATCTCGATCCCGACCACTCGGAATATGTCGAGCTGCTGCGTCGTCTTCGCGCGATCCCCGGCGTGAAGAAGGTCTTCGTCCGCTCGGGCATCCGGTATGACTATCTGCTTGAGGACAAGGGAAGTCCCTTTCTGTCCGAGCTTGTCAAGTATCACATCTCCGGCCAGCTCAAGGTCGCGCCCGAGCACTGCGTGGCGGGCGTGCTCGACTACATGGGAAAGCCGCACTTCGACGTGTTTGAAAAATTCTGGGACAAGTACCGCTCCGTGAACGAAAAGAACGGGCGCGAGCAGTATCTCGTTCCCTACCTCATGTCGTCCCACCCCGGCTGCACACTTGAGGACGCCGTGCAGCTCGCGGAATTTCTGCACTCCACGGGTCACAAACCCGAGCAGGTGCAGGACTTCTACCCCACGCCCGGTACGCTCTCGACCTGCATGTACTACACTGGCATCGACCCGCGCGATATGACACCTGTCTTCGCTGAGACGACGCCGCACGGCAAGGAATTGCAGCGCGCGCTGCTCCAGTGGTTCCGCCCCGACAAGAAAAAGCTCGTCATCGAGGCGCTCAAAAAGGCCGGACGCGAGGATCTCATCGGCTACGGGCCGAAGTGCCTTGTCCGCCCGTACGGCGATGACCGCGCGATGCCGCACGGCAAATCCGGCGGCGGCAAAAGGCCCTCCGCCGCGCCCAGCAGCGGCCGCAGAAGCGACGCGCCCCGCGGCGGGCAGAGCTCGAAGAACAGCGGCGCTGACAAGCCGAAAGGCTTTAAGCGCAAGTCCGGCTGGGCCAAGCCAAAGCCCACGGCAAAGAGCAAAAAGAGATAAAAAATGCTTGCAAAGCAATCACTTTGCAAGCATTTTTCTTTTACCGCTCTTATATTCACTTGCCAGGCAACAGAAAAAAGCCCATGGCTTTTGTAAAGCCATGGGCTTTCATTCGCAATATCTCAGCGATCACTGATAATCACTCAGCAGGAACATCGACTTGATCGCGACGACCTCGTCGTATTCCTCTTGCGAGACCTGCACGTCGGCGTTGAGCGCCTTGAGGTCAGATTTCAGCACCTCGAGCGCCTCATCCGCGCTCTGGGCGCGGCCCTCGCGCAGGATGCGGATCATGCGCGTGAGCACAACGGGGTGCGCATAGCGCGCCGGCAGCGGGAAATCGTCCGGCAGGACATGGGCAAGGTTGGCCTGTGCCTCTTCCCAGGCGCGGGCGACGGCCTTTTTGTTGTTCTTCGCCGTGGGCAGCACGTGCGCGCCGGAAAAGAAGAAGATCGCCGCAAAGCCGAAGAGGGCGAAATACATGCCGAAATCTCCGCCGTTGCGCCACGAGATGATGCCGTACACCAGCGCTGCCGCACCCGCCAGCACAACGGCCAGCGCCACCCAGCGGTAAGCGGGGTTCGTATGCTGGTTCACACGCTTGGCTCTGGCTGCCTTGGAGAGCTGATCTGTCAGCTCGGGGTAGCCTGAGAGGAACTTCTGCGCCTTTTCCAGCTCTTCTTTCGCGCTCTGCGCGTCGCTCGTCAGCTCGGAAAGATAGCGCGCAGCCTCTTCCTTTGCCTTCTGCTCCAAGCGCTGCTCGCCGCCGACGCTCAGCGTCGGGATCTCGGGATGCACTTCCCCAATATAGGCGAGCATCGCGTCCACGTCTTCCTCGCGCTTGAAGGTACACTGCTTTTCCTTCCCGCCGTCATACTGCACCACGAGATAGGGAATCGCGCCGAACACGCCCTTGCCCGAAAAGCCGCCCTGGCTCATCGCCACGCGCTTGAAGACGCGGCGCACCGACGAAAAGGCGACATAGTAGCGCCGGTCGATAAAATAGCTATTCAAAAACAGCGCCTCTTTCCCCACGCCGCAGGGGCCGAAACGCTTGCAGGACTTCTTGTCCGCGGCGACAGCTTCGGCGTTGAGACTCGTTTCGCCAAGGCGCACAGGTGCAAAAATCATAAAGCTCCTCCAAAATTTGAAAAAAGCGGTGGGAGAGGATTCTCCCACCGCTCTACGAATGGTTTACTTGTGCAGCGTCTCGTAGTGAGGCTGGGGATTGCGCTTCTTGATGGTGTACAGGAAGATGCCGAGGAACAGGACGGCAACAATGACACCAACGGGGTAAGCAACAGCAGTGTTGTAAACGGTAGCGCCGTCAGCAGTCTTGGTATTCAGGAACTGGCCGAGGCACTCGTTGCCCAGCAGGAAGTACGTCACGGACACAGCGCTCATGAAGGTAGCGGGGACAGCGGTGATCCAGTAGTTCTTCTTATCATAGAAGAGGTACATGGAAGCGGCCCACAGAACGATCATGGCGAGGGTCTGGTTCGTCCAGCTGAAGTAACGCCAAATGACAGTGTAGTCGATCTTGCCGAGGGCATTGCCGATACCGAGGATCGCGCCGACGCCGAGGACGGGCACGCAGAGCATCAAGCGGTTCTGCCACTTCTTCTGGTCGATCTTGAACCAGTCAGCCAGAACAAGACGGGCGGAGCGGAAGGCCGTATCGCCGGAGGTGATGGGGCAGGCGATAACGCCGAGCATGGCGAGCGCGATGCCCACGCCGCCCATGGTCTTGGAGCAGACGTCGTAGATGGCAGCAGACTGGCCATTGGCGAGAGCCGCGGCAAGGCCGGTGTTCAGACCGCCGGTGACCTCATACAGGGAGCAGCCGGCAGCAGCCCAGATCAGAGCGATAACACCCTCGCAGACCATCGCGCCGTAGAAGACGAAGTGGCCCTGCTTCTCGCTCTTCATGCAGCGAGCCATCAGGGGGCTCTGCGTGGCATGGAAGCCGGAGATCGCGCCGCAGGCAACGGTGATGAACATGAAGCTCCACACCGGGGTGCCCGAGGGATGCATGGAGCCGAAGTTGTTCCAGATCTCGGGGATGGTGTACTCAGGCTTGGTGAAGATGCCGACGGCAACACCGATGGCCATGATGATCAGGCAGATACCGAACAGGGGGTAAATCTTACCGATGATCTTGTCGATGGAAATGAAAGTCGCGATGAAGTAGTAGACAAGAACAATGATGAGCCAGAACAGGGTCGTTGCGACGATGCCCTCGTGGCCACCGTTCTTGAACAGGGTGACGATCAGACCGGCAGGGCCAACCGCAAAGACCGTACCGACCATAACGAGCAGCACCACGCTGAACACGCGCATGACGTTCTTCATTGCGCCGCCCAGATAGATACCGGCGATCTCGGAGATGGAAGCGCCTTCATTACGCTCGCTCATCATACCGGAGAAATAGTCGTGAACCGCACCGGCAAAAATCGTACCGAAGGTGATCCACAGGAACACGATGGGACCCCACAGAGCACCCTGCAGGGCACCGAAGATGGGGCCGAGGCCCGCGATGTTCAGAAGCTGGATCATAAACAGCTTCCACTGCGGCAGAACCACATAGTCCACGCCATCGTTGATCTTGACAGCCGGCGTTTCACGGTCGTCAGGGCCGAAGGTCTTTTCGACGATGCCACCGTAAACGAAGTAGCCGCCGATCAGCAATGCGAGGCAGATCAGAAAGCTAAACATTTTTCTCCTCCTATTTTTATTACAAATGTTTGCCTTGCAGGAGAATTTCTCCTGCGTTTCGCCTGATTATAATAATTTTTTGGAGAAAAAAGTCAATCGTCAAAATGAACAAATTTTGAATGAATATTATTTCGTTTAAGCTGGATATTTGTTTTTTCCTTATGCGTGGATGACCTGCTCGATGGCCGCTAAAAGCTCGTCGTAGCCCTCAAAAGCGGGCAGATGCGGGTAGTCGCGCTTGATCTTTTCCGTCGTGCGGAACAGGAAGCCCGCCTTGGACGCTTCGATCATTTCGAGGTCGTTGTAGCTGTCGCCGCTGGCGATGGTCTCAAAGCCGATGGACTGAAGGCCGCGCACGGTCGTAAGCTTGGAATGCTCGCATCTCATCTTGATGCCGCTGATGAATCCGTCGGCGTCCACCTCGAGAGAGTTGCAGAAAATGGTCGGCCAGCCGAGTTTTTTCATCAGCGGTTGTGCAAATTCCTCAAAGGTGTCGCTCAAAATGATGGCCTGCGTCTCAGATCTCAGCTTGTCGAGGAATTCTTTCGCCCCCGGCAGCGGGTCAATGCGCGCGATAGTCTCCTGAATTTCCTTGAGTCCCAGGCCGTGCTCGCGGAGCACGCCCAGGCGCCATTTCATCAGCTTGTCGTAGTCCGGCTCGTCGCGCGTGGTGCGCGTCAGCTCGGGAATACCGCTCTCGCGGGCAAATTCGATCCAAATTTCGGGGACGAGCACGCCCTCCATATCAAGGCAGGTAATATACATGTTTATTCTCCTTTATCACTTTTCCGCCGCGGCCTTGCCAAGCACGTAGTCGAGCATCTCGCCGCGGTCGATCACGTCGCGGTGACGCACCGCGCGGGAGCGTAGGTCGGCAAGATTCTTCGGCACGGGCACGCCCGTGACCTTGTGGAGCTGCTCCATCACGTCGAACTCGTCGCCCTCGGCCTTTTCGCCGATGCCCTCGAGCACGGCGGCGGGGAATTTATAAGGAGAGGCAGTGGAGAGCACGACGACGGCGTTGTGCTCGGGGTTCGCCTGCTTGTACTGCTGCGCCACGTCCCAGGCGACCGCCGTGTGCGTGTCGCAGAGGTAATGGTCGTCCTTCCAGACCTTGCCGATGGCGGTTTTCGCACCCTCGTCGTCGCAGAAGCCTGCCCAGAAGAGCCCGTGCAGCTTTTCGAGCATGTCCGCGGGCACCTCGTACTCACCGTTTTCGCTGAGCTGCTTCATCAGATCCGCGATGAGCTTGTCGTCGCCGGAGAGGAGATAGAGCAGGCGCTCCAAGTTACTGGAGACGAGAATGTCCATCGAGGGGGACACGGTCTTGTAGAAGGGGCGGCGGCGGTCATAGCGGCCCGTGCGCAGGAAGTCGGTCAGCACATTGTTGGCGTTGGACGCGCACACGAGCTTGCCGACGGGGAGTCCCATCTCCTTGGCAAAGTAGCCTGCGAGGATATCGCCGAAGTTGCCGGTCGGCACGACGTAGTCGACCTTGTCGCCCGGCTGGATGCGGCCCGCCTGCACGAGGTCGGCGTACGCTCTATAATAATAGACGACCTGCGGGGCGAGGCGGCCGATGTTGATGGAGTTGGCAGAGGACAGGCGAATGCCCTTGCCCTTGAGCAGCTGATCCTTGCTGACGGCGGAGAAGATTTTCTTCACGCCGGTCTGCGCGTCGTCGAAATTGCCGCGCACCGCGCACACGCAGACGTTTTCGCCCGCCTGCGTCGCCATCTGCGCCTGCTGCACGGCGCTCACGCCGCCGTGGGGGTAGAAGACGATGATCTTCGTGCCCGGCACATCGCAGAAGCCCTCCATCGCCGCCTTGCCGGTGTCGCCGGACGTGGCGGTCAGGATCATGATCTCGTCGTCCACACCGAGCTTTTCCTTCGACGCGGTCATCAGGCGCGGCAGCATCGAGAGCGCCACATCCTTAAAGGCGCTCGTCGGCCCGCGGAAAAGCTCGAGGATGAAGTCCTCACCGACGGGGACGGTCGGGGTCAGGTGGTCGGTCTCGAACTTGCCGGTATAGCCGTCGTGGACGAGCTTTGCCATCTCCGCTTCTGAAAAGTCGGGCAGGAGCTTGGATAAGATCTTTGTCGACATGGACATCGTGTCCATATTTAATACAGTAGTATAGTCGAACTTGACCTCGTCAAACGACGGCATCGTGTAGAGGCCGCCGTCGGGGGCAAGGCCGTTTAAGATGGCCTGCGCGCTGCTGGCCTTTAAATTTTTGTCACGGGTGCTCTGATACTGCATGGATGTTTCCTCCTGTATCTCACGGGAAAAGTTTTTTTGTTTTCCCTATTGTATTTTCACAAACGCTATGTTATATTGTTTCCATCAAAAAGTCAAGTGTTTTTCTTCGGCGGACAGTTTCGGCGTAAGTCACAAATTCGTCCGCACTTGACGGAGTATCAAAAAAAGAAAGAAGGTCATTCCCCGTGAATATTGCGCTGCTGGGCTTCGGCACCGTCGGTTCCCATTTTTATAAGCTGTGCGAGGGGCGAACCGATCTGCATGTTGCAGCTGTTCTTTCCCGCCGTCCCCGCCCGGAGCTCACATGCACCGTGACCGCCGATTACGACGAGATCGTGCGCGATCCCTCGATTGATATTGTGGTGGAAGTCATGGGCGGCATCGAGCCGGCGTACAGCTACCTCTGCGCGGCCATGCGTGCGGGCAAGCACGTCGTCACCGCGAACAAGCAGCTCATGTGCGCCCACTTTGAAGAGCTCACCTCCCTTGCAAAAGAAAAAGGCGTGGCGCTGCGCTGCACCGCCGCCGCGGGCGGCGGCATCCCCTGGCTCACCTCCCTCTCCCGCGCGTCCGAGCTCGATGAGATCAAGGCTGTCGAGGGCATTCTGAACGGCACAACGAATTACATGCTTTCCGCCATGACGAATTCCGGCGCGGATTATGCGCCCGCGCTGCAAAAGGCGCAGGAGCTCGGCTACGCCGAGGCCGACCCCACCGCAGATGTCGAGGGTCTGGACGCGCGCCGCAAGATCGTCCTCTCCGCCGACCTTGCCTTCGGCGTGAACATCAGGGAAGAGGACATCCCCTGTGTCGGTATCTCGTCCATCACCGCGGGCGACATCGCCAAGGCGAAGGACGAGGGCCTGACCTACAAGCTCATTGCCCGAGCAGAGAAAAACGGCCGTGCCGTGGCCGCGTTCGTCTGCCCGACGCTTTTCCCCTCCTCCGCGCCCGAGGCGCACACCGACGGCACCGGCAACCTCGTCACGCTGTTCGCATCGCGCTTTGGCAAGCAGAGCTTTTCCGGCGCGGGCGCAGGCGGTTACCCGACCGGCTCGAACGTGCTGCGCGACTGTCTCGACGTCGCCGCAGGCTGCCGCAGCTTCTATGCTGACTCTTTCACCCCCTGCTCGGTGAACCTCTCCGGCACGCAGTGCAAGTGGCTGTTCCGCTGCATGGGCGAATACTTTACCCGCGAGTGCAGCGCCCGCGAGGCGTTCGACGCCTATGAATCTTACCGAAAGGACGACCCGCACGCGCTGCTTGCGCGCTACGCGGCCGAAGAGGAATAAACTTCATGCTCAAAGTTTTGAAATTCGGCGGTTCGTCGCTCGCCGACGCCCGCCAGTTCGCCAAGGTCAAGTCCATCGTGGAAGCCGACCCCGCCCGCCGCGTGGTCATCGTCTCCGCGCCGGGCAAGCGCTTCTCCGGCGACCATAAGATCACCGATCTTCTCTATCTCTGCGCCGCGCACATCAAATACGGCGTTTCGTGCGAGGACATCTTCGCCATGATCCGCGACCGCTACAACGAGATCATCGCCGAATGTGGCCTGCACATCAGCCTCGACAAAGAGTTCGACGCGCTGTGGGACAAGATGAAAAATGGCATCAGCCAGGATGAGCTCGCCTCGCGCGGCGAATACTTCTCCGCGCGGCTGATGGCCGAATACCTCGGCTATGAGTTCGTCGACGCGGCCCGCTGGATCAAGTTCAAGTTCGACGGCACCGTCGATCAGGATGCGTCCTACGAGGCGCTGCGCTCCCTCGCCGAGGACCGCAGGGTCGTCATCCCGGGCTTCTACGGCGTGATGCCCGACGGGCACATCCGCACATTCTCCCGCGGCGGCAGTGACATCACCGGCGCGCTCGCGGCGGCGGCGCTCGGCGCGGACGTATATGAGAACTGGACGGATGTCTCCGGCATCCTGATGGCCGACCCGCGCATCGTCGACGATCCCGAGCCCATCCGCCGCGTGACCTACAGCGAGCTGCGCGAGCTGAGCTACATCGGCGCGCAGGTCCTGCACGAGGGCACGATCTTCCCCGTGCGCGAGAAGAACATCCCACTCAACATCCGCAACACCAACGCGCCCGACCATCCCGGCACAATGATTATGGAGTCCATCGGCGACGAGATGGATGAGGGCGGCTTCATCACCGGCATCGCCGGCAAGAAGGGCTTTTCCATCATCACCATCGCCAAGACCGGCATGTCGAGCGAACCGGGCTCTCTCCTGAAAATTCTCAACGTGCTCGCCAAGCACGAGGTCAACGTCGAGTATCTGCCGTCCGGCATCGACAACGTCTCGCTCGTCGTCTCGTCCGACAAGGTGTCCCGCTCACTCTACGAAATGCTGGGCGAGCTGCAAAAAGAGGTGCAGCCGAATAAGATAACCGTAACGGAGCACATCGCCATTGTCGCCGCCGTTGGCCGCAAGATGGCGTACCGTCCCGGCGTTTCCGGTAAGATTTTCGCCAAGCTCGGCGAAAACGGCGTGAACATCCGCATGATCACGCAGGGCCCCGAAGAGCTCAACATCATCGTGGGCGTGGAAGAAAAAGATTTCGAACAGGCCATCCGTGTCCTGTACAATAGTTTTGTGAAGGAGAATGTAGTATGAAACAGGTCAATGTCGGTATTCTCGGCGCCACCGGCGCCGTCGGTCAGGAAATGATCAAAATTCTCGAAGAGCGCAACTTCCCCGTTGCGTCCCTTCGTCCCATCGCAAGCGCCAGAAGCGCGGGCAGCAAAATCATGTTCCGCGGTCAGGAGTGCACCATCGTCGAGGCGTCTGACGACGCGTTTGAGGGCCTTGATATCGTCCTCGGCGCGGCCGAGAACGACATCGCCGAGCGTTTTGCCCCCTCGATTGTCAAGGCGGGCGCGGTGTTCGTCGACAATTCGAGCGCGTTCCGCCTCGACCCGAACGTCCCCCTTGTCATCCCCGAGATCAACCCCGAGGACGTGAAGTGGCACAAGGGCATCATCTCGAACCCCAACTGCACCACCATCGTCACCCTCGTCGCCATCAACGCCCTCGCCAAGGAGAGCCCCCTCGAGACGATCATCGCCTCTTCCTACCAGGCCGTCAGCGGCGCGGGCAAGGGCGGCATCGACGAACTCAACAATGAGGTCAAGGCCCTTTCCGAGGGCAAGCACCTTGAGCCCAAGGTCTTCCAGTATCAGATCGCGTACAACATCATCCCCCAGATCGGCGGCGAGGCCTTCGAGGGCTACACCAGCGAGGAGATGAAGATGCAGAACGAGGGCCGCAAGATCCTCCACCTGCCCGAGATGAAGGTCAGCTGTACCTGCGCGCGCGTGCCCGTCATCCGCAGCCACAGCGTATCCGTCGTGCTGCGCACGAAGGAGAAGATCAGCGTCGAGCGTGCCAAGGAGCTCATCGCAAACGCCCCGGGCTGCAAGCTCGTCGACGACCTCAAGAACAAGGTCTACCCCATGCCGCTCGACACATCCGATCAGGACATCGTCTATGTCGGCCGCATTCGTGAGGACCTGACCGACGAGCGCGGTCTGAACCTCTGGTGCTGCGGCGACCAGGTCCGCAAGGGCGCTGCCACCAACACCATCCAGATCGCGGAGCTGCTGCTCAAGTAAGGCTTTCTGATCACAGATCATTCCCCGCTTTCCGCCGTTTGACGGCAGAAAGCGGGGAATTTTTCTTTTTCCCAGCTACGAGTCGTTTTTGGCCCGGGTTTTGCTTTAAGTCGTTCATAAAGCGGTACAGGCATCTCATAAGCTTGCTGTTAAGAACGCATTTGCGCCGGTCGTTGGTCCTTTTGTCAACAAGGCGCAGGCATTTCTTGTGTGTTTCCCCCATTTTTACCACAAACGGCAAGTTTCATTTGACTTTGCCCGCTGTGGGGACTATGCTGTAAGCAAGGATTGGAAATGTTACCGGTAAGGTTTCCGGAATCATCGCAGGGGGCGCGTCGGCATGACCATCAAGGATATTGCAAAGCTCGCAGACGTGAGCGTCAGCACCGTCTCCCGCGTGCTCAACGACCGTCCCGACGTGAGTGAGGATTCCCGCAGACGGGTCCGCGCCGTCATCGAGGCGCACCGGTATGTGCCGAACAACAGCGCCCGCGACCTCGTCAAAATTCGTTCTGACGCGGTCGGCCTTGTGGTGCGCGGCGTGCAGAACCCCTTCTACACCGACATCATTCACGCCATCGAGCAAAAGCTCGACGCTTCGGGCTACACGATGGTCATGCGTCAAATTCCGTCCGGCGACAACGAGATTCAGTGCGGCGCGGTGATGGAAAAGGAAAAGCGTCTGCGCGGCATCATCTTCCTCGGCGGGCGCAGCGATTATTCGCCCGAAGAGGTTTCGCTTCTCGGCGTGCCCTACGTCTGCTGCTCCTACACCAACTCCTACGGCACGCTTCCGCCGGAATCGTACTCCTCTGTCTCCATCGCCGACGAGCAGGAGGCCTACCGCGCGGTCAGCGAGCTTTACAAAAACGGTCACCGCCGCATCGCCGTGCTGACCGCCGATCCCGACGACAGCTCGATCTCCCAGCTCCGCTATCTGGGCTATCAGCGCGCGCTGCGCGATTTTGGTCTCACGGAGCATCCGGAGGACCTGATCTGCGCCGAAGACTTCACCATTGCCAACGCCTACGCCGCCATGCAAAAGCGTCTGCGCTCCCCCGCCGATTTTACCGCCGTGTTCGCCATCGCGGACGACATGGCCATCGGCGCGATGCGCGCCCTGCGCGAAAGCGGCCGCTCCATCCCCGAGGACTGCTCCGTCATCGCCATCGACGGCATCAGCGTCTCGGAATACATTCATCCCATGCTCACCACCCTCTGCCAGCCCATGACCGCCATGGGAGAGGCGAGCGTTGAGATTCTGCTCGACATCATCGAGGGACGCGGCGTTCATCGCCACGTCACTCTGCCGACCGCGCTGCGCGAGGGTGCGTCCGTGCGGCAGCCCAAGCACTGATTTTCCCGCGGGAACCCGCGTGAAAATAAATTTGAAAAGGAGTATTGATGAAATGAAAAAGTATCTTGCAATGATCCTTGCTCTTGTCATGGCGCTTTCTCTCGTCGCCTGCGGCGATAAGAAGGATGACGCCGCTGACAACAGCGACGGCGATACTGCCTCCGGCCGCGTCTACTGGCTGAACTTCAAGCCCGAAGCCGACGAGACCCTGCAGAAGGTCGCCGCCATGTACACCGAGAAGACCGGCGTGCCCGTCACCGTCGTGACCGCCGCTTCCGGCACCTACAACGAGACCCTGACCGCCGAGATGGACAAGTCCGCTCCCCCGACGCTGTTCGTCGTGGGCAACCAGGCCGCTGTTGAGACCTGGGGTGACTACTGCTATGACCTGAGCGGCACCGCCGTTGCCAACGAGCTCAACACCGACGCCTACAACCTCTATGACGCCGACGGCAAGCTCTGCTCCATCGGCTACTGCTACGAGTGCTACGGCATCATCGTCAACGAAGATCTGCTCGAAAAGGCCGGCTACACGCTTGGCGACATCACGAACTTTGAGACTCTCAAGGCCGTCGCTGAAGACATCCACGCCCGCGCTTCCGAGCTCGGCTTCGACGCCTTCACCTCCTCTTCCATGAGCGACGATTCCAGCTGGCGCTTCACCGGCCACCTCGCGAACCTCGAGTATTACTACGAGTCCGTGGACGATCCCGACGCCTGGAAGGAATGCCCGTCTTCCATCAAGGGTACCTACATGCAGAACTACAAGAACCTGTGGGATCTGTACATCAACAACAGTGCCGTGAATCCTGCTGATCTCGCTGCCGGCGGCTTTGACGCGGCGGACGAGTTCGGCAAGGAGCAGGCCGTGTTCTATCAGAACGGCTCCTGGGAGTGGGCCAAGCTCACCGGTACCGGCGACGGTCAGTACGGTCTTGACAACCTGTCCATGATCCCGTTCTACTGCGGTGTTGCGGGCGAAGAGAACGCGGGTCTCAACTGCGGCACCGAGAACTGCTGGGCTGTCAACGCCAAGGCTTCCGAGGAAGATATTCAGGCCACGCTCGAATTCATGAACTGGATGGTCACCGATCCCGAGGTTTCCCGTATGCTGGTCGATGAATTCGCCGCCATGCCCTATAAGCAGGCTGCCGAGTCCACCAACGGCTTCCTCGCCGACGCCAACGACTACACCACCAACGGCAACTACATCATGCCCTGGGTCACCAACTTCCAGCCGAACGTTGATGCTTACCGCGCCGCGCTCGTCTCCGCGATGAACCAGTACGACGCCGACCAGAGCGATGCCAACTGGGAGCTCGTCAAGACCGCGTTTGTCGACGGCTGGGCCACGCAGTACGCTGCCGCCAACGGTTAAGCCGCTTTTAAAAAAGCAAGCGCATCTGAAAAGCACAAATGAGAGGGGCGGGCGATTTCGCCCGTCCCTCCCTGCATATCACGGCGAGCGCCGCATGAAGCGCCCGCCGTGCAGAAACAAAAGCAATATTCTATCTTTGGCTGGGAGTTGATCGAATTGAAACATAAGCACAGCAACGCTGCGGTCAACAGCTCGATGATCCGCCGCCCGATCCGCCGCTGGTTCCCGCTCTTTATGGGGCCGATGGTCTGCGCGTTCATCATCGGCTTTGTCTATCCGTTCTGCAAGGGCATCTATCTCTCCTTCTGCAAATTCAAGGTCACGAGCGACGCGCATTTTGTCGGCCTTGAAAACTACCGCCGCGCGTTCCAGGATGCGAGCTTTGTGCATTCGTTCTGGTTCACGGCGCTGTTTGCCATCATATCGCTCGTGCTCATCAACGTGCTGGCCTTTGCGGTGGCCTACGCGCTCACGCAGGGCATCAAGGGCAGCAACCTGTACCGCACGGTGTTCTTCATGCCGAACCTCATCGGCGGCATCGTGCTCGGCTACATCTGGTCGATGATCTTCGACGGCATCCTCTCGCGCTACGGCACGTCGATCCTGCTCAACACGAAGCTCGGCTTCTGGGGTCTCATCATCCTGATGTGCTGGCAGCAGATCGGCTACATGATGATCATTTACATCGCGGGCCTGCAAGCCGTGCCCGAGGACATGCTCGAGGCCGCGAAGATCGACGGTGCGAGCCGCTGGCAGACGCTTTGGAAAATCACGATCCCGAATGTGATGCCCTCCATCACCATCTGCACGTTCCTCTCTCTTACGAACGGCTTCAAGCTCTTCGACCAGAACCTCGCCCTCACGGGCGGGCAGCCCTATACCATCCTGTCCGACGGCAGCTCGATCAAAGAGACCGAAATGCTCGCGCTGAACATTCTCAACACGTTCTATGGGCAGAATGCCAACTCGCGCGGCACCGCGCAGGCCAAGGCCGTGCTGTTCTTCATCCTCGTCGCGACCATCGGTCTTCTCCAGCTCAGTGCCAACCGTAAAAAGGAGGTGCAGCAGTAATGAACAAGCGCTCTCTTTCCGCAGAAGCCCGCCGCAAGACGATCCTCTCCATCGTGCTCGGCGTCATCTGCGTCATCTATGTGCTGCCGGTCCTCACGGTGGTCATCAACTCCTTCAAGCTCAACACCTATGTCAAGACCGACACGTTCGCCCTCCCGAACGCGGAGAGCTTTGCCGGCTGGGCGAACTTCATCAAGGGTCTGACGTTCGGCAACTACCCGTTCTTAAAATCCGCCGGCTACAGCTTATTTATCACCATCGTCTCGACCGCGCTGATCCTGCTCTGCACGTCGATGGCCGCGTGGTACATCGCGCGTGTGGACAGCAAATTCTGCCGCATGGTCTATTATCTCTGCGTCTTTTCGATGGTCGTGCCGTTCCAGATGGTGATGTTCACACTGTCGAAGACGGCCGATACCCTCAAGCTCAATACCCCCTGGACCATCCCCATCATCTACCTCGGCTTTGGCGCGGGGCTTGCGATTTTCATGTTCGTCGGCTTTGTCAAATCCATCCCGCTTGAAATTGAGGAGGCGGCCGCCATCGACGGCTGCGGCCCGCTGCGCACGTACTTCTCCGTCGTGCTGCCGATGCTGCGGCCCACGATGATCTCTGTCGGCATTCTCGAGATCATGTGGGTGTGGAACGACTATCTGCTGCCCTATCTCGTGCTCGACCGCACGAAGTACATGACCATCCCCATCCACATCCAGTACCTCAAGGGCAGCTACGGCACCGTCGACCTCGGCGCGACGATGGCGCTGATCCTGTTGAGCATCATCCCTGTCATCGTGTTCTACCTGCTGTGCCAGAAGTACATCATCAAGGGCGTGGCCGCAGGCGCGGTAAAGGGTTAACACCTTTCATCCTTCATTTTCCAGAAAGAAGTGGTTCCATTGATCGAACGTTCCTCCGGCATTCTGATGCCGATCTCGTCCCTTCCCTCGCCCCACGGCATCGGCACGATGGGCAAGGCCGCCTATGACTTTGCCGACTTTCTCGCCGCCGCGGGTCAGAAATACTGGCAGCTCTTGCCGCTCGGCCCGACGAGCTACGGCGACTCGCCGTATCAGAGCTTTTCGTCCTTTGCGGGTAACCCGTATTTCATCGACTTGGACTTGCTCGTCAAAGATAAGCTCCTGACGCGCGCGGAGGTCAACGCCTGCGACTGGGGCGACGATCCCCGCTATGTCGACTACGGCAAAATCTACGCGTGCCGCTTTATGCTGCTCGAAAAGGCCAAGGCGCGCGGCTTTACGCGCGACCGCGAGGCCGTCGCGGCATTTGAGCGGGAAAATGAGCGCTGGCTGCCGAACTATGCCCTCTTCATGGCGCTCAAGCGCCACTTCGGCATGAAGTCTTGGACGGAATGGGACGACGAAGACATCCGCTGCCGCACAAGCAGCGAGGTCATCGAGCGCTACCGCGCCGAGCTGCGCGAGGATGTGGAGCTTTTCACTTACATTCAGTTTCTCTTCTTCCGCCAGTGGGAAGCACTCAAGGCGTACATCCACTCGCTCGGCATCCGCATCATCGGCGACCTGCCCATCTATGTGGCGATGGACTCCGCCGACGTGTGGGCAGAACCCGAAATGTTCCAGCTCGACGAGCATAACGTGCCCACCGAGGTCTCCGGCGTCCCGCCTGACTGCTTCAGCGAAGACGGGCAGCTCTGGGGCAACCCGCTCTACAACTACGAGGCCATGGCGAAGGACGGCTTCGGCTGGTGGATCCGCCGTGTCGGCGGCGCGCAGAAGCTCTACGACGTCATCCGCATCGACCATTTCCGCGGCTTCGAGAGCTACTGGGCCATTCCCTACGGCGAGACGACCGCCAAAAACGGCCGCTGGGTCAAGGGCCCCGGCATGTCGCTCGTCGGCGTGCTGACCGGCTGGTTCCGCGACCTCGATTTCATCGCCGAGGACCTCGGCTATCCCTCGCCCGAGGTCGTGCAGCTGCTCTCCGATTCCGGTCTTCCCGGCATGAAGGTCCTCGAGTTTGCGTTCGACTCGCGCGACCCGAGTGACTACCTGCCGCATAGCTGCAACTTCAACAGCATTTGCTACACCGGCACGCACGACAACGCGCCCCTCGCCCTCTGGCGCACGGAGGCGGATAAGGCGGACATCGCGTTCGCGAAGAAGTACCTCGGTCTCAATGACGAGGAGGGCTTCAACGCCGGCATCATCCGCGGCGGCATGAGCTGCCAGAGCAGGTTGTTTGTCGCGCAGATGCAGGACTATCTGGGCCTTGGCAAGGGCTGCCGCATGAACACCCCCGGCACGAGCAGCGGCAACTGGCAGTGGCGCATGCTGAGCGGCGAGGCGAGCAAAAAGCTCGCAAAGTCCATCCACGAGACGACCCGCATCTACGGGCGCCTGTAAGGAAAATATGGCACGGCGGTTTTGGGCATACGCCCAAAACCGCCGTGTTTCGTTATATTTCGACAGAATATTACATTTTGTATTTATAATAGGGATTGCATTTTGCCGGATTCTTTTGTAAAATACCTGTATGCAGATTGTGGATAGTCTGTGCTTTTCACGATCCAAGATTTTGCGACCGAGTGTGATACCATATGTTTGAAGCAAAACGCCAGCCGACTCTTTCCGAGCAGGCCTACAACCAAATCAAAGACGCCATCTGCCAGGGCTCTGTTGCGCCGGGGGATATCCTGAGTGAAAACCAGATCGCCCAGCAGCTCGGCATGAGCCGGACGCCCGTGCGCGAAGCGCTGCGCGCGCTCGCCAGTGAGGGCTTCGTCGAGATCCGCAACGGCATCGGCGCTTACGTCAAGCCACTCTCCTCCAAGGACATGGAGGATCTTTACGAGGTCCGCTGCCTGCTCGAAATGCAGGCGATCAAAACCTCGATCTACCGCATCAGCAACGACGAAATCGACGATCTCACGCGCCGTTTTCAGGCGATCTACGATGCCTGCGAGCAGGGAGATTCTCCCGCCCAGGGCGAGTTCTCCGAGCTGGACTGGGAACTGCACTCCCTTCTTGTCGACCGCTGCACCAATAATTATATTAAGGA
The DNA here is from genome assembly GCA_040095065.1 of Hominicoprocola fusiformis. Classification (GTDB taxonomy): domain Bacteria; phylum Bacillota; class Clostridia; order Oscillospirales; family Oscillospiraceae; genus Hominicoprocola. Next base: position 27,488 of record JBBNGO010000015.1, read on the forward strand.
GATTGTCGCGGGCAATAATTCCAATCTGCGCCGCTATCAGTCGCTCTCTGTCAACGTTCTCGGCGATGTCCACGAAAGCGCACGCCAGCACCTTGATATCCTGCGCGTGCTGCGCTCCCGCGACCTCGACAAGCTGGAGGAAGTACTTCACGCCCATCTGATGTGGTCTGCGAATCTGCTGCGCACCAATGTTTGATATCGATCATTTCAAAAAGGAGACGGTCAGGGCCGTCTCCTTTTTTCCGTCCATTTTTACCAAAATTCACGGCGTTAACATGGTCAACAATACGATTGACAAATTTCTGCGGAACAGCTACAATATGGCACGTAGACACAGCCTGTATACTGGTTGCATAACTCATGTTCTGTGTTCTCTTTCTCTGTATTTTACATCCGAAAAGAGGTGTTTTCATGCCGATCCTTCTGGAAGAAGACCTGCAGCGTCCACTGCCGAGGATGTATCGTGTGCGGCAGCAGTTTGACGAGACCCGTTTGGAGGATGTGGCCGGCACGGTGCGCGCAGAGCTCGCAAAGCCGGAGATCCGCGCGCTCGTCAAGCCCGGCATGCGTATCGCCGTCGGCGTCGGCAGCCGCGGCATCCAAAATCTCTATACCATCGTCGAAACGACGGTAAACTCGCTCAAAGAACTGGGCGCGGAGCCCTTTATCGTCTCCGCCATGGGCAGCCACGGCGGCGGCACGGAGGAGGGCCAGCGCGAGGTCCTCGCGGGCTACGGGATCACGGAGGAGCGTCTCGGCGTTCCCGTTGTGACAACGGTGGACACCGTTTATCTTGGCAACTGCGCCAACGGCCGCCCCGTCTGGTTCGACCGCGCAGCCTATGAAGCCGACCTCATCGTCCCGATCAACCGCGTAAAGCTGCACACCGACTTCGTCGGCCCCATCCAGAGCGGCCTCTGCAAAATGCTGGTCATCGGCCTTGGCAACCACAAGGGCTGCTCCGCCGTGCACGAGGAAGCCCCCGAGGTCTTTGCCGACGCCATTGAGGAGACCGTCCGTCTCATTCTGCAAAAAGCTCCCGTCGGCTTTGGCATCGCCATCCTCGAAAACGCTTACGACAAGACGTACGCCGTCGAAGCTGTCCCCGCGGAGCATCTGGTCGAGCGGGAAAAGGAGTTGGTCCAAATCGCCAAGGGCAATATGCCCTACATCATGCTGGATGAAGCGGATGTCATCGTCTGCGGCGCGATCGGCAAGGATATCTCCGGCGCAGGCTTTGACCCGAACATTCTCGGCCGCAGTTCGGTGCTCAAGCAGTTCGTGCTGCACATCCCGCGCTATCAGCGCTTGGTGCTCTGCGATGTAACGCCCGCCAGCCATGGCAACGGCATCGGCGTGGGATTGTTCGACGTCATCACGAAAAAGGTCGCCGAGCAGCTCGACCTCGAATCCATGTACGCCAACGCCATCGCCTGCAACTGTCTGGGCGACGCGTCGGTGCCCTGCACCGTGGACGACGAGGAGACCGCCATCCGCGTGGCGCTCAAATGCTGCCGGAATATTGACCGCGATCACCCCAGGATCATCCGCATCCAAAATACGCTGCATCTCGGCGAGATCGAAGTCTCCGAGGCGCTGCTCGATGCGGTGCGCGCTGATTCTCGCATGTCACTGATTGAAAACTGAGTTTACGATATATCTTTACAAGGAGGACTTTGATCATGATCCTGACTGACGAACAGAAGGCTATGCTGGACGGCAAGTACGGCGAAGGCGCCGCCTATGCCATGAAGATCCAGGTCGGCATCGGCGAATGCTTCGACGCCGAGCGCATGGTGCCCATCAAGCGTGCGCACGTTGCCCTGAGCAATCAGGCCGGCGACCTGTGGTTTGCCGAAAAGCTGGTCAAGGCCGGCGCGCACTGCCGCGTGGCCCCGACGGTCAACCCCGGCTTCTGCACCGGTCACTTCACCGGCGCCTGCGCCCATCCGGCGGACCCCGAGGACATCGCCCACATGCTGCGCACGGACAATGCCTACCGCGCGCTCGGCGCGGTGCTGAGCTATAACTGCACGCCCTACATCGCGACGAACGTGCCGAACTTCGGTGAGGTCTGCGCATTCTCCGAATCGAGCGCCACGCCGTATGTCAACTCCGTCTGGGGCGCGCGCTCCAACCGCGAGAGCGCCAACAGCGCACTGTGCGCCGCCATCACCGGCTGCGTGCCCGAATACGGTCTGCTGCTCGATGAAAACCGCAAGGGCAACATCCTTGTCCGCGTGGAAGCCAACATGAAGAGCGACTATGAATACCATCTGCTCGGCATGATGGGCGACAAGATCGGCGAGGGCATCCCCGTCTTCACGGGCCTGCCGAAGGTCATCACGCCCGAGGCGCTGCGTAACCTCGGCGCACAGCTCAACACCTCCGGGGCTTACGGCATGTACCACATTCTCGGCTTCACGCCCGAAGCACCCACGCTGGAAGCGGCCTTCGGCGGCAAGAAGCCCGAGCGCGAGGTCGTCATCACCGACAAGGACCTGCGCGACTTTGAAGAGAAGTTCAGTGACGAGCTTCCCAACGGCGGCAAGATCGACTTCGCCATGTTCGGCTGCCCGCACTTCACGCTGGAAGAAGCGAAATATATTGCCGAGCACATCGAGGGTAAGAAGCTCTCCGTCCCGATGTACATTCTCGTCTCCAGCCACGCTCTGCAGATGGCTGAGCGCATGGGCATCTACGACACGCTCGCCGCTGCGGGCGCGGAGCTGATCTCCGACTCCTGCCCAGACCAGCCCTGCTGGCACTATCTCAAGGGCAAAACCGGCATCACGGAATCGCCCAAGTGTGCGTACTATCCGCGCCGCCGCGGCATCAACTTTGTAATTCGTGACCTCGATACCTGCATTGAGGCCGCACTGACTGGTGAGGTGAAATAAAATGGGAAAGAGATTTGCATGCCATAAAATTTCTGAGGGCGCGGCCCAGGCCGAGGCCATCATCTCCAAGGACCGCATCATGTTCTATCAGGTCCGTCCCGAGGACGGTGTGATGACGGAAAAGGATCACTGCCTGGAGGGGCAGGTCATCGCCGGAAAGGTGCTGCTGTTCCCCGGCGGCAAGGGCAGCTCTGTCGTGCAGCAGGACGGCCTGTATCATCTTGACCGCTTCCACAACATGCCCGCGGCGCTGATCGTGCAGGACCCCGACCCCGTGCTGGTCGCCGGCGCGATCATCATGGAGATCCCCATGGTCGACCGCCTGCCGCAGGAATTCTACGACACTGTCAAAAACGGCGACATCATCAGAGTCAACGCTGATGAGGGGTTCGTCGAAATCCAGTAAAAGCATTAAAGAAGTCCCGGATGCATTTTGAACTGCACCCCACATGTTAGACAGTATGATATACTATCTAACAAGTGGGGTGTTTTGCTATGCCAAAAGGAGTACCAAACAAACGATATACGCCGGAGTTCAAGAGAATGGTTGTAGAAACCATGGAAAAAGAACATCTGAGTATCTATGCAGCGATGCAGGAATTCGGAATTAACGACCATAAAATTATAGAGCGTTGGGAACGCATTTATTTGGAAGAAGGGCCGGAAGGGTTAGCCATCGAACGGCGTGGCCGCAGCAGTAAGGGTCATCCGCCAAAGCAGTTGCCGAAGCAGGTAGAAGAAGATCTGCTGGCAGAAGTCCAGCGGTTGCGTGCGGAGAACGATTACCTAAAAAACTTGCAAGCCTTGGTTTTGGAAGACGAACGACGCCAGCGCAGAAAACGCAGGTAGTTCAAAAGCTGAGGCAAAGACATTCTCTGGATATTCTTCTCTCAATCGCTCAACTGCCCCGTGCATCTTTCTACTATCATTTGAAGCAGATGCAGAAAGAAGACAAATATGCATCTGTTAAGGAAGAAATCACAACGATTTACCACGAAAACAGGGGCCGGTACGGCTATCGCCAGATCACGGCAGAACTTCGCAAGCGTAAATTCTCTGTGAACCACAAGACTGTCCAGCGGCTTATGAAGGAACTGGGCTTGGTTTGCCGTGTCCGAACGAAAAAGTATCGTTCTTACAAGGGCAAAGTCGGCAAAATCGCTCCAAACTTGCTGAATCGGGACTTCCATGCGGACAGACCGAACCAGAAGTGGGTTACAGATGTGACGGAGTTCAGCCTATTCGGAGAAAAGCTCTACCTGTCCCCAATTCTCGATCTGCACAGCAGCGATCTGGTCAGCTATACCATATCGGATCGTCCTGTTCTCAGCATGGTAACAAGTATGCTGAACGAGGCGTTTACAAAGATTCCGGACGGAACTGGCCTCATTCTCCATTCTGACCAGGGCTGGCAATATCAGCACAGGCGGTATCAGCGGATGCTCCGCGAGAAGGGCATCCGGCAGAGCATGAGCCGAAAGGGAAACTGTCTGGACAATGCGGTGATAGAAAATTTCTTTGGCTTACTTAAGAGTGAGTTGCTGTATTTGCAGGAATTTCAATCCATGGAACACTTCAAGCTGGAACTCATTGAATATCTGGACTATTACAACAATCGGCGCATCAAGGCAAAGCTAAAGGGCTTGCCGCCTGCTCTTCACAGACAGCAAGCCCTTTCAGCTGCTTGAACAATTTTTACTTCAGAATATTGTCTAACTTTTTGGGGTCACTTCATTTCCTGCATCTGGGACTTTTGCTTTTTGCTTACCTTTTGATGTTATCATACGAAAGGTCAAGGTGAGCCTTGAATGCAGCCTCGACCGCGTCCGGATTTTTCGTTTCGATCACATCCAGCAGATCCAAATGCTGCGCAATGAAGCTGTCCAGACTGTACTGGCGGTTAAAAGACAACACCTGCAGGCGGCGGACGCTTGAATTGATCGTATAGAGGAAGCGCTTGATATAGGGATTTTCGCAGCGGGCAATGACCAGATTGTGAAAATCAAAATCCGCCTTGAAAAATTCCTGCGGCGAAATCTTCTCGCCATTGCTGAGGCGCGCCTGAAGGCGGTGGAGCATGCCCCGCAGCTCATCAATGTCCTCGCGCGTGATATGCGTGAGCGCATAGCGCACAGCCTTTGGTTCAAGCAGAATACGGGCTTCCTGAATATACTCGATATCTTCAAACGTAATCGGCGTGACGAGCGCGCCGATCCCCCTTCGAATCTGAACGAGTCCATCCTGCTCCAGCAGCGCAAGCGCCTCATGCACCGGCGTGCGGCTCGTATGGAGCTGCTGCGCAATCACCTGTTCGCTGAGGATATCCCCCGCGTGGACCGTGTTGGTGATGATAGACTCCCGCAGCTCATTGTACGCGATCTGCGCCAGCGAGGATCGCGAAACAGGAACGATATCCTGCCGTTTGATCTTAGGCACTGAAACTACACCTCGTAATTTTCTCTTCCCTGTGTCGGCATTCCGTGCAGAGGAAGCGATGGTCTATTTAAAATACTTGTCTTATTATAGCAAAATCCTTTCATTTCCGCAATAAGATTTTGCTTTCTCCCGCGCTTTATAAAAGCGCATCGCGTGCACCATTTCTCTTTTTTCTATAAAACCTCCCGGCTATTTTTGTTAAAATGTCAAACTTCGATATTCTTTTTAAAGAATATTGCTAAATTATGAACGCGTTGCTACAATACATGTATGTAACCTGCATGCAACCTGAAGTGCATGTAAAAGTGTAACGCAAGTATGGAAGATACAATCAAGTTTTGGGAGGAGTAAGGAACGGTGGAAAACATTTCGAAGCCCGTCTGTGTGACTGTGAACGGGGTCGTTTATAACCGCACAGTAAGCACGGCGATGACGCTGCTGGATTTTATTCGTGACGAATTGAAGTTAAAGGGGACCAAGCGCAGCTGCGATAACGGCGAATGCGGTGCCTGCTCCGTGATCATGGATGATGAGCTGGTGTATTCCTGCCATGTTCTCGCCGTCCAGGCTGACGGCTCTGACATCGTCACGATCGAAGGCCTCAGCTCCGACCAGAGGCTCAGCCCCATCCACGAGGCGCTGATGGACGAAGGCGCGATTCAGTGTGGCTACTGCACGCCCGGCATGGTCCTTGCCATCAAGAAGCTGCTCGACGAGCATCCCGATCCGACCGAAAGCGAGATCAAATACGGCCTTGCCGGCAATATCTGCCGCTGCACGGGCTATGTTTCTATTGAAAATGCAGTGAAAAAGGCTGCGGCCGTTCTGAGAGGGGAGTAACTCATGGATATCTACAAGATGCGGGAAATGAAAAACGCCATCCGCCGCATTGAATCCACCTCCAAGGTGACAGGCACCGCCCAGTATCTCGACGATCTGGAGATGCAGGGCATGGCCTACGGCGGTATCATCCGCAGCCCTTATCCGCACGCGAAGGTCCTTTCCATCGACTTTTCCGAAGTGAAAAAGATGCCTGGTGTTCTGGGCACGCTCACGCCGGACGATGTTCCGCAGGTCCACTTCAACGTGACCGGCTCTTTGAAAAACCCCTCACTGATTGAAGACCAGTCGATCCTCACCTGGCACCCCCTGCACGAGGGCGACCGCATCTGCGCTGTCGTTGCCGAGGATAAGGAAACGCTGCACCGCGCGCTCGAGGCCGTCAAGATCGAATACGAGGTCCTGCCCGCCAGCATGACGATCGACCAGTCGATCAAAGAGGGCGCACGCATCATCAACCCCGAGTTTTACCAGGACAATTTCTACTGCCACAAGGTCGGTACCCGCGGCGAGGTGGAAGAGGGCTTTGAGAAGAGCGATTATATTTTCGAAGGTACCTACCGCACCCCGACGCAGCACCCGATCCCAATGGAGCCCGTTTCCTGTATCGCCTACTGGAACCGCGACAACAAGCTCCACACCTGGGCTACGAGCCAAGTCCCCTATCAGGATCGCCGTATCCTTGCCGCGCAGTTTGGCATTCCCGAAAGTGACGTCAGCTGCCACCGCGCCATGATTGGCGGCGCGTTCGGTGCCCGCGAGGAGATGTACCATCAGGACGTCGCCGCGGCGCTGTCCCGCCTGATCTACCGTCCCGTTAAGATTATCAACAACCGCAGCGACGAAATGACAGCCACTGCCGTGCGCCACGCCTCCTATTCCAAAGTGAAGATGGGCTGCACGAAGGACGGTCAGATGGTCGCATTCCATCAGGTCATGTACACTAACGGCGGCAGCTACTGCACGCACTCCCCGCTGGTCACCGCCGCGCCCGACCGTAAAATGCCCTACCACATGCCGTACTTCCGCTATGACGGCATCGGCGTTGCGACCAATGCCGCCGTCTCCGGCGCGTTCCGCGGCTACGGCAACCCGCAGGGCACGTTTGGCCGCGAAAGCCTCATTAACGATGCCTGCCGCGAAATGGGCTGGGATCCGATCAAGTTCCGCTATGACAACGTCCTCAAGCCCGGCGAAAAGGTCCACGGCTGCGCGCCGCTGAGCACCTTCCCCGCTGACGAGGTCTTCGGCGGCGGTCTTCGCCTGCAGAAGGAGATCGACGAAAAAGAGGGTCTGCGCGACGACGATGAAGTGAAGGAAGCCTGGGGCATGGCGCTTTGCAGCCACACGAGCTCCATCTCCTCCCTTCAGGGGCTCACCGGCAGCTCGATTATCTGCCTTCCGGACGGCTCCGTAAGCCTGATGACCGGCACCACCGATATGGGCAACGGCTCTGAGACCGCAATGGTCCAGGTCTGCGCTGAAAAGCTCGGTATGGATCTTTGCGATGTGCGCCACGCCGATCTGGACACCTCCACCAGCCCGTACAACATCGGCAGCTATTCCAGCGGTCAGATGTTCCTCACCGGCAACGCGGTCGCCATGGCCTGCGAAGAGGTCATCCGCAAGGCCAAGGTCGAGCTCGCAAAGCTCTACAATGTTCCCGTCGAGCAGGTGCTCTGGCGCGACAAGATGTTCCACATCGTTTATCCCGGCAAGCGCATGACGTTTAAGGAAGCCATCCTGGATATCTCCCGCGGCTGCCTCAACATGTTCATCATGGGCAGCGCCGTGGCGCACCTCGAGGATGCGCCTGAGCCGTTTGCCCTCTGCTGGGCCAAGGTCGCCTACTACAAAAAGGAGAACGCCATCAATCTCAAGCACATCATCGAAAGCGTGGATGTCGGCCGCGTGATGAATCCCCTGATCGTCAAGGGGCAGCTGGAGGGCGAGATCCAGATGGGCGTCGGCTTCGCGCTGATGGAAGACCTCGAGGTTGACCCGATCACGAAGAAATATGTCTCGGCAGACCTTCTCAACTATCGAAATCCCCTGATCCTCGACATGCCGGAGGTCCACCTCTTCGTGGCCGACAGCTTCGAGCCCCGCAGCGCCAACGGCACCAAGAGCGTCGGCGAGCTTGGCTTGATCCCCGTTGCCCCCGCTATCACCGATGCTGTGATCCGCGCAAGCGGCAAAAAGATCACTGAGCTGCCGCTCAGCCGCCAGTTCTACATCAAGAACAACCGCTATGACGACTTCTTTGAGGAGGGCCTTGACAAATGATGATCTTAGCAAGATACGAGTATTATCGTCCCTCCACCGTTGAAGAAGCGGTTTCGATGCTCAAAAAGGAAAACACCATCATCGCCGGCGGTTCCGATGTGATGCCCCAGCTCAAGACCGCCACGATCGCCCCGGAAGCGCTCATCGATCTTTCCAAGATCAGCGAGATGCACACGGTGGAAGAAACGGACGACGGCATCTACATCGGCGCTATGGTCGCCCTCTCCCATCTGGCCAAAAATGAGCTGATCCTGCGCAAGCTCATCGCCCTTTCCCAGGCGGCACGCAACGTTGCCTCGCCCCAGATCCGCAACCGCGGCACGGTCGGCGGCAATCTGATGCAGGCACGCCGCTGCTTCTACTACAATCAGACCAAGGAGTGGCGCCGCGGCATCCCCGTGTGCTTCAAGGTCGGCGGCGACCGCTGCATCCAGATCCCCAACTCCCCCGTCTGCCGCGCCATCTATTACTCCGATATGGCCCCTGCGCTGATCGCATACGGCGCGCAGGCACTCGTCCACACGGCAGAAGGCTCTCAGCTCGTGAGCTGCCAGGAGTTGATGGAAACGCACTGCAAGGATCAGGACAAGCCGATGCTCATCGAAAAGTTCTTCATTCCCAAAAGTGCCTATTCGGGTGCTTGGGCCAAGTTCGACAAGTACAGCCTGCGCGGCAGCATCGACTTTCCCACCATCAATTTTGCCTGCGTCCGCAACGGCCAGGGTGTCCGTCTCACCGTCGGCGCCATTGCAACGCATGTATTGGAGCTTGTGCAGACCGAGGAATACCTCAATGCACAGGGCAGCGCTTTCTCGGTAGAGGAAGCCACCAAAATCGCTCTTGATGAGATGAAAAAGAAGAGTGAAATTGTTCGAGAGTCAGGGATCTCTGTGCAAGTAAAACGGGGAACCTTCTGTTATGTTGAGGCAATGCTCAAAGAACTGAAGGAGCACTCGTTGTAAAAGGACCGACTCAAGAATATTTGCAAAGTAAACCACCAAAAAAACAAAAGGAGAAAAGAAAATGAAAAGAACAGCTACGTTACTCCTGGCGCTCATTATGGTTTGCTCCCTCCTCGCCGGCTGCGGTGATAAGGGTACGACCGACGACTCGTCCAACAACGCAAACACCGACGAAAACCCCACCGTTGCCATCACGTTCTGCAACATGCTGGCGACCGACCATCCCCAGAGCATTGCCGCAACGGAAGTTCTCGCTCCCGAGATCTCTGAAAAGACCGGCGGCAAGTTCACGATTGACGTTCAGGTGAACGGCGCGCTCGGCTCCGACGCCGAGGCCACTGAGGCCACGATCATGGGCACCATGAATTCCTGCGGCCCGGCCTGCGCCACTCTTGCTTCTTTCGACCCCAACTGGTACATTCTCGACGTGCCCTACGTCTTCAAGTCCAAGGAGCACGCCCGCGCAGCGCTTGACGGTGAGCTCGGCGAGTTCCTGTCCAACAGTCTGGAAGAGAGCAGTGGCCTGATCGTTCTCGGCTTTGGCGAGTCCGGCATGCGCAACCTCTCCAACAACTCCAAGGAGGTCACCTCCCCCGCCGATATGAGCGGCATGAAGATCCGCACGCTTGAAAACAAGTATCACCTTGCCACTTTCTCCGCCCTCGGCGCCAACCCCACCCCGATGTCCTTCTCTGAGGTCTACACCGCTCTGAGCACCAAGCAGATCGACGGTCAGGATAACCCCATCACCATCACCTGCACCAACAAGTTCTACGAGGTCCAGAAGTTCTACACCCTCACCGAGCACATGTTCTGCGGTAACTGCGTCGTCGTCAACGCCGCCTGGTTCCACAGCCTGCCCGAGGACTATCAGACCGCTCTGCGCGAGGCTGTTAAGGACATGATCGCCGAGCAGCGCCGTCTGGTTGATGAGAGCGAAGCTACAGACATTCAGGAAATGACCGACAACGGCTGCACCGTCACCACGCTCACCGACGAGCAGAAGCAGGCGTTTGTGGATGCCACCCAGTCCGTCCGCGATGATTTCGTCAAGGAATTCGGCGAGGCCGGCCAGACGATGCTCGATCTCGCTGCCAAGTACGAGTAAGTCTTTTTACCCAATGCCAACGAGAGTCCTGTAGTTTACTTGCACACTGCAGGCCGCAAAACGATACCGCCCCTCTGCCGGGGGCGGTATCGAAAATAAATCCGGATGAGGCGGGCAACGCGTCTCATCGTCAAAACCGAACGATATAAGGGGAAATTATGAAAAAGGTTTTTATGTTGCTCGACAAGCACTTGGAAGAAATTCTTCTGGTGTTTGGAACTATGGTCATGATCCTTCTAATCTTCTATCAAGTCGTGATGCGCCGCTGCTTCAACTCTTCCATCGCCTGGTCTGAAGAGCTTGCCCGTTACATTTTTATCTGGCAGGTCTGGCTGGCCGTTCCGTACACCGTCACCAAAGGCCGCCACATCCGTCTTGAAGTTTTGCTTGACGTCGTCAAACCCAAGGGCCGTTTCGTCCTTGATATGATCTTCTTCCTGGTCAGCGCATTCTTCTTTGGCTATATCGGCTATCTGTCCATCGGCATCGTCGGCAACGTGATCAAGATGGGGCAGCTCACACCGGCGCTGATGATCCCGAAATGGCTTTGCTATCTTGCCCTTCCTGTAGGCACGATCCTCGGCTCGCTGCGTTTCCTGCAGTATGGCTACAAACGCATCATTCGCTTCATAAAGGATCCGACTGACACCAGAACGATCGTTGTTGAAGGAGAAGAGGAGGTTTAAGTATGGATTTTGCTATTTTATTTGGTTGCCTCTTTGGCCTTCTGATCCTCGGCGTGCCCATCGGTGTCTGCCTTGGCTGCGGCACGCTCGCGGTCATGATCTTCACGACCGATCTTTCTCCCGTGCTTCTGGCACAGTCCTGCTTCACCGGCCTTGACTCTTTTACGCTTCTTGCCATCCCGTTCTTCGTTGTGGCCGGCAGCTTCATGATGTATGGCGGCATCTCCCGCCGTCTGCTCAACCTCTTCAACAAGCTGGTCGGCCATGTCACCGGCGGTCTTGCCGACGTGACGACAATCGCCTGCATGTTCTTTGCGGCAATCTCCGGCTCCGGTCCGGCGACCGTTTCGGCGATCGGTTCTTTCATGATCCCCGAGATGACCGAAAAGAAGTATGATACCTCCTTCGCCGCCGCGCTCTCTGCCTGCGCCGGTGCGATCGGTGTCATCATCCCGCCCAGCATTCCCTTTATTCTGTACGCTGTCGCCGTTGGCTGCTCTGTAAGCGACCTCTTTATCGCCGGTGTTGTCCCCGGCATTCTGATCGGCGTTCTGCTGATGCTTGTCAGCTATTATCAGGCCAAGAAGCACGGCTGGCACGGCAATGCCACCAAGGCCACCGCGCGTGAAGTCTGGGTCGCGTTCAAGGAGTCCTTCCTGGCGCTGCTCTCCCCCGTTATCATTCTCGGCAGCATCTATGCCGGTATCTGCTCCCCCACCGAGGCCGCCGTCGTCGGCGTTATCTACTCCTTCATCGTCGGCACACTGGTCTATCATGAGCTGAAGTGGAAGGACATCGTCCAGTCCATGATCGACGCCGTGCTCATCAGCGGCTCCACACTGTTCATGGTCGGCATCACGACCTCCCTCGGCCGCGTTCTGACCCTCAAGCAGATCCCCAGCCGTCTGTGCACGATGCTCACGAGCGTTTCCGACAGTCCCATCGTTATCCTCGGCCTCATCACCATTCTTCTTTTGATCGTCGGCTGCTTCATGGATAACATCTCTGCCACCATCATCCTCGCCCCCATGCTGCTGCCCACCGTTCTGGAATGCGGTCTTTCCACCGTGCAGTTCGGCGTCGTGATGACGATGCTGCTCGCCATCGGTTTTATCACCCCGCCGTATGGCATCAACCTGTTCGTCGCAAGCCAGATCAGCCATGAGCCGCTGATGAAGATCGCTAAAAAAGCGGTTCCTCTGATGCTCTCCATGCTCATTGCCGCCATCTTTACGATGGCCTGGAGCGGCCTGACCGATGGCATTGTTCACCTGTTTACCTGACGCAGGATCGACGGGAGGCCGGCTGCAAGCCGGTCCTCCCGTCTTTTTTTATAAGAGGTTGCTATGAACTTGAAAACATATCACATTCCGTATTCTCATTCGCTGCTGCCGCTGGAGCTGCCTGAGCAGCGCGTGGTCTTCGAAGCGGACCTCCCCGCGCTCGAGCCCATGCACGATTGGAAAGAGCGCCTCGTGCAAAAGCTGGATGCACCCACTGCCGGTGCGCCGCTGTGCTCGATGCTCTCTCCAAAGCAGCACATCGTCCTTCTGGTCGAGGACAACACCCGTCACACGCCGGTCAAGGAGATCCTGCCCATCTTGTGCGATTACCTCTGCGCGCACGGCTGTGCGCTCTCCCAAATTGAAATTCTCATCGCCCCCGGCACACACCGCGTCATGACCGAGGACGAGCTTTGGGAAAAGCTCGGTCCTTTTGCCATGGAGCACTTAAAAATCAGTCAGCATGACTATCGCGATGCTTCCTCCCTCGTCACGCTCGAGAGCGTCTCCGTCAGCGGTATCGAGATCCCGGTCAGCGTGAACCGGACTGCGGTGGAGGCTGATCTTCTTATCGGCCTTGGCAACATCATCCCGCATCCCAACGCCGGGTACTCCGGCGGCGCCAAGATCCTTGATCCCGGCTGCTGCGGCAAGGAGACGGTCTCTGCCACGCATATTTCCGCGGCGCTGATGGGTTATCTTCCGCTCGGCCAGATGGAAAACCAGTGCCGCGACGGGCTTGAGCAGGTCGCGCGCCGCGTGGGGCTCGACTTTATCATCAATGTGGTGCTCGACGCGGAAAACCGCGTTGTCGACCTGGTGACCGGCGACTTTGTGCAGGCGCACCGCGCCGGCGCACAAAGCGCGAAAAAAGCCTTCGGCGTCCCACTCCCCTGTCAAGCGGATATCCTCATCGGCTGCTCCTATCCCTATGATATCGACTACTGGCAGTGCGAAAAGGCACTGATCTCGGGATACTTCGCCGTCAAGAAGGGTGGCATCATCATCCTCGCCGCCCCCTGCCTCGAGGGTCTCGCCCACAACCATGATGATCTTCTCTCCTGGCTCGGGATGAGCAGTGAGGACGCTAAAGCCCGCCTGCGCTATCTCTGGTCAAGTAAGGAGCCCGGTGATCTTGTATCCGCCTCCATCGCCATCGGCGCTGTCACCGTACGCGAGCGCGCCCAGATCTTCATTTACAGTCAAGGGCTGACAGACGGCGAGATCAGCACTATGGGCTATCGCGGTTTTTCCTCGCTCCAAGCGGCTGTTGATGCCGCTCTTGATGAAAAGCCGGACGGCGTAATTGGAATTCTCAAACGCGGCGGCGACTGCCTGCCGCTCCTTGCGTCCTCCGAAGAGAGGTGAGCTGATATGAACATTATCGGCACCTCTCGTCCGATCCACGACGCTGAGGGAAAAGCCCGCGGACAGGCCAACTATGCGGGCGACATGCGCCTCAAGGGCATGGTCTATGCCGCGCTGATCACCAGCACGGTCGCAAACGGCTATGTGCGCTCCATGGATCTTTCGGAAGCGGAAAAGGTAGAGGGCTACCTCGGCAGCCTCACCTGCCTTGAAGATCACGGCAAGCCCTATTGCCGCTACCGCTCCATAAAAGGGCAAAATACCTCCGATCAGGAATACGTCTTCAACCGCCGCGTCCGCCTTGTCGGCGATCGGATCGGCTGCGTCCTCGCCGATTCCCTTGAAAGCGCCCGCAAGGCTGCCCGGCGCGTAAAGGTCGACTACGAGGTCTACCCCGCGGCATTCACCGCACAGGAGACCCTTTCCGGCATCGCAGGAACCATCCACGAAGAAGGCAACACCAGCGAGGAGATCTGCGTCGAGGAGGGTAAGCTGCCCGCCGGAGAGTTTATCTCTGTCGAAACGCAGATGCATCTCTCCCGCGTCAACCATGTGACCATGGAGCCGCACGTCTGCACAGCGGACTATGATCCCGCCAGCAAGCAGCTCACCATTTACAGCCCCAACCAGACCGTACACGGCGTCCGCACCGTGATCGCCGACATTTTCTCGCTCCCGTACGGAAACGTCCGCGTTGTCAAATCCACCATGGGCGGCTCGTTCGGTGCCAAGCAGGAGTGGGTCGCCGAGCCGGTGGCCGCGGCCGCCGCGCTCTATCGAAAAGGGCCGGTGCAGCTCGTGCTATCCCGCGAGGAGGTCTTCACCTCCACCATCTGCCGCGCGCCGATGGATATTCAGGTCAAGGGGCTCTACACCCCTGACGGCCAGCTGATGAGCATGCAGGCTGACAACACGCTCGACGCCGGGGCATACCTCGGCAACTCCAAGGACTACTGCGGAGCCATGGCGAATAAGTTCTTCCGCTGCTACCACTATCCGCACATGAAATACACCGGCCGCGCCGTCATCACCAACACGCCCGTTTCCGGCGCATTTCGAGGCTGGACCAGCCCCGAGCTCGCGCTCTTTTTCGAGCACAACCTCAACATGGCCGCACGCAGGCTTGGGATAGACCCGCTGGAGCTGCGGCTCAAAAATGTCGCCCATCCCGGCGACATCGATATCCGCATCAACGAACCCCTCGGCCCCATCCGCATTCAGGAATGCCTCGAAAAAGGGCGCGCTCTGTTCCATTGGGACAAACGGCGGGCAGAAGACGCCGCCTTCAACGCTCCCCGCGGCCGTTACCGCCGCGGCTGCGCCGTCGCCTGCGGCGGACACCTGAACGGATACTATCCCCGCGTCATCGACTTTGCTTCTGCGGAAATGCGCGTTGCCGAGGACGGCGGCGTCCTTGTCAACATGACCCTCCACGACCACGGCTGCGGCACGGTGGAGGCATTCCGCATGATGATCGCAGAGACGCTGTCCTTACAGCCTGAGCAGATCTTCCTCGGCGAGGGTGACACGGCATTGACGCCCTTTGATCCCGGTTGCTTTTCCAGCCGCACGACTTTCGTTCTGGGACAAACCGCCCTGCTCTGCGCGCAGGGGCTCATCGAGAAACTGAAGGACGCGGTCTGTGACCTCTACGATGTCAGCGCCGCTTCTCTTTCGGCAAAGGATGGTACGCTCACCGATGGAAAAAACAGCTGGAGCTATGCCCAGATCGTGCAGGACTGCCACCGTCAGCTCCAGCGCGAGGTGTTCGCCTCCTATCAATTCAAAAACACCACAAACCCCGGCGTGACCGGCGCGCACTTCGCCCACGTTGAGGTCGACGTGTACACCGGGAATGTCAAGATCCTCGATTATCTCGCCGTCCACGACATCGGCAGGGCCATCAACCCCGAGATCTGCCGGGCACAGATCCAGGGGGCCGTTCAGATGGGCGCGGGCGCTGCGCTGAACGAGCAGATGACCATCGACAAGCGCGGCTGCGCCACCCATTCTCTCGGAAAGTATCACATTCTGAATGCCCCGCAAGTGCCGTCCGTCCGGGTCGAATTCATTGAAGATGGCGGGACGAACGGGCCCTTCGGCTGCAAGTCAATCGGTGAAGTCTGCCACGTCCCCCCCGCCGCGGTGATCGTCGGCGCGGTGAACGAAGCCCTGCACGCAGACCTTGATACGATCCCGCTCAATCAGGATGCCATCTGCCGCTGGGTCGAATCGTACCAGGAGGAGGTCTTTTCATGACGGTCCACTTTTTTGTCAACAACAAGCCCATCCAACTGGAAACTGCCCCTGACCGCCGACTTCTGGACATTCTGCGGGAGGATCTTCTTCTGACCGGCACGAAAGAGGGCTGCTCCGAGGGAGAATGCGGTGCCTGCACCGTTCTTCTCGATAACGAGGCGGTGCACGCCTGCCTGATCCTCGCGATCCAGCTCGAGGGCTGTCACATCACGACGATCGAAGGCCTTGCCGCCAGCGGTGAACTGGATGCACTGCAAAAGGCCTTTATCGACGAGATCGCGATCCAGTGCGGCTTCTGCACACCCGGGATGATCCTCTCCGCCAAGGCGCTCTTAATGAAGAACCCGCACCCGAGCAGAGATGAGATCTGCCGTGCGCTGGCCGGGAACCTTTGCCGCTGCTCCGGCTACCAGCAGATCATCCGCGCCATCAACAAAGTCGCTGAGGAGGGGCTGTATGAAAAGCTATAACCCGCGAAGCCTTGATGAGTTCATCACCCTCCAAGCCTCCCTCCCGGCGCAGACGCAGATCCTATCCGGCGGGACCGACTGGATCATCGCCCATCGCCGCAAGGCCGAGGATCTTCCAGCTTTGCTTTGGATCGGCGGTATCCCCGATTTAAAGCGTATCGCGATCGACGATCAGGGACAGCTACACATCGGTGCCTGCTGCACAATGGCGGCGCTTGAGCAGTCCGACCTGCTGCGCGGCGCTTTTCGCGTGATCGCAGAGGCGGCTGCCTCCGTCGGCTCCACGCAGATCCGCAACCGCGCGACCATCGGCGGTAATATTGCCAACGCTTCCCCCGCCGCAGATCTGGCCGCGCCGCTCATCGCATTGAACGCCTCTGCGCACATTCTGCGCGAGGGTGCTGTCTTTGATCTCCCTGTGAGCGAGCTCATCACCGGCGCTGAAAAAACGGTGCTCCGTCCGCTCGATATTCTGCTCGGCTTTACGCTCCCCGCCTTTCCCAAAGAGGCGGAAAGCCACTATTACAAGCTGGGATCGCGCGAGCAGCTGTCGATCTCCCGCTTTGGCGTCGCAATGGTCTTACGGCGCACACAGGGCCTTGTGGAGCAGGCCAACATCGCTATCGGTGCGATTGGTGCCAAAGCCGTCCGCATGCCGGAGCTGGAGCGCGCACTCATTGGCCGCCGTGTTGACACGTCCTCTGCCGATGCGCTCGGCGATCTTCTTGCCGACTATATCCGTAATACCAACCGCCGTCAGTACAAGGCGTGGGCATCGCGCGGTGTGATGGAGGACGCGCTGGCACTGTTCACGCAAGACAATTAAATTCGTTTCATTTTGGATCCGCAATCTCCAAAAATGATAAAAGAAACAGGAGGCGAGTTTCGCCTCCTGTTTCTTTTACAGAAGCAATAATTTTTCCTGATCCAGTGCAACGCGGACGGCTGCGCCCGCTTGCAGATCACTTTCGTGTCCGACGGCGATGCGTAGCATCGGCGCGCCTTCGGCACTGCCTTCCGGACGCAGGAGGAGGATATTTTCCTCCACGCCGGGGATCATGCGGCAGACGGTGCAGCTCATGCCGCCGCTTTCGCTCAGGGTAACGGCATTGTCCAGAATGCCGAGCGTTGTAAAGGGCTTTTCCGTGACAACAAGCGGCAGCGCCACGTTCCACTCGGGAAGATAGACCTTGCCGTCTTTCGCCTCGGCGGCGAAGAAGTTCTTGCAGCCCGCGAGACGCGCCGCGCTGACGCTGCCCGGATGGCGGATCATCTCGTCCATCGGCATGACCTCGCCGGTCCGTCCGTCTTCCATCACGCAAACGCTGCGGCAGTTGCGGTAACACTCGTCGCGGTCGTGGCTGACCCAGAGGATGGGGCCGTTGAACGTCGCGAGCAGGTCGGCGAGCTCGATCTCAAGGTTCCACTTCAAATAGCTGTCCAGCGCGGAGAACGGCTCGTCGAGCAGAATCGCCTCCGGCTCAGAGCACAAAATGCGCGCGAGCGCCACGCGCTGCTGCTGGCCGCCGGAGAGCTGCGCAGGATGCTTTTTCTCCAGACCCTCGAGGCGGAACATGCGGATCTTCTCCACCAGCACGCGGCGCTTTTCCGCCTTGTCGCCGCTGCGGATGCCGCAGAGGATATTTTGCTCCACGCTCATGTTCGGGAACAGCGCGTACTGCTGAAAGAGATAACCGACCTTGCGCTGCTGCGGCGGCAGGTTGATCTTCTTCTCGCTGTCAAAGAGCACGCGGTCGCCGAGCACGATGCGCCCGCGGTCGGGCGTCACGATGCCCGCGATGCACTTCAGGGTCATGCTCTTGCCGCAGCCCGAGGCGCCGAGCAGCGCCATCGTCTCATCCGGCGCTTCAAACTTTGAATGCAGCGTGAACGCACCAAGCTTTTTTTCAATATCGACGAACAAACTCATTTTCTCACCCTCCTCGCCCTGCTCGCATCCGTGAGGAAGTCACGCCGCTCGAGCATGTTGACCGCCAGCAGCACGACGGCGGAAATCGCCATATTGACGATGACCCACTTCATCGCGAGCGCGTCGTTGTTCGTCTGCCAGAGCTGATAGACCGTGGTGGAGATCGTCGCGGTCTTGCCGGGCGTATAGCCCGCGATCATGCTCGTCGCGCCGTATTCGCCGAGCGCGCGTGCAAAGGCCAGCACCGTGCCGGCCAGCACGCCCTGACGGCAGTACGGCATGCGGATCCGCCAGAAAATGTAGGTATTCGACAGGCCCAGCGTCTGTCCAGAATAGGCCAGCGTCTCGTCAAAAGACTCGAACGCGCCGCGCACCGTGCGGTACATCAGTGGGAAGATGACGACCACCGTGGCAAAGATGGCCGACCACCAGGTCATGACCATCTTGACGTCGAACGTTTCGAGCACCCACGCGCCGATGACGCGCTTGGGGCCGAACACGCGCAGCAGCAGATAGCCCACGACCGTCGGCGGCAGCACGAGCGGCAGCGTCAGAAGCACATCGAGCACACCTTTGACCAGGCGCGGAAGCTTTGCGATATAATAGGCGGCAAAAATGCCGGCAAAGAAAATAACGACCGTGGAGATCACCGCAATGCGCAGCGAGTTCCATAAGGGATACCAATCCATAAGTGACCTCCGATTTTCTGGAGTCCGGGAGATTCAGGCGATCTCCACGCCGCCGCAAATGCGGCGGAAAGTTTGTGCCGCATCCTGCGGCAGGGAACGGGACAAAAGGGGATATCTCTTCCGGAAGAGATATCAAAAAGCGTCGCAGACTTTGCGCCGCGCACGGCGCAAATAATCTTGAAATTTTTTGCCGCGACATGTGCATGGCAAAAAATACCTCTCACGCAGCGAGCGTCGAAGGCCGCTCACCGAAGTGAGCGGCCAAGGCGCAGAGCGTAGTGCAGCTCTTTAAAATGAAAGCCTTTTAGGCTTTTATTTTAGTTAGCAGGGCAGAAGCCGACGCTCTCGAACACTTCCATGGCGTCAGCGGTCTGGAGGTAGTCGAGGAAGGCCTGGGCGGCTTCTTCCTTCTCGCCCTTCAGGACGGCGGCGGGATAGATGACCTGGCCGCACATCTCGGCGGTGGCGCTGTCGACGACCATGAGGCCGGCGGAGTAAGCGTCGGTGGCGTAGATGATGCCGCAGTCAGCGCTGGCCTCGCTCACCTGGGTGGTGACTTCCTTGACGTTGTTGCCGTAGGTCAGAGAGTCGGCGAGCGCCGCCTCATCAAGGCCATAGTAGGCAAAAATCTTCTGGGTGTACTGGCCGACGGGCACGTCGCTGTTGCCGATGGCGAGCATAACGTCGCCGCTCTTGAGGAGTTCAGCGAGCTGGTCGAAGCTCTCGATGCCCTTGGGGTTGCCCTCGGGAACGGCGAGCGTGACCTTGTTTTCAAGCAGGTCGATGCGGCTGTCGGTCACGATGAGGTCAAGGCCGTCGGGGTTCTTGTCCTTGTCGTCAATAAGGCTGCCATCCATGGCGTTCATCTGCTTGGGAGCGGCGGAGATGAACAGGTCGCAGTCAGCGCCCTCGCTGATCTGGGTGAGGAGCTTGCCCGAGGAGTCGAAGTTGTAGGTGATGTTGACGTTGGGCGCGACCTCCTTGTACATCTCGGCGATCTCCGTCAGGGTCTCGGTCATGGAGGCGGCGGCGAAGACGACGAGATCAACGCTCTCTGTGTTCGCATCGCCCTGGGTGTCGTCGGTGTTCGTGTCGTCAGTCTTGCTGCCGCAGGCGGCCAGAGAGAACACGAGCGCAAGCGCAAGGAGCAGAGACAAAAGCTTTTTCATGTTTGGATACTTCCTTTCAAATTTTTTCTTTTTCGCGCGTTCATTGAAAAGCGCGGCGATACAGGAACGCGCAAGAACACGCCGCACGCAATTTATTTTCAATTTCCATCGGGAAACTTGGACAAAATCATTCCGCTATCCTCAAAATAGATAACGCACCCCCAACATTTCGCGCCCGCAGGCGCGAAGCGTTAAAGTTGTCAAACAGCACCGACTCATTCGGTTCAAAAATCTATCAGTCCTGCCCCCCTAACCCCGCGCCCCTGGGGCGCGAAACAGCGTCGCAGACTTTTCCCCGCAAGGGGGATGCGGCATCCGTAAAGCGGCAAAGCCGCTAACGGCTGCCCAAGCCGTCCGCACGGCGGCAAATAATCTTGATCCGTTTTTTGCCGCGGTCACCGTCGCGGCATTACGATTCCCGCGCCCGTTGGGCGTGCCAATCGTGCCGCTTCCTCGAAATTGGCTCGCTTCATCCGCCGCTGGCGGCGCTTCGCCAATTTCCATGCGCGTGGCAAAAAACACCTCTCAGCCTGCAAGTGTGCGAGCGCAAGCGAGTGCGCGCAGCAGGCTGTACCCCCCCCTCAAAACGATGCCTCCGCCATCGTTTTGAAGTTTTATTTTCCAAACGGGCAGATCGGATAGTGGCACGGCTTGCACCCAAGGCACAGCCCGCCCTCACCGAGCGCCGCGAGATCCGCGCGCGTCACGGGCACATCCGCCGCGATCTTCGGCAGCACCAGATCAAAGACCGTCGCGCCCGCATACATCACGCACCCGGGCAGACCCATGACGGGCACACCATCGTCAAAGTAACCGAGCAGGAACATCGCGCCCGGCAGGACCGGCGCGCCGTAGGCGATGATATTCGCGCCTGCGGCCTTGATGCCGCCCGGCGTGTTGTCGTCGGGGTCGACGCTCATGCCGCCGGTACAGAGGATCATGTCAGGCTTCTTTTCGCGCATCGCAAGCACCGCGTCGCGCACATTCTCCACCCCGTCGCCGGAGTAGACGACCTCGAGCGTTTCGATGCCGTAGGTCTTGAGCTTGTCGATCACGACCGGCGTGAACGTATCCTTGATGAGGCCCTTTTTGACCTCACCGCCGGTGGCGACGATGCAGGCGGTCTTGCGCACATAGGGCTTGAGAGACAGCAGCGGCTTATCGCCCGCGGCCTGCTCGGCCTTTCGGAGCTTTTCTTCCTTGATGATGAGTGGGATGACGCGCATGCCCGCGAGCTTGTCGCCCTCGCGCACGGCGGTGCCGCCCTTGCGCGTGGCGATCATCACCTCGTCCTGGCTATTCACGGCGACAAGGCGCGCAGAATCGACCAGAAACACGCCGTCACAGGCGGCCTTGAGCTCGATCTTGCCCTCTTTCACGCCGCTGCGGATCATATTCTCCTGCCCGCAGAGGGCCAGAAGCCGCTCCGCCGCGTCGTTTTCGTGCACCATGCCGGGTGTCATCTCCCAGACGTAGAGGTGCTCCTTGCCCATGCTGAGCAGCACGGGGATGTCCTCCTCCGTCACGACATGGCCCTTGCGGAAGCGCGCGTCCTTATACTGGTCTTTGATGATCTGCGTCATGTCGTGGCAGAGCACATGGCCCACCGCGTCCTCGGTTTTGATAAGTCTCATTTCTTCAGCACCTCGATCTCGTCTCCGGCCTGAATGCGGCCCTCTTTGATCACAATGGCAAAGATGCCTTCGGTCGGCATCACGCATTTGCCCGTCGTGCGCTTGATCTCGCAGTCGTTGTGGCACTGCTTGCCGATCTGCGTGACCTCAAGCTCCGTCTCGCCCACGCGCAGGCGCGTGCCGACGGGGAGCGTCTTGAGCTCGATGCCTCGGGTGTTGATGTTCTCGGCAAAGATGCCCGCATCCAGCTCAAGCGGGCAGATAGCGCGCATCGTGTCCACGCTCTCGTCGGCCAGCAGGCTGATCTGGCGGTGCCAGTCACCCGCGTGGGCGTCGCCCACAATGCCGTGGCGGTATTTTACGTCGATATAGGGCACCTCGTGCTTGCGCACGCCCTTTTTTTCGCTGATGTTCACAGCGGTCACCTGTGCCATTTCTTCATTCCTCCGCTTCATAAACGCCGCTCTTGCCGCCCTCTTTATAGAGAAGGTGGATGCCGTCGATGCGCATATCGCGCTGCACGGCCTTGCACATGTCGTACACCGTGAGCGCGGCGACGCTGACGGCTGTCAGCGCTTCCATTTCAACGCCCGTTTCACCGTGGCAGCGGACCTCGCTGCAGATGTGCAGGGCGGTTTCTTCGATTTCAAATGAGATGTCCACCTTCGTGAGCAGCAGCGGGTGGCACATCGGGATCAGTTCACTGTTTTTCTTCGCGGCCATGATGCCCGCGACCTGCGCGACCGCCAGCACATCGCCCTTGCCGATGGAGCCCTCTTTGATCTTGTCCATCGTCGCTTTTGCCATGCGGACCGTCGCGGCGGCGCGCGCCACGCGATAGGTCTGCGCCTTTTCGCTCACATCCACCATGCGGGCGCGGCCCTGTTCGTTAAAATGCGTCAGTTCCATCCTCAGCCTCCGATCGCAAACATGCCGCGGTGCGTCTCCGTGACGCCAGTCTCGTCCATGTGGTGGCGCTCCGGCTTCATCAGAATGCCGCGGCGGATGGCCTGCTCCAACTCCTCGCCGGATAAGCCCCGCAGCGTGATCTCTGCATCCGAATGCAGGCACGGCTTTAATTTCCCGTCCGCCGTGATGCGGATGCGGCTGCACTCTGCGCAGAACGCGTGGCTCATCGGCGCGATGAGACCGACGGTCCCCTTTGCGTCCGGCAGACGGTAGCATGCGGCCACGCCGTCGTGCGAAACGGCCTCCAACTCCGGACAGCGGTTCAGAACCGCCTGCGAGGGAAGATACGTGCCAAAATCCTTTCCGCAGCCCATCGGCATGCGCTCGATGAAGCGCACCTGCCACGGGTGTTCGCGCGTTAAGTCCACAAAATCGGCGATCTCGTCATCGTTGACGCCGCCGAGCAGCACGCAGTTGAGCTTGATCTTCGCAAAGCCCGCGCGCTCCGCCGCCTCGATACCGTCCAAGGTATCCTGCAGCGTACCAAGGCGCGTGATGGCGCGAAAGCGCTCCTCGTTCAGCGTGTCGAGGCTGATGTTGAGGTGCGTGACGCCCGCGTCGCGCAGCGGCCGGGCAACCTCTTTGAGCAGGCTGCCATTCGTCGTGACGCAGAGCTCTTCAACGCCGGGAATTTCTGATAACATGCGGCAGAAGTCCACCGCACCGCGGCGCACGAGCGGCTCGCCACCGGTGACGCGGATCTTTTTGACGCCGCACCTGACCGCCGCGGCGGCCATGTCGCACAGCTCTTCCAAAGAACAGATGTCCTCATGCGCGCACTTTTCAATGCCGCCGTCCGGCATGCAGTAGCGGCAGCGATAATTGCAGCGGTCCGTGATGCTGATGCGCAGGTATGTAATTGATCTTGCAAAGCCGTCCAGCATCTGAAACGCCTCTTTCTTCCATGGTACAGCATGATATTTTAGCAAATATCACGCTCTTACGCAACACAGTCGTCCGATAATATCGAACTGTATTTTTATATTATCGTAATCTTGACTTTTTCCGCGGTATTTTTTAGAATACAAGCAACGATTTTTGACCGGGAGGGCCGATTTATGACTGACGGCAACACCATCCGCTCCGTGGCGAAGGCGATGGAACTTTTGCAGCTCCTCAGCGACGCAGGCGAGGCGATGACGCTCACCGCCATCAGCGAGCGCGCAGGGCTGCCCAAGAGCACAGTGTTCGGCCTTTTGACCACCATGCGCGACTATGACGTCATCACACAGCACGCAGACGGCAAATACGCCCTCGGCCTGCGCCTTTTTGAATACGGCTGCCGCGCCAGCGCGTTCTGGAACATCTCGTCCCTCGCGCGGCCTTACCTTGAGCATCTGGCAGAAGCGACCGGCGCCTCCGCCATGCTCTCCACCTATGAAAACGGGCACATCGTCGCCCTCGATCAGGCCGAGGGGCGCGACAGCCTTCGCATCGTCTCCGCGCCGGGGGCGCGGCTGCCGCTGCACTGCACCTCGCAGGGCAAGATCGTCCTCGCCTATATGAGCGAGAGCGAGGCGGCAAATCTGCTCGCCCGTGTGCCGCTCACGCCCTACACCCCGCACACAGAAACGGACGCGGGTGCTTTGCTCGCATCGCTCCCCGCTTGCCGCGAAGCGGGCTTCGCCGTGGAAAACGGTGAGTATAAGATCGGTCTTCGCTCCATCTCCGCGCCGGTGTTCACCGGCGGCGGCGCGCTCAAGTACGTCGTCAGCGTACTGGGGATGTTCCGCTCCGTGCACTCGGACGAGTTCGCGCACGCCGAGCGCGCGGTCGTCGCCGCGGGGCAGATGCTTTCCGCCGCACTGGGCTATCCGGGAAAGTGAGGCTTTTTCCCGCGCGGGAAAATCTACGCTTGACTCTATAATTGTTATAGAGTTTATGATGACTCCATGCTATACTGATAAGGAGTCCTTTCCGATGCAAAACGATCTCACCACCGGCAGCGTCTTTCGCAACGTTGTGTCCTTTTCGCTGCCGTATCTGCTCTCTTACTTCTTGCAGACGCTCTACGGCATGGCCGACCTCTTCATCATCGGCCAGTTCGAGGGCGTCGCCAGCACGACCGCCGTCTCCATCGGCTCGCAGGTGATGCACATGCTCACAGTCATGCTCGTCGGCCTTGCGATGGGCGCGACGGTCAGCATCGCGCAGGCCACCGGCGGCGGCGACAAAAAGCGCACCGCCTCTGCCATCGGCAACACGGTCACGCTCTTCATGCTGCTGTCTCTTGCGCTGACGGCACTGCTGCTCGCGCTGCGCGGGGGTATCGTCTCCATCATGTCCACACCGGAGGAGGCCGTGCAGGGCACGCTCGCCTATCTCACGGTCTGCTTTATCGGTATTCCGTTCATCACGGCGTACAACATCATCGCCTCGATCTTCCGCGGCCTTGGTGACAGCAAGAGCCCCATGTACTTCATCGCCGTCGCCTGCGTCGTCAACATCGCGCTCGACTACTACTTCATGGGCACGCTGCACCTCGGCCCCGCGGGCGCGGCGCTCGGCACCACGCTCTCGCAGGCGGTGAGCGTCCTCGTCTCGCTCGCGGTCATCTTGAAGCGCAGGCTCATCTCCGTCCGCCGCGCGGACTTTCGCCCGCAGCGCGCCGTCATGGGTAAGCTCCTTCAGATTGGCGTGCCCGTCGCTCTGCAGGACGGCTTTATTCAGGTCTCGTTTGTCATCATCACGATCATCGCCAACCGCCGCGGCCTGACGGACGCGGCCGCCGTCGGCATCGTCGAAAAGATCATCAGCTTCCTCTTCCTCATCCCGTCGTCGATGCTCTCGACCGTCTCGGCGCTCGGCGCGCAGAATATCGGCGCGGGCAAGCCCGAGCGCGTGCGTCTCACGCTGCGCTACGCCGCGATGATCGCCTGCTCGTTCGGCATCGCGGTCGTCATCCTCATCCAGTTTATCGCCGAGCCGCTCGTCGGCCTCTTCACGCCTGATGCCGCCGTCGCCGCCGCGGGCGGGCAATATCTGCGCGGCTACATCTGGGACAGCTTCTTTGCCGGCGTGCAGTTCAGCTTCAGCGGCTATTTCTGCGCCTGCGGCAAGTCAGGCATCTCGTTTCTGCACAATTCGCTCTCGATCCTGCTCGTGCGCGTGCCGGGGGCGTACCTTGCGTCCAAATACTTCCCGCAGACGTTGCTGCCCATGGGCCTTGCCAACGCCGCGGGGTCGCTTTTCTCCATCCTCGTCTGCGTGATCGCCTACACCATCCTCACGCGGCGGGAAAAATGTGCGCAGGAGGCATCATAAATGGCTCTTCCCCAGCTTTTCTCCATCGGCGAAATGGCAAAAATTTTCCATCTCAGCGTGAGCAGCCTGCGCCACTACGAGGCGCTCGGCCTTGTCACGCCGGAATATGTCGATCCGTCGACGAACTACCGCTACTACAGCGTCCGCCAGTTTGAGCCGCTCAACACCATCCGGTATCTGCGCGCGATGGACATGCCACTCACCGAGATCGCTGATTTTCTGCAAAACCGCGACGTGGAGACGATCGAAGAAAAGCTGCGCGCGCAGAAGGCCGCCGTTGTACAGAAGCAAAAGGAGCTCAAGCGCATCGAGCGCAAGCTCGACGCGCGCCTTAGCCAGCTCCAAGATGTGCGGCATGCGCCGCTCGGCGAGATCACGCTCATCCATTCGCCCGCGCTTCGCCTTTTCTGGATCGACACGGTGCTGACCGCGCCGGACTACTCCGCGCTCGAGCTCTCCACGAGCCGTCTTGCCGCCGCGCAGGCCGAAGCGCTGGTCTTCCTCGGCAAGGTCGGCTTCAGCGTATCGCAGGAGCACTTGAACGAGGGCAGCTTCGGGCAGTATGACGGCGAATTCCTCGTGCTTGACGAGGCCGACCGCTTTGCGGGCGACGTCATTGATCTGCCCGCTTCGCTCTGCGCATGCGTGCGCTTCCGCGGACACCACGCCGAGTCGCCCGCGCAGTACCGTCGCTTGATGCAGTTCATCCGCGAGGAAGGCTACACCGCCGCCGGATTTTCGCGCGAGATTACAGTCATCGACTACGGCTTCACGACCGACACGGAAAAGTTCGTCACTGAAATCATGATCCCCCTGCAAAAGGTATAAAAAAAGTTCCCGCGTTTCATACGTGGGAGCTTTTTTTATACTTTTTACTCAATGCCCGCCGCCGGCGATCATCTTGAGGGCATGGTCAAGCGCGCCGAGCACGGCGCTCAGGTTTTCGCGCGCAGCCTTTTCCGAGCCGGGGAGATTCAGGATGAGGCTGTTTCTTCTCGTGCCGGCCACGGCGCGGGAAAGCATCGCGCGCGGCGTGATCTGCAAGCTGTAATAGATCATCGCCTGCGGGATCGCGGGAATTTCGCGCTCGAGCACGGCGCGCGTCGCCTCGGGCGTCACGTCACGGGGAGATAAGCCCGTGCCGCCGCTCGTGATGACAAGGTCGCAGTGCTTTTCATCCACGCAGAAGATGAGCTCTTCGCTGATCTTCTCCTGTTCGTCCGGCACGATGGACGTGTACACGACCTCGTAGCCAGCCTCCTTCAGCATCGCGGCCACAGCAGGGCCGCTCTTGTCCTCGTACACGCCCGCGGACGCGCGGTCGCTCACGGTGATGACTGCCGCCTGATAGCTCATAGCATTGCCGCCTTTCTCAAAAGTCGATCGTGCCCTCGCGCACGCGCAGATCATAGGGCTCGTAGACCACCTTGCGGTACGCGTCCACGTCGAGCTTCACACCCGTCCAGTCGGAGTGGATCTCACCGGTCTGCTTGATGAGGATATCATAGAGGATATCATAGGTCACGCCGTCGTCACCCGTCTCCACGATGGTGGAATAGGGCAGCGTCTTATGGTAGGTCATGTGCAGGCCCTTGTAGTCGAAGTGGTAGCCGTTGCGCATGCGGCAACCGTCAAGGCCCTTGTAGGTGAAGCGCTTTTTAAGGTCTGCCAAAATCTTGTCGCCCTCCTCCTGATAGAGGTTCTCGGGCGTCGTCTCGGTGTAGTCGTAGCGGAACTGCACGGGGATGTTGTACTTGCGCCAGCGCTCTGCGTAGTCCACAAGCTCGTCGGCGGGATAGTCCATGTACAGCACGCAGTTCACGCGCTTGGGCGTTGCGATGCGGGCGACGACCTCGTCGGGCGACTCCTCGACATACTTCGTCAGGTGGCGCGAGATGTTGATGCAGGTGATCTTGTCGCGATTGCGCTCGGTGAAGGCGATCATTTCCTCCGCGCTGCACCCGGGCTGCACGGGGAAAGTCGTGTTGATATAGACCTTGTGGGTCGTGGGGATGGCGTCGAGCATGCGCTGGAGCGCTTTTAAGTTGGCAAACGGCTCGCCGCCGGTGAAAACAAAATCGCAGCGCGGCGTGATCTCGTCCATCACGGCGATGCTCTTGAGGATCGCCTCCACGCTGAAGCCCTCAGCATGGGCGTATTCCTGCTTGTTCACGCAAAACGGGCAGTGGTTCCGGCAATCATAGGGTACAAAGATCGTTACCGTCGCGCCGCCCTCGCGCGTCTTGTAGGGATGAGTCATTGGTTCTTGTCCGTCCTCTGTTAAAATTCTATAATGAAAATAGTTTACTCTGAAATATGCAGGATTGCAAGCGATCTTCTGACAGTTTTCTCATTTTGTCGGACATTGCTTTTCCTCGCGCAGAAGAGCGCGCACATAGTCGAACGCCGCGTCCTCGCCCTGCTCCTTGAGTACGAGCAGCATCTTGCCGATGAGCTCGCCGGTCTCGGGATGGATGAGGATATGGCCGCGCGACTTTTCGTAGTAGTCGTAGGCCGAGGCGTCGGTATATTTGTCACCCTGATAGACCTTGCAGGCGGCAATGCGGTCGCAGAACATTTCGGCTACATATTTGAGCGGCATTTTGCACCCGCCCATGTAGACCTTACCGTCGTCGGCAATACAGTAGTCGATCCAGTATTCAAAGTGGTGGCGGTTGCACCCCTTGTGGTGGAGCCACGCAAGGCTCACGCCGTTTTCGCGCCGCTCAGCGTCGTTCGGGCTTCGGTAGCCCTGATAATACTTGACGCCGCGCCAGAATTCCGAGGGACTGTATTTGCTCAGGTCATGCGTTAACCCCTGATAGTACAGGCCGAGGCGAAAACAGTATTGCCGCACCAGATGGCGATGATGCGTGATGGTTTTAAAGTGCTCGATGGCGCGCATACGGACACCTCCCTGCGTATTCCGGCAGGCCGCCCGCCGCGGTTCGCCGCTTTCCCGCGCGCGTATGTTTCTGTTTGAAGTAATACATGCACAGTTATTGAAATTTTATATCAAATCAACAGAAAATGCAATAAGGTATTTTTGCAAATAAATTGCGCAAAATGAGCACCAAGGGCGGCAAGTCCCCTGCCCTTTTGTCTCCTCCGCGCGGGAAAGCAGCGTTTTCCCGCGCGGAGCGAGCGTGCCGGAAGGCTTTGCAGAATATCTTCTGTCATTTCGTCCATCGCAGCAAAAAGGGCACGGCCTGTTGGCCGCGCCCTTTGTCTGCGCTTTGTGAAAGAGCCTTTTTTACAGGTTCTTCTCGTAGCTCTCGATCATCTTTTTAACCATCTGGCCGCCGACGGAGCCGGCCTCGCGGGAGGTCAGATCGCCGTTGTAGCCCTGCTTGAGGTTGACGCCGACCTCGCTGGCGGCTTCCATCTTGAACTTGTTCATAGCGGCCTTGGCCTCGGGGATGTTGAGCTTGTTGCTGTTCTTGCTGGACATAATGATTTTCTCCTTTTCCTACAATTGTTTTTGGTTTCACCTGTTTGAAAGAGTTTTGCGGTTTGGGTATCGCAAGGGTAGTTTGACTCATAAAAAATCGGATATGCAGTTTTTCTGCTGGTAAGTTTTATCAGCGCTTCTTCGCGCACGAACGCTGATTTGACAATCGTTTTTCTTTCCTCTATAATTTATAATCAAAATTGCAACATGACGGAGGTATTTACGTTATGATCTCTTCCGATAACCGCCGCTACGCCTACGGCAAATCTCAGCTCATCGAAGTCATCTGCCAGCTGCGCTTCCCCACGATCCTCTCGATCGACACGCGCGAGCCCGCCGACTTTCAGGAGACCGTGCGCGCGGCATTCCCGCGCTACCAGTGCCAGGTGGAAAAGCTCCCCGGCGTGAACGGCGCGCCCGCGCGGACGGTCAACAACCACACGTTCATTTCCGAGGACGGCGGCTACAAGCTGAGCCTCACGAAGGACTTTATCGCCCTTTCCACCATGCGCTACACGCACTGGGAGGACTTTGCCGCCCGTCTCGACGAGCCGCTCGGCCAGTTTATCAAGATTTACCGTCCCAACTGCTTTGACCGCGTGGGGCTTCGCTTTGTGAACGCCATTTCGCGCGAGCAGCTTGGCCTCACGGGCCGCCGCTGGAACGATCTGCTCCAGCCGCCGTACCTCGGCATTCTCGACGAGGACGACGTGGACGAGGCAAGCGTCGCCAAGTGCTCGGTCGACGTCGAGCGCAAGCTCGATGCGCTCGCGGCGCTCAAGCTGCACGCGGGCCCAGGCTTTGTCCAGCGCAACATCCGCAGCGGCAATCAGGTTCAGCAGGTACAAGAAAAGGAAGTGCGCTTCATCTTCGATCAGGACGTGTACTCCACTGGCAAGGTGAAGGTCGCCGCCGTGGCGGAAACGCTCAACGCCCTGCACGCGCACTCCGACAGCGTCTTTTCCGACGCGATCACCACCGTGCTCCACGACGCGATGGAGCCGGAATATCTGTAAAAGCGATGTGAAGTAAATTTTGGCAAAGAAAACACATGAACTGGCGCTGTGCGGCGTACTGTGCGCGCTCGCGGTCGCCTTCCTCTGGCTCAGCGGCGTCATTCCGCTCTCGACCTACGCCTGGCCGATCCTCGCATCGGCTACGCTTTTGCCCGCGCGCGAGGAATGCCGCAAAAGCTACGCATGGAGCTGCTTTGCCGCGGCGGCGGTCTTGGGACTTCTTCTCTGCGCGGACAAGGAAGCAGCGCTTGTGTTCTGCTTTCTCGGCTATTATCCCCTCGTGAAGCCGAATCTTGACGCGATCTCGCCCAAAGCGCTGCGGCTTCTGGCGAAGCTCGGTCTCTGCGCCGTGAGCATGGGCGTCATATACGCGCTCATCATCTTTGTCTTTAAACTCCCCGCCGTGGTGCAGGAGTTTTCCGAGAGCGCGACTTGGCTGCTGTGGGCGACGGCGGCGATGGGGCTGCTGCTCTTTTTCGTCTACGATCTGCTCATCGACCGGCTGGCGGTCGTCTATCGCCACCGCCGTGGTAAAAAGGCATAAATTTCGGTACTTTTTGTTATTCATCTTACCAAAATACAGCATGAAAGCGCGGTTTTCCATTGTGGAAAGCCGCGCTTTGCCGTATACTGAATTTGGGCAATTTTGCTCACTTCCATTCCCTCCCGCCTGCGCTACTCCACCTTTTACGTACCGCTCGCGGGAAATACAAAAGGAGGAACGTTTTCCGCCGAACCGGCGGTGCGGCAGTGTGGAGACCTGCCGTAAAGCGGCGCGCTCAGGCGGCTGCGAGGTCCTGTATCGCGGAGGCGGCAGGACTGCGGTTCACGATTATGGCAGAGGTCATTCTGAAAAATGTCCGAAAGGTCTACCCCAACACCGAAAGCAAGAAGAAAAAGAAGAAGGACGAGGCCGTCGAAAAGAAGAACAATCTGGAGATCACTGACGAAGGCGTTGTCGCCGTGCAGGACTTCAATATCGACGTGGCCGACAAGGAGTTCATCGTGCTCGTCGGCCCGAGCGGCTGCGGCAAGTCGACCACGCTGCGCATGATCGCCGGTCTCGAGGAGATCAGCGGCGGCGAGCTCTTCATCGACGGCAAGCAGATGAACGACGTCGCGCCCAAGGACCGCGACATCGCGATGGTCTTCCAGAACTATGCGCTCTATCCGCACATGACCGTCTATGAAAACATCGCCTTCCCGCTCAAGCTCAAAAAGATTGCGGAAACAGACGCGGACGGCAAGACGCATCTCAAGAAAATGCCCAACGACGAGATCGACCGCCGCGTGCGCGAGGCGGCAGAGATCCTTGATATCACCCAATTCCTCGACCGCAAGCCCAAGGCGCTCTCCGGCGGCCAGCGCCAGCGCGTGGCCATCGGCCGCGCCATCGTCAGAAGCCCCAAGGTGCTGCTGATGGACGAGCCGCTCTCGAACCTCGACGCAAAGCTGCGCAACCAGATGCGCGCGGAGATCATCAAGCTGCGCGAGAAGATCGACACCACGTTCATCTACGTCACGCACGATCAGGTCGAAGCCATGACCCTCGGCGACCGCATCGTCATCATGCGCGACGGCTACATCCAGCAGATCGGCACGCCGCAGGAGGTCTTCAATCATCCGGCGAACCTGTTCGTCGCAGGCTTCATCGGCTCGCCGCAGATGAATTTCTTTGAAAACTGCCAGCTCACAAAGACTGCCGGCGGCTATACGCTCACCGTCATGGGCGAGACTGTCACGCTCACCGCGGAGCAGAGCGCAAAGCTCGCCGCCGCAGGCGTCGAGAGCCGCAGTGTCACCGCGGGCGTGCGCCCCGTGCATATCGCGCTCGGCGAGAGCGGCATCCCTGCCGAGGTCGACGTCAGCGAGCTGATGGGCAGCGAGCTGCATCTGCACCTTGCCGCGAATGGGCAGGATGTTGTGGCAGTCATTCCCACCGCGAATATTGATCCGATGGCGTATGCGCGGCATACGGCGGTGAAGTTTGGGTTTGATGCCAAACTGGTGCATTTGTTTGATGCTGATTCTGAAAAGAATCTCATTTGATTTTTGGAAAATTTCCCTTTTAAGGGAAGAATATTGCAGCCCAAGGGCTGCGTGAATAAAGGGGGCCATTCTCTCACGTGAGAGAATGGCCCCCTTT
>JBBNGO010000016.1:0-56918 GCA_040095065.1 Hominicoprocola fusiformis
CCGCTTCGTGCCTTGCCGCCCGCAGGGCGGCTGCGACACGCGCGGAGCGAGAAGAGTAATTTGTCACGCGCATGTCGTGACAAATTACGATTTAAATTTATTTGCGCCGTGCGCGGCGCAAACTCTGCGAGGCTTTTGCGCCTGCGGGCGCGAAAATATATTGAGGGTAACGATGGATATTTTGACGCAAATTGAGAATTACCAGCCTTACAATGAGCAGGAGGAGCGGGATAGGGGATTGATTCTCGACTGTCTGCGCGCGTTTAAGGATGTGTTTACGCGGGAAAATGCACTGGCGCACATGACGGCGTCGGCCTGGGTGGTGAACGAGCGCTTCGACCGCGTGCTGATGGCGTATCACAACATCTACAATTCGTGGTCGTGGCTCGGCGGGCACGCCGATGGGGAAGAGAACCTGCTCGCCGTCGCGCTCAAGGAGGTCCGCGAGGAGAGCGGCGTGAAAAACGTCCGTCCCGCGAGCAAGGACATTTTCTCGCTCGAGGTGCTGACTGTCGACGGCCACATGAAGCGCGGGAAGTATGTCTCCTCGCACCTGCATCTGAACGTCACGTATCTTCTCATCGCGGACGACACGAACGTGCTCACGGTCAAGCCCGACGAGAACAGCGGCGTAAAATGGTTCACGCCCGAGGGCGCGGTGGAAGCCAGCAGCGAGCCCTGGTTCCGCGAGCATATCTATAAGAAGCTCAACGAGAAGATGGTGCAGTTCCGCGCGGAAAAATAAAGGAAGGAGCAACAACGTATGAAGTTAAGAGATGCCACCCCTGCGGATGCGGCTCGTTTAGACGAGCTACTGACAAAGCTCATCCATGATGAGGCGCAGTACGATTCTAATTTGAATGGTTCGTATGTCGTCACCGATAATTATCTCGACCGGATTGGCTTGGAGGGCCACAAGCTCCTGCTGATCGAAGACGAAGGAGAGATCATCGCCTTCTTATACGGTTTTCTCTACGAAATTCCCGGCATGTTTGTAAAGCCAATCGCGATTCTCGATGCACTATACGTTGAGGAGGCATACCGCCGGAAAGGCTGTGCCGCACAGCTCATTTCTGCATTCAAAGCCTTTGCCGCAGAAAGCGGGGCTTGCCGCGTCGAGCTCAAGGTTCTATCACGCAATGAAACTGCCCTACGTCTTTACGAAAAGCTCTCTTTCAAAGAAACGAAAAAGTACATGGCGATGGATTTATGGGAGCACTGATTCAGCAGTGCTCCTTTTTATTCAAATGCTTGCACACCATCCACGTTCCTGCTATACTGGGTCAAAAGTAAAAAGCAGATTACGTTTTTAGGGGATAACGATGGAGCAAATCAGAAATGTGCGGCCTGGCGACGAAGATAGTCTTGCCTATGTGCAGACGGAAAGCTGGAAGGCAGCATTCCGGGAGATCGTTCCCGCAGATATCCTTGCAGAATGTACCGCGCTGGAATCGACTGCCGCAATGTATCGTCGGATTTTGGATGAAGGGTTCGGGAACGGTTACCTTATGGAATTGGATGGCAAGCCGCACTGCATCGCTTGGTGGAGCGTTGCACGGGACGCAAACATGGCGGGCTATGCTGAGTTGATCTGCCTTCATTCCCTTCAGGAAAACTGGCGCAAGGGATACGGTCGAGCAATGATGGAACGTGTGCTTGCAGATGTCAAAAAAGCAGGATATGAAAAGCTCGTGCTCTGGGTGTTCGAGAACAATACACGGGCGATTCAATTCTATAAATCGTTCGGCTTTGAGCCGAGTGGAAGGAGGCGTCCCGCCCTGGGCGCGGTCGAGGAAATGTACAGCAAACCGCTGTGATGCGCATCAATAAGGAAAAGCCGCCCGATGGGCGGCTTTTTTCGAAAAGGATTCTCTGCGTTCTGTACTCTGGTTGTCCGCTGATAGCAGACAATTTGGCTTTGCACCGCAGCGGCGCGATTGGGCTGCCGTTAACAGCTTTGCTGCTTTATGGATGCCGAGTATCCCTTGCAGGTAAAAACTCTGTGAGGCTTTTTACAAAAGGCTATGTTTTCTTTTTCGTAAAAGCTGATCTCAACAGGATGATGACGACCGCCATTATAGCGAGCTGAAACAGAGTTACCAAGATCATCAGGCCGCGCGATTCATAATAGGTAAAATTTCTCCAATTGACGAGCAATTCGACAAGCACGGTCAACGGGATGCTGAGCCAGACATATTTGCGGCTGATGAGGAAGAATAGAATTGGTGTAACAAAAGTTAGGAGAAAGGGAATTGGCGTGAGCAGGTATTGGACAAATATTTTTATCAAAATAACACCCCCCATAGCTTCCGGTTCGGTAAATCCCTACCATATGATTCATTATATTGAAAGAGAGATAGGAACACAAGTATTTTAGCGGTTATCTGGGCAAAAAAAGAAGCACTGCTTTCGCAGTGCTTCCATTTTTGTTTGTCGCTTAGATCGCGCGGGTAACCTTACCGGAACGCAGACAGCGGGTACAAACATAGACATGGCGGGGCGTACCATTGACGATAGCCTTCACGCGCTTGACGTTGGGCTTCCAGGGACGATTGGAACGACGGTGAGAGTGGGAAACTCTGATACCGAACGCAACACCCTTGTCGCAAAACTCGCACTTTGCCATCCGTTGCACCTCCTTGCTGTAGTCAAATCAAGGCTTGGTCTTTCACAAGCAGTTGATACTATAACAGATTGCATCACAAAATGCAAGTACTATTTTCAAAAAAGATGAAAAAATCTGTAATTTTTTCGCTCGCGGCGCAAATGCGAAAAAAGCGTGGCGCGGCAGGGCGTTTTCGCTTGTAAAAAAGGGGGGCAGCGATTATAATTAAAGTGTATTTTATCACGCGGGCCAAGGCCCGCATGGAGGGAACTATGAATACCAATCGCTCCGTCCGCGTAAAGGACATCGTAGAAAAATTTCAGATGGAGGTCATCAACAAGGGCACGGATTACGACACCGAGATCTTGACCATCACGGACGTCAACCGCCCCGGCCTCCAGTTCATCGGCTTTTTCGATTATTTTGACCCGAGAAGATTGCAGATCATCGGCAAGAGCGAGGTGACGTTCCTGCGCGGCTACTCGGCCGAGGAGCGGCGCAAGCGCTTCGAGGACCTGTTCTGCTACGAGATCCCGGCACTGGTCATCTCGCGCAATTTAGATGTTTTCCCCGAGTGCCTTGAGATGGCACAGAAGCACGGCCGCACGCTGCTTCGCACGAAGTACACGTCCGTCGAGTTCACCGCCATGACCATCGACTACCTGAATCACGCGCTCGCGCCCGTCATCACACGCCACGGCGTGCTCGTCGACGTGTACGGCGAGGGCGTGCTGATCTTCGGCGACAGCGGCATCGGCAAGAGTGAGACGGCCATCGAGCTCATCAAGCGCGGCCACCGCCTCGTCGCCGACGACGCGGTCGAGATCACGCGCATCGGCTCAACGCTCTCGGGCACGGCGCCTGAGCTCATCCGCAACTACCTTGAGGTGCGCGGCGTTGGCGTCATCGACGTGGAAAAACTTTTCGGCGTGGGCGCAGTGCAGGATTCGACGCAGATCGACCTTGTCATCCAGTTTGAAAAGTGGGAGGATGACAAATTCTATGACCGTCTGGGTCTCGACGAAAACGACACGACCATCCTTGATGTGCCCGTGCCGCAGATCACCATTCCCGTCAGTGCGGGCCGTAACCTCGCCGCGATCGTGGAGCTGGCAGCGATGAACAACCGCCAGAAGAAGCACGGCTTCAACTCCGCGCGCGAATTCGCCGCGCAGATCGACGGCCACATTGACCGCGTGACCCGCGAAAATGAGCTGAAAAACCAGAATCCGTGAACGGAGGAGCATCTATGTCTTGGGAAACCGCACTCGACCGCCAGATCCATGACTATCTGCCCGACCTCAAATGGGCCGCAGATGAGCCGATGGCAAAGCATACGTCGTTCCGCATCGGGGGGCCGGCCAAACGCATGGCCTTTCCGAAAACGCGCGAGCAGCTCGTTGTGCTGATGGGCTTTTTGCAGGACGCAGGCGTCAAGCCGCTGCTGATCGGCAACGGCACGAACCTGCTCGTCGCCGACAAGGGCCTTGACACTGTGGTCATCGACACGTCCGCCGAGCTTTCTCATATTGAGCTGACGGACGAGGGCGAGATCGCAGCGGACGCAGGCGTGTCGCTATCGAAGCTCGCGCTGTTCGCATGGAAAAACGGCCTGACGGGCCTGGAATTTGCCCACGGCATCCCCGGCACGCTCGGCGGCGGCGTCGTGATGAACGCAGGCGCCTACGGCGGCGAGCTCAAGGATGTTGTCACCGAAGTGACGGCGCTGTATCCCGACGGCGTGAAGGTTTTAACACCTGCGGAGCTGGATTTTTCTTATCGCCACAGCGTGTTTTCCGCGGGCGAGGGCATCGTCCTCGGCGCGAAGGTCAAGCTCGAATCGGGTGATCCGGACGCCATCAAGGCAAAGATGGACGATCTGATGGCGCGGCGCAAGGCAAGCCAGCCGCTCGAGCTGCCGAGCGCGGGCAGCACGTTCAAGCGCCCGACCGGTTACTACGCGGGCCCGCTGATCGAGGGCTGCGGCCTCAAAGGCTGCCGCGTCGGCGGGGCAGAGGTATCAAGCAAGCACGCGGGCTTCGTCGTGAACGTCGGCGGCGCGACCTGCGCCGATGTGCTCACCCTCATCGAAAAGGTACAGAAGACTGTTTACGACGCGTACGGCGTGATGCTGGAGCCGGAGGTCAAGATCATCCGGTAAATAGAAAGAGAGACAACGATGGAAATTCTGATCATATCCGGTCTGTCCGGCGCGGGCAAGTCCAGCGCCGCCACCTATCTGGAGGACATGGGCTACTATACGGTGGACAACGTACCGGCGGACATCATTTTGAAATTTGCCGAATTCTGCGCGCAGAGCGACGGCCGCTATGACCGCGTCGCGCTCGTGAGCGACATCCGCTCGGGCAACGGCAACTTTCAGGGGATTTTAGATGCGATGGAGCGCCTCAAGCAGGGCGGCGATATCTGCCGGCTGCTGTTCGTCACGGCGGACCTTGAGACCATCATCAAGCGCTACAAGGAGACGCGCCGCCGCCATCCGCTGATGTCTGACGGCATGACCATCGAGCAGGCGATGCACCGTGAGCAGGAGCTTCTACGCCCGCTGCGCGAGCACGCCGACTTTGTCATCGACACGACGCTCATGCCCGCAGCCAAGCTCAGAAATGAGCTCTACGGTCTCTTTGGCGACAAGAGCGCGCGCGGCAAGCTGAGCGTGAACGTCGTCTCATTCGGCTTCAAATACGGCATCCCGCTGGAAGCCGACCTGGTATTCGACGTGCGCTTCCTGCCCAATCCCTTTTACGTGCCAGAGCTCAAGCACAAGACTGGCATGGACAGTGAGGTCTATGACTACGTGTTCTCGTTCCCGCAGACGAAGACGTTTATCGACAAACTCGAGGGAATGCTCTCATTCCTGCTTCCGCTCTACGCAGAGGAAGGGAAGAGCACGCTCGTCATCGCCGTCGGCTGCACGGGCGGGCACCACCGCAGCGTGTCCGTCGCGCGCTGCATCGCGTCCTACCTCACGGCCCTGGGCTATCCCGCGTTTGAAAATCACCGCGACATCACGCGCGGCTGAAGCAAGTTTTTGAAACGAAAGAAGGTGGCGGCATGTCGTTCGCCTATGACGTAAAAGCGGAGCTCTGCAAGGTTCCGATCAACCGGAGCTGCTGCGCCGTGGCCGAGGGCTGCGGCGTGCTGCTGTACGCCAGCGCATTCACCGCAAACGAGGTGCGCATCGTCACGGAAAATGACGAATTCGCCGCGCGTCTCCCAAAGCTCTTCCAAAAGGCATTTTCCCTGCGCTTTGACGAACTCCCTGACAAGTCGAAGGACGGCGGCAAGCTCGTCTTCCGCATCACGCAGGAGGACAAGCTCGACACGATCTGGCGCGCGCTCGGCTACGATCGCCGGGCGCATTTTGCGCTGCACCTGAACTTTGCGCTGCTTGAAGAAGAGTGCTGTCGGGCGTCGTTCCTGCGCGGGGCGTTTTTGTCCGGCGGCAGCGTGACCGACCCGCAAAAGCGGTATCACTTAGAGCTTGCGACCTCGCACGTGCAGGCGGGGCGCGAGGTCGAGGCGCTGCTGCGCGACATGGGCTTTGAGCCGAAAAATGTCATGCGGCAGAATAACCTCATTACATATTTTAAGAGCAGCACCCATATCGAAGACCTGCTGACGCTCATCGGCGCGCCGGGGCGCGCGCTTGAGATCATGTCGGCCAAAATCGAAAAGGAAATGCGAAACACCGTGAACCGGCGCGTAAACTGCGACGCGGCCAACCTTGACAAAGCAGTGCTGGCCTCACGTGAACAGGTGGAAGCCTTTACACGCTTGACCGAGTCCGGTGCGATCAACGACCTGCCCGTCATATTGCAGGAGGTCGCTGTCGCGCGGTTACTTCAGCCGGAGCTGACGCTTTCAGAATTGGCAGCGACATTTGACCCGCCGCTGACGAAGTCGTGTTTGAATCACCGCATCCGAAAGCTCATGGAGATCGCAAAAAAAGAAGAGAACGAATAGGAGGGAGCGCGCCATGTCGTTTGCCCATTTACATGTCCATACCGAATACAGCCTGCTCGATGGCGCGTGCCGTATCCGCGACCTCCCCAAGCTCGTCAAGTCGATGGGGCAGACCGCCTGCGCCATCACCGACCACGGCGTGATGTACGGCGCGGTCGACTTTTACCGCGCCTGCAAGGCCGAGGGCATCAAGCCCATCATCGGCTGTGAGGTGTACGTCGCCCCGCGCACACGCTTTGACAAGCAGCACGAATTCGACAGCGAGGCCCGCCATCTCGTGCTGCTGTGCGAGAATGAGGAGGGCTATCGGAATCTTTCCTACCTCGTCTCAATGGCGCACGTCGAGGGCTTTTACATCAAGCCGCGCATCGACCTGGATCTTCTGCGCGAGCACTCCAAGGGCCTCATCGCGCTCTCGGCGTGTCTCGCCGGTGAGATCCCGAGAAGGCTCCGCAACGGGGACTATAATGGTGCCAAGGAATATGCCTTGACACTGTCTGAAATCTTTGGCCCCGAGCACTTTTACCTCGAATTGCAGGACCACGGCATCCGCGATCAGGCCATCGTCAACAAGGGCATCCTGCGCCTGCACGAGGAGACGGGGCTCCCGCTCGTCGTGACGAACGACGCGCACTATCTTCGAAAAGAAGATGCCTACGCGCACGATGTTTTGCTCTGCATCCAGAC
Source organism: Hominicoprocola fusiformis (assembly GCA_040095065.1). Taxonomy (GTDB): domain Bacteria; phylum Bacillota; class Clostridia; order Oscillospirales; family Oscillospiraceae; genus Hominicoprocola. The sequence continues at coordinate 7,280 of JBBNGO010000016.1, forward strand.
GGGCAAGACCGTGGACGACGAAAACCGCATGCGCTACGAGCCGCAGCGCTTCTACCTGCGCTCGACCGAGGAGATGGCGGCGCTGTTTCCCGACTATCCCGAGGCGGTCGAGAACACCGGCAAGATCGCCGAGCGCTGCAATTTGGAGTTTACGTTCGGCAAGTATCACCTGCCGGAATTCAAGGTGCCGGAGGGCTACACCTCGCTCACATACTTCAAAAAGCTCTGCGCCGACGGCTTCGCCCAGCGCTATGGCGAAGGGACGGACAAGCAGCGCGCGCAGCTCGAATACGAGCAGAACATGATCGAGCGCATGGGCTTTGTCGACTACTTTTTGATCGTCTCCGACTTTGTGCGCTACGCCAAGAGCGTCGGTATCCCCGTCGGTCCGGGCCGCGGCAGCGCGGCGGGCAGTATCGTTTCGTACTGCCTGTCGATCACAGACATTGAGCCGATGAAATACGGCCTGTTCTTCGAGCGCTTTTTGAACCCCGAGCGCGTGTCGATGCCCGATATCGATATGGACTTCGGCGATACGCGCCGCGGCGAGGTTGTGGACTACGTCCGCCGCAAGTACGGCGACGATCATGTCGCCCAGATCGTCACGTTCGGTACGATGGCCGCGCGCGGCGTTATCCGCGATGTGGGACGCGCACTCAATATGAGCTATGCCGACTGCGACGTCATCGCCAAGCTCGTTCCCGCAGGGCCGCACGTCACGCTCGACGACGCGCTGCGCATCTCGCGCGAGCTGCGCGAAAAGTACGAGGGCGACGAGCAGGTGAAAAAGCTCATTGACACGGCACGCGCCCTTGAAGGCATGCCGCGCCACGCCTCGACGCACGCCGCCGGCGTGGTCATCACGAAGCGGCCTGTCGTCGACTATGTCCCGCTCGCGCGCAACGACGACACGATCGTCTGCCAGTACGTGATGACGACGCTCGAAGAGCTCGGCCTGCTCAAAATGGACTTCCTTGGCCTGCGCAACCTCACGATTCTGGATGACGCAGTCAAGACGATCCGTGAAAAGGATAAAAACTTTACTCTTGCCGGTATTCCTGAAAATGACGCCGCGACCTACGAAATGCTGGCCGCGGGGCGGACATCGGGCGTCTTCCAGCTCGAATCGAGCGGCATGACGGGCGTGTGCGTCAGCTTAAAGCCGCAGAACATCGAAGACATCACGGCTCTGATCGCGCTCTACCGTCCGGGGCCGATGGAGTCCATTCCGAAATTCATTGCCTGCAAACACGACCCGAAAAAGGTCACATACCTCATTCCGCAGCTTGAGCCGATCCTGTCGATCACCTATGGCTGCATCGTGTATCAGGAGCAGGTCATCCAGATCTTCCAGCAGCTCGCTGGCTACTCGCTCGGCCAGGCAGACATGCTGCGCCGCGCGATGAGCAAGAAGAAGGTCAAGGACATCGAGCGCGAGCGCGAGGCGTTTCTGCACGGCGATCCCGCGCGCAATATCTCCGGCTGCGTGGCAAACGGCATCGACGAGAAGGCCGCGCAGGAAATTTACGAGGAAATTTACGCCTTCGCGAACTACGCGTTCAACAAGGCGCACGCCGCGGCCTATGCGGTCGTCGCGTATCAGACGGCATACTTCAAGTGCCACTATACGAAAGAATACATGGCGGCACTGCTCTCGAGCGTGCTCGACTCGTCCGACAAGGTGGGCGAATACTTCAATGAGTGCCGCGAGTGCGGCATCAAGCTCCTGCCGCCGGACGTCAATCATTCCGCCGACCGCTTCACGGTCGAGCCCGAGGGCATTCGCTTCGGTCTCGTCGCCATCAAGAATATTGGCCGCGGGCTGATCCTGCGCATGATGCAGGAGCGCGAGCTCAATGGCCCGTTCGTCGACTTTCAGGATTTCTGCCGCCGCATGGACGGCATGGAGATCAATAAGCGTGCGGTCGAGAACCTGATCCGCGCAGGCGCGTTCGATTCGACGGGCGCGAAGCGCTCGCAGCTCATCGCTGTCTACGAAAAGGTGATGGACGGCATCGCCGAGGGCAACCGCACGAACGTGGAGGGGCAGATCGACTTTTTCGGCATGGGCGCGGAGACCGCGCAGCAGGCCGCGCTCGTCCTGCCCGACATTCCCGAGTTTACGCCGCAGGAGCTCATGGCGATGGAAAAGGCCACGACAGGGCTTTACCTCACCGGCCATCCGATGGACGCCTACCGCTCGCTCGTCCGCTCGTCCGGTGCGGCCGCCATCGGCCGCGTGATGGAGGACTTTGCGCAGGAGGCAGGGCCGACGACATTCTCCGACGGGCAAAAAATTTCACTCGCCGGTGTTGTGACCGCGAGCAAGACGAAGATGACGAAGAAAAATACCCTCATGGCTTACGTGACGCTCGAAGACGGCACGGGAGCCATCGAAATGCTCTGCTTCACGCGCGCGCTTGAACAGTACGGCAGCTATTTGCAGGAGGGGCAGGTCATTTACGTCACGGGTACGCTCTCTGTACGCGATGAAAAGGCACCGCAGCTCATGTGTGACTTTGCCCGTCCGCTGAACGCCAATTTTTCAACGGGAACGGTTGCGCCTGCGCAGGCGCAGCAGCAGCAGCGGACGGGGCAGACGCTCTATCTGCGCCTGCCGTCGGTTGACGGGCCGGAGATGGCGATCCTCCGCAAAATCCTCTATATGTTCGAGGGAAAAGAGAACAACGTCCGCATCCGCGTGCTTGATACCGGCAAGCTCATCGGCACGACCTGCGACCTGCACACCTCGCTTGTGTGCGACTTGGAAGAGCGCTTCGGCAAGGAAAACGTTGTGGTAAAGTGATAATCTGCCCATCGCAACGCGAAGTTGCGCGATAGTTGGTGGAGGAAACCGCTGCTTTTCGCTATGATGAGCGCATCAAACGAAAAGGAGAACAACTATGCAACTCACTCTAATCTTATTCCCAATCGCGCTTGCGATCTACGGCGCGATCATCTATCTCTTCGTGCTGCTCGTCAAGGCGCTGCGAAAGTACATCAAGTCAAAAGACGTGCGCGAGGAGAAGAAGGCCGTCTGCCGCTCGCTCGGCGAGGCGCTCAAGGCGCACCGGACGGAAAAACAGATGACGCAGGAATTCGTTGCCGAGACGCTCGGCGTTAGCCGTCAGGCGGTCAGCAAATGGGAGAACGGCACGTCCGACCCCAGCACGTCGAATCTCTGCGCGCTCGCAAAGCTCTACGGCATACCGGTCGAAGAACTGCTGCATGAGACGCAGGATGAAAAAAGCGAAGATTGAAGCAAAAAAGAGACAGCCGAACGGCTGTCTCTTTTCATTATGTACGTTATTTTCCCTCGTCGGGTTCGGAGAAGAGCGTGTTCAAAACACCGGTGTAGAGCTGCTCGGGATTTTTCTGGAAGCGCTCGGCGAGGTCCTTGGCCATGACCTCCTTGGGAACCATGAGTTCCATCTTCAAGATGGGCTGGCTCTCGTCGTCGTTGAACGCGAGCGTGACCGTGTAGGTCCCGTTGCGGCGCGGCGCGATGTCGGACTGGATCTGCGCGCGGCGCTTGAGCTTCTGGTTGAAGATCGTGATGTTCTTGTCGGCGCGCAGGCGCACAGAGTAGGGAAGGCTCGACTCGCAGATCGCGCCATTGTGCAGGCCCTTTTCCGTGATGGCGTAGAGCCCGTCGTCCGAAAGCGTCAAATGCTGCGACTCGACCAAATTGCTCAGGCATTCGGAAAAGTCAAAAAAGTCGATGCCGTCGTCGCACATCGTCAGCTCTTGCATGGCCTCGAACGGGACCGGCTCGATGAGCCGGGCAGCAACATACAGAATGAGAAATTTGATCTCCAGTTTGTCCTGGATAAAACCGACGCGCCCCATAGCGCACCTCCTCGGGTGAATTTACAGCGATCATAACACAAAATGACTGCCAATACCACAAAAAGTTGTCGGTATCGGTCGGCCAAAAACTATATTTAGTATAGCACACCTTTTTTCGCTTGTATAGGTCTTTTTCAAAAACACCAAGAACGCGGCACACCCATTTTCGCGCGCGGCATAGACTGGGGTGAAAGAAAGGCGCGGTCGTGCCCGACTTTCCAGTACTTAAAATAGGAGGTATTCTTGCTTTATGGCTGATAAAGTAGCAGCAGGCCCCGTCGGCGGCGCGAACGGCGCGCGCGAGGCGGTCTGTATTCATACGAAAAAGATCTATTCATCCTGCCGCGACAAGGATTGCATTGAGGATTTGCGCTTTTACCCCACGGCCACGGCGCAGAGCGTCTTGAGCACGGCGCAGGGGCTGCGCGGCGGCAGCGCCGAGCTCATCTACACGTTTGTCGACGTCGAGCCCGTGAACTTTAACCGCGGGTACTACACCGTCGACATGCACTTTTTCTACCGCATCACCTTACAGGCGCTCAATGGCAGCACGCGCTACACGGAGATTGAGGGGCTTGCGACCTTTGATAAGCGCGTCGTGCTCTTTGGCAGCGAGAGCGGCGCGAAAATCTACTCTTCCATCCCCGAGGCGAACGCCATTGATGCGCCGCTGAACCTGACGGCGAATCTCCCGACCGCGGTGGTCGAGGTCGTCGACCCGATGCTGCTGTGCGCGCACTTTGCCGACAACTGCAACTGCCGCTGCGGCTGTGACCGCGGTACGCTCGGCGGCGTGCCCGCGGGCATTCTGGCAGCATTCGACGAGCCAATCATCTTCGACGAGTCCGCGATTCGCCGCGTGTGCATCTCGCTCGGCCAGTTTTCGACTGTGCGCTTAGAGCGCGACACGCAGCTTCTCATCCCCGTGTACGACTACTGCATTCCGTCCAACGAGTGCACGCTTGCCGGCGGCGACTGCAGCTGCGAGGACCCGTGCAAGGTCTTCGATGCGGTGGAGTTCCCGATGGACGATTTCTTCCCGCCCGCGGCAATGCCCAACGGTGGCTGCGGCTGCGCGTGCCCCTGCGGTAACCAGTAAAAAATCAAGCGCGAAAAAACGGGGAATTTCCCCGTTTTTTCTTTTGCCCGAAACGGGACAAACCGGCATAAGCGTGTCCACCGCCTCATAGATTGGACTAACACCAAAGAAGGGAAGTGGGAACGGTGGAACGTCTGGAACGGATCTATCGCTACGAACAATCGTGCGAGTTTTTACCGCACCGGCTCAAAAGTCTCGCCCTGTCGCTGCCGGACAAGCAGAAAGAGCGCGTCGAGGAGCTGCGCCTTCGCGTGATGCACCCGCTGACGGTGCTGACACTGGAGGGCGAGCTGAATGCCGCGCCGGACGGGCGTGCGTCGCTCGTGACGGCGGAAGACCTCGAACAGATGCTCGGCGCGGTGACGGAGTATTCGCGCTATGCCTGCATCGAAACACTGCGGCAGGGCTTTTTGCCGTTGCGGGGCGGGTTCCGCCTCGGCGTGTGCGGCAGCGCCGTCGTGCGCGACGGCGAGGTAAGCAATCTGAAGGACATTTCGTCGCTCGCGCTGCGCATCGTGTGCGAGCACATCGGGCTCGGGAGCGACATTGCGCCGCAGCTCTTCAGCGCTGACGGGCGGTTTTTGAGCACGCTCATTCTCTCGCCGCCCGGCGGCGGGAAAACGACGCTGCTGCGTGACCTCATCCGCGTGCTGTCGCTCGGGGATGCCGAACACCGCGCGCTGCGCGTGGCGGTCATCGACGAGCGCTGCGAGCTCGCCGTGTGCTGCAAGGGAAGAGCGCAGATGGAGCTCGGCAACCACACGGACGTGCTCTCGCTCTGCCCGAAGGCTGTCGGCATCCCGATGGTGCTGCGCGGCATGAACCCGCAGGTCATCGCGGTCGATGAGATCACGGCGGAGGAGGATATCCGCGCAATGTGCCTGGCCGCGAACTGCGGCGTCGGGCTGCTCGCGAGCATCCACGCCGCGAGCGTTGACGAGCTGCACCAGAAGCCGCTCTGGCGGGAGCTTCTGCGCGCGAGGGTGTTTCGCCGCTGCATCGTCATCCGCTCGAACGGCGGTGCACGTTCTTACGAAGTGGGTGACCTGCCATGCTCCGACTGACGGGCAGCGCGCTGATTCTCGGTGCGGCGCTGTGGCTGCAAAGGAGTTCCCATTTACGTACTTTACTGCGGCAAGGGACGCTCCGCGCGCTTTCGGGCGCGTTCCTCGCTCTTGAGAGCGCCGTCCGATTGACGCTGACGCCGCTGCCCGCGCTGCTGCGTCACTTGAGCTGCGAACCGGAAGCCGCGGGCTTCTTTGAAGGTGTGACCGCCAATCTTGCGCGCGGCGAACCGCTTGCCTCTGCATGGGAGCACGCCGCAAAGACTCTGCCCATCGCCGCGCGGGAGCGGGAGACTGTATCGGCGCTGGGACACGCGCTCGGCGGGGATGAGGAAAGCGTCTGCGCCGCGCTGACGCTCGCGGCAAGCGAGCTCTCGCGCCTTGAAGAGGAGCTGCGGCAAAGGGAGCGCGAAACGGGCCGCATCACGGCGGCACTGCGCCTCGGAGGCGGGGCAATGCTCTGTATTCTGCTGCTATAACGTTATTGAAAAGGATAAACACTTTACATAAGGAAGACGTCTATGGATATTGACCTCGTGTTCAAGATCGCGGCGGTGGGCATCGTCGTCGCCGTGCTCAATCAGCTGCTCGTGCGCTCGGACCGTCCGGATCAGGCAATGCTCGTGAGCTTGGCCGGTCTCATCACGACGATGATGCTGCTCGTGCGGGAGATCAGCTCGCTGTTCGATCTCATCAAGAGCCTGTTTGGGTTTTAGGATGGAGCTGCTCATCAAGCTTGCGGCGCTGAGCCTGTGCGTGAGCGCCGTGACGGCGCTGCTCAAAAAGAGCGACGAAGCGCTCTCGCTTCTTCTGCTGCTCGCGGCGGTGCTCGTCGGCTGCGCGATGCTGCTGCCCGCGCTCTCCGACCTCTTTGACTTCTGTGAGCGGGTGCTGTTGCTCACGGATCTGCCGCTCACGCTGTTCGTACCGGTCGTCAAAGTCACGGCCATCGCGCTGGTGGCGCGCTTTTCCTGTGCGCTGTGCGCGGATGCGGGACAGAGCGCGCTGTCAAGTCTGCTCGCCGCGGCGGGGACGCTGTGCGCGCTTGTCTGCGCGTTGCCGCTGATGGAAGCCCTGCTCGAGATGGTGGAGGGATTTCTATGAAAAGGCTGCCCTGCTTTCTTTTTGCCGCGCTGCTGCTCTGCGTGAGCGCCTCGGCGCTCGAACTGCCGTCAGAACTCGACGGCACCGTGCCGCGCGAGCTCATCGACAGCGCCGAGGCGGGGGATGATCTGCTCCTGCGCGGCGGGCAGTACCTTTTCTCGCGCTTCCGTTCGGCGCTGCAGGATGCGGTGGCAAATTCGCTGCGCGGCGCGATGGCGCTGATGCTGCTCTCGCTCCTGTGCGGCCTCATCGAGGGCACGGCGGAGAGTGCGGGGGAGACGCCCGCGCGGTACGCGGGCTATCTCGGCGTGCTGGGTGCGGCGGCGCTTTCGGCAGGGGACTTAAGCGCGCTCATCGGCCTTGGCGTCGAGACGATGGACGAGCTTTCGGTGATGGCAAAGCTCCTGCTGCCGACGATCGCCGCAGCGATGGCGGGCGGGGGCTGTGTGGGCTCGGCAAGCGTCTGGCAGGTCGGCGCACTGATGCTGAGCGACATCTTTCTTTCGCTGATGCGCGATGTGCTCGTGCCGGTGCTCTACTGCATGATCGGCACGGCGGCCGCGGGCGCGCTTTTGGAACAGAGCCGCTTGTCGCTGCTCTCCAAGGGCATCGGCAAGCTGCTCTCGTGGGGCTTGAGTGCGATTCTGATCGTATTTACCGCATTTTTGTCGGTCTCGAACCTGCTGGCCGGTTCTGCCGACCGGCTCGCGGTCAAGGTGGGCAAAACCGTCATCTCCGGCGCGGTACCCGTCGTCGGTGGAATCTTGTCCGACGCGACGGAGGCCGTCGCCGCCGCGGCGCTCACGCTGCGCGGGACGCTCGGTGTGTTGGGCGTATTTTCGGTGCTGGCGCTGTGCCTTGTGCCGCTGCTGCGCATGGCGGTGCAGTATCTTTTTTATCAGCTCGCGGCGTTTTTCAGCGGCATGGTGGGGTCACAATCACTCAGCAAGTTTTTAGAGCAGCTCTCCTCCGCGTTTTCACTGATGCTGGCGATGACGGCGGGCGGGGCGTTCTTGCTGCTCGTGTCGCTTTTGATTGCAATGATGATGGTGGTGACGGTATGACGTTTCTTCGCTCGTGGCTTTTAAGCGTGACAGCCTGCGCGGTACTCGTGAGCATCGTCCAGCAGCTCACGGACGGCGGCGCGATGAAAAAGATCGTGCGTTTTGTCGGCGGGATGGTGCTGATGCTTGCGATGCTGCGCCCGCTGCTCTCACTCACGTTTGACCTGCCGGAGCTCGACGGCGGTCATTACCGCGAGGCGGTCGAAGCGCTGAAGGAAACGCTGAACGCCGAGCAGGACAGCGCGCTCAGCGATAGCATAGCTGCGCAGACGCAGGCATATATTGAGGACAAAGCCAGCTCCTTAGGTCTGAGCGTGCGCGCCGAAGTGCAGACCGCTTTACGCGACGGCGTACCGTTTCCGGACAGCGTCACACTGTACGGAGAAAACAGCGCGGCGCTCGGCGCGTACATCGTACAGGAGCTTGGCATTGCAGAGGAGAATCAGCTATGGATCGAACCGAAGTGAACGCATCGCCCGTGCAGAAGGCGCTGCAAGGCATCAAGAAGTACAAATACGTCCTCCTGACTGCGCTGCTCGGCGTGCTGCTGTTGCTGCTGCCGCAGAACGAGAAAGCGGCAGACTCAGGCTCCGCGACACCGTCCGCCGCGGAAAATTTCGACCGCGAGGCGCTGCAAAACGAGATGGAAACGATCCTATCGTCTCTCGACGGCGTCGGAAAGCTCTCGCTCATGCTGACGGTCGAGGGCGGCGGCGCTTACGAGCTGGCGCAGGATGAGACCGCGTCGCTCAAAGCCCGAGGGGAGGAGGTCGACGAGCAGACGCGAAAGACGGAGACCGTTGTGCTCGGCAGTGGCACGAGCGCCGAGGTCGTCGTGACCCACAGCCGCTATCCGCGCTTTGTCGGCGCGCTCATCGTGTGCGAGGGCGGAGACCGCGCGGATGTCCAGCTCAAGGTGACGCAGGCCGTCAGCGCGCTGACGGGGCTTTCGTCTAAGCGCATCTCCGTTGTTAAAGGAACGCCATGAAACTACAATATTTTTATTATGCAAAACGCAGGGAGGAAACAGCTATGAAGCAATTATGGAAGCGGAACGCAGTGGTCGGCACGATCCTGGTCTTTGTCTGCGCGGCAATCTTTCTGAATGGAAAGTACGCCGAAAAGGTCGACAAGCCCACAAAGGTCTTGGGTCAGTCCGAGCTTGTGAGCACGGACGGCGATGCCGCCGAGGTCTCGGCAAACGCGGAGGGGAAGGACTACTTTGCCTCAGCCCGCCTGACGCGCCAGCAGGCGCGCGACAGCGCGCTGTCGCTCTTGAAGGAGGCGAGTGAGAACGACGACGTGGACGCCGAGACCGCGAGCGAGGCGGCAAAGAGCATCGAAACGCTCGCTTCCTATACGCTCAGCGAGGCGCAAATCGAAAACATGGTCACAGCCAAGGGCTATGAGGACTGTGTCGTCTTCATGTCCGAAGACGGTGTGAGCGTGGTCGTCTCGACGGGAGAAGAGGGGCTCCAGACCGAGGACATCGCCCGCATCACGGACATCGTCAAGCAGGAGACGGGGCTGAGCGCCGAGAGCATCAAGATCATGGAAGTAAATTAGCTGTTGTAATTTTGGGAAAAAGATGATAAAATACTTTCGATATGAGCATTCACAAACAAGGAGAGGATATCTGAATGGCTGAGAATCGAGAGTATCTGACCCGCGCCGAGGAAAACGGCAGCATCAACATCGCAGAAGACGTGGTCGCCGCGATCGCCGCCGACGCTATCGGCGAGATCGAAGGCGTTGGCTCCATGTGCCAGAATATGACCGAACAGATCACCGAGCAGTTCACGGGCAAAAAGGGCCTGCGCGGCGTGCGCGCCGAGGTCAAGGACGGCGAGATCATCGTCGACGTCTACCTGATGGTGCGCTATGGCTACGCCATCCCCGAGACCGCGCGCAAGGTGCAGGACAGCGTGTCCGCCGCCGTGAGCGGCATGACGGGTTACAACGTCCATGCGGTCAACGTCCATGTCGGCGGGATCAGCTTCAACTAAAGAAAGATAAGATCAACAGATAAAGGAACAGACGAGAATGATTCGCAATACAGCGCGAGAGATCGCAGTGCATCTTGCATACGAACTGAGCTTTACGGATAAGACGGTGGAGGAGCTTCTCGACGAGCGGCTGACGAAGGAATACTTCGACACGCTCAAGGACGAGGACGACATCTACGAAAAGGCCCCCGGCGCCGCGCAGGCGGAATACATCCGCTCCATCGTTTCCGGCGTTGCCGAGCACGCGCCGGAGCTGGACGGCTACATCGCCAAGTACGCCAAGGGCTGGAGCTTCGACCGCATCCCGCTCGTCGCCTCGGCGATCATGCGCGTTGCGATGTACGAATCGCTCTACCGCAGCGACATTCCGACACGCGTGGCCGTCAACGAGGCCGTGGAGATCGCCAAGAAGTACGAAACGCCCGAGACGGTGAAGTTCATCAACGGCATCCTCGGCAGCTTCGTGCGCGGCGAGATCAGCGCGGAATAAAAAATGCTCTTAAAAGCAGAGTACCGACAGGCGCTCTGCTTTTCTTCCGTTTTTCATTTTGTTTTGAGAGAGGGGTGACGCGGCGTGGCGCAGGAGCAGATGATCTTCAGCGTATCGGAAGCCAACAATTTCATCAAGGCGCTGCTCGACGCCGTGCCGCAGCTCCAGACCATTTTCGTGCGCGGCGAGATCTCGAACTACAAGCTCTATCCCTCCGGGCACCATTACTTCACGCTCAAGGACGAGGGGAGCGCGCTCAAATGCGTGATGTTCCGCGGCATGGCGGGGAAGCTCCGCTTCCGCCCGGAAAACGGCATGAAGGTCATCGCCTTTGGCCGCATCGGCGTGTTCCCGCGCGACGGCGCGTACCAGCTCTACTGTTCAGAGCTCAGCGCGGAGGGCGTGGGTGACCTGCACGTCGCCTTCGAGCAGCTCAAGGAAAAGCTCTTCAAGGAGGGGCTTTTTGCCCCAGAACATAAAAAGCCCTTGCCGAAATATCCAAAGCGCATTGCCATCATCACCTCATCCGCGGGCGCGGCGGTGCACGATATGCTGCGCATCCTGAATGCGCGCTGGCCGATGAGCGAGATTGTGCTCCTGCCCGTGCGCGTGCAGGGCGCGGAGGCGCCGCCGGAGATCGCAGGCGCGCTGCGCTACGCGAATAAATGGCAGGTCGCCGACCTCATCATCACAGGCCGCGGCGGCGGGTCGATCGAAGATCTGTGGGCATTCAACGATGAGCGCGTGGCGCGCGCGATTTATGCCTCCGACATTCCGGTCATCTCCGCCGTCGGTCACGAGCCCGACGTGACGATCGCCGATTTTGTTGCCGATGCACGGGCGTCGACGCCGTCGAACGCGGCGGAGATCGCCGCGCCGGACCAGCGCGAAATTTACCGCCGGCTCGACGCGCTGCAAACGCGCATGGTGCAGAGCGAGCAAAAGCGCGTGAAAGCCCTGCGCGAGCAGTTTGAAAAGACGTCCCGCAGCCGTGCGCTGCAAGACCCCATGGCATTTATCAACGACAAGCGGATGCTGCTCGACTACACGCAGAAAAACCTTGCCGCACTCGCGCAGCATCAGATGGCGCAGCGCACACAGCAGTTTACAGCGCTTGCGGCCAAGCTCGACGCGCTGAGTCCGCTCAAGGTCCTCGGCCGCGGCTACGCCGTTGCGCGAAATGAACAGGGACAAATTCTGCGTGCGGCGCAGGAGGCCGCAGCCGGCGAAAAAATCGAGGTACTGCTCGGGCAGGGAAGTCTCAACTGCACGGTGAACGCGTGCAATATGGGAGGAAATGACGATGGCAAAAACGTTTGAAGACAATATCGCGCGTCTCGAAGAGATCGTGACGGCGCTTGAAAAAGGCGACGCAAAGCTCGCCGATTCCCTCAAGCTCTTTGAAGAGGGGACGAAGCTCGTGCACGACTGCGGCGCGATGCTCGACAAGGCCGAGCAGAAGGTCGCAAAGCTCTCTAAGGGCGCGGACGGCGCGCCGGTCGAGAGCCCATTCATTTCGGAGGAGTAATCCATGGACGAAAAGCTGTTTTCCGCCCGCATGGCGGAGTATAAGTCGGCGGTGGACAAGTATCTTGATGCCTGCCTTGAGGAAACGCAGTGCGCAAGCTATCACAAGCTGACCGATTCGATGCACTACAGTCTGACCGCGGGCGGCAAGCGTCTGCGTGCGATCCTGGTGCTCGAATTCTGCCGCATCTGCGGGGGAGACGTCGAAAAGGCGCTGCCCGTGGCCTGCGGCGTTGAGATGCTGCACACGTATTCGCTCATCCACGACGATCTGCCCGTGATGGACAACGATGATCTGCGCCGCGGTAAGCCGTCGAACCACAAGGTCTTCGGCGAATGCACGGCGACGCTCGCGGGCGACGCACTGCAGGCGTTGGCGTTTGAAACGATTTTAAAAGCAGACCTGCCCGCCCTGCGCGCGCTCAAATGCGCGCAGATCTTAGCTAATGCCGCGGGACACGAGGGCATCTGCGGCGGCCAGCAGCTCGACCTTGAGTGGGAGGGCAAGATCCTCAGCGCGCCGGAGCTCGAGGAAATTTATCTGCGCAAGACGAGCGCGCTTATCCGCGCGGCGTGCCTGATGGGTGTGGCCGCGGCGGGCGGCACGAAGGAGCAGGAGGAGGCCGCGGCCGGCTACGCCGACAACTTCGGCTTCGCGTTCCAGCTGCGCGACGACATGCTCGATGTCATCGGCGATGAAAAGACGTTCGGCAAGCCCATCGGCTCGGACAGGGAAGAGGGGAAGACGACGTTTGTCGACATTTTAGGTCTCAACGGCTGCCAGCGCGTCATCGAGGCGCACAGCGAGAGCGCGGTCGAAGCGCTGGGCGACATGGAGGACACCGATTTTCTCATTCACCTCGTCCGTGTGCTCGAAAAGAGAAAGCAATAAATAAAAATTCCCGTAGAAAACGCCAAAAAAGTGGAAAATCATACAAAAGTGCGCATTTGGTGTTGACAAGCGGAATCGTCGGTGCTACGATACGCACATTGAAACGGAACCCACCCTGTGGGGAATGCTCGAAGGAAAGGATCCATTGGCATGATGACTTCGTACTCTGCCAACTGCATGATGATGCCGATGATGCGCATGTTCAGCATGTGCATGCTTTGCCATGGAGAAAATGGTCATTTCCTTTCAGAAACTGTCTGAGAAAAACAGCGAAGCGGCAGCGGAAGGTCAATGACCTCCCGCTGTTTTTTACTGCTCGAACAGCATACACTCCCCGCGGTCTGTCCGTTCCAAAAAGAAGCTATTATAAAATAAATAAGGAGAACAAAACGATGAAAAAGCATTCTATCAAGCTGACCGCACTTGTCCTTGCACTGGTCCTCACTGCCGCTCTGGCCCTGACCGGCTGCGGCTCCAAGAGCGATGACTCCGACGGTGCCACCACCATCCAGATCGCCGTCCCCAACGACACGACCAACGAAGCCCGCGCGCTGCTCCTGCTCCAGGACAACGGCATCATCAAGCTCGCCGACGGTGCCGGCATCACCGCCACCAAGAACGACATTGTCGAGAATCCGTACAACGTCGAGATCGTCGAGACCGAGGCCGCGCAGATCCCCAACATCCTGCAGGATGTTGACTACGCCGTCATCAACTCCAACTACGCCATCAACGCGAGCCTGAACCCCGTGGCCGACTCCCTCGTGATCGAAGGCTCCTCCTCCGCTTACGCCAACATTCTGGCCGTGAAGGAAGGCAACGAGACCTCCCCCAAGATCCTCGCCCTGATCGCCGCTCTGGAGAGCCAGCAGGTCGTCGACTACATCAACGAGAAGTATGATGGCTCCGTTGTCAGCACCGTGGAGAACCCCACCGACGGCTTTGACGCCACGGTCGACTACGACGCTCTCGCTGGCGAGACCATCTCCATCGCCGCTTCCCCGACCCCGCACGCTGAGATCCTCGAGGTCGTGAAGAGCATCCTTGCCGAAAAGAACATCACCCTCGACATTCAGGTCTATAATGACTATGTCGTGCCCAACACCGTTGTCGAAGACGGCACTGTCGACGCCAACTACTTCCAGCACAAGCCCTACCTCGACGACTTCAACGCCGAGAACAACACCCACATCGTCTCCGTTGCCGCCATCCACGTCGAGCCCATGGGCCTGTACGGCGGCAAGCAGACCACGCTCGATGCGCTGAGCGCCAAGTAAGAAAGAAAGGAGGGAGCGTTCTTGATCGAACTGAAGCATCTAAGCAAAACCTTTGAAACAGCCGGCGGACGGGTAGACGCGCTCAAGGACGTCTCCCTGACCATTCCAGACGGCGACGTCTACGGCATCATCGGCATGAGCGGCGCCGGCAAATCCACGCTCGTGCGCTGTATCAATATGCTCGAGCGCCCGACGGAGGGCGAGGTCATCGTGAACGGACAACGTCTGGACACGATGACCCCCGCGCAGCTCCGCGCGGCGCGGCGCGAGATCACGATGATCTTCCAGCGCTTCAACCTGCTGATGCAAAGAAACTGCCTCGATAACGTCTGCTTCCCAATGGAGCTTTCCGGACTGCGGGGAGAGAAGAAGTGGCGCGAACAGCGAGCTCTGGAGCTCCTCGACATCGTGGGGCTCAAGGATAAGGCCAAGGCCTATCCCGCGCAGCTCTCCGGCGGACAGCAGCAGCGCGTGGCCATCGCCCGCGCGCTCGCCACGAACCCCAAAGTTCTGCTCTGCGACGAGGCCACGAGCGCGCTCGACCCCAAGACGACGCGCCAGATCCTCGAGCTGATCGGCGACATCAACAAAAAGCTCGGCATCACCGTCGTCATCATCACACACCAGATGAGCGTGGTGAAGGAGGTCTGCAATCACGTTGCGATCCTCGACGACGGCGAAGTCGTGGAAGAGGGCCTTGTTTCTACCGTCTTTTCCGCGCCCAAGTCCGCGGCGGCGCGCCACCTCGTGTTCCCGCGCGGCGCGGACATCGACGTGTCCGACCCCCAGCAGCAACGCCGCATCCGCCTCATCTTCCGCAGCGCAAAAACGACGTCCATTCCGCTCGTCGCACAGCTTGCGACCGAAGAGGGCATCAGTGCGACGGTCATCTCGGCCAACACGCAGAAGCTCTCCGAAGAGGTGTACGGCAGCATGCTCCTCGGCGTGCCGAACGCGCAGTTCGAGCAGGCCATGGACTTTTTAAGAAGCATTGAAAATCTTCAGGTAGAGGAGGCGAGCGTCGATGTACAGTAATCTCTTTTCCCCGGATTCCATCGCGGAGCTCACCGTCGCCATGCAGACGCAGTTCCCCAAGGCGATCTGGGAGACGTTTTACGTGACGCTCCTTTCGACGGCGCTGGCCGTCGTCATCGGCCTTCCGCTGGGTGTACTGCTCGTAGCGGGGGAGAAGGGCGGCGTTCTGCCGCTGCCCAAGGCCTTGATGAGCGTTCTGAACGTCATCATCAACCTGCTGCGCTCGATCCCGTTCCTTATCTTAATGATCATGGTCTTCCCGCTCTCGCGCCTTATCATCGGCACGACCGTCGGCACCACCGCGACCATCGTTCCGCTGGTCGTGGCGGCGTTCCCGTTCGTTGCCCGCCTTGTTGAGAGCAGCCTGCGCGAGGTCGACCCCAACATCATCGAGGCCGCGCAGAGCATGGGCGCGACGCCCATGCAGATCATCTGCAAGGTGATGATCCCCGAGAGCGTTCCCTCGCTGCTCCAGAACTTCACCATCGCACTGACGACCATCCTCGGCTACTCGGCGATGAGCGGCATCATCGGCGGCGGCGGCCTCGGCAAGATCGCCATCGACTACGGCTACTATCGCTACAAGTACCTTGTGATGTTCGCAGCGGTCGTACTGCTCATCATTCTGGTGCAGATCTTCCAGTCCTTGGGCACGCACCTTGCGACCAAGAGCGACAAGCGCCTCAAGAAATAAAGCAATATCCTGCAAAGCGCCTCAGCCATGCGGTTGGGGCGCTTTTTTGTCACATTGCACCGATTGACAGGTAAACAGAAGGAAATTGTGAAAGCGAAATGCAATAAAAATTGCAAAATATCTTGTCATGTGAGAAAAGGACTGTTATAATAGATTCAGAATGCAATGCACGTCCTGATGATTTGCATATTTTTTATGGAGAAATTGCGTGAACAGCTTTCAAGAACTTCTCCGGTCTATCGACTGGGGCTCGCTGACCGACGCGCTTTTGCGCGTGCTCGGCGTCTTTTTATGTCTGACGGTGCACGAAACCTGTCACGGTCTTGCAGCCTATGCCCTCGGCGACCCGACGGCCAAGCGCGAGCACCGCTTGAGCTTAAACCCGCTGCACCACATCGACTGGTTCGGTTTGGCCGCGATGCTGCTCGTCGGCTTCGGCTGGGCAAAGCCCGTGCCGGTCGACATGCGGTATTTCAAAAAGCCGAAGCAGGGCATGGCCATCACGGCGCTGGCAGGGCCGGTGTCGAATCTGCTGCTGGCGATGCTGCTCTTGCTCGGCGCGCGCATCACGATCGCGCACTATGTCGATACCGCGTTTTGCAACGGCCTTTTGAATTTCCTTGCGATGACGGCGTACATGAGCGTCGGTCTGGGGCTTTTCAACCTCATCCCCATCTCGCCGCTCGACGGGTCAAAGGTGCTCTTCGCCTTTCTGCCCGACCGCGCGTACATGACGCTGATGCGGTATGAAAAATACGGCATGCTTGTTCTTTTTGTGCTCGTCTGGCTCGGCGTGGGAGATAATATCCTCAGCGAGGGCATCTACCGCGTGTACGAGCTTCTGATCAACTGGATCGTATATTGATAAAGTGAGAGGAATGTCATGGACAATCCCGTTTTCAAGCTGGAGGGCGTGGTGCATGAGCGCAGCGCGGAGACGCTGCAGGACTTTGAAGGGCCGCTCGACCTCATTCTCTTCCTGCTGTCGAAAAATAAAATAGATATCCAGGACATTCCCATCGCGCTGATCCTGGACCAGTACCTTGCGTATCTCGAGCAGCGAAAGCAGCTCGATCTCGAGGTCGCGAGCGAATTCATCACGATGGCGGCACATTTAATGTACATCAAGACGCGCATGCTGCTTTCGCTTGAGGATGAGCAGGCGCAGAGCGAGATGGACGAGCTCATTGCCTCGCTCAAGGAGCGCCAGCAGAAGGACACGTACCTTCGCATCAAGACGCTGACCGAGACGCTCGGCCCGATGGGCGAGTTTGGCCGCAGCATCATGACGCGCCAGCCCGAGCCCATGCGGCGCGGCAAAATCTACGAGTACAGTCATGAAAAGGCCGACCTCGTGCTCGCCATGCAGACGATCATGGAGCGTGGAGAGAAGCTGGCCGCGCCGCCGAGCGCCGCGCTGAGCGAGATCGTGCGCCGCGAGCCGTATCCCGTCAAGGGCAAGGCGGAGGAAATTCTGCACCGGCTCAAGGAGTTTGGCATGACGCGCTTCAAGCTGCTGTTCCGCGGCAGCCGCAGCCGCAGCGAGATCGTGGCGACGTTCATCGCCGTTCTGGAGCTCTGCCGCGAAAAGGTCATCCATCTGGCCGGTTCTGACACGGACTGCACCGTGGAGTGCGGGGACGACGCCCCCGACCGTATCAATCTGTAAAAAGCGAGGAATGCTATGTCTTTGGAATCTTTGGATCTGCGCGAGGTCGAGTCGGCCATCGAGGGCATTTTGTTCGCCAGCGGCGAACCGCTCCCAATCGACCGCATCTGCCTTGCGCTCGATTTGGACCGTCCGACCGCGGAACAGGTATTGCAAAAGCTCGGCGATTACTACGCCTTTGAGCGCCGCGGCATCCGGCTCGTCCGCATGGAGGACAGCTATCAGCTCTGCTCGTCGCCGGACTATGCCGACGTCATCCGCAAGGCGTTTGAGATCCGCAAGACCGCCAAGCTCTCTCAGCCCGCGCTGGAGGTGCTGACGATCATCGCCTACTACCAGCCCACGACCCGCGCCTACATTGATCAGGTGCGCGGCGTGGACAGCTCGTACACCGTAGGGCTGCTGCTTGAGCGCGGGTTTATCGAAGAGTGCGGACGCTTGCAGGTCCCCGGACGGCCGAGGCTGTACCGCACGACGAAAAAGTTTTTGCGCGACTTCCACTTGGGTTCGCTCGAGGAGCTGCCGGAGATGCCGGGTCTTGAGGCCGACGGTCAGCTCCGCATGACGGAGGACGGCACGATCCTCGACCCCAGCGCCATGACGGAAAAAGAAGGCAGCGTTCCCGAAAACGGGGAACGCTGACCGCGTAAAGCATTAAAACCGCGTGAAGCGTAAAAAGAGGGAGGTGGTCGATTGACTGCGCTGAAGGTAATTGGCATCATCCTGCTCATTTTTATTTTGATTGGCTTTCTGCGCGTGGGCGCGCTGATGCAGTTCGGCGACGAGCTGCGCGTGCAGCTTTCGGTCGGCCCGTTCCGCTTCACGCTGCTGCCAGCAAAGGAAAAGAAAGAAACGCCGAAAAAAAAGGCAAAGGAGAAGAAACCAAAGTCAGAGGGAGAAGAGGCGAAGCAAAAGAAAAAGCCCTCGCTCCCCAAGCCGACAAAAGAGGAGCTCAGGGACCTCATCACGACGGCGCTCTCGGCGCTCAAGGAGACAGCGAAACGCACCTGCAAGCGCCTTCGCATCGACCCGCTGGAAATTCTCGTCGTCTTCGGCGGCACGGACCCCGCGGATATCGCGCAGACCTACGGCTATGCGAGCGCCGCGATGTGGGGTGTGATGCCGCACCTTGAAGACCTCTTCCATATCCCTGATCCCTCACTGCACCTGCGCATGGACTACAGCTCTGAAAAGGCGCACGCAGAGGGTGCCGTTGGCCTGTCGCTTCGCATCCGCGACGGGCTGCACATCGCACTTGCGCTGCTCATTCCGATGCTCAAATGGTACCTGCGCTATAAAAAGGCGCATAAAAACGACGCTCCCGCGGAAAAACCAACGGAGAGCACTCTGCAAAACAGTGAACACAGTGAAAAACTGACCGCATAAAAAGAAAGGATGAACCTCATGGAAAACATCGAAAAGAAGACCCCTCTCAACGATCTCATGGACACCACGATGGATAAGATCCGTGATATGGTCGATTCCAACACCATCATCGGCGATCCGATCACGACGCCCGACGGCGTGACGGTCATCCCCGTTTCGCGCGTGAGCTTCGGCTTCGGCGCGGGTGGCGGCGACTACGGCAAGACCGACACCGCACACTTCGGCGGCGGCGCGGGTGCGGGCGTCAAGGTCGACCCCGTCGCGTTCCTCGTCGTCAAGGACGGTCTGACGCGCGTGATGCCCGTGGCCATCCCTGCGGCGGCAACGGTCGACCGCGTGCTTGATCTTGTGCCGGAAGTGCTCGACCGCGTGCAGAATTTCGTGGACAAGAAGAGAGAAGAGAAAGATATCTACTGATTTCGGGCATAATAGGGGCATTCCGAACGAAGGAGTGATTCCATGCCGCGTTTTGCCCGATGCGTATTCGCCGTTTTCCTTGCTGTTTCTTGCCTGACAAGCAGCTTGACCTGTCAGGCTTCCGCACCGGAGACTGCCGCCGCCGCGTTCGTTTTGATGGAGGCGGGCAGCGGGCGGGTGCTGGCATCGCGTAACGAAACGCAGGAGCGCAGCATCGCGAGTACGACGAAGATCATGACCTGCTTGGTCGCGCTGGAGCACAGCGAACTCACGGAGCAGGTCACGGTCAAACGCGAACATTTACGCGAAGGCTCGTCGATGTACCTTCTCGAGGGCGAGACGCTCACGATGGAAGAGCTCCTCTACGGGCTGATGCTGCCGTCCGGCAACGACGCGGCAGAGTGCATCGCCGCCCACTGCGGTGGAAGCGGCGGCAGCGCGCAGTTTGTCCGATGGATGAACGAAAAGGCGAACGCCCTCGGCATGGAGCACACGTCATTTGCTAACCCGAGCGGGCTCGACGAAGCGGGGCACGGCTCCTGTGCCCTTGATATGGCGCGCCTTGCGGTCTACGCCATGCAGAACCCGACGT
Organism: Hominicoprocola fusiformis; assembly: GCA_040095065.1. Classification (GTDB taxonomy): domain Bacteria; phylum Bacillota; class Clostridia; order Oscillospirales; family Oscillospiraceae; genus Hominicoprocola. The sequence goes on from JBBNGO010000016.1 coordinate 27,445, forward strand.
TCGCGCGCATCGTTTCAACGCGCACGGCGAGCGTCGGCACACGCACAATGACCAACCACAATAAGCTGCTTGCGTCGTACTCCGGCTGTGTCGGTCTCAAGACCGGCTACACCGGCGACGCGGGGCGCACGCTCGTCACCTGTGCCGAGCGCGGCGGAATGCGCCTGATTGCCGTCACGCTGCACGACGGCAGCGATTGGGCGGATCACACAGCGCTCTACGACTATGGCTTTTCTGCGTATGCGCTCTCAAGCGGCGCGAAAAATGGTGAGGTCTACGGCAGCGTGAGCGTCGACGGGCAGAGTGTGTCCGCCGTCGCAGCGGAGAGCTTCTGCTATCCTGTCTCGGAGAGTGAATCATTGAGCGTGCGCGCCGAGCTGCCGCAAACCGTCTCCGCCCCCGTGCGGAAGGGACAAACGTTCGGCACGCTCGTCATCTCCTGCGGCGAGACTGAGATCGGAAGAGTTGACCTCGTCAGCGCGCGCAGCGTACAGGCGCAGGAAACAAAGAGCGAAACAAGCAAAAATAAGTCGCTGGCGGAAAAGCTCTGGCAGTTTCTGTCGGCAAAGTAAAGGAGGGATCGACCTGGCCGAAGCAAGAATTCAAAAGCTCATCGCCGAATCGGGGCTCTGCTCCCGTCGCACTGCCGAGCAGTGGATCGCCGCGGGGCGCGTGCGCGTAAACGGCGAGACCTCATTCATCGGGCAGAAGGCCGACCCCGAAGTCGACGAGATCACAGTTGACGGCAGGCCGCTCGCGCTGGAGGAGCAGAAGCGCTACCTGATGCTCAACAAGCCGCGCGGCTATGTCTGCACGCTCTCTGACGAAAAAGGGCGAAAGACCGTCGCCGAGCTCGTCAGAGACTGCGGCGCGCGCGTCTATCCCGTCGGTCGGCTCGACCTCGACTCCGAGGGACTGCTGCTTTTGACGAACGACGGTGAATGGATGCAGCATCTTCTGCACCCGCGCTACGAGGTCAACAAGGTCTACGAGGTCAGCGTCGCGGGCGAGGTCCGAGAAGCGGCGGAAGCGCTCGCTTCCATGACACAGCTCGACGGCGAGCCCATCCGGCCCGCGCAGGTGCGCGTGCTGCGGCAGGGGAGGGACACCGCCGTTCTCTCCATCACCATCCATGAAGGAAAAAACCGGCAGATCCGGCGCATGTGCGCCGCCGCCGGATTACACGTCAAGCGCCTAAAGCGCGTGCAGGAGCACACGATGAGGCTCGGGGACCTCCCCGTCGGCGCGTGGCGCGATCTTACGGAGCAGGAGCTCCAAGCAACAAAATCAAAGTAACAGAGGACGATCTTATGACGAAGAATATCTTACATAATATCGAAAAGAACATGAGCAGCTTTTCCAAGGGGCAAAAGCTCATTGCACGTTTCATTCTGGAAAACTACGATAAGGCCGCGTTTATGACGGCCAGCAAGCTCGGCAAGACCGTGCAGGTCAGCGAGTCGACCGTCGTGCGCTTTGCCACCCAGCTCGGCTACGAGGGGTATCCGAGCATGCAGCGTGCATTGCAGGAGATGATTCGCGGCAAGCTCACGAGCATCCAGCGCATTCAGGCGTCGGACGGCGAGCTCGCAGGGTCCGATCTGATGACGAACGTCCTGCAGCGCGACATGGAGAAGATCCGCATGGCCATCGACCAGACCGACGGCGCGGAATTTGAGCGCGTGGTCGACACGATCATCGGCGCGCGCCGCATCTACATCGTGGGCTTCCGTTCGTCCTCGTTTCTGGCAGGGTACTTAAACTTCTACTTCCGCCTGATCTTCGACAACGTCACTCTGGTCAACGGCGGCGCGGCCGGCTCGTTCGACCAGCTCTTCCGCGTCTCCAAAGACGATGTGGTCATCGGTATCTGCTTCCCGCGCTACAGTGAGCTTGCGCTCAAGACCATCCAGTTTGCACGCGACCGCGGCGCGACGATCGTCGGCGTGACGGACAGCGAGATGTCGCCCATCAACCAGATGTCCAGCAATTCGCTGCTCGTGCGCAGCGAGATGATCTCGTTCGTCGACTCGCTGGCGGCGCCCATGAGCATGCTCAACGCACTCATTCTGGCCGTGGCCAACAAGAAGGGCGCAGACATCTCCGCGACGTTCTCCGAACTCGAGCACATCTGGGAGCGCTTCGACATTTTCGGCAAGATCGAAGATGAATAAGGCGATCGTTGTCATCGGCGGCGGCGCGGGCGGCATGATGGCCGCGATCTGCGCCGCGCGCAAGGGTGCGCACGTGACGCTGCTCGATCCAAACGAGCGCCTCGGCAAAAAGGTGAACATCACCGGCAAGGGCCGCTGCAACGTGACGAACGATAGCACTTGCGAAGAGCTGCTCGCCCACGTGCCGCAGAACCCGCGGTTTTTATACTCCGTGTTTTCCCGCTTCGACGGGCACGACGCCATCGATTTTTTCGAGGGGCTCGGTGTGCCGCTCAAGGTCGAGCGCGGCAAGCGCGTGTTTCCCGTGTCCGACCGGTCATTCGACATCACAGCGGCGCTTGAGCGCGAGCTCAAGCGTCTGCACGTCAAGCTCGTGCGCGACCGCGCGCTCGGTATTTCGGTCGAAGACGGCCATGTCGCCGCCGTCAAGGGCGAAAAAGGGGAGTACACCGCCTCCGCCGTCATTCTGGCGACGGGCGGGCTGTCCTATCCCGCGACGGGCTCGACGGGCGACGGCTTCCGCATGGCGGAAGCGCTCGGCCACACAGTCACGCCGCTGCGCGGCTCACTCGTGCCGCTTGAGGCGCGCGAATGCGCGGTGCTGCAAGGGCTGAGCCTGCGCAACGTCGCGCTGACGGTATATGAAAACAACAAAAAGATCCACTCGGATTTCGGCGAAATGCTGTTCACGCACTTCGGCGTGAGCGGGCCGCTCATCCTGTCGGCCAGCGCGCACATGCGGCATTTCGACAAAAAGCAGTACCGGCTGGAGATCGACCTCAAGCCTGCGCTCGACGAACAGCAGCTTGACAAGCGTTTACTGTCGGACTTTGAAAAGCGTGCGAACAGCGACTACTGTAACGTACTCGGGGCGCTGCTGCCGCAGAAGATGATCGACGAATTCATCGACCGCTCGGGCATCCCTCCGCACGAAAAGGTGCACGACATCACGCGCGCCCAGCGCGAGACCATCCGCACGCTCTTAAAGCGCTGGACGGTCAACGTCACCGCGCCGATGCCGGTCGAAAATGCGATCATCACCTCCGGCGGCGTCAAGGTGGGGGAGATCGACCCGAAGACCATGGCGTCGAAAAAGATCGGCGGCCTGTACTTTGCCGGCGAGATCATCGACGTAGACGCCTACACGGGCGGCTACAATCTGCAAATCGCCTGGGCGACCGGCAAGGCCGCGGGCGAGGCTGCCGCGGACGCACTGCTGACGCAGTAAGCACATATTTATTGTAAGAGGGAAGAATCAAACAGATGAAAAAGCATTTTTCCATTGCCATTGACGGCCCCGGCGGCGCGGGCAAGAGCACGCTCGCCAAGGCCGTCGCCAAGAAATTGAACATTCTGCATGTCGACACGGGCGCGATCTACCGCACCATCGGCTACGCGGCGTTTTCCCGCGGACTGGACGCAAAGGACGAATCTCAAATCGCGCCGCTGCTGAAAGAAATTCAGATCGACATGGCATTTGACGAGACCGGCGGACAGAAGATGCTGCTTGACGGCAAGGACGTCAGCACCGAGATCCGCCTGCCGGAAATTTCGATGTACGCCTCGAACGTCTCGGCGCTGCCGTACGTGCGCGCATACCTTCTTGAGATGCAGCGCGACATCGCGCTCAGGAGAAGCGTCATCATGGACGGGCGCGACATCGGCACAGTCGTTCTGCCGGACGCCGACCTCAAAATTTACCTGACTGCTTCGGCCGAGGAGCGAGCGCGCCGCCGCTGCCTCGAGCTCTCCGAGCGCGGCACGCCCAAAGCGTATGAAGAGGTGCTGCGCGAGATCAACGAGCGCGACTATCAGGACATGCACCGCGACATCGCCCCGCTGCGCGAGGCAGAGGATGCCGTGCGGCTCGACACGTCGAAGCTCAACTTTGAAGAGAGCGAGCGGGCGCTGCTGAATCTCATTCAGGAGAAATTGAAATGATGCACCGTATCTTTTTTGCGTTTATCTGGATCATCGGTCGGGTTCTTTTGTGGATCTACCGCGTGGACGTCAAGGGACTTGAAAATCTGCCCAAGCACAGCGTGCTGCTGTGCCCGAACCATTCAACGGACTTAGACCCCGTGCTCATCGGCCTGTGCCTGCCGCTCGACTACCATCTGCACTTCATGGCCAAGGCCGAGCTCTTCGACAACCGCGCACTCGCGTGGCTCATCCGCACGCTCGGCGCATTTCCCGTCCAGCGCGACGGCAAGGATATCCAGTCCATCAAGACCGCGATGCAGGTGCTCCACAAGGGTGAGAATCTTCTGATCTTCCCCGAGGGGACGACGATCCGGGGCGGCGTCGGCTATCACGACGGACTCCCCGCGCACGCGCACGCGGGCATCGCGATGATCGGCGTGCGCACGGGTGCGACGCTCGTGCCGGTGTTCTGCGACGGGCAGAAAAAGCCCTTCCATAAAACGCGCATCATCTTCGGCGAGCCGTATGTGCCCGAGGTCACGGGCCGCCGCGGCACGTCCGAAGAATTGCAGGCCATCGCCGACGAAATGCTGCGTCAGGCCTACGCGCTCGGCGGTCAGCAGGTGGGAGGCGCGCCGCTGTGAAGGTCATCTTAGCTGAGACCGCGGGCTTCTGCTATGGCGTGGAGCGCGCGGTCAACCTTGCGCGCGAAACGGCAAAAGCGCGCGGCGGCGCGATGCTCGGCAGCATCGTACACAACGCGGGCGTCGTGCGCGAGATCGAAGACCTTGGCATGCGCCTCATCACGTCGCCCGACCAGGCAAAGGCGGGGGAGACCGTGCTCATCCGCGCCCACGGCGAGCCGAGAGCGACACTTGATGCGCTGCGAGAGCGCGGGGCAGAGGTCGTGAGCGCCGTGTGCCCGCATGTCGAGCGCATCCGAAAGCTTGCACAGGAGGCAGAGCACGAGGGACGCCGCGTCATCCTGATCGGTGAGCGCCATCATCCCGAGGTGCAGGGCATCGCAGGATGGTGCAGCGACCCGCTGATTTTTGAAAATGTGCAGGAAGCGCAAAAATACTTGCAGGAACACCCCAATTTTGCCCATTTACCCAGTATCATGCTGGCGCAAACGACCTGCATTCGTGCGCTTTGGGAAAGTTGCGTGAAATTTCTAAAAAAACAGTGTACAAATCTGAAAATCAATGATACAATATGCAATGCTACGCAGAAACGTCAAACTGAGGCAGCAGAACTTTCCGCCAAGGTAGACGCGATGGTGGTTGTGGGCGACCGAAGAAGCGCCAACACAAGGCATTTGACCGAGATTTGCAGAGAGAACTGCGGAAAAGTCCTCCAGATCGAATCCGCAGACGAGCTCTCACCGGAATTCTTTTCCGGATGCCGTGTGGCGGGACTGACAGCCGGCGCATCTACTCCTGCGAGTATCATTATGGAGGTATTAACAACAATGACGGAAGAAAACATCAACACCACTGCCCCTGAAACCAGCGAATCCTTTGAAGAACTGCTTGAAAAATCTTTCAAGACTCTAAATACAGGAGATAAGGTGACCGGTATCGTGACCGCCATCGGCACGACCGAGATCCAGGTCGACGTCGGCTGCAAGCAGGCAGGCTATATCCCTGTTTCTGAGCTGAGCAGCGACCCCGACGTCAAGCCCGAGGACGTCGTCAAGGTCGGCGACGAGATCGAGGCTTACGTTGTCCGCGTCAACGATGTGGAAGGCTACGCCACCCTCTCCAAGAAGCGTCTCGACGCTGTCAAGCTCTGGGAAGACATTGAGACCGCCGTTGAGGACAAGACCGTTCTCGAAGGCACCGTGACCGAAGTGAACAAGGGCGGCATCGTCGTTTCTGTCAAGGGTGTGCGCGTGTTCGTGCCCGCTTCTCAGAGCGGCATGCCCAAGGACTCCGACCTTGGCCAGATGGTCAAGCAGAAGGTCAAGCTCCGCGTGACCGAGGTCAATCGTGCCCGCCGCCGCGTCGTCGGCTCCATCAAGTCCGTGCTGAACGAGGAGCGTCAGGCTGCTCAGGCCGCCATCTGGGAAGGCATCGAGGTCGGCAAGCACTATGACGGCGTTGTCAAGTCCATGACCTCTTACGGCGTGTTCGTCGACATCGGCGGCGTGGACGGCATGGTTCACATCTCCGAGCTGAGCTGGAGCCGCATCAAGAACCCCGCCGAGGTCGTCTCCATCGGCGATCACCTCGACGTGTACGTCATCTCCTTCGACCCCGAGAAGCGCAAGATTTCCCTCGGCGTCAAGGATCGCACCCAGAACCCCTGGGATGTGTTCATGAACACCTACAAGGTCGGCGACGTTGCCAACGTCCGCATCGTCAAGCTGATGACCTTCGGCGCTTTCGCTGAGGTCGTTCCCGGCGTGGACGGCCTGATCCATATCTCCCAGATCGCTGACCGCCGCATCGACAAGCCCTCCGACGTCCTGTCCGAAGGCCAGATGGTCGACGCGAAGATCACCGCCATCGACGAGGAGAAGAAGAAGATCTCCCTCAGCATCCGCGCGCTGCTCAGCGGCGAGGAAGAGGCTCCTGTCGAGGAGTAATTTTCCCGAACTGAAAAGAGACAGGCTCCGGCCTGTCTCTTTTTTACGTTCTTTTTTACGCTGACACGTAAGAAAGACTTTGCAAACGGCGATCGGTATGCTATAATTGTTAAAGTTTCGACATACCCACGAACTCATATCAATTTACATACATACAGGAGGAATTTTCCCATGGATTACGCAGCGCTTTATCAGAAGAAGCTGACCTCTGCCGCGGAAGCCGTCAAGGTCGTCAAGAGCGGCGACTGGGTCGACTACGGCTGGTGCACCAACCATCCCTACACGCTCGACAAGGCTCTGGCCGCACGCCAGAATGAGCTCAAGGACGTCAAGGTCCGCGGCGGCGTGACGATGTGGATGCCCGAGATCTGCAAGGCCGAGGACGCCGGTGAGCACTTCACCTGGAACTCCTGGCATTGCAGCGGCATCGACCGGAAGATTATCTCCAAGGGCATGGGCTATTTCATCCCCATGCGCTACAGCGAGTTGCCGCGCTTCTACCGCGACGGCAACGCCACGGTTGATGTTGCGATGATCCAGGTCACGCCGATGGATAAGCACGGCAACTTCAGCTACGCTCTCGCGTGCTCTCACTTAGCCGACATGCTGGATGCCGCCAAGACCGTCATCGTCGAGGTCAACGAGAACCTTCCCTGGGTCTACGGCCTCAACGGCTGCGAGATCAACATCAAGGACGTCGACATGGTTGTGGAAGGGGAGAATCCTCCTGTTGCGCAGCTCGGCGCGGGCGGCGCCCCCACCGAGGTCGACACCGCGGTCGCCAACCTTGTCGTGCCTGAGATCCCGAATGGCGCGTGCCTCCAGCTCGGCATCGGCGGCATGCCCAACACCATCGGCTCGATGATCGCGCAGTCTGACCTCAAGGACCTGTCCGTTCACACCGAGATGTACGTCGACGGCTTTGTCGACATGGCCCTTGCCGGCAAGATCACCGGCAAGCACAAGCAGCTCGACAAGGGCCGTCAGGTCTTTGCCTTCGCCGCCGGCACGCAGAAGCTCTATGACTACATGGATCGCAATCCCGATGTCATGGGTGCGCCGGTCGACTATACGAACGACGTGTTTGTCATCTCCCAGATCGACAACTTCATCTCCATCAACAACGCCATCGACTGCGATCTGTTCGGTCAGGTGAATGCCGAGTCCGCGGGCATCAAGCACATCTCCGGCACGGGCGGCCAGCTCGACTTTGCGATGGGCGCTTATCTCTCCAAGGGCGGCAAGAGCTTTATCTGCATGTCCTCGACCGTCACGGGCAAGGACGGCACGGTCAAGAGCCGCATCGTCCCCACGCTGACGCCCGGCTCCATCTGCACCGACCCGCGCTCCTGCACGCACTACATCGTCACCGAGTATGGCATGGTCAACCTCAAGGGCCTTTCGACCTGGCAGCGTGCCGAGGCGCTCATCGGCATCGCGCATCCCGACTTCCGCGAGCAGCTCATCGCCGACGCGGAGAAGATGCACATCTGGCGCCGCAGCAATAAGTAAGCAAAAATTTTTCTTCCGTCACGTGGGCTTTCCTGAAAAGGGGAGCCCACATTTTTTCGAAAATCCACCTCGTTTCCATTTTTATGCGATATTTCATCAAAAATCGCTTGAAAATGATGGCAAAGTACGTTATACTATATATGGGGAATTGTTTCCTCTTGTGTGTTTGTGTTGTTTTTCTTTTCCATCGCACGGAAAACCGGGGCGAATGCCGGATTGGCATTCTGCCTGAAGGGAGGTGGGCATAGAATGTTTCAAGTGGGAGATAAGGTCGTGCACCCGATGCACGGCGCCGGTGTGATCGACAGCATTGTCCGCGAAAAGATCAGCGGCAAAGCAATGGATTTTTACGTCTTCAAAATGCCCATTTCCGGGCTAACGCTCAAGATCCCGACCGAGAATTCCACGGCCATCGGCATCCGCGCCATCAAGACGAGAAGCGAGATCGAAGAGGTCATCGCGCGCATTCCCAAGCTCGGCGTCGACATGACGGCGAACTGGAACCACCGCTACCGCGAGAATATGGATCGCCTGAAAAGCGGCGATCTCGACGAGGTCAGCGCCGTCATCAAGGCGCTGATGCATCGCGACAGCACGCGCGGACTATCCAACGGCGAGCGCAAGATGCTGCACATTGCCAAGCAGATCCTCGTATCAGAGATCGTCCTGGCAGAAGACGTGGAGTATCCCGAGGCTGAGGGACGCGTCAACGCCGCGATGCTGTTAAAGGAGAGCGATTGAGTCCATGAGCCTGCTGCAAAAGATGTTCGGCAAGCGCCAAAAGCGCACTCACCCGTACTGCGCCGCGCTGATTGCGGCCGCCGGAAGCTCCACGCGCTACGGCGGGGAGAACAAGCTGCTGCAAACCCTTGACGGCATCCCTGTCCTTGTGCGCACACTGCTCACGATCGACCGCGTGGAGGGCATCGACGAGATCGTCATCGCCGCGCGGGAGGACGAGCTGCTGCCTTATGCTGAGCTCTGCAAGACCTTTGGCCTCAGAAAACCCGTAAAGGTCATCGTCGGCGGCGCAACGCGGACAGAGTCCGTGCTGCGCGCGACGCTCGAGGCCTCGCCCGAGACGGAATTTTTTGCCGTGCAGGACGGTGCGCGTCCGCTCGTCACCGTCGAGCTCATCGACGAAGTGCTCGACGCGGCAAGAGTTTATCTCGCCGCCGCGCCCGCCGTTCCGGTGCGCGACACCATCAAGGTCGCGCACGACGGCATCGTCGAGCGCACGCCCGATCGCAGCGCGCTCTTCGCCGTGCAGACGCCGCAGGTCTTCGCCGCCGACCTTTTGAAGGCGGCGCTCCAGTCCGCGATTGCGGACGGCGCGACTATTACGGACGATTGCTCCGCTGTGGAGCGGCTGGGCAAGGAAGTCCACTTGACAGAGGGCAGCGAGGAAAACATCAAGATCACCACGCCGGTCGACCTTGCGATCGCAGAAGCAATTTTACAGCGCAGAGGGGAATGAACCTTTCCCCTCTGCCTTTTCTTGAAGAAAGGACCCATACCATGACGAATTTACGCATCGGGCACGGCTACGACGTGCACCGCCTGACCGAGGGCCGCGCACTGATTTTAGGCGGCGTGACGATCCCCTACGAAAAGGGCCTGCTCGGCCATTCGGACGCTGACGTACTGACCCACGCCGTGATGGACGCGCTGCTCGGCGCGGCGGCGCTCGGCGATATCGGCAAGCTCTTTCCCGACTCCGCCGACGAGTTTGCCGGCATCTCGAGCTTAGAGCTGCTGCGGCGGGTGAAGCTGCACCTCTCAGCCGCGGGGTACGATGTCGTCAACATTGACGCAACGATCCTGGCGCAGGCACCTAAACTCGCGCCGTACCGCGAGCAGATGCGCGCGAACATCGCGCGCGAGCTCCAGATCGACATCTCGCGCGTGAGCGTAAAGGCCACGACCGAGGAGCACCTCGGCTTCACCGGCAGCGGTGATGGCATGGCCGCCCACGCCATCGCGCTCCTTGAGCGCGCGGACAACTGAATCAAAACCGCTTCGGACGGACGCTTTTTCTGAGCGCCCGTCCCTTTTCGCCCGCACACCGCTGCCGCGCACGCATATCATGCGGTGAGGGGGAATCGGTATGGACTATTATCTCTTTGCCGCGCGCTCAGTCACCCATGCCCAGCGCATGGCGCGGCTCTTGAGCGACGCCGGTATCTCTGCCAAAATCCGCCGCGCGGGCGCTGCGATCACCGAGCGCGGCTGCGGCTATACGCTGGAAATCCCGCGCCGCCACGCGGCGCGCGCCATGCAGGCCTGCCGCGCGGGCGGCGTGCTGCCGGTCAAGGTGCTTTTCGTCTCGGATGACGGCATGCAAGAGGTGGCGCTATGATCTATCTCGACAGCGCCGCCACGACGTTTCAAAAGCCCGCTGCGGTGCAGCGGGCCGTCGTGCAGGCAATGCGCACGATGAGCTCGCCCGGGCGAGGCGGCTACGCTGCGGCACAGCAGGCCGACGAGCTGCTGTTTCGCTGCCGCAGCGCAGCCGCGGAGCTCTTCTCAGTGCCGTCGAGCGAGCAGGTCGTTTTCACGATGAACGCGACGCATGGACTGAACATCGCCATCAAGAGCCTTGTCCGCCCGGGCGGGCGGGTCGTCGTCTCAGGCTATGAGCACAACGCCGTCACGCGGCCGCTGCACGCGCTGGGCGCGGAGGTCATCGTCGCCGCCGCGCCGCTTTTTTCGCCGCAGGAGACGGTCGAAGCCTTCGAGCGCGCGCTCGTACACGAGCCGGACGCCGTCGTCTGCACGCACGTGTCCAACGTGTTCGGCGATATTTTACCGATTGAGCGCATCGCGCAGCTCTGCCGCAGCGCAAGCGTGCCGCTCATCATCGACGCGTCTCAATCCGCGGGCTCGCTGCCGATCGACTTTTCCGTGCTCGCGCCCGCGTTTCTCGCCATGCCGGGGCATAAGGGACTCTACGGCCCGCAGGGGACGGGGCTGCTGCTCTGCGGCAGCGACGCGCTCCCGCTCATTGAGGGCGGCACAGGCAGCGAATCGCTGCGCCAGAGCATGCCGGACTTTCTTCCCGACCGTCTGGAGGCAGGGACGCACAACGTCCCCGGCATCGCGGGGCTCGAGGCGGGCATCACTTTTGTGCGCGCGCAGCGCCCGGAGCGCATCCTGCACCACAGCCGCGCGCTCATCCGTCGAGCAGGAGAGGGCCTCGGCAAAATTCCAAATGTACACGGATTTCTCTCGCCGGAGGCAAGCTTGCAGGCAGGGGTCTTATCGTTCACCGTGGACGGTCTTTCACCTGAGGAGGTTGCCGAGGAGATGGCAAAGCGCGGTATCGCGCTGCGCGCGGGGCTGCACTGTGCGCCGTTCGCGCACAAAACGGTGGGCACTTTGCCCGACGGCACGGTGCGGCTGAGCGTTTCCGCCTTTCATCGCGAAAGCGAGATCGACACGTTTCTTTCCTCTCTGCGCACGATCGCGGCAGGTCAGGCAAAAAACTGAGATTTCATAGAAAATTCATCGCTCTACCGTTGCAATTTGGAGTGTTTCATATTAGAATAAGTAATAACTATTGCTTAAGGGGAGCGTGCCTATGGAATTTGTCATGCCCATCCTGGAAGGCGCGTGGCGCTATGTGCTCACGCTCAGGATCTCGGACTATCTTGATATCGCGCTGATGGCGTATGCGATCTATTGGCTTTTAAAGCTCGTCGGCACGTCGAAGGTCGAGAGCGTCGGCAAGGTGATTTTGCTGTTCCTGCTGGCGCTGATGCTCTCGGACGCGTTCTCGCTCAACGGAATTTACTTCCTTTTGAGCCATATTCTCTCGCTCGGTGCGCTGGCGCTCATCGTGCTCTTCCAGCCTGAGATCCGCCGCCTCATCGATCAGCTCGGCTCGAGCCGCTGGCGCTCGTTCAACCCCTTCGCGCGCACGCAGCAGGTCTCGGCCATTGAAAACGCCATCGCGCAGACGGTGCTCGCCTGCACGGAAATGTCCAAAACGCGCACGGGCGTCCTCATCGTCTTCGAACGCGAAATGGCGCTGGACGACATCGCCCGCACGGGCACGATCGTCGACGCGCGCGTGAGCAGCGAGCTTCTCAAAAATATTTTCTTCGTTAAGGCAGCCATGCACGACGGCGCGGTCATCATGCGCGACGGAAGGCTGCTCGCGGGCGGCTGCATGCTGCCGCTCTCGAAAAACGTGAACCTGAGCCGCGACCTTGGCATGCGTCACCGTGCGGGCATCGGCATGAGCGAGAATTCCGACGCGGTCGTCGTCATCGTCTCGGAGGAGACGGGGACGATCTCCGTCGCCATCGGCGGCCTCTTAAAGCGCCACCTGATGCCCGAGACGCTCGAAAAGCTGCTCATCAATGAGCTTGTCCCGCAGGAGCCCGCCGAACAGGACGACAAGCTCCACGTGAAGCTCTTGAAGCTTCTCAGTGCCGGAAAGGGGGACAAGGACGATGAAAAGTAAGCGCCGCAAGATATTCTACGTTGCATTGTCCATCCTCATCGCGGCAACGATCTGGTTCTACGTGAACAACAAGGAATCCGTGACCGTGTACGTCCATGACGTGCCGATCGAATTTCTCAACGAGGACACGTCGCTTGCCGACAAGGGCCTCATGCGCATCAGTGGGGACGAGGATATCACCGTCGATTTAAAGCTCCAGATGCCGCGCAACGTCGTCTACGACTTTGACACGAGCGAGCTGCGGCTCGTGAGCGACCTTTCGACCATCACCTACGCGGGCAAGCAGTCCGTCAGCTACACGATCCTGTACCCTTCGAAGGTCTCGTCGAGCAGCGTGAAGGTCGAATCGCCGACCATCCGCACCGTTCAGGTCGAGATCGGCGAGCTCAACAAGAAGGACATCGAGATCCGCTGCAAGGTCGTCGGCAATGTGGCCGAGGGCTACATCGCCGGCACGGTCGAGATGCTGCCCGAAACGCTCGAGGTGCGCGGCCAGCAGGCTGACATCATGCAGATCAGCTACGCGCAGGTCACGCTCGACATCGAAAATGCATCCTCCACGGTCGTGAAGCTGCTCGACTATGAGCTCTATGACTTCAACGACCAGCTCATTGAGAGCAAGAACATCCATCCCATGAGTGAAAACGTGCAGGTGACGATGCCGGTGCTCAAGGTGAAGGACGTTCCGCTGACCGTCAACTTTATCGAATCCGCGGGCTCGCGGCTCGAGAATTACACCTATACGCTCAGCCACAGCAGCATCACCCTTTCCGGTGATGCGACGCAGATGGCAGGCATCAGCGAGATCTCGCTCGGCACGCTCGCGCTTGAGGACGTGCAGGGCTCGGAGACGCTGACCTATGACATTCTCATTCCCGACGGGGTGAACAACTTAAGCGGAATCACAAGCGCTACGCTCACGATCAGCAGCGGCGACATCAGCACGAAAGAGGTCGAGGCAACGCACTTCAGCTACGAGAATTTCTCAGGCGATCATACCGTCACCGTTGTGACCTCGTCGCTGCCCGTCACGCTGCGAGGCTCCGCAAGCGACCTTGATGCCATCTACGGCAGCGAGGTCCACGTCATCGCAGACCTATCCGACATCGCCGCCGACAGCGGCAGCTACACCGTTCCCGCCCGCATCGAGGTGAGCGGCTATGACGTGGGCGCGGTCGGCACTTACGAGGTCACCGTTCACATCAGCTAAGCCAATTCGCAAAAGGAGACAACATGACTCAGATCGCAACAGTAGAAAAAATCCTTCCCGGCGGCATGGCGGAGATCTCCGTCCCGCGCAAGTCCGCCTGCGGCCACGACTGTGAAGAGTGTGCGGGCTGCGGCGTATCGGGTGCAAGCGTGCGCGCTGTCGCGCGCAACGACGCCCGCGCCGAAGTGGGACAAAAGGTCGTGGTCGAGAGCAGCACGAAGAATCTGCTCGGCGTGATGCTCCTCGTCTATCTTCTGCCGATCGTGCTGTTTCTTGTCGGCTACTTTGCGACCGGCGCGCTCGAAAGCGAGGGACTGCGCTACGCCGTCGCCATCGCGGCATTTTTGATCGGCATCATCCCCGCGATCATCTGCGACCGCCGCACGAAGAAAAACGGCAAGCTGACGTTCACCATCGTGCGTCTTTTCTAAGGCATGTTTGGTTACATCAGGCCGTCCAAGCCGCACCTCAGCGAGCAGGACGAAGCGCGCTTCCAGTCCGTTTACTGCGGGCTGTGCCACGAGCTCGGGCGAAAGTACGGCTTTGCCGCCCGCTTTGTGCTGAATTTCGACTTCACGTTCCTTGCTATCCTGCTCTCCGACGCGCAGGAGCCGGAATGCGAGAGCTGCCGCTGCGCGGCGCATCCGTGCAAGGCACAGTGCGTCATGGCGCACACCGTCGCGCTCGAAACGGCGGCAGACCACAGTCTGGTGCTCGCCTGGTGGCAGCTTCGCGACCATATTGAAGACCACGGCTTTTTCAAAGCCATCCCATACCGGCTCGCGGCGCTTTTGCTGCGCGGCGCTTACCGCAAGGCGAGGACGTTCGTGCCGGAATTTGATGCTTCCGTGCAGCGGCACCTAAATGATCTGCACGAGCGCGAGCGGGAGCACTGCGCCTCGCTCGATCAGGCCGCCGAGCCTTTCGCCGCGCTGATGGCGGACATCGCCGACTGTGTCGATGACGAGATGCGGCGGCGCGTGATGAAGGAAATTTTCTACCACCTCGGCCGCTGGATCTACTTGGTCGACGCGGCAGATGACTTTGAAAAGGACGCGCACTCGAATTGCTACAATCCGCTGCGCTACCGCTATGAGATCGATGGCGACAAGCTGGACGAGCAGAGCAGGGAAGCCGTGGCCGCCTCGCTCGACCTCTCCGTGCACCGCATGGCGAGCGCTTACGCGCTGCTCTCCTGCGGCGTGTGGACAAGCATTTTAGACAGCATTTTTTACGAAAGCCTTTACGGGATTGGCAGCGCCGTTCTCAAGGGCACGTATCATAAGCCCCCGCGCAGAATACACTTCCGCATCAAGGCGGAGAAAAACGAGGAAACCGTATGAATGACCCCTATCAGATCCTAAATATCCCGCCGACGGCGACTGACGAGGAGGTCAAGCGCGCTTACCGCGACCTTGCCCGCAAATACCACCCGGACAATTACCACGATAACCCGCTGGCCGATCTCGCGCAGGAAAAAATGAAAGAGATCAACGAGGCCTATGACCAGATTCAGAAGCAGCGCAAGGCGTCTTCCGCCGCCTCGCAGAGCCACTCCTACGGCTACGGCAGCGGGAATAGCTATGGCAACTCCGCTTACGGCGGCGCCTATGGAGCGGGCTCGCTCGATCAGGTGCGCATGGCGATCAACCGCGGCGATATCTCGCTCGCTGAGCGTCTCTTAAGCGGTGTGAGCGACCACAACGCGGAGTGGAACTTCCTGATGGGCGTGGTCTGCTCGCGGCGCGGCTGGATGGACGAGGCCAAGCGCTATATGGAGACCGCCGTGCAGATGGACCCGAACAATCCAGAGTATCAGAACGCGCTCTCTGCACTGACGGGGGCGGGCTACCGGCCCAACGGCTTCCGCTCGGTCCACACGGCCAATTTTGATGACAGCGCGTGTCTGCGCTGCTGCGCGGCATGGTCGTGCTGCACGCTCTTTAGCGGCGGCGGATGCTATTTGCTGCCCTGCATTTACTACTGATTTTTGTTTAATCCTGTACTTTTCAGTTTTGTGTTTTTACTATATCATGGAGGAGAAGAATCGTGGTCAAAAGTATGACTGGCTATGGAAGAGCCAAAAAAACGCTCTCCAATCGCGATATCACCGTCGAGGTGCGCTCTGTCAACAACCGCTATCTTGACTGCACGGTGAAGCTGCCGCGCGCCTACATCTTCGCGGAGGATGCCATCAAGGGACGCGTGCAGAAGACCATCTCGCGCGGCAAGGTCGATGTGTTCGTCACCATCGACTCGACCGGCGCGGATGAAGAGGTCGTCGTGGTCAACGAGGGTCTGGCCCGCAGCTATTTAGAGGCGCTGCGCAAGCTCTATGAGATCGACGGCGGGAATTACCTTCAAAAGCAGTCCTACGTGGCGGACTTCGCCCGCATCCCGGACGTGCTGACCGTCACGAAGGCGGAGGAGGACCTGGAGTCCGTCGGCGCGGACATCTGCGAGGTGCTCGACGAAGCGCTCGCATCCTATAACCAGATGCGCGCGACGGAGGGGAAGAAACTGGCCGAGGACATCGGCGGCAGGCTCACGACCATCGAAACACTCACCGGCAAGGTCGAGGAGCGCTCGCCCGAAACGGTGCGCGAGTACCGCGAAAAGCTGACCGCGCGCATGCAGGAGGTCCTGCAGAGCACGACGATCGACGAGTCTCGCATTCTGACCGAGGCCGCCATCTACGCCGACAAGATTGCCGTGGACGAGGAGACCGTGCGCCTGCGCTCGCACGTGTCGCAGCTGCGCGACATGCTGCTCTCCGACGAGCCCATGGGCCGCAAGATGGACTTCCTCATTCAGGAGGTCAACCGCGAGAGCAACACCATCGGCTCGAAGTGCAACGACGTCGCCATCGCGCGCGATGTGGTCGCGCTCAAGGCGGAGGTCGAAAAGATCCGCGAGCAGGTGCAGAACATCGAGTAAGGGGCGAAGCAAATGAAGCTGCTGAACATCGGATTTGGCAACATGGTGTCCGCCGAGCGCCTGATCGCCGTTGTCAGCCCTGACAGCGCGCCGATCAAGCGCCTCATTCAGGAGTCGCGCGAGCGCGGCATGCTGATCGACGCGACCTACGGCCGCAAGACCGCGTCGGTGTTCATCATGGACAGCGACCATGTGGTGCTCTCGGCCATCGCCGCTGACAAGCTGATCGCAAGGCTGGGCGTGGAAACGCTCGCCATGGAGGAGGAAGCATAGAAAATCATGTACAAGGGGAAAACATTCATCATCTCCGGCCCATCCGGAGTGGGCAAGAGCACGGTGCTCAAGGAGTTATTTCAGGATCGCGACGATCTTTATTTCTCCGTTTCCGCCACGACGCGTCCGCCGCGTCCCGGCGAGATAAACGGCGTCCACTATCACTTTACCGACGTCGACGAGTTCCGCAAAATGATCTCGGAGGACGCCTTTTTGGAGTATGCCGAGTATGTCGGCAACTTCTACGGCACGCCGAAGAAGTTTGTCGACGAGGCCATGGAGCAGGGGAAAGACGTCGTCCTCGATATTGAAGTGCAGGGCGCCTTGCAGGTCGTGCATAAGCGGCCTGATGTCGTGCGCATCTTCATCGCGCCGCCTTCGTGGCAGGCGCTTGAAGAACGCCTGACGAGCCGCGGCACCGACAGCCCCGAAAAGGTGCAAAAGCGCCTCGTGCGCGCAAAGGTCGAGCTCCAGACCGCCAACACTTACGATTATTTCGTCATCAACGACACGGTGGAACGCGCCGTGCGCGAGATCAACGCCATCATGCTCGCCGAGCACTGCAAGCCCGCCGAGCGCATGGCTATCTTGTCTGAATAAGTTCAAAAATCAGCCGAAAAGGCAGAAGGAAGTAAACTATTATGATGCTTTATCCCGCTATGAGTCTGCTCAACAAGTACGTTGAGAACCGTTATCTGCTCGTCAACGTGGTCGCGCGCCGCGCCCGCCAGATCGCCGAGCAGGCCGACGAAGAGGGTTATCCCCTCTGCGAAAAGCCGGTCACCACGGCCATCAACGAGGTGGCTGCCGGTAAGCTCACCGCAGAGAATATCGACACGCACATCGCAAAGTAAGTCTTGAATAACGCAAAGGGGGAGACTGTATGACAGAGAAAATGCTTGCTCGCGTCGCAGTCTCTTCCGTTCCTTATGCCGCCGACCGGCTCTACACCTACCTTGTGCCGGACGAGCTCATCGGCAGCGCCGAGGTCGGCAAGCGCGTGACGATCCCCTTTGGGCGCGGAAATCGACGCGTGGAGGGCTTTTTGCTCGAAGTCGGGCGCGAGGCGGCGGCATCGCCGCTCAAGCCCATCGACGCGGTGCTCGACGATGCGCCGCTGCTGGATGCAAAGGACATCCGCCTTGTGCGGTGGATGAAGGCGCGTTATTTCTGCACGTACTACGACGCGATCAAGACGATTTTACCCGGCGGCGTGTGGCTCCAATACCGCGAGCTGTGGCACATAAACGCGGAGATCGGCGCGGAGGACGCGCTCTCGTCCGTCGCGCCGGATTCCCTTGAGGAAACGCTGCTGCGCGCGATGCTCAGCGCCAAGGAGATCGAGCGCGCCGCGCTCGATGAGCTCGGCGGCGAGAAGACGGCGAAAGCCCTCCGCTCACTTGAGGCCTGCGGCCTCGCCGTGCGCGAGACGAAGCTGCGCCAGCGCTTACAGGACAAGTCCGTGCGCATGGTGTCGCTCTGTGTCAGCGCGGAGGACGCGCTTGCCGCGGTCGAGTCCAAGCGCCGCAGCGCGCCCGTGCGCTATGCGGTCGTAGAGCTCCTCAGCCGCGAGGGCTGCCTATCCAGCAGCGAGATCAGCTATTACACCGGCGCGACGATGCAGACGCTGCGCGGCCTCAAAAAGGCCGGTCTTGTCGAATTCTCCGAGCGCGAGGTGCTGCGCGTCAGCCGCTATGATGATGCGCCCGCGCGCGAGGACATTGTGCTCAACGGCGAACAGCGGGCCGCTTTCGACGGCCTCTGTACGCTCTTAGGCCGCGAGGGCGGCAGCGCCGCGCTGCTGCATGGCGTGACCGCCAGCGGCAAGACGCAGGTCTATATCAGGCTCATCGAAGAAGCGCTCACGCGCGGCAAGACCGCCATGCTGCTCGTGCCGGAGATCGCGCTGACGCCGCAAATGCTGCGCCGCTTTACGGCGCAGTTCGGCAGCGACGTCGCGATGCTGCACAGCGCGCTGCCGCTCACCGAGCGCTACGACCAATGGAAGCGCATCCGCCGCGGTGAGGTGCGCGTCGTGCTGGGCACGCGCAGCGCGGTGTTCGCACCGCTGCAAAACCTCGGGCTCATCATTTTGGATGAAGAGCAGGAGACGAGTTATCAGTCCGAAAATCCGCCGCGCTACCACGCGCGCGACGTCGCGCAGTTCCGCTGTGCGCAGAACGACGCGCTTCTGCTACTCGGCTCGGCCACGCCGACGATTGAAACGGCATACGCCGCCAAAAACGGACGCTATCAAGTCTTTTCCCTTCATAAGCGGTTCAACGATCTGCCGCTGCCCAAGGTGCTGATCGCCGACATGAAGGACAAGCTGCGGCAGGGGAACGAGACCTCGATCGGTCATGCGCTGCGCGCAGAGCTTGAAAAAAATATCGAACGCGGGGAGCAGAGCATTCTGTTTCTCAACCGGCGCGGCAGCGCGCGGATGCTGCTGTGCGGCGAGTGCGGCTACGTGCCGCAGTGTCCGCGGTGCAGCGTGCCGATGACGTACCATTCCGCCAACGAACGGCTGATGTGCCATTACTGCGGGCACTCTGAAGCCGTGGTGGACAGGTGCAGCGAGTGCGGGGGACTGATGAAGCGCGTCGGCTCCGGCACGCAGAAGGTCGAGCAGGAGCTTTTTGACCTGTTCCCAAAGGCTAAAGTGCTGCGTATGGACGCCGACACCGTCGGCGCGTCACGCGGACATGAAGCGCTGCTGCGCGAATTTGAAGAAAAGAAAATTCCCATCCTCCTTGGCACGCAGATGGTCGCCAAGGGGCTGGATTTTGAAAACGTGACGCTCGTGGGTGTGCTGGACGCGGACCTTTCGCTTTACGCGCAGAACTACCACGCCGCCGAGCGGACGTACAGCCTGCTGGCGCAGGTCGTCGGCAGGGCCGGACGCGGCGAGCGTCCGGGCCGCGCGGTCATCCAGACCTACCACCCCGAAAATGAGGTTATTCAGGCCGCGGCGAAACAGGATTACGAGACGTTTTACCAAAACGAGCTGCGCATGCGCTCGCTGCGGCGCTATCCGCCGTTTGCAGATCTGTTCACGCTGACGGTCTCAGGCCTTGATGAGCTGCGCGTCATTGCCGCCGCCCGCACGCTGTGCGACGCACTGCGCTACGCCTGCTCTCAGCCGCCGCTGAAAGACTTGGAGGTCGAAGTGCTCGGCCCCGCGGGCGCGCCGGTCGTGAAGGTCAACAACCGTTACCGCTACTGTGTGTACCTGTGCGGCAAGGGCGGCAGCGTGCTGCGGCGCACCGCCAGCGAATATCTGCTGGCATTTTACGCAAGAAAAGAAAACCGCGGTCTCGACATTTTTGCCGACTGCAATGCTTTACAATAGAGAAAAGAGGATAAAATTATGGCTATTCGCAAGATCCACGAAGTGGGCGACCCCTGCCTTGCAAAGGTCTGCCGCCCCGTGACGGAATTCAACAACCGGCTGCATGAGCTGCTCGACGACATGGCGGACACACTGGAGGAGGCCGGTGGCGTCGGCCTCGCCGCCCCGCAGGTCGGCATCCTGCGCCGCGTCTGCATCGTGGAGGATGAGCAGGGCGAGATCATCGAGCTCATCAACCCCGAGATCATCAAGACCGAGGGCGAGCAGACGGGCCTCGAGGGCTGCCTGAGCGTGCCGGGCAAGTACGGCATCGTCACGCGCCCGATGGTCGTGCGCGTGCGCGCGCAGGACCGTTACGGCACGGAGTTTGAAGTTGAGGACGAAGAGCTGACCGCGCGCTGCTTCTGCCACGAGATCGAGCATCTCGACGGTCATCTCTACACCGAGCATTGCAAGATTCTCAGTGAAGATGAGCTGGAAAAGTATATCCGCGAGCAGGAAAAGGAGCTGGACGAGGAATGAGGATCGTCTTCATGGGCACGCCCGACTTTGCGCGCACGATCTTAGAGCGTCTGGTCGCGGACGGGCACGACGTGTGCGGCGTTTTCACGCAGCCGGACAAGCCGCGCAACCGAAACAAAGTCACGCCAAGCCCTGTAAAGGAATATGCTTTGTCGCAGAATATCCCCGTTTTTCAGCCGGTGACGATGCGCGACGGCACGGCGCTTGAGGATTTCAAGACCCTCGCGCCCGAGCTCGCGGTCGTCGCGGCCTATGGTCGCATCCTACCGGAGGAAATGCTCGCCGTGCCGGTGCATGGCTGCATCAACGCACACGCGTCCATCCTGCCGAAGTACCGCGGCGCAGCGCCGATCAACCGCGCCATCTTAGACGGCGAAAAGGAGACCGGCGTGACCGTGATGCACATGGCGAAAGAGTGCGACGCGGGCGATATGATCTTAGTCAAAAAGCAGGCCATCCGCCCCGACGAGACGGCGGAGGACCTGTTCAAAGAGCTCGCTGTGCTCGGCGCGGATGCGATTGCTGAGGCCATCGTTGAGATTCAAAACGGCACGGCCCAGCGCGTGCCGCAGGACGAGTCGCAGGCGACGTATGCGCCCATGCTCTCGCGCGAGCTTTCGCCCATCGATTGGACGAGAAGCAGCACGCAGATCATCGACCAGATCCGCGCGCTGATCCCGTGGCCCTGCGCCGCGGCGAGCATTCTCGGCGCGAACACGAAAATTTTCCGTGCCGTGCCGCTCGGCGAAACGAAGGACGCGCCCGGCACGCTGTGCGCGCGCAAAAAGGGCATCGAAGCCGCCTGCGGCGACGGCAAAAGCATTCTCATCACGGAGCTGCAGCCCGACGGCGGCAAGCGCATGGCAGCGAACGCTTTTCTGAACGGCAAGCGCATCGCCGCGGGGACGGTCCTCAATGCGTAAGGGAAATACCGCGAACGCGCGCGAATGCGCGCTCTCCGTTCTGGTCGCCTGCCGCCGCAACGGTGCGTGGGCGGACGCCGCGCTGAAAGCGCAGCTCGGCAAGTGCGCACTGAGTGCTCAGGACGCGGCGCTTTGCAGCCGCATCGTCTACGGCGTGATGCAGAACGAGCTGCTGCTGAACTGGTATTTGAGCGCCTACTGTACGCAGAAGCTCGACCATTTGCAGCCGCCGCTTGCCGACATTCTGCGCATCGGTGCGTACCAGATCTTGTTTTTGGACAAGGTGCCCGACCACGCCGCCGTCAGCGAGTCCGTGGAGCTCTGCCGCACGAACGGACGGAGCGCCGCGAGCGGGCTCGTCAACGCCGTGCTGCGCAAGGTCGCGCAGAATAAGTCGAATCTCCCGCCGCTGCCGGAGGGGAATATCGCACGATTGAGCGTCGCCTACAGCCACCCGCAGTGGCTCGTCAAAAAGCTCGTGTCTCTCCTCGGCGTCGAGGAAGCGGAAGCGTTTCTTCGCATCGACAACGAGGCATCGCCCATCAGCGTGCAGGTCAACCCGCTCAAGACGAGTGAAAAAGCGCTCGTCGACGAGTTTCGCGGCGAGGGCGTCTGCGTCACGCCGCACCCGTGGGTGCCCGGATGCCTGGAGCTTTCCGGCACGGGCGACCTAACGACGCTCAGCGCTTTCTACAATGGCCGCTTCACCGTACAGGACGCGGCGGCACACCTGATCGTCTGCGCCGCGGACTTTGCGCGTGGGCAGAGGGTGCTGGACGTTTGCGCCGCTCCGGGCGGCAAGTCGTTCGCCGCGGCATTCGCGATGGAAAACGAGGGGAGCATCCTCTCGTGCGATCTACATGAAAACAAATTGAAGCGCATCCGCGAGGGCGCGCAGCGCCTCGGCATCACGTGCATCGAGACCGCCGCCGTCGACGGCCGCGCGTTCCGCGAGGAATGGGCGGGGCGTTTTGACGTCGTCATCTGCGATGTGCCGTGCTCGGGCCTTGGCATCATCCGCAAAAAGCCAGACATCCGCTACAAGGACGCGCAGGAGTTTTCTGCGCTGCCGGAGATCCAGCGCGCGATCTTAGAGAACAGCGCGCGCTATGTGAAACGCGGCGGCCTTCTCGTCTACTCGACTTG
This sequence comes from Hominicoprocola fusiformis, assembly GCA_040095065.1. Taxonomy (GTDB): domain Bacteria; phylum Bacillota; class Clostridia; order Oscillospirales; family Oscillospiraceae; genus Hominicoprocola. The sequence continues at coordinate 50,475 of JBBNGO010000016.1, forward strand.
CACGATCCTGCCCGAGGAGAACGAGCAGGTGACGGACGGCTTTTTGAAGGCACACGACGAGTTTACTTACGAAGCCTTTTCGCTGCCGAACGGCGTGAGCGCGCCGGGGCATTTGACGCTCTGGCCGCAGCGCGACAATACGGACGGGTTCTATCTCAGCCGCATGAGGAGAAAGACGCATGACTGATTTAAAGTCAATGACATTGGAGGAAATCACCGCGGCACTGCGCGCGATGGGCGAACCGTCGTTCCGCGGCAAGCAGGTCTTCACCTGGCTGCACCGCGGCATCACCGATTTTGACGAGATGATGAATATTCCCAAATCCCTGCGCGAAAAGCTCAGGGCGGAGTACTACATCACCGTGCCGACGGTCGCGCGCAAGCAAGTGTCAAAGCTCGACGGGACAATCAAGTACCTCTGGGAGCTATCCGACGGCAACTGCATCGAAACGGTGCTGATGTCCTATCACCACGGCAACACGGTCTGCATTTCCTCGCAGGTCGGCTGCCGCATGGGCTGCAAATTCTGCGCGTCCACGCTGGCCGGCAAGGTGAGGGACTTAACACCGTCGGAAATGCTCGATCAGGTGCTTTTCACGCAGCTTGACTCCGGACGCGAAATTTCCAACATCGTCCTGATGGGCATCGGCGAGCCGATGGACAACCGGAAAAATGTGCTGCGCTTTTTGGAGCTCATCAACCATCCCGACGGGATGAACATCGGCATGCGGCACATCTCGCTTTCCACCTGCGGCGTGGTGCCGGGCATCGACGCGCTCGCGGAGGACAATTTGCAGCTCACGCTGTCTGTTTCGCTCCACGCGCCCGACAGCGCAACGCGCAGCCGCATCATGCCCGTGAACAACGCCTACGACGTGGAGGAGCTGTTCGCCGCTTGCCACCGCTATTTTAAGAAGACCGGCCGCCGCATCTCGTTTGAATACGCGATGATCGACGGCGTGAATGACCACGACTGGCAGGCCGACCTGCTGGCCGAAAAGATCCACGGCATGCCTGGGCACGTGAACCTCATCCCGCTCAACGACGTGGTCGAGAGCGAGTTCAAGCCGAGCAAGCGCGTCGCGGCATTCCAGAAGCGCCTTGAGTCCCACGGCCTGACGGCGACAGTCCGCCGCAGCCTGGGCGGCGACATTGACGCCAGCTGCGGACAGCTGCGGCGCAAAGAAATGAAAGCAAGAGAGGGGGCCGCGCAATGAGAGCCTGCGGAAAAACCGACGTCGGTCTGCGGCGGCATGAAAATCAGGATACCTTTGCCGTCGAGCAGGGCGAAAAGCTGCTCATCGCCGTCGTGTGCGACGGCATGGGTGGCGCCGAGGGCGGGCAGATCGCAAGCTCTGTTGCGGTGGAGACCTTTATGAAGGAAATGCGCGCGCTCATCCGCGCGGACATGACCGCCGGGCAGCTGCGCGAGCTCGCGTCGTTCTGCGTGGCGAAGGCCAACACGGCGGTCTATCAGCGCGCGCTGCAAGACCCCGCCTATCAGGGCATGGGCACGACGCTCGTCAGCGCAGTGGCAGAGGAGAAGTACGCCATCGTCTGCAACATCGGCGACAGCCGCGCGTATTTGATCCGCGGCGGCGAGATCACACGCATCACGCACGACCACAGCGTCGTGCAGACGCTCGTGGAAAACGGCAACATCACCGCCGAGGAGGCGCGCACGCACCCGAACCGCAACCTCATCACCCGCGCGCTCGGCCCAGACGAAAACACGCTCTGCGACGCGTTCGAAGTCTCGTTCACCAAGGGGGACAAAATTCTCCTCTGCACGGACGGCCTTGTCGTCACCGCGACGGACGACGAAATTTGCCGCGCCGTGTGCGCGGGTAAGAGCGCGGAAGAAAGCCTTGACGATCTCATTGCGCTCGCCAAGGCGCAGGGCGCGCCGGACAACGTGACGGCTGTGCTCATTGAACACGAGTAAAGGAGGTGGCACCGTATGAACAATATGATCGGAAAAATGCTCGACAACCGCTATGAGCTGCTCGAAGTCATCGGCAGCGGCGGCATGGCCGTTGTCTACAAGGCCAAGTGCCACCGCTTGAACCGCCTCGTGGCGGTCAAGGTGCTCAAGAGCGACCTTGCCGAGGACGCCGACTTCCGCCGCCGCTTCCGCGACGAGTCGCAGGCTGTCGCAATGCTCTCGCACCCGAATATCGTCTCGGTCTACGACGTCAGCCGCGGCGAGACGGAGTATATCGTCATGGAGCTCATCGACGGCATCACGCTCAAGCAGTATATGGAAAAGCGCGGCCAGCTCAACTGGCGTGAGGCGCTGCACTTCATCACGCAGATCATGAAGGCGCTCTCGCACGCGCATTCGCGCGGCATCATCCACCGCGACATCAAGCCGCAGAACATCATGGTGCTTCGCGACGGCAGCGTCAAGGTCGCTGACTTCGGCATCGCCTGCCTCGCCAACTCCGCCAACACGCTCACGCAGGAGGCGCTCGGCTCGGTGCACTACATGTCGCCCGAGCAGGCGAGGGGCGACCGCACGGACGCGCGCTCGGACATCTACTCCGCGGGCGTCGTGCTCTACGAAATGCTGACGGGGAGACTCCCGTTCGAGGGCGACAACGCCGTTTCCGTCGCCATCCAGCACCTTTCCTCCGTGCCGCTCTCGCCGCGCGAGATCAATCCCGACGTGCCCGAAGCGCTTGAGCTCATCTGCATGAAGGCGATGGCCTCCGATTTGGAGAAGCGCTACGCCTCAGCGGATGAAATGCTCGCAGACCTTGAGGAGTTCCGCAAGAATCCCGAGGTCGACCTCGACTTCACGATCGAAGACCTGCACCGCGAGACCGTGGATGAGCCCACGCAGTATATCCCCGCCGTGCACACCGTCTCCAAGGCACAGAAGGTGCAGGAGGCGGACGACGAGGAGGAAGAAGAGGCATCCCCGCACAAGCTGGGCACGCGCAAGCTGCTCACGATCATCGGCGCGGCGGTGGCCGCGGTGGCACTCATCGTGCTGCTCTGGCACGCGATCTTCAGCGATCTTCTCGGCGGCGAGCAGACGCCGACGGAGTATGTGGTGCCGTATCTCATCGGCATGACCATCGACGAGGCAAACGAGGACGAAAACGTGAAGGGCATCTTCACGATCGAACAGATCGGCCAGCGCGCGAGCAGCAAATACGCGGCGGGTCAGATTATCGAGCAGTCGCCCGAGCGCGGCAAGACCGTAAAGGGCAACCGCGTCATCTCGGTTTTCGTCAGCTCCGGCGCCAAGACGGAGAAAATGCCGAATCTCGTCAACAAGGAGTACCGCGACGCGACGCTCCAGCTCACCAACCTTGACCTGAACCTTGTCGTCAACGACCCGGTCGAGGAATACAGCAGCATCACGAAGGGCTATGTCATCCGCACGATCCCCGAGTTTGGTGAAACGCTTCAGGAGGGCGACAGCGTCACGCTCGTCGTCAGCAAGGGCGAGCAGCCCAAGCCTGTGACAGTGCTCTCTTTCATCGGCATCGACATTGAGATCGTCCGCCAGCAGGTCACACAGACCGGCCTTGTCGTCGGCGAGGTGACGCAGCGCGCGTCCGACAAGCCCTACGGCACGGTCATCGATCAGAGCATCAGCGCCGAAACGAAGGTGGACGCAGGCACGACCATCAACTTTGTCATCAGCGAAGGCCCCGCCATGCCGGACTACGGCGATGACGCCACGACCTCCGGAGGGGAACCGCAGCCGTGAGAGGAAGAATACAGCGCGCACTGAGCGGCTTCTACTATGTCAAATGCGCGGACGGACAGCTCTACACCTGCAAGGCGCGCGGCAAATTCCGCAGGGAGGGCATTTCGCCGCTCGTGGGCGACGACGTCGAATTCTGCGAGGTGCCGGGCGGCGAAGGCCGCATCGACGAAATTCTGCCGCGCCGAAACAGCTTTGACCGCCCGAGCGTCGCCAACATCGACCAGATGGTCATCGTCTGCTCACAGGCGATCCCGAAGACCGATCCATATTTGGTCGACCGCATGACGGCCATCGCCGCGCTCAAGGGCTGCGACGTGCTCATCTGCATCAACAAGTGCGACTTAGACCCCGCGGACGCGCTGCGGGAATACTATGAAAGCGCGGGCTTTCGCACCGTCAGCGTCAGTGCGGAGACGGGCGAAGGCATCGAGGCGCTTCGCGCCCAGCTCGTCGGGCGGCTCTCCGCCGTCACAGGCAACTCCGGCGTTGGCAAGTCGAGCATTCTGAATGCGCTCGCCCCCAACATGTCGCTCAAGACGGGCGAGGTGAGTCAAGCGCTCGGCCGCGGACGGCACACGACGCGCCATGTTGAGCTCTACGAGCTACCCTGCGGCGCGGAGATCATCGACACGCCGGGCTTTTCCTCGTTCGAGACGACGGGGCTCAATTTGGAGCTCAAAGAAAAGCTACCCGAGTGCTTTTTGGACTTTTCGCCCTACCTTGGCGACTGCCAATTCGTCGGGTGCAGCCACACAAAGGAAAAGGGCTGCTCGGTGCGTCAGGCCGTAAAAGATGGCAGGATCGTCAGAGGGCGGCATGAAAGCTACTGCCGACTCTACGACGAGCTCAAGGACCTGCGCGAATGGAACGCGGGCAGTCAAAAACGACGCTAACCGAAAATAAAATGGACAAAGGCCCGCTTCCGAAAGGAAGCGGGCCTTCGCCATTTAGAGAGATGAGAGAGGGATCAAATATTAATCCTGAAACAGGGGGGTGGAGAGGTAACGGTCGCCGGTGTCGGGCAGCAGGACCACGATGGTCTTGCCCTTGTTCTCGGGACGCTTGGCAAGCTGGATACCGGCCCAAACGGCAGCACCGGAGGAGATACCGACCAGCACACCCTCGCTGTGGCCGACAAGCTTGCCGGTGGCAAAGGCGTCGTCATTTTCAACGGTGATGATCTCGTCATAGATCTTGGTATCAAGAACGTCAGGCACAAAGCCCGCGCCGATGCCCTGGATCTTGTGCGCGCCCGCAACACCCTTGCTCAGAACGGGGGAGGAGGCGGGCTCGACGGCGACGACCTTGACGTTGGGGTTCTGCTCCTTGAGGAACTTGCCCGTGCCGGTCAGCGTGCCGCCGGTGCCGACGCCGGCGACAAAGATGTCGACCTGCCCGTCGGTGTCCTCCCAGATCTCGGGGCCGGTGGTCTCATAGTGCGCCTTGGGGTTCGCGGGGTTGACGAACTGGCCGGGGATGAAGCTTCCCGGCGTCTGCGCGGCGATCTCTTCAGCCTTGGCGATGGCACCCTTCATGCCCTTTGCGCCGTCGGAGAGAACGAGCTCTGCGCCGTAGGCCTTCATCAGCTGGCGGCGCTCCACGCTCATGGTCTCGGGCATGACGATGATGATGCGATAGCCGCGTGCGGCGGCCACGGATGCAAGGCCGATACCGGTGTTGCCGGAGGTCGGCTCGATGATGACGGAGTCGGGCTTCAGCTTGCCGCTTGCCTCAGCGTCATCAAGAATGGCCTTGGCGATACGATCCTTGACGGAGCCTGCGGGGTTGAAGTATTCGAGCTTGGCGAGGAGCTTAGCCTCGAGCTTTTCAGCCTTTTCGATGTGGGACAGTTCGAGAAGCGGGGTCTTGCCGATCAGCTGGTCCGCAGAAGTGTAAATCTTGCTCATAGTGTTTCCTCCTGAACGATGTACGTTCTATATCAAAATTTTATTGTTTGTCTTATAGGTTTCGGTGATCGCTTGCATCTTATGTTCTGCCGCGGCGACATCGGAACGGGTGAAGGAATAAATTCACGTTCATTACCAACCTTTCGAGTAGGTATGTAGGGATTATACGATGTGCGTTTGGATTTGTCAAGAGGAAATTTCGAAAAAATCTATTGAATTCCCATAAACCATGTAATATAATAGGAATATCAAAAGTTGAAGAAGGCCGACTCCCAAATGCCTTTCAACGGATGTGCTTAGAAAGGCGTGAACATACTATGATGATTTCAACCAAGGGCCGCTACGCGCTGCGCGTGCTCATCGACATGGCCGAGCACCAAACCGACGGGTACATCCCGCTCAAGGAGATCGCCAAGCGGCAGGACATTTCAGAAAAATATTTAGAGAGCATCGTCAAATCGCTCGTCAAGGGCGGCGTGGTCGAGGGCATGCGCGGCAAGGGCGGCGGCTACCGCCTGTGCAAGAGCCCGGATCAGTTCACAACCGGCCAGATCCTGCGGCTGATGGAGGGCTCGCTCGCCCCCGTCGCGTGCCTCGAAGCCGGCAGCTCGCCCTGCGACCGCGCGGGGGAGTGCCGCACACTCTCGCTCTGGGCGGGACTGAACGATGTCATCAATAAATATCTTGATCAGTACACGCTCGCGGATCTGCTGCGCGAAGATGGGGATTATGATTATGTGATATAATTACAGCTTCCCTGCACCGTGCAGGGGGACGCGGATAAGGGGGCCATTCTCTCACGTGAGAGAATGG
>JBBNGO010000017.1:0-54288 GCA_040095065.1 Hominicoprocola fusiformis
CGAGGGGAGAACCCCTCGACCCCCGCACATTGGCAGTTTGCAGCTCGAAGAGCTGCACGCGCTGCGCAATCGGGTGCGGTGTACATGGCTTCGCCATGAATCCATGCGAGTCGTAACAACTCTCAACCGCGCCTTACTATCGTGAGGCGCGAGTGACGTTTGCTTGGCGGCGGACTGCGTGCCGAATGCGGCATTGCTGCGCTCGCCGCATTGAGGAGTGCTCCGGTAGACGGAAATTAGGCTGTACTCCTACAAGATGGGCAGAGCGGCAGCGGATGATAGGAGCAGAGGCAAATCGTATAGCAATGCTAACGCGGCAACGCCGCGCGCAGGCATTCCAATCCGGAGGCATAAAGACTGTTCGAGCCCGGGACTGCCAATCAAATCCCTTTCTCTTGGGGGGGTCAAAGGGGGATATTCTCTTTCCGAGGAAAGAGAATATCCCCCTTAATCGCTCCCCCTGCGCGGCCGCAGGGAAAAATGCAAAAACTTATTTTTGCGCTTTCAACGCCCTGCGTTGAGCAAGGATCCCCGGCAGGATCGCGCACAGCGATCCAATCAGGAAGCAGACGATGCCGACGATCATATTGAGCGGAATTTCCTCCTTGAGGAAAATAAGCGCGAAGATCGGCGCCAAGATGGGCTTTAGGAAGAAAATGAGTGACGCCTCCTGCGCGGACGTTTTCTCCATCGCCATCATGTGGCAGACGAAGCCTGCCGCGGAGTTGATGCAGCAGATGTACAGCAGTGCCGGAATGGCCGAGGCAGGGATATTTTCAAAGAGCGGCACGTCGATAAAGAGGTTCAGCCCCACCGCGCCATAGAGCGATGTGCCCGCCGCGGTGCGGCCGAAGAGCAGAATGAACACGAGCTCGCCCGCGCCGAAGAGAAAGCTCAGGCACGTAACAGCGATGCCGCCGAAGCGCGGTGTACGCTTTTTGCCGAACACACTGTAGAGTGCGAACATCACGGCGGAGAGAATGGCGAGCACCGAGCCTGTGGGATCGAGCGTCGCATGAATGGGGTCAATGATGATGAGCGCCGCCGTGAGCTCCAAAATGAGCGCGATAATGTGGTTGCGATGAATGTCCTCATGCAGGAAGAGATGGGCGAACACCGTGACGAAGATCGGGTTGCAGGAGAAGATGACCGCCACGACTGACGCGCGCGTATAGGTCACGGACATCTGGTAGAGCGACATCGCGATGACGACGCACAGAAAGCCCGCGCACGCAAAGAAGCCGAGATCCTTGCGCGTGAGTACGGCGTTCTTCTTCCTGATCGAGCGCACGGCGAAGGGAATGAGCAGCACGCCGCCGACGAGAAAGCGCAGACACGTGATCTGCATGGGCGCAAACACGCCGTGCACGGTTTTGAGCATGACCTCCATCGTGCTGAAAATGACGGCACAGAGGACGATATAGACATAGCCGGAGCGGGAACGGTTCATAGCGATTCTCCCTTCATCATTCAAACGAAAGCAGTATATGCCATTTTCTGCCCAAAGGCAAGGGATGCTTGACAAAAGCTGAATTTGAGATATAATAACACAAGTAAAACGCGATGAAAAAGTCAGCTTTGCAGACGAGCCTGAAGCGAGAGGGGAATGGTGCAAGCCCTCGGCCACCGGTGCGAAGCAGCCGCTTTGGAGCCGTCCGCGAGGAGCGGAACGCCTCGTCCCCGTTACCGGACGGCTAAGATGCTTTCCCCCAAGCGGAAAGATAATTAGGGTGGTACCGTGAAGTGTCAAGTCTTCGCCCCTATGTGTAGGGACGGGGGCTTTATTTTTTGGAAAGGGATAGATATGCGCAAAAAAGTGTGGCTTTTCGCATTGGCTGCGGTGCTGCTGGTGATTTTGGCCGGCTGCCGCGGAAACGAGCTGCCCGACGGCATGGACGAGGACAAGGTCTCGAGCGCGGGACTTGCCGTCATGTCGCAGCTGACGAAAGGCGAATATGAAGAGGTCTACGACGCGCTGCGCGAGGACGTGCGCGAGCAGACGAGCGCCGATGATATCAAAAAGATGATGGACGCCGCGACCGAGGGGCGCGGCAGCTTCAAAAAAGTCAAGGATTCGATGGTGACGGGCGTGACGGACGCGGACGAGCCGCATGCCATCGCCGTCATCGGCGCGAAATACGACAAAAAGTCCGTGGTGTTCCGCATCGCGTTCGATACGGAGATGAACCTCATCGGACTGGACGTGAGAGGGAAGTGAGCAGATGACAAGAAAAATCATCGACATGACGAAGGACCCGCGCGGCGGCCAGTTTGAATACTTCCGCACGATGACCGACCCGTGGGCGGGCATCACGGTTCCGGTGGATATTACGGATCTTCTTGCTTCGCTTAACGGCCGTCCGTTTTTCCTCAGCTATCTCTATGCGGTGATGCGCGCGGCGAACGCCGTGCCCGAGCTGCGGCGGAGATTGCTGCCCGACGGTCAGGTCGTTGAGTATGATCACTGTGACCCGTCGTACACCGTGATGAAGCCCGACGGCACGGGCGTTTACGTCTACTGCCTGCTTGAGGACGATCTGTCGTCTTACGAAAAGTTTGTCGCCGAGGGCAAGCGGCGGCAGAAGGAGACGCTCGAGCGCGGTACGCTGACCGAGGATGGCGACGTGCTGGCGAATTTCTTCGTCTCCTGTGTGCCGTGGCTCTACTACACGCAGATCAAAGAGCCCGCCGGCGGCGCAGACGACAGCAATCCGCGCTTCGCCTGGGGAAAATACCGCGAGGAAAACGGCCGCATGATGCTGCCGATGTCACTTTTCATCAACCACGCGCTCTGCGACGGATGGCACGTCACGCAGTTCTATAAAAATCTCGACCGTGAGCTCGCGGAATTGAGCGCTTATCTGAAAACACAGAACGAACAACAGTAAATTTTACAATAAAAGGAGAAACCAACCATGTCTCAGCCCAAGTATTACGGTCTCAATGAGCTGCGGGAAATGTTCCTGCACTTTTTTGAGACGAAAGGCCATCTGCGCCTGCCCAGCTTTTCCCTGATCCCGCAGAACGACGCGTCGCTGCTGCTCATCAACTCCGGTATGGCGCCGATGAAGCCGTTCTTCACCGGCGAGCAGGAGCCCCCGCGCCACCGCGTGACCACCTGTCAGAAGTGCATCCGCACCGGCGACATCGAGAACATCGGCCACACCGCGCGCCACGGCACGTACTTTGAAATGCTCGGCAACTTCTCGTTCGGCGACTATTTCAAGACCGAGGCCATCCACTGGGCGTGGGAATTCCTGACGAGTCCCGAGTGGGTGGGCCTTGACCCGAACCGCCTCTATCCCTCCGTCTTCGCAGGCAACGAAACGACGCCCGCCGACGACGAGGCATTCCGCATCTGGCACGAGGAGATCGGCATTCCCGAGGACCGCATCTTCAAGTTCGGCAAGGAGGACAACTTCTGGGAGCACGGCTCCGGTCCGTGCGGCCCCTGCTCTGAAATTTACTACGACCGCGGCGAAAAGTACGGCTGCGGCAAGCCCGGCTGCACCGTCGGCTGCGACTGCGACCGCTATATGGAGGTCTGGAACGTCGTCTTCTCCCAGTTCGACAGCGACGGTCACGACCACTACGAAGAGCTCAAGCAGAAGAACATCGATACCGGCATGGGCCTTGAGCGTCTTGCCGTCGTGTGCCAGGACGTTGACTCCCTCTTCGACGTTGATACCGTGATGAACATCACCAACAAGGTCACCGAGATTACCGGCGCGAGCTACGGCCAGAGCCGCGAGAAGGACGTTTCCCTGCGCGTCATCACCGACCATATCCGCTCCGCCACCTTCATGATCTGCGACGGCGTGCTGCCCAGCAACGAGGGCCGCGGCTACGTGCTGCGCCGCCTGCTGAGAAGAGCCGCCCGCCACGGCAAGCTGCTTGGCGTCAACCGTCCGTTCCTCTATGAGGTCGTGGACACGGTCGTGCACGAGAACGAGGGCCATTATCCCGAGCTGCGCGAGCGTCAGGCCTATATCACCAAGGTCATCCGCACGGAGGAAGAGAACTTTGCTAAGACCATCGACGGCGGTATGAAGATCTTCACCGAGCTTCTCTCCGCCCACAAGGAAAAGGGCGAGACCGTCTTCTCCGGCGCGGACGCGTTCAAGCTCTACGACACCTACGGCTTCCCCATCGACCTGACGATCGAAATGGTCGAGGACGAGGGCATGACGCTCGACCGCAAGGGCTTCGACCAGGAGATGCAGGAGCAGAAGACCCGCGCGCGCGAGGCGCGCAAGGCGCTCGGCGACCTCGGCTGGGCAGGCGTTGAGTTCGGCAAGGACGTGCCGTCCACCGAATTTGTCGGCTATGACCACGACTCCATCGACGATGCGAAGGTCGTCGCGCTGGTGGTCGAGGGCGAGCAGGCTGAGGCTATGATGAGCGGCGTGGAGGGCATTGTCGTACTCGACAAGTCCCCGTTCTATGCCGAAATGGGCGGCCAGATCGGCGACACGGGCGTGATCCGCTGCGGCGAGAGCGTCTTTGAGGTCACCGACGTCCAGAAGAACAAGGGCGGCAAGTTCATGCACAGCGGCAAGGTCGTCTCCGGCAGCTTCCAGCTTGGCGAGACCGTGGAGGCGAGCATCGACGCAGAGCGCCGCATGGCGATCCGCCGCGGCCACACGGCCACGCACCTTCTCGACGCCGCGCTCAAGGCGGTGCTCGGCGACCATGTGCATCAGGCGGGTTCTCTCGTTGAGCCCGACCGTCTGCGTTTCGACTTCACGCACTTTGAGTCCATCACGCCCGAGCAGCTGCTCGCGGTCGATACCTTCGTCAACGACGCGATTCTGCGCGGCATTCCCGTTGTGACCGAGGTGCTGCCCATCGAGGAAGCGAAGAAGAAGGGCGCTGTCGCCATGTTTGGCGAAAAGTACGGCGACGTCGTCCGTGTGGTCGAGATGGGCGATGTGTCCATGGAGTTCTGCGGCGGTACGCACCTTGACAACACCGCCAAGGTCGGCCTCTTCCGCATCAAGAGCGAGGGCAGCGTTGCCTCCGGCGTGCGCCGCATCGAGGCCATCACCGGCCGCCAGACGCTCGAAGAGCTCAGAAACGGTCAGGAGAAGCTCATGCGCGCAGCGCAGCTCCTCAAGACCACGTCGAACGAGCTGGAGAGTCGCATCGGCGGTATGCTCAGCGAGATGAAGGAGATCAGAAGCCAGCTTGAAAAGTTCAAGGAGCAGGCTTCCCTCGGCGAGGCACGTTCCTTCCTCACGTCCGCCAAGGAGGTCAAGGGTCTCAAGCTCGTCACCGCCCAGCGCGACGGCATGGATGCGAACGCCCTGCGCAAGCTCGGCGACTTCCTGCGCGACAAGGAGCCGAAGATCGTCGGCGTGCTCGCCTCCGTCAACGAAGGCAAGGTCACGCTGCTGGCGGTCTGCGGCAAGGATGCAGTCGCAAGCGGCGTCAAGGCCGGCGATATCATCAAGGCCATCGCGCCCATCTGCGGCGGCAAGGGCGGCGGAAAGCCCGACAGCGCCATGGGCGGCGGCACCGAAGTCAGCAAGGTCGACGATGCGCTCGCAGCGGTGGACGATCTCATTCTGAGCAAGCTCGGCTGATGGCAGCGTTACCGAAGGATCCGGCGATGCTGCTGAGCGCCGTGAATATGAAGCTGCGCGATTTTTACGATTCTGTCGATTCGCTGTGCGATGATTTGGACGTTGCGCGCGAGAGCATCGAAACATCGCTTGCAGGCATCGGTTACACCTACGATGCCGAGAAAAATCAATTTGTGTAAGATAAAATTACTTTACAGAAAGGAGCGATAAAACATGTCTGATTGTCTGTTCTGCAAGATCGTGGCGGGCGAGATCCCCTCGAGCAAAGTCTATGAGGACGAGCTCTGCTATGCCTTCAACGACATTGCGCCGCAGGCGCCCGTGCACTTCCTCGTGATCCCGAAGGTGCACATTGCGTCTGTCGCGGGCGTGAGCGCTGAAAACAGCGCCGTTGTCGCGCACATCTTCGAGGTCATCGCCAAGCTCACCAAGGAGATGGGCATCGAGAGCTACCGCGTCGTGTCCAACATCGGCGAGCAGGCGGGGCAGAGCGTGCCGCATCTGCATTTTCATGTTCTCGCCGGCCGCGACATGACTTGGCCTCCGGGCTGAGGGGGTTCCCGTAGGGGAAGCGAAATTGGCAGCGCGGCAGCGCTGCATCCATTCCCTGCGCCGCGCAGGGGATGCGGATAAGGGAGGGGTATCTCTTTTTCAAAAAGAGATACCCCTCCCTTACACCCTCCCAGAGAAAATTCACATTGCGGGTTTGTAGCTTGAATGGCTGCACGCGCTGCGCAGTGTGGGTGCGGTGTACATGGCTTCGCCATGAATCCCTGCGATTCGGCACCGATTGCAACCGCGCCTTACTACCGTGAGGCGCGAGTGACGTTTGTCTGGCGACAGACTGCCTACCGAATGCGGCATTGCTGGCGCTCACCGCATTGATAGATGCTCGGAGAGACGGAAATTAGTCTGTACTCCTACAAGATAGGCAGAGCGGCAGCGGGTAGTAGAAGCAGAGGCAAATCGTATCGCAGCTTCAAACGCGGCAGCGCCGCGCTATGGGCAGTGCAATCGGCAAGCATTGCAGTTCTTCGAGCTGCTCGCTTGCAATGTGGGCCCTTTCTCTTGGGGGTCAAAGGGGGATATTCTCTTTCCGAGGAAAGAGAATATCCCCCTTATCCGCATCCCCTGCACGGTGCAGGGAACAAGCATTTGCCCCTTGGCAAAAGCAATCGTTGCTGCTATACTACAAAAGGCTCCGTTTGGACACAATTACCGGAAATAATGTTGCCGTTTGGTAGCATTGTACCGGGTGATTGTTTATGGATACCAAACGACTGCGTGACCTGCGCGAAGACAACGACAAGACGCAGCAGCAGATCGCGGATATGCTCAATATGCACCGCAGCGTGTACCGCCGCTACGAGAGCGGCGAAAGAGAAATTCCCGTGTGGGCGCTCATCAAGCTCGCCGACTACTACCGCGTCAGCACCGACTACTTGCTCGGGCTGACGGACGACCCCGCGCGCCGATGAGAGTACTGGCGATTTTCTGCGCGGCGTTTGCGGCGGGCGTTGCGCTCTCGCAGTATTTACTGAGTGCGCAGTGGGCGCTCATTTTGTGCGGCGTGTTTGCCGCGGCGGCGCTTGTCATGGGACTTTGCGGCTGCGCAAACAAGCGCGGGGACTGGGCAAAGCGCGCATTTTTGTGCGCGCTGGGGCTTGCGTTCGCGTTCGGATACAACACGCTCTACGCGCACTTCATCAAAGCGCCGAACGACGCGCTGCTCGGCACGCAGGACACGGTTGAGGTCGAGCTTTTGGGCTATGCCGAGGAGACGAGCCACGGCGCGAAGGTCACGGTGAAGATCTTGAACCGCGGCCTGCCGGGGCGGGCCATCTACTACGGTGACGCGGATCTTATGGACCTCGAGCCCGGCGCGCACGTGACGGCGGAGGCGCTGTTCAACAGCGCGACCGACCCGACGGGGAAGGGACTGCATCTGCGCAACTTCACGGCCAAGGGCGTCTATATTCTGCTCTATCAGCGCGGCGACCCGACTTATGACGACACAAACGCGGGCGCGCTCAAGTATCTGCCGCAGCGCATCGCAAGGACGCTCGGTGAGACCATTGAGCGCAGCTACAGCGAGCGCGAGGGCGCATTTCTGCGGGCGCTGCTGCTGGGCGACAAGAAATATCTCGACGAGGAGGACGCGAGCAACTTAGCCGAGGTGGGCCTTTCCCACGTGATGGCCGTCTCAGGCCTGCACTGCTGCTTTCTGGCGTCGCTGATCGGTTCGCTGATGGGCGACAGGCGCAAAAAGCTCCGCTGCGCCGTGACGATCCCACTGATTTTCCTCTATGCGTTTGTCACGGGCCTGACGCCGAGTATTTTGCGCGCGTGCATCATGATCTCGATGGGCATGATCGCGCCACTTCTGGGGCGCGATAACGACCCGCCGACGTCCATCTCGTTTGCGCTGCTGCTCATTTTACTCAAAAATCCGTTCGCCATCGCAAGCATCAGCTTACAATTATCGTTTTCCGCGGTGTCGGGCATTATCTGGCTGACGCCGAAGCTCACGAAGCGTGCCCACGGCAAGCACAAGCTTGTGCGCGCGGCGCTGCTGTCGTTTTCGACGACGCTCGGCGCGATGGTGTTTTCCACGCCGCTTGCGTGCTACTATTTCGGAACGCTCTCCATTGTGTCGCTTTTGAGCAACCTGCTTTGCCTGTGGCTCGTGAGCGTCGTGTTCGCGCTGGGATTACTTTCGGTACTGATCGCGGCGGCTGTGCCGCAGCTCGGCGCGGCCTGTGCCTTTGTGCCGGCGCTCGGCATTCGCGCGGTGCTCGCCATCGCGGGACTTTTGGAGGAGCTGCCGTTCCACGCCATTTACTTTAACACCGCGTTTTCCGTCGCATGGCTCGCGTACGTGTACGCGATCTTCATTGCCTGCACGCTGGCAAAGCGCGGGAAGTACCGTTATTTTGCGGCGGTGGGGCTTTCCGTCCTGTCGATCTTCGCCGCGGCAAAGGTCAATGCCCTACACTATGAACAGGGCGGACTGAACGTCGTCGCGCTCGATGTGGGGCAGGGGGAGAGCGTGCTGCTCATTTCCGAGGGCCACGCGGCACTCGTGGATTGCGGCAGCAAAAATTCCTACATCGACGCCGGCGCGATCGCGGCGGACTATCTGCGCTCCGCAGGGGCGACGCTCGACTCCGTGGTGCTGACGCACTATCACGAGGACCACGCCAACGGCCTTGCCGCGCTCTTTGCGCGCGTGGATGTTGAGACCATCTATCTCGCCGATATTGACGCGGGCGAGGGTGACCGCGATGAGGTCGAGGCGCTCGCCGAGCGCTACGGCGTGAACATCCACTATGTCACCGAGGTGACGGAGGTCACGAACGGCGCGTCGACAATGAGCATCTATCCGCCGCTCGGCGACAAGGGCGCGAACGAGCTGGGCCTGACGATCCTGTGCTCGCTCGGCGATTTCGACACGCTCATCACCGGCGACATGGACGCGAAAACCGAGACAAAGCTCGTCGAGACCTACGATTTACCGGATATCGAGGTGCTGCTCGTCGGGCATCACGGCTCGAAGTATTCCACCGGTACGACGCTGCTCGAATCGGTGACGCCGGAGGTCGGCGTCATCAGCGTGGGCGACAACAGCTACGGCCATCCGACCGAGGAGGCGCTGCTGCGCCTGACGGACGCGGGTATGACGGTCTATCGCACGGACATGCAGGGCAATATATTGATCACAGTGGACTGAGAGGACTTCATGGCAGAGAGAAAAACGCCCAACAAGGGCTATCAGAAATTGAAAAGCGACCTGAGCACGGGCAATATCGGTCAGGTCTATATCTTTTACGGCGAGGAGAGCTATCTGCGCGAATACTACCTCGGCGAGATCAAAAAAAGGCTCGTCCCCGCGGGCTTTGAGGAGTTCAACTACCACCGCCTGAGCGGCAAGACGCTGACGATGCAGGAGCTGAACGAAGCGGTCGAGGCGATGCCGATGATGGCCGAGCGTACGCTCGTCGTCGTGACGGACTGCGACCTCTTCAAGCTCCCCGAGGAGCAGCGCACGGCGCTCATCGCGCTGCTCAATGACTTTCCGCCGTACTGCTGCCTCGTGTTCGTGTACGACCTCATCGAGTACAAGCCGAGCAAGACGTATAAAAAGCTCTACGAGGCGCTCGACAAGAACGCGCAGAGCGTCAAGTTCGAGGCGCAGGAGCGGAGCGATCTCATCAACTGGATCGCGCGGCGCTTCCGCGCGCTGGGCAAGGGCATCGACGCGCAGACGGCGGAGCATTTGATCTTCACCTGCGGCGCGCTGATGACCGGCCTTGTGCCGGAGATCGAGAAGATCGGCGCCTACGCCAAGGGAAAGAACATCACGACCGACGACATCAACGCCGTGGCCGATCCTGTGCTCGACGCGGTGGTGTTCGATATGACGAACGCCATCACGAAGCGCGACTACGGCCGCGCGTCGGAGCTTTTGGGTCAGCTGCTCAAAAAGCAGGAGGAGCCGTTTGTCATTCTGGCCGTTATCAGCAAGGAGCTGCGGCGCATCTACACCGCGCGCATCGCGCTCGACAACGGCAAGGACAAGCTCTGGCTCATGGAGCTGTGGGGGATGCGGTCGGACTATCCCGCGCGCTTACTGATGGAGGCGGCGCGCAAAACGACGAGCGAGTGGTGCAGCCAGAGCCTTCTCATGTGCCAGCGGCTCGACCAACGCATGAAGAGTGAAAAGGGTATCGACAGCGAGGGTGAGCTCAAGCTGCTGCTGATGCGCCTTGCACAGGGGAAGTGAATCTATGGCAAAGCCGAAGGTAAAGGAAGTCATCGTCGTCGAGGGACGGTACGACAAAAACACGCTCTCACAGGTCGTGGACGCGGTCATCGTGGAGCTCGGCGGCTTCGCCGTGTTCAACGACAAGGAAAAGCAGGCCTTTTTGCGAAAGCTCGCCAAGGAGCGGGGCATTATCCTATTCACCGATCCCGATGGTGCGGGCTTTGTCATTCGCAACCGCGTCAAGGGCAATATCCCCGAGGGGCGCGTGCTGCAAGCCTATGTGCCGGACATCTACGGCAAGGAAAAGCGCAAGCGCAAGGGCGGCAAAGAGGGCAAGCTCGGCGTTGAGGGCATGAAGCCGGAGGTCCTGCTCGATGCCCTGCGCCGCGCGGGCGCGACCATTGATGAAGAAAGCACTGTAAAGGGAAATTCCATCACAAAAGCAGACCTATACGATTTGGGCCTGATCGGCCCGGAGAGCGTGGAAAAGCGCAAGGCGCTGTGCAAAAGGTTGGAGCTTCCGGAGCATTTGAGCGCCAATGCGCTCGTGGAGGTGCTCAATCTGCTGATGAGCAGGGAAGAGCTTGAAAAGCTCTTCCAATGAAGAGCGAAATTATCCCTGCGTGCCAGCAGGGAACGGGGCAAGGGGGGCTGTTCTCTTTCACAAAAGAGAACAGCCCCCTTTAAATCCCCCAAGAGAAAGGTTTTGACATTGCGAGATTGGGGCTTGAAGAGGTGCACAGCCTGCGGAATCGGGAGCCTGCGTGGCAGCATCGCATCGCTCGCTGCCATTGGCGCTGCGATACGACTTGCCTCTGCTCCTATTATCCGCTGCCGCTCTGCTGATCTCGTTTTGGTACAGCCTAATCACCGTCTACCGATAGTGCGTATATTGCGGCGAGCGCCAGCAATGCCGCCTTGGCAGGCAATGGCAAGTTTGTACAAATCTGAAGTAGTCGGAAATTGCGTAAGGGTAACGAATCGCAGGCAAAGCGACAGCGAAAATAGAAGTAGGCCAAATCGTATAGAAGAACTAAACGCGGCAACGCCGCGCGCAGGTATTTCCATTCCGGAGGCATCAAGGTCATTCAAGCCCGAGACTGCCAATCTAAACGCCTTTCTCTTGGGGTTCCAAAGGGGATATTCTCTTTCGCGAAAGAGAATATCCCCTTTGTCCCGCACCCCTGCACCGGTGCAGGGAATCTGCAAGCATATTATGCTTGCAATAACTCCCAATACGGGATATAATATTTCATTATTTTGTCTGCCTCACAGCAGACGCGAAGAAAGGAATGGATCATATGGCTGAGGAAGTCAAGACTGCCGCCGCTGAGGGCGAATCCGGCAGCAAAAATTTTATCGACGCCTTCATCGAAGAAGACATCGCGGAGGGTGGGCGCTTCCAGGGCCAGCAGGTCCACACCCGTTTTCCGCCGGAGCCGAACGGCTATCTGCACATCGGCCACTGCAAGGCGCTGACCATCGACTTTGGCACCGCTGAGCGCTTCGGCGGCCTTTGCAACCTGCGCATGGACGACACGAACCCCACGAAGGAGGACGTCGAATTTGTCGACGCCATCAAAGAGGACATCCACTGGCTGGGCTTCGACTGGGGCGACCGTTTCTTCTACGGCAGCGACTATTTTGAAAAGGACTACGAGTACGCTGTCGAGCTCATCAAAAAGGGCCTTGCCTACGTCTGCGACCTGACGCCCGAGCAGGCGAGAGAGTACCGCGGCGACATCGGCAAGCCCGCCATCTCCCCGTACCGCGACCGCGATGTAGAGGAGAACCTAGACCTCTTCGAGCGCATGAAAAACGGCGAGTTCCCCGAGGGCAGCCGCACGCTGCGCGCAAAGATCGACTTAGCCTCCGGCAACTTCAACATGCGCGACCCTGTTATTTACCGCATCCGCTACATGCACCATCACCGTCAGGGCGACAAGTGGTGTATCTACCCGATGTACGACTTTGCCCACCCCATTCAGGACGCGCTCGAGGGCATCACGCACTCGCTCTGCTCGCTCGAATTCGAGGCGCACCGCCCGCTCTACGACTGGGTGGTGAACAATGTTTCCGTGCCCAATAAGCCGCGCCAGATCGAGTTTGCCCGCCTTGGCATCGATCACACGGTCATGTCAAAGCGCAAGCTCCGCAAGCTTGTGGAGGAGGGCATCGTCTCCGGCTGGGACGATCCGCGTATGCCGACGCTGTGCGGCCTGCGCCGCCGCGGCTTCACGCCTGCGTCCATCCGCAACTTCTGCGACCGCATCGGCGTTGCCAAGAGCGCGAGCGTGGTCGAATACAGCTTCCTTGAGCACTGCCTGCGCGAGGACCTCAACGAAAAGGCCGAGCGCACGATGGGCGTGCTGCATCCGGTGAAGCTCGTCATCACGAACTATCCCGAGGGCAAGAGCGAGACCGTCACGGTCGAGAATAACCCGACCGACCCTGCGTCCGGCACGCATGAGATCACGTTCTCCCGCGAGTGCTGGATCGAGGCGGACGACTTCATGGAAGTCCCCGTGCCCAAGTACAAGCGCCTGACGCCGAACGGCCCCGAGTGCCGCCTCAAGGGCGCGTACCTCATCACCTGCACAGGCTGCAAGAAGGATGAAAACGGTAACGTCGTCGAGGTCTACGCCGAGTACGACCCGAACTCGCCGGGCGGCGATCCCGCCGACGGCCGCAAGGTCAAGGGCGCGACGATCCACTGGGTCGACGCCGCGACCGCGCTGGACGCCGAGGTGCGTGTTTACAGCGAGCTGTTCAGCGACCCCGCACCCGACGGCGCGGACAAGGATTTCCTTGCCTGCATGAATCCCGATTCTCTTGAGGTGCTGAGTGGCTGCAAGGTCGAGCCGCGCATGCGCGATATCGCCGCGGCGTACGACAAGACCGAAAAGAAGGGCAAGACCGCGCCGAGCTTCCAGTTCATGCGCCTTGGGTATTTCTGCCTTGATAACAAGGATTGCTCCGAGGATCATCTGGTGTTCAACCGGTCGGTTACTCTTAAAGATAGTTTTAAAAAGTAATCATTGAAATGTTCCCCCTGCAAGCAGGGGAGTGCGGATAAAAGGGGACCTTCTCTCACGTGAGAGAAGGTCCCCTTTTGAACCCCTAAGAGAACGGCAGGGGCGTTTCGATTTCGCCCCTGCACCCCTAACGACCAAAAGGGAGGGGCCTTGCCCCTCCTTTTTGGATTATCCACCCCGTGGCACTTCCGGTAAGCACTGCACCTACTTTGGATGCTTCTGAGCTGATAGTACCTGCCGGAGCGGCATTGCTGCGCTCGCCGCGCTGGGAATTTTTTAGTTTTCGGATGGATCGGTACTGCCGATAGGCTCGTCGGGAATGATATCATGTGTGATGACTTGTTCTTCTGCGTCTAACAGGGCTTTTTTCAGGACTTCACGGGCAAGAATGCCCTTGCCCTCATTGTAAAGGTCGATGGCTTCGCTCATGGAGCGTACCATCAGGTGATAGAGACTTTTATAAGTTGTCATAGTGCATCCCTCCTTGATGGCATTCTATCACATTGTGGAGATATACACAATATTTGTTTTTCGCTTTGCTCCATATAATAGGTTCGTAAGAAGGTGGGGTGAGGACAATCATCAGTTACGAGCCTTTATGGAAAACGTTGCAGGAAAAAGGTATTTCGCAGTATTATCTGCTGCAAAATGGGCTTGACAATAAGACTTTGGATTCGCTGAAAAAGGGAAAGAACATCACACTGCTGACGCTGGAAAAGCTCTGCAAACTGATCGACTGCACCCCAAACGATATTATCGAATTTATCTGAAAGCTACCGGTGTGTTAGTCGGTAGCTTTTCATTTTCCCGCGGCGAGCGCAGCAATGCCGCCCGCACGCAGTCTGCCGCCGTGCTCCCGTCACTCGCGCCTCACGGAGTAAGGCGCGGTTGCGACTGGTAACGAATCGCAGAGATTCATGGCGAAGCCATGTACACCGCACCCGATTCGGCAAGCGTTGCAGCTCTTCAAGCTGCAAACTCGCAATGTGCGGGGTCGAGGGGGAAGGCCCCTCGTCCTTTCTCTCGTGGGTTGCAAAGGGGGATACTCTCTTTCGAGAAAGAGAGTATCCCCCTTTTACGCACTCCTGCGCGGCGCAGGAAATCCCCCCGCGCCTGCGCGGAACAATTTGCAAATGGTTTTGTTAAACCGTTTCCAGAATCTCTCTGGCAACATAAACACCGCTCGCCGATGCGTGCGACAGCGAATGCGTAATGCCGCTGCCGTCGCCGATGACGTAGAGCCCCTTGTACGGCGTTTCAAGGTGCTCGTCGAGCGCGACCTCCATGTTGTAGAACTTGACCTCCACGCCGTAGAGGAGCGTATCGTCGTTTGCGGTGCCCGGCGCGATCTTGTCGAGCGCGTAGATCATCTCGATGATGCCGTCCAGAATGCGCTTGGGGAGCACGAGGCTCAGATCACCGGGGGTCGCCGCGAGCGTCGGCGTGACGAGGCCTTCTTCGATGCGCTTGACCGTGCTGCGGCGGCCGCGGACGAGATCGCCGAAGCGCTGGACAATGACGCCGCCGCCGAGCATGTTGGACAGGCGCGCGATGGACTCGCCGTAGCCGTTGGAATCCTTGAACGGCTCGGAGAAGTGCTTGGCGACGAGCAGGGCAAAATTCGTGTTGTCGGTCTGGAGGGCCTTGTCTTCATAGCTGTGGCCGTTGACCGTGACGATGCCGTTCGTGTTCTCGTTGACGACGATGCCGTTGGGGTTCATGCAGAACGTGCGGACGTTGTCCTCGAACTTTTCCGTGCGATAGACGATCTTGCTCTCGTAGAGCTCGTCAGTCAGGTGGGAGAAGACGACGGCGGGGATCTCGACGCGCACGCCGATATCGACGCGGTTCGACTTCGTGGGGATCTTGAGCTCCTGGCACACGCCCTCCATCCACTTGCTGCCGACGCGGCCGACGGAGACGATGCACTTGTCGCAGGTGTAGTCCGTCTCGCCGACGGTGACACGGTAGCCTTCGCCCTCGCGGGCGATGGTGGTGACGGGAGAATCGAAGTAGAAGTCGACCTTGTCCTTGAGCAGGTCATAGAGGTTCGAGAGCACGACGAGGTTCACGTCCGTGCCGAGATGGCGGACGGAGGCGTCGAGCAGGTTGAGCTTATTCTGGATGCAGAGCTTTTTGAACTTCGTGCCGGCGGTGGAGTAGAGCTTCGTGCCCTCGCCGCCGTAGGCCATGTTGATCTCGTCGACATAGTGCATGAGATCGAGCGCCTGCTTTTTGCCGATGTACTCGTGCAGCGTGCCGCCGAAGTCGTTGGTGATGTTGTATTTGCCGTCGGAAAATGCGCCCGCGCCGCCGAAACCGCTCATGATCGAGCAGCTCTTGCAGCGGATGCAGGACTTGACCTTGTCGCCGTCGATGGGGCAGTGGCGCTTTTCAAGGCTGTGACCGGCCTCGAACACGGCGACGCGCAGGTCACTGCGATCCTTTGTCAGCTCGTAGGCGGAGAAGATGCCGCCGGGACCGCCGCCAATGATGATGACGTTGTAATGCATGGAAGGAACCTCCGTTTGATCCGGATTTGCCGGAGGAGCATCCCACCGGCGCAAAAATACATACTATATTGTAATAAAATGGCGGATAAAGTCAAGAGAAGAAACGGAAAAAGGGGCGGAAACATTTCCGCTCCCTTTTGTCTGAGTCTACATATTCTTCTTGATGCTCTTGATGGCGTTTTTTTCAAGGCGCGAGACCTGCGCCTGCGAGATGCCGATCTCACTCGAGACCTCCATCTGCGTCTTGCCGTCGGAGTAGCGCAGGGCGAGGATCTGGCGCTCGCGCTCGCTCAGGCGCGCCATGGCCTCCTTGAGCGCGATCTGCTCGAGCCAGTCCTCGTCGGTGTTCTTGGTGTCGCGCACCTGATCCATGACGCACACGGCGTCGCCGCCGTCGGAGTAGATGGGCTCAAAGAGCGACACGGGGTCGCATACGGCGTCCATGGCGAAGACGACCTCCTCGCGCCGGATGCCGAGCTCGCGCGCGATCTGCTCGACCGTGGGCTCGCGCTGCTGCTCGCGCTGGAGCTTTTCACGCGCCTGTAAGACGCGGTAGGCCGTGTCGCGCATCGAGCGGCTGACGCGAATGGAGCTGTTGTCGCGCAGATACCGCCGGATCTCGCCGATGATCATCGGCACGCCGTAGGTGGAAAAACGAACATTCTGCGAAGTGTCGAAGTTGTCGATGGCCTTTAGTAGCCCCACGCAGCCGACCTGAAAGAGGTCGTCCGCGTTTTCCCCTCGGCCGGAAAAGCGCTGGATGACCGACAGCACCAGCCGCAGATTGCCCTCGACGAGCTTTTCGCGCGCGGCTGCGTCGCCGTCCTTTGCGCGATGAAGCAGCGCGTCCGTCTCCGCGGCGGTCAGCGTCGGCAGCTTCGTCGTGTTCACGCCGCAGATCTCCACCTTGCCAAGCATAAAAAGAATCCCCGCCTCCCGTGCATAGTGCTTTCAGTATGTCCGCACGCGGCGGAAACATACGAAACGGGAGGCGGGGATATTTTTTATCGTTCGGCGCGCTTCGATGGACTTTGCGCCCTCAAACGGTTCTCACGCAAGAAGACCGATACAGAATGCAATGATCGCGGCGTTGAAGAAGTCGTTGAAGAGGCCGCCGACCATCGGGATGACGAAGTAGGCCGAGGGAGAGGGACCGTAGCGGCGGGAAACGGCCTGCATGTTGGCCATGGCGTTGGACGTGGCGCCCATGCCGAAGCCGATGAAGCCGGCGGTGATCATCGCGGCGTCGTAATCGTGGCCCATGACCGGGAAGACGACCAGCAGCGAGAAGACGACCATCAGCAGCACCTCGGCGGCGAGGGCGACGATCATCGGCAGCGCCAGGTCGACGAGCTGCCAGAGCTTGAGGCCCGAGAGCGCCATCGAGAGGAAGATCGCGAGGAACATGTTGCCCATCGTGCTGATCTCGGCGGCGGGGAACTCCATGATCTTGAAGTGGTCGATCACGTTGCGCACGACGACGGCCACGAGCATCGAACCAATGTAAATGGGGAAGCTGAAGCCGCAGAGATTCGTGAGCAGAACGCTGACGACGTTGCCGACGCCGGCGCAGAACATCAGCAGCAGGAAACCGTAGACAAAGTTATTGGCGTGGGTGTTGTAATGCGTGTCGTCGACATCCTCTTCCACCGTCTGCTCTGCGAGCTCGTCGCGCAGGTGGTTCTTGACGATGAGCTTGCGGGCGATCGGGCCGCCGAGGAGCGAGCCGAAGATGAGGCCGAACGTCGCCGCCGCGACGGCGACCGTCGTGCCGCCGATGGCACCGGCCGCGTCAAGGTCAGGACCAATACCCGCCGCCGTGCCGGGGCCGCCAATCATCGAGATAGAGCCGCAGGCGAGACCGTAGAGCGGATCTTTGCCCATGAGCGCCATCACGCCGCTACCGACGACATTCTGCAAAATGATCATCACAACGCTCAAAATAAGGAGCATGATGACGGATTTGCCGCTCTTGAGCAGCATCGGAATGCTGACGGTGAAGCCGACGGTCGTAAAGAAGAAGATCATAAAGACCGTTTGCAGCGTGTCGTCAAAGGTGATGACCGCCGTGCCCGTGGCATAGAGGATGGTGTTGAAGATCGCGAAGCACAGACCGCCGACCAGGGGAGCGGGGATGCAGAAGCGGCTGAACACGGGGATCTTCTTCGTCAGCACCAGGCCGAGGGCGTACATGGCGGCGCCAAGCGCGAGGGCATGGTACATATTGAGCTGGATCTCTGTCATGTGGGGGAACCTCCGTAGAAAAAATTTTCTCTCCGGCATAGCCCGGAGAGAAGTCGCGGGAAATGAGAGGGATAGGACTTCCTGTTCCGGAAATACAATGAAAGGGAACAGGAGGGGATGCGCATGAACTGCCGCTTTGCCGACTTCCGCTGCAAGGAGGTCATCAACATCTGCGACGGCTGCCGCCTGGGCTATGTGGGCGACGTGGAATGCAGGCTGCCGGACGGGCAGCTCACCGCACTCATCATTCCCGGGCCGTACCGCTTTTTCGGGCTGTTCGGCCGGGGAGAGGAATACTGCATCCCATGGGAGTGTATCAAGCAGATCGGGGACGATATCATTCTCATTGACAAGCCCTTTCCGCGCCAGGAGATCCCGCGCAGAGAGCACCGCACGCGCCGCCGCCGGTACTGAAAAGGGCGGCGGACGAAAAGTCCCCCAATAGCAGACCTACCATATTATAAGGATTTTCGACATTTTTGCAAGCCTAAATTTTAGAAAGACATTATTAAAAAAGGAAAATGACAACTTCTTGGTGCAAGAGCGCGGGAAAACGACGCGGGAAAGGCGGCAAAAGGAAAAGAAAGCGGGAAAAACACAGGATTTTTTAAAAAGTGCTTGCAATTTTGAAAATAGCGGGGTATAATACCCGGGTATTCCGCATGGAGACCGGACTTCTTGTCTGTGCCATCAGGTTGGCAGGAGGGATGAAGGCTCCAGAGGTAAAACTAAATTTGAAGGAGAAACTACAAGCAATGGCAAACGTCGTATCCATGAAAGCCCTGCTCGAAGCAGGCGTCCACTTCGGCCATCAGACCCGTCGCTGGAACCCCAAAATGGCTCCCTACATCTACACCGAGCGCAACGGCATCTACATCATCGACCTGCAGAAGACCGTCAAGAAGCTCGAGGAAGCCTACAACTTCGTCCGTTCCGTCTCTGAGAGCGGCCAGAACATCCTGTTCGTCGGCACGAAGAAGCAGGCGCAGGAGGCTATCAAGGAAGAGGCATCCCGCTGCGGCGGCTACTATGTCAACGCTCGCTGGCTCGGCGGTATGATGACCAACTTCAAGACCATGCGCACCCGCGTGGACCGTCTCAACCAGCTCAAGACCATGCAGGCTGACGGCACGTTCGATATGCTTCCCAAGAAGGAAGTCATGAAGCACCTCGCCGAGATCGAGAAGCTCGAGAAGTACCTCGGCGGCGTGAAGGAAATGAAGAAGCTCCCCGGCGCGCTGTTCATCGTCGACACCCGCAAGGAGCGCAACGCCATCGCCGAGGCGCACAAGCTCGGCATCCCCGTCGTCGCCATCGCCGATACCAACTGCGATCCCGACGAGATCGACTACCCCATCCCCGGCAACGATGACGCCATCCGCGCCATCAAGCTCATCTCCTCCGTGATGGCCAACGCCATGATCGAGGGCAAGCAGGGCGAAGAGACCGAGGAGAAGGCCGAGGGCGAGGCTCAGGCCTGATTTTCCCAATCAAGCGAGAAAAGAACCTTACGGGGCGAGGCAAAGCCTCGCCCCGTCTCATTTTTACTACACTATTTTTCAGGAGGATATCAGAATGGCTATCACTGCTGCTGTTGTTAACGAGCTCCGCCAGGCCACCGGCTGCGGCCTGATGGACTGCAAGAAGGCCCTCATCGAGTGCGAGGGCGATATGGAAAAGGCCGTCATGTATCTGCGCGAAAAGGGCCTCGCCTCTCAGGCGAAGAAGGCCAGCCGCGTGGCTGCTGAGGGCATGGCTTACGCCACCGTCATCGACGGTGTCGGTGTTGTGGTCGAGGTCAACTGCGAGACCGACTTCGTCGCCAACGGCGAGCCGTTCAACAACTTTGTCAAGGGCGTGGCTGCTGTCGTCGCCAAGGAGAACCCCGCTGACGTCGACGCGCTCATGGGCTGCCCCTGGGTCACCGGCAACGGCACCGTCAAGGATGCGAAGGACGAGCTGTTCCTCGCCATCCGCGAGAACATGAGCATCCGTCGCTTCGCCCGCATCGCTGACGGCTTCTCCGTCCCCTATGTTCACATGAAGGGCAAGATCGGCGTTATCGTCAACCTGACCGTCGAGGGCTGCGACGCCACCGAGATCGGCAAGGACATCGCCATGCAGATCGCCGCGCTCAACCCCCGCTTCTGGGACAAGAGCCAGGTCACGCAGGACGTTCTGGACGAGGAGAAGGAAGTCATGCTCGGCCAGATGGCCAACGACCCGAAGATGGCTGGCAAGCCCGAGCAGGTCAAGGAAAAGATCGTCATGGGCAAGCTCAACAAGTTCTATGCCGAGAACTGCTTGCTTCAGCAGGCCTTCGTCAAGGACGGCGACGTCTCTGTCGAGCAGTATATGAACAACGCTGCCAAGGCGCTGGGCGGCAAGGTCAGCTTCAACACCGCCGTTCGCTTCGAGAAGGGCGAGGGCATCGAGAAGAAGCAGGAGAACTTTGCGGCTGAGATCGCTTCCATGGTCAACGGCAACAAGTAATTTCCAAATTACAAAATATGATGAAAAGAGGTTCGGCGAAGGCCGGACCTCTTTTTTTGTTTCCGCGCGGCAAACAGAATTTTCTGCGAAATAAAAAATTTACAATTTCCTAAGGTGAATATTATTGTGCATATCTTGCATATTCATTTTGACTGGTGTATAATAGGCAATGCTAAGCAGCGGCGCAGTATCCTAGTCGGAGCTGCCGTTTCCTAAGAAGGGCCTAAAAATCCTTTAAAGGGCACAACTGTGAAGCCTTTGGTGCCTGCTTCTTACGCCCAGTTTGGGGTGGGTGCTGAAGGGAGGCGAAAGCGAAAGCTGCGCCTGCGGACTCCGGGCGACCCCTAATGGCATGGGGGAACCGACCCTGTTTCTGCGGAGACTCGTTGCTGTGCCGGAGCGGACTCCCGGTTTCGGGTATCGACTTCGGTACGGGACGGGATATGAACCTGCATTGCGGTGCTACCCGGCCTTTGTGCCGCGAACGCTGTGTGCAGCGTAGCCTGCCTTGCGTGGGGAATTCGGATAGGAGAACAACGTACAGACTCCGGCCAAGAGCGAAGTACGATCGCTCCTTGAAATTTTTCCTGCAAAAGAGGATAAGAAACGGCGTGACTCCGGGGTGGAAATCACCTAGGCTGTCGCAAGGGCAGCGAAAGGGTTACAGTGCGGACTAAGTGGCAATCGGGTACCTCGTCTGGTGACAACGGGGTGTAGCGCCTAAGGGGGAACCGCCTCCATCGGCAACGAGAGGTGCGCTGCGGGGAAAGCCAACCCGACCTATGCCGCAGGATTACCTTTTGCTGCTGCCGCTGATTAGCATGATTATGAAATAACTGTGGAGAAGAAAGTTTTGGAAAACGAAGAAGACCGAAAGCCGAAGAAAACGGAAAAGACGCCCAGCCACGCGCGCTGGGTCATCCGTGTGTTTTTGATCGCTGTGGCGCTTTCCGCCGCGATGAGCCTGTGCTCGGGCGCGCTGCTTGAGGATGCGGGGTATGTGGTGGCAACACTGATCCTGCTGCTGTTCATTGCGCTGGGCATTCTGTTTGATATCATCGGCGTCGCCGTGACGGCGGCGAATCCCAAGCCGTTCAATTCGATGGCCGCGCACCGTGTCAAGGGCGCGAAGGAGGCGCTGTACCTCATCCGCAACGCGGAAAAGGTCGCCTCGTTCTGCAACGATGTGGTCGGTGACATCTGCGGCATCGTCAGCGGCTCGACTGCGACGGTCATCGTCGTGCTGCTGCAAAACAGCTTCGGCTGGCGCAGCATCGTCGTATCCACCGTGGTCACGGCGCTCATTTCCGGATTGACGATCGGCGGCAAGGCCATCGGCAAAAAGGTCGCCATGAAAAAGAGCAAGGATGTCATTTACCTGACAGCGAAGGTGCTGTCGGTGCTGCATCTTGTCAGATAAAGAAGGAAACCGTATTGATTCTTGAAACCATCCATGATCCCCGGGACATCAAGGCCCTGAACGACTCGCAAACGCAGCTTTTGTGTACGGAGCTGCGTGAATTTTTGCTGAAAAACGTGTCGAAAACGGGCGGGCATCTGGCCTCGAACCTCGGCGCGGTCGAGCTGACGGTGGCCATCCACCGCGTGTTCGACACGTCGCGCGACCGGCTGGTGTTCGATGTGGGGCATCAGTGCTACACCCATAAAATTTTGACCGGCCGGCGCGAGCAGTTTTCGTCTCTGCGCCAGTACGGCGGCCTCTCGGGCTTTCCCAAGCCGCGCGAGAGCGGGCATGACGCCTTTATCGCGGGACATGCCTCCAACTCCGTCTCCGTCGCGCTCGGCATGGCGCGGGCGCGGACGCTGCAGCATCAGGATTATTCCGTGTTGGCGCTGATTGGCGACGGCGCGCTCTCCGGAGGTCTTGCCTACGAGGGACTTAACAACGCGGGTGCGAGCGGCGAGCCGCTCATCGTGATTCTGAACGACAACGGCATGTCGATCGACGGCAATGTCGGCGCGGTGAGCGAGCATCTGGGACTTTTGCGCTCGAAGCCTGCGTACTATGAATTCAAAAAAGCCTATCGTGATCTGCTCGACCGCAATGCGGTCGGCCGCGCAGTGTATGATTTTAACCATCATCTGAAAACGAACGTCAAAAAGGCGCTTCTGCCGAATTCGACGATGTTTGAGGACATGGGTTTTACCTACCTCGGCCCCGTGAATGGACACGACGTGGGGCAGCTCACCAACACGCTCAAATGGGCGAAGGACTTGAACTGTCCGGTGCTCGTGCATGTGCACACGAAAAAGGGCAAGGGCTACCCGCCCGCCGAGCGCGAGCCGGAGCGCTATCACGGTGTCGGCAAATTCGACCCGCGGATGGGCGTGCCGCGCGAGCACAAGCAGGATTTTTCCGCGGTGTTCGGCGAGGAACTCTGCAAGCTTGCGAAAAATGACGAAACGATCTGCGCTATCACCGCCGCGATGCGCGACGGTACGGGCCTGCACGATTTTTCCGAGCAGTATCCCGCGCGCTTTTTCAACGTCGGCATCGCCGAGGGACATGCCGTGGCGATGGCCGCGGGCATGGCCAAGCAGGGGCTCACGCCGGTCGTGGCGATCTATTCGAGCTTTTTGCAGCGTGCCTACGACCAGCTCATCCACGACACGGCGCTCTCCGACCTGCATGTTGTCTTCGCGGTCGACCGCGCAGGCATGGTCGGCGCGGACGGAGAGACGCATCACGGCATTTTCGATGCGACATTCCTCTCGGAAATTCCGAATATGACGGTGTTGTGTCCGTCGAACTTTGCAGAGCTGCGCACGATGCTTGACCGTGCGGTGAACGAGATCAAAGGCCCCGTCGCCATCCGCTATCCGCGCGGCGGCGAGGGAAATTATAAAGAAAACAGCGGGCGGCAGAATCTTGTCGTGCTGCGCGAGGGAGAGGACATCACCCTCTGCGCCTACGGCACGATGATCAACAATGTGCTCGACGCGGCGGGGATTCTGCACAAGCAGGGCATTGAGGCGCGCGTTGTGAAGATCAACGCCATCTCGCCGCTCTACGACCGCGACATGCGCGAGATCATCGGCAAAACCAAGGCGATGCTGGTCGCCGAGGAGTGCGCGGGCGTCGGCTGTATGGGCCAGCGCATGGCGGCGATCCTGGGCTGGAACAAAATTTCGCCCGAACGGCTGGAGCTGTGCAACCTCGGCAAGGCGTTTCCCGCGCAGGGAACAGTGGAGGAGCTGTACCGCGAGTTCGGACTGGACGCGGAGTCGCTGGCAAAAAAGGCTGCGGAGGTGCTGCAATGAGCAATAAAACAAGACTGGACGTGCTGCTCGTTGAACGCGGGCTGGAACAGACCCGCCAGCGCGCGCAGGCGATGATCATGAGCGGGCTCGTCTTTGTGGACGGGCAGCGCGTGGATAAGGCGGGCACCGCCGTGCCGAACGACGCGCAGATCGAGGTACGCGGCAACACGCTCCGATATGTGAGCCGCGGCGGCCTTAAGCTCGAAAAGGCGATGACGACGTTCGGCCTCAAGCTGGACGGCTGCGTCTGCGCCGATATCGGCGCGTCGACCGGCGGCTTTACCGACTGCATGCTGCAAAACGGAGCGACAAAGGTCTACGCCGTCGACGTCGGCTACGGCCAGCTCGATTGGAAGCTCCGCTCCGACGAGCGCGTTGTGTGCATGGAACGCACGAACGCGCGCTATCTCGACCGCGACCAGATTCCTGACGAGCTGGATTTTGCCAGCATCGACGTGTCGTTCATTTCGTTAAAATTGATTTTGCCCGCGGTGCACCGCGTCTTAAAAGAGGGCGGACATGTCGCCTGCCTCATCAAGCCACAGTTTGAAGCGGGGCGCGAAAAGGTGGGGAAAAAGGGCGTCGTCCGCGACCCAAGCGTGCACCTTGAGGTGCTGGAAAACTTCCTGACACATGCAAAGGATTCTGGCTTTACAGTGCTTGATATCACATTCTCTCCTATTCGCGGACCCGAGGGGAACATCGAATACCTCGGGTATCTCGAAAGCGGCGATTGGGTGGAGAAGACGTTTGACCTCCAGAGCCTTGTGGAGCAGTCACACGCGGCGCTCGACCACGGGAAGGAGGGCGCGGGATGCTGAGAAAAGTCATCTTATGCCCGAATCCCTACCGCGACGCGCAGCTTCGCGTTGCGAAGGAGGCCAAGCGCGTGCTCGACGAGGTTGGCTGCCCGAATGTCGTGTGCCTGCCGTTTCGCAATCAGGAGCCGCCGGAGGGCTACGGGCTCAACATTGAGCCGCTTCAGCAGGAGATCCGCGGTGCGGACATGATCATCGCGTTTGGCGGCGACGGTACGATCCTGCACCTTTCCAAAACCGCCGCGCACCGCGACATTCCGGTGCTGGGCGTCAACCTCGGCAGCCTCGGCTTTATGGCGGAGCTTGAGAGCAAAGACCTTTTGCGCTTGCGCGACCTGTGTGACGGAAAGTATGAGATCGAGAGCCACATGATGCTCGATGTGAGCGTCCAGCGCGACGGGCGTGTTATTTACTCGAACCTTGCGCTCAACGAGGCACTGATCGCGCGCGGCAACATCTCGCGCGTGATCCGGCTGCAAATCTTCACCGAGCAGGGAAAGCTCGTGGACGTGGCGGGCGACGGTGTCATCGTCGCGAGCCCGACGGGCTCGACGGCCTACTCGCTCTCGGCGGGCGGCCCTGTGGTCGAGCCGACGGCACGGAACTTCATCGTTTCGCCTATCTGCGCGCACAGCGTGCACGCCAACGCCTACGTGCTCTCGCCTGAGCGGGTCATCACCGTGCAGACGGAGAAAAACAGCTACAAGCCCGTCCTTTTGAGCGTAGACGGCGGGCGCGCATTCTCACTGCGCAGCGGCGACAGTATTGAAGTGCGCCGCTCGAAATTCGACACCAAGCTCGTTCGACTGAGCAAACGCAGTTTCTGCGAGATCTTACAAAAGAAAATGTTGATGGGAGGAACCAGCAATGAAGAATGAAAGACAGGAAAAGATCCTTGCGATCATTGCCGCTTCGGCGATCGAAACGCAGGAGCAGTTGATCGACAGCCTGCGCAAGGAGGGGATCTCCTGCACGCAGGCGACCATCTCCCGCGATATCAAGCAGCTCCACTTAATTAAGGAGCCGACCGGCAACGGCACCTACCGCTACGCCGTTTCGACGCAGAAGATGCGCCTGAATCTGGCTGACCGCCTGCAGACCATCCTGCGCGAGAGCATCGTTTCGGTCGACTGCGCGCAGAATCTGGTGCTCATCAAGACGATGGCGGGTCTCGGCCCGGCGGCCGGCGCGGCGTTCGACGGGATGGATATTTCTGCCAAGGTCGGCACCGTCGCGGGTGACGACACGGTGCTGATCGTGATGCGCGAAAACGAGTCCGCCGCCGAGCTCTGCTCGGAGATCGAGGACATGCAGAGACAGCGCCAGACCAAGTAAGAACAAAATTTTGCAGGAGAATGAGCGATGCTTGAGCTTTTGCACATTGAAAATATCGCCATCATCGAGCGGGCGGACATTCTGTTTGGCCGCGGGTTCAACGCGCTCACCGGCGAGACCGGCGCGGGCAAATCCATCGTGATCGACGCGCTCGGCGCGGTGCTTGGCCAGCGCACGTCGCGCGAGCTCATCCGCACGGGCGCGGAGAAGGCGTTTGTCAGCGCGACGTTCAGCGCGGTCCCGGCAGATTTGCCGGGGCTCGCCGAAAACGGCTTTACGCCGGAGGAGGACGGAACGCTTTTATTGCAGCGCGAGCTGTACGGCGACGGCAAAAACGTCTGCCGCGTGGGCGGACGGCCGGTGACGGTCGCGCAGCTCAAGCGTATCGGCGCGAGCTTGCTCAATATCCACGGCCAGCACGACGGACAGCAGTTACTCGACGAAGAGCAGCACCTTGTCTACCTCGACCGCTTTGGCCGTGTGGAAAATGAGCTGGCAGCGTACTGTACGCGCTATGACGTGATGAAAGAGACGCGCCGCGCGATCGACGCGCTCAAGATGGACGAGGCCGAAAAAGCGCGCCGTGTCGATATGCTGCACCATCAGATCGGTGAGCTCGAGCGCGCGGACTTGCAGGAGGGGGAGGAGGAGACGCTCCTTGCCCGCCGCAATATTCTGCGCAACGGCGAAAAGTTCATTTCCGCCATCTCCGAGGCGGACGCCTGCCTGAACGGTGGGGACGAGGGCCTTGGCGCGGTATCTGCCATCAAGGAGGCGGAGGATGCGCTGCGTTCGCTCCGCAGCCTCGGCGATGAATTCATCACGCTCTCGGACCGCTTGGAAGCGCTGCGCTGTGAAGCGTATGACCTTGCCGAAACGATCCGCGATAAGAAGGATGAATACGACTTTTCTCCGCAGGAGCTCGACGCCGTGGAGTCGCGCTGCGACCAGCTTTACCGGCTGAAAAAGAAGTACGGCTCAAGCGTCGAGGAGATGCTTGCATATCTTGAAAAATCGCGTGAGGAATTGGACCGCATCGAGTATGCAGACGACCGTGCGCAGCAGCTCGAGCAGACGCTCAAAAAGCAGGGAAAGGCTGCGCGCGAAGCGGCGCAGGCCCTCTCCGACCGCCGTCACGCGGCGGCAAAGGAGCTTGAGGAGCGTATTTCCCGGGAACTGCGCGAGCTCGATATGCCGAAGCTCCGCTTTGCCATCGACTTTCAGGAAAAGGATATGGGCGAGGACGGTGTGGACGCCGTGGCGTTTTTGATGTCCGCCAATGTGGGCGAGGCGCTGCGCCCCATCCAGAAGATCGCGTCCGGCGGCGAGCTGTCGCGCATCATGCTGGCACTCAAAAACGTGCTGGCCGAGCAGGACAGCGTGATGACGATGGTGTTTGACGAGGTCGACACCGGCGTTTCGGGCAGGGCTGCCCAGCGCGTGGCGGAAAAGCTCGCCAAGCTCTCGCGCACACGGCAAGTGCTGTGCGTGACGCATCTGCCGCAGCTCGCGGCGATGGCCGACACGCACTTCGGCGTGGAAAAGGACGAGGAAAACGGCCGCACGCTCACAAAGGTCGTCGCGCTCGACCGCGCGGCGCGCCGCGGCGAGATCGCCCGCCTAAGCGGGGGAGACCACCCGAGCGAGACGATGCTCTTAGGGGCGGAGGAGCTGCTCTGCGCGGCGGAGAACTTTAAAAATCAACTACTGTAAAGCAAAATCACATGGCAGAGAAAAGCGCCGCGATGCGGCGCTTTTTCGAAGAAAGGAACATCAGATGAACGAATTTGCTGAGCGCATCGAGCGGGATTTTCCGGTGCGGCGCAAGGAAAAAGAAAAAGTGGACTTCCGCACCTGGCTTGTCTACACACTCAAGGAGCTCGGCTATTCGCCAAAGCTCGAGAGCGGGACGTCGGAGCTCTCGGCGGGCGGCAATGTGACGAATGTGGTCGTCGGCGACATCGAGAAGGCAAAGATCGTTCTCGCGGCGCACTACGACACCGGCGTGCGCGAGGTTCTGCCGCCGCTCATTTGCCCGACGCGACCGGCGACGTACATGCTCTACGAGGCGCTGATGCCGCTGCTGGCGCTGGCGGTGAGCTTCCTTATTTCGTTCGGCGTGACGTTCGCGCTCAACATGCCGAATATGACGCTGCCTCTCTTTTTACTGCTGCTGGTTGTTGGGCTCTTTTATCCCAAGTATGGCAAGAGTGAGACGAACAACAAAAATGCCAATACCTCCGGCGTCATCGCACTGCTCGAGGTCGCAAAGGCGCTGACGCCGCGCTACCGCGGCGAGGTGTGCTTTTTGTTCCTCGACGGCGGCACGCAGGGGAGCAAGGGCGCCAAGCGCCTGATCCACGCGCACCCCGAGCTCAAAAAGAAGAGCGTCGTCGTGCTCGACTGCGTGGGTGAGGGCGATGAGCTGCTGATCCTGCCGGGCAAGGCGAGCCGCTGGAACGACAAGCTGCTCGACACGATCCTTGAGCAGTTCAGCAACAGCGAGAAGAAGACCTGCTTTTTGAAGACCGACGGACTTGTTCACTATCCCTCGGACAACCGCGCGTTCACGGGCGGCACGGTCATCTGCGCGTGCAAAAAGGTCAAGGGCTTTGGCCGCTGCATCCTGCCGCGGAAAGCGACGGGGATCGACGAGGAGAACCTGTCGCTCCTGTGCGACGGGCTGTGCAAGCTCGTGATGTACTACAATCCGCAGAATACTTGATACTTGACAAGACTGATTCTTTACGTTACAATATCCGCGTTTACGGTGATGAAGCGGAGAAGTAAGCAGCGATTTCCTGCGCAGAGAGCCTTCGGCCGGTGCAAGAAGGAGAGGAAACGTGCCGAAATACACCGCGGAGCCGGCGCCCGAACGAAAGTTTTCCAGTAGGCGCGCCCCGGGAGCGCCCGTTATCGCGCGGGAGTGTGTCGGCACTCCGTGAGGCCGTTTTTGCGAGAAAACGGCGAACCAGAGGTGGTACCGCGAATTTGTTCGCCCTCTGTCCAAACGGACAGAGGGCGTTTTTTTGCTATCCGAAAGCGTCTCAAAATGTCCGAAATGAAGTAAAATAGAAATACAGGAGGAATCAACAAATGGGAATTTATGAAGAGCTCAAAGCGCGCGGCCTGATCGCGCAGGTGACGGACGAGGAGCAGATTCGCGACCTCGTCAACAACGGCAAGGCGACGTTCTACATCGGCTTTGACTGCACGGCGGATAGCCTGCACGTCGGCCACTTCATGGCGCTGTGCCTGATGAAAAGACTCCAGATGGCGGGCAACAAGCCCATCGCCCTGATCGGCGGCGGCACGACCATGATCGGAGACCCCTCGGGTCGCAACGATATGCGCAAGATGCTCACCAAGGCCGACATCGACCACAATGCCGAATGTTTCAAGCGCCAGATGGAGCGCTTCATCGACTTCGGCGAGGGCAAGGCCATGATGCTCAACAACGCCGACTGGCTGATGAAGCTCAACTACATCGAGCTGCTGCGCGAGGTGGGCGCGTGCTTCTCTGTGAACAACATGCTGCGCGCCAAGTGCTATGAGCAGCGCATGGAAAAGGGCCTTTCGTTCCTGGAATTCAACTACATGATCATGCAGTCCTACGACTTCTACCACATGTTCCAGGAGTACGGCTGCAACATGCAGTTTGGCGGCGACGACCAGTGGTCCAACATGCTCGGCGGCACGGAGCTCATTCGCCGCAAGCTCGGCAAGGACGCGCAGGCGATGACGATCACGCTGCTTCTTAATTCCGAGGGCAAGAAGATGGGCAAGACCGCGAGCGGCGCGGTGTGGCTCGACCCGAACAAGACCACACCCTACGACTTCTACCAGTACTGGCGCAACGTGGGCGATCAGGATGTTTTGAAGTGCATCCGTATGCTCACATTCCTGCCGCTCGAGCAGATCGACGAGATGGATAAGTGGGAGGGCAGCCAGCTCAACCGCGCGAAGGAGATCCTCGCCTACGAGCTCACCGCACTCGTCCACGGGGAAGAGGAGGCCAAGAAGGCGGAGGAGTCTGCCAAGGCGCTCTTCGGCGCGGGCGGCAATAACGCCAACATGCCGACGAGCACGCTGACGGATGCCGACTTTGAAAACGGCAACATCAATGTCCTTTCGATGCTGGTCGCGACCGGCCTGTGCCCGTCCCGCGGTGAGGCGCGCCGTTTGGTCCAGCAGGGCGGTGTGACGATCGATGATGTGAAGATCGCCTCCATCGACGAGAGCCTTGCGCGTGAACGTTTTGAGGGCGAGGGCGTCATCGTCCGCAAGGGTAAGAAGGTCTTCCACCGCGTGAAGGCGTAAGCAAGGCTGATTACAAAATGTAAACGAAAAAGTGAAACAGGGCTCTGTGCGTTTTCAGCGCAGAGTCCTGCTTTTTTGACTGAATACACAAGGTGAAAAGCGGCGAAATGAATACGGCGAATATTCGCTGAATATCGCGATGAATATTATGCAGATGCAAAGTGAATGCGCGATGAATGCTGCACAAACGAGAGATAAGATCAGCTTATACTGCGGGACGGAACGGTTCCAGTGCATGCGAGAGCTGTTCCAAATGACGCTCGGAAATGCGGCACAGCGGCAGCCGCAATTCGCCGCTGCACAGGCCCAAGAGCTCCATGGCGGCCTTGACGGGGATGGGGTTGACCTCGCAAAACAGCGCACGGATCAGCTCGTGCAGCTTGAGCTGGAGCGCACCTGCCTCTAAGAAACGGTTTTTCAGGCAGAGCTGTGTCAGCTCGTGCATTTCATGCGGGACGACATTCGCGGCGACGGAGATGACGCCCTTGCCGCCAAGAGCCATGATGGCGGCGGTGGAGCCGTCGTTACCGCTCCAGACGGTGAAGCCCGGCGGGCAGAGGTTGAGGGTATCCTGAATAAGATCGAAGTTGTCGCTCGCCTCCTTGACACCGGCAATGTTCGGATGCTTGGCAAGCGCTTGATAGGTCTGCGCCGTGCAGCCGACGCCTGTGCGGGAGGGAACGTTGTAGAGGATGACCGGAATGTCGACCGCGTCTGCAATGGCGGAGAAATGCTGCACAAGACCGCTCTGCGAGGCTTTGTTGTAGTACGGCGTGACGGTGAGCAGCGCGTCGACGCCCGCGCTTTGCGCGGCTTTGGAGAGCGCAATGGAGGACGCGGTGCTGTTCGTGCCGCTGCCCGCGATGACGGGCACGCGGCGGTCGACGGTGCGCACGCAGCGCTCAATGAGCGCCATGCGCTCATTGTAGCTCAGCGTCGCAGCTTCGCCGGTCGTGCCGCAGACGACGATGGCGTCGGTGCCGCCTTGAATCTGGCGCTCGATGAGACGGTCGAAGGCTTCGAGATCGACACCGTCGCCGCAAAACGGTGTGACGATAGCGACGGCACTGCCGGTAAACACACAGGGTTTCATAAAGGACTCCTTTCCATGACGCTTGACCGCCAAAACGGTAGGGGGGGAGCGGCGGCCAAAAAGAGATACAGTTTTGCTTGAAAGCAGAGGGAAACTGTCGTATAATGTAAAATACGATTCATATGGATATGTTCAGCCGGGCACAGAGCGATCGCTTCTGCAAAACTGGCTGTGGAGGATACTATGAAAAAATGGTGCAGAACGTTCCTGCTTTCCTGTCTGCTGTGCCTTTCACTGTGCACGCTCGCGCAGGCAACGGACGGGGAAACGCTCCGCGTGGGGCTCAAGTACGGCTCGGACGCGATGAGCGCGGCGAACCTTCAGAATTATTCGGCCTTCGGCGGCTACGCGCTGGGGTATTTTGACGCGGACGGCAGCTTTGAAGAGCTGGGCGCACTGCCGCAGTTGTATGAAAAGATCACGGTGACGACGGATACGACCTATCATGTGCAGCTTTCCGGCACGTTTTACGATTACGACGACGCGTCGCGCACAGCGGCGCAGTACAGCGGCGGCTTCGCTGCCTACGAGGATGGCGCGTTCTATGCGCGCGCTGGCAGTTACACGAGCCTGAGTGCGGCGCGGTCCGCGGCAGCCCAATACGGCGGCACTGCCGTCGGCGGCAGCAGCACGGGCGTGACGGTCATCGTGACGGGAACGGATACGATCCTCTTTGAATTCGACTGCGGTGGGAGCGAAAACCTCGGCATCCTGCCGATCGAGACGCGTGAAAAGACGGTCACGTGGTTCCGCGGTTACCGCTACTACGGCGGCTTTGAATACCAGCGCGTGAGCGGCGGGAACATCAATGTCATCAACGTGGTGGATCTCGAGGACTATGTCAAATGCGTCATTCCCTGGGAAATGAGCAAGGACTGGCCGGTCGAGGCGCTCAAGGCGCAGGCGGTCTGTGCGCGCACCTACGCGGTCTGTCAAACGAAGCATCGCGCGCAGGGCTTTGACATCTGCGCAACGACGCACTGTCAGGTCTATCAGGGCACGGCGGCGAGCGGTGCGAATTCCGATGCTGCGGTCGACCAGACGGCAGGGGAGTTCCTCTACTACAGCGGAAGACTCGTGCAGGAGGCTGTGTATTATTCAAGCAACGGCGGCGCGAGCGAGGACAGTCTGAACGTCTGGGGCAACGAGGTGGGTTACCTCAAGGGCAAGATCGACCCCTATGAGGGCAAGATCGCCTCGATCATCCCACGGTACAACTGGTCGACGACGTTTACCGCGTCGGAACTCACAACGCTTCTCAGCAACCGCGGCTATGGCATCGGCACGGTGAAAAACGCCTATGTCTCGGCCTATACCGATACGGGCAATGTCTATTCCATCACCTTTACCGGCACAAGCGGCAGCAAGACCGTCGTGCGCGAAGCCTGCCGGTCGCTGCTGAATCTGCGCAGCCAGCGCTTTACGATCGGCGGCGGGAGCGAGAACGCTTACAGCGTGAATGACACGGGCGAGAGCGTCGCTCTGAGCGCGGCCAGTGCAGTCGATAGCAGCGGAAAGAGCTCGGCGCTGTCCGGCAATGTGTACGTCATCACGTCGAGCGGCACATCGCAGCTTGAGCAGCGGACGACAACGTCGGGGAGCGGTAGTTTTGTGATCTCCGGCAGCGGTTACGGACATAATGTCGGCATGAGCCAGTGGGGAGCGTACTCGATGGCAAACCTCGGCTATTCCTACCGCGATATTCTGCAGTTTTACTATACGGATGTCAGCATCCGATGAGGGAAGAGAAACAACATGAAGACAAAAGATTTTGATTATTACCTGCCCGAGGAGCTGATCGCGCAGACGCCGCTCGAAAAGCGCGACGAATCGCGCCTGATGTGCCTTGACAAGGAGACGGGTGAGCTCTCACACCACCATTTTTATGAGCTGCCGGACTTTTTGAACCCCGGCGACTGCCTGATCTTGAACAATTCCCGCGTGCTGCCGGCGCGCCTTTTGGGCCAGCGCCTACCGGGCGGCGGCGCGTGCGAGGTGCTTCTGCTCATCGACCGCGGCGACAAAACATGGGAGTGCATCGTGCGGCCGGGCAAGCACCTGCGCAAGGGCGCAAAGATGCAGTTCGGCAACGGCGAGCTCAAAGCGGAGGTTGTGGACGTGTTACCTGACGGCAACCGCATGGTGAAATTCGACTTTGAGGGTATTTTCCTCGAGGTGCTCGAACACCTTGGCAAGATGCCGCTGCCGCCTTACATCAAGGAGGAATTGCAGGATCAGGAGCGCTACCAGACCGTCTATTCCAAGGTCAACGGCAGCGCCGCCGCGCCGACGGCGGGCTTGCACTTCACGCCGGAGCTGCTGGAAAAAATTCAGGCAAAGGGCGTGAACATCGGCTATGTGACGCTGCATGTCGGCCTCGGTACGTTCCGTCCTGTCAAGGAGGACGACATCGAGCAGCACGATATGCACAGCGAATACTGCGTTATCCCGCCCGAGACGGCGACGCTCATCAACGAGACGAAGGCGCGCGGCGGGCGCGTGATCTGCGTCGGTACAACGTCGTGCCGCACGCTCGAGAGCTGGGCACAGGAGGACGGACACATGGAGCCGTCCGCAGGCTGGACGAGCATCTACATCTACCCGGGCTACCGCTTCAAGGTGATGGATGCACTCGTGACGAATTTCCACCTGCCGCAGTCCACGCTCATCATGCTGGTCTCGGCGCTCGCGGGCCGCGAGCACGTACTGCATGCCTATGAAGAGGCGGTAAAAGAACGTTATAGATTTTTTAGTTTTGGCGACGCTATGTTCGTTTCCTGAAACGGAGGAAGACTATGTTCAAAGTGATTAAATACGAGGGCAAGGCTCGGCGCGGTAAGTTCAAATGCGCGCACGGCGGGGAAGTGCAGACGCCGGTTTTTATGAACGTCGGCACGCAGGCGGCCATTAAGGGCGGCGTGAGCGCGCTGGACTTAAAAGACCTCGGCTGTCAGATCGAGCTTTCCAACACGTACCACCTGCATCTGCGCCCCGGCGACGATGTGGTGCGCCAAATGGGCGGCCTCCACAAGTTTA
Source organism: Hominicoprocola fusiformis (assembly GCA_040095065.1). Taxonomy (GTDB): domain Bacteria; phylum Bacillota; class Clostridia; order Oscillospirales; family Oscillospiraceae; genus Hominicoprocola. The sequence continues at coordinate 34,520 of JBBNGO010000017.1, forward strand.
TGCACTGGGACGGCCCTATCCTGACCGACAGCGGCGGGTTTCAAGTATTTTCCCTTGCGGGCCTGCGCAAAATCAAAGAAGAGGGCGTGACATTCGCCTCGCACCTCGACGGCCGGCGCATCTTCATGGGGCCGGAGGAGAGCATGCGCATTCAGTCGAATCTCGGCAGCGACATTGCGATGGCCTTCGACGAGTGCGTGGAAAACCCGGCACGCTACGAGTACGCGAAGGCATCCTGTGAGCGCACGCTGCGCTGGCTGGAGCGCTGCAAGATCGAGCATGACAAGCTGAATACCTTGTCAGATACGGTCAACCCGCAGCAGATGTTATTTGGCATCAATCAGGGTGCGACGTTCGAAGATCTTCGCATCTGGCACATGAAGGAAATCGCAAAGCTCGACTGTGACGGCTACGCCATCGGCGGCCTCGCGGTCGGCGAGCCGACGCAGACAATGTACGACATCATCGACGTGGTCGAGCCCTATATGCCGCAGGATAAGCCGCGCTATCTCATGGGCGTCGGTACGCCGTCGAACATCATCGAGGGCGTGGCGCGCGGCGTGGACTTTTTTGACTGTGTGATGCCGGCGCGCAACGCACGCCACGGCAAGCTCTTCACGTGGAGCGGCTCGATCAACCTCAAAAACGAGAAGTACAAGCTCGACGAGCGGCCGATCGACGAGCAGTGCGACTGCCCGACGTGCCGGAATTTCTCGCGTGCGTACCTGCGCCACCTCTTTAAGGCGGAGGAGATCCTGGCCCTGCGCCTTGCGGTAATGCACAATCTGTATTTCTACAACAAGCTGACGCAGCGCATCCGCGACGCGCTCGACGCGGGAGAGTTTGCGGCTTTCCGAGCGGAGTACAGCACGAAGCTGTCGGAAAGAGTTTGATTCTTTGGATAAACCCCTTGCACAATAGTGAAATATCCGTTATAATATCAATATCTTTTGTTTTGGAAAGGAACTTGTACTATGGATAGCATTATCTTGCTGGTTGCAATGATCGCGGTGTTCTACTTCCTGATCATCCGCCCGGAAAACAAGCGCAAAAAGCAGGCAGAGAACATGCGCAACAGCCTCAAAAAGGGCGAGCGCATCACCACCATCGGCGGTCTGGTCGGCCGCATCGTTCAGGTGAACGACGCGACGGTTGTGTTCGAGACCTCTGAGGACCGCGTCCGCATCGAGGTCGCCAAGTGGGGCATCCAGTCTGCGGAGTCGATGGAGCAGGCGGCTGCGCCCAAGGTCAAGAAGGCTGACAAGGCGGAGAAGAAGGCTGAGGAAAAGCCTCAGACCGAGGAAGAGGCCAAGACGGTGGCCCTGCCGATTGAGGACAAGGCGGAAAAGGCTGAAAAGTCCGAGGATAAGCCCTCTTACGATCCTGAGATCAAGTAAGATCGACAACTGCATAGCATAAACAAACCTCCCCTGACATACGCTCATGTAGGCGAATGCAGGGGAGGTTTTTGTGTGGAAAAGACGGTGAACACCGCGTGGTACGCGAAAAAATGCGCGCTGGGTACGCTTGTGTGCTGCGGCACGGAGCTGGTGCTTTTGATGCTGGCATCGGCGCTGATACTGCGCGGTGCGATCAGCGAGGAGATGGCGAACGGCGCGGTGTTGGTCTGCGCGGCGGTCGCGGCGTTTTTGGGCTGCATGATCGGAGCGAGGAAGACAAGCAAGCGTGCGATGATGACGGCGGGCTGCGCGGCGAGCGCATGGGTCACGATGCAGGTGATCGGCTTTTTTGTTTATGATGGGTTGACACCGGAGCGGTCGCTCGAGCTGGCGGCGGCGATGGCGGTCGGCGCGGTGGCGCCGCTCCTACTACAAAGAAACGGGAAAAAGGGGAGAGGCGCCAAGGCGCGTGCTCGCCGCAAGCGCAGGTGAACATAAAGCAATAGGCGTATTCACACGTTTTTGATCGGCGGTGGAGGAAATGCGGCGCGAAAAGCTGTAACAACTTGCACAAATGGAGCAAGAGCGACGGGAAAATATGACTTTTTCTGACTTGGGTGGTGAAGCGGAGAACTGCTTCCAGATATGGGGAACGGGTACGAAAACCACCCCATATCTTGGTAAAATGCCGCCGCTTTTTCAATTTGTTTCAATAGTTTACATAATACACTTTACATAATATTTTGACATAATTAACAAAAATGGGAAAAGTTGGCAATTCCGCTTGCGAAAAGAGTGCAAACGGCCTATATTTATAGGTACGTTCTATCGTTTTGCTCCGTGGGCAGAATGCCGCTTCCCTTCACGAGGGGTGACATACTTGCTGAGTCGAACGAACAGAAGAGACCGCCGCGGCGCGCTGCCGCAGCGCGTGCCTGTGCCGATGCTGGTGTTATCGGCGTTTATTGTGTTGGGTGTGATCCTTGGGTACGTGTTTGCGCTCCGGTCGCTGCAGAGCGCGGGCGGCGAGCTGAAACAGTATTTCGACGCGTTTTTATCGGGCGGCGTGAACAGGCCGTTTTCGGTAAGGGCGCTGGGCGAAACGCTGCTGTGCTATTTCCGCGCGCCGGGTATCGTGTTTTTGCTGGGCTTTGCGTCCATCGGCATTGTGGCGGTACCGCTCGTGTGTGCGTGCCAGGGGTTTCTTCTATCGTACTCGCTGTTCTGCTTTGCGCTCTCGCTCGGGCGGGGGAGCTTTCCGTTGCTGCTGGCGCTGTTCGGCATCCGGCTTCTGGCGGTGCTGCCGTGCACGCTGCTGCTCGGGAACGCGTCGCTTGACAAGTCCCGCGTGCTGCTGTCGCTTTCGCTTGGCGGCGGGGGACGGGGACGCGCAGTCAGCTACGGGAGCGCGTACTGGTACCGCTTTGGCATTTGTTGTGTGTGTTTGTTGTTTGCCGCTCTGCTGGAGCTGTGGCTCGTGCCGCAGTTTTTGCTGCTGGCGGCATCTTGAGCTGTTTTTTAGGAAGGAGGGGTGCGATCATGGCCGACCTTTTGGCGCAATACGAAGAATATCTGGCCACGGAAAAGCACGCCTCCCAGAATACGCTCAGCTCCTATATGCGCGATCTGCACCAGTTCGCCGTGTATTTGGACGAGTTCCACCCCATGCCGCTGCCGCAGGTGACGCAGGAGGTCATCAGCGGCTATGTTGCCTGGATGGGCGGCAAGGGCAAGTCCGCCGCGACGATCACGCGCTCCATCGCGTCGATCAAGTCGCTCTATACCTACCTCCAGATGACCGGAGAGGTCAGCGCGAACCCGGCCAAGGGCGTTGCCGCGGTGAAGGTGGAGCACAAGTTCCCTGAGATCCTCACGGGCAAGGAGGTCGAGCTTTTCCTCGACCAGCCCCAGTGCGTGGACGCTAAGGGCTACCGCGACCACGCGATGCTCGAACTGCTGTACGCCACGGGCATCCGCGTCTCCGAGCTCATTTCGCTCAATGAAGAGGACGTGAGCCTGAGCGCGAGCTTCATCCGCGCGCAAAGCAAGGGCAAAGAGCGTATCATCCCGCTCTATCCCGCCGCCGTCAAGGCACTTTCGCACTACATGAAGGAGGTGCGTCCGCAGCTTTTGGCCGATCCGGAGGAAACGGCGCTGTTCGTCAACATGAACGGCGAGCGCATGAGCCGCCAGGGCTTCTGGAAGATCGTCAAGCACTATCAGGAGACTGCGGGTATCTCAAAGGACATCACGCCGCACACGCTGCGCCACTCGTTCGCCGTGCACCTGCTCGAAAACGGTGCGGACCTGCGCTCCATTCAGGAGATGCTGGGCCACGCGGACATTTCCTCGACGCAGATCTACACGCATGTTGTGAAAAAGCACCTCAAAGACGTCTATCAAAAGGCGCATCCGCGGGCATGAAAAGAAAATTGGAAGGCCGCTCTTTGAGCGGCCTTTTTCATGCTGTGATTTCTCGTTGCATTTCGGACAGATGTTTGATATAATTTCTAAATAAGTATCGTGGGAGGTGATGCGCATGCGGATACTCGGCATCGATCCGGGCATCGCCATCGTGGGCTTTGGCCTGATCGAAGCGGACCGCGGCAGAACGCGGCTATTGAATTACGGCGCGATCACCACGCCCGCGGAATTGCCGCTGGCGCGCCGCCTCGTGCAGATCGAGCAGGACATGGAAGAGCTCATCGCACAGTTAAAGCCAGACGCCATTGCCGTCGAAGAGCTGTTCTTTTCGAACAACATCACGACCGGCATCGCCGTGGCGCACGGCCGCGGCATCATTCTGTGTACCGCGGAAAAGAGCGGCGTGCCGCTCTACGAATACACACCCATGCAGGTCAAGCAGGCCGTCGTCGGCTATGGCCTTGCTGAAAAGAAACAGGTCATGGACATGGTCAAGCGGCTCTTAAAGCTCAAGGCCGTGCCGCGGCCCGACGATGCTGCCGACGCGCTGGCCATTGCCATCTGCCACGCGCGCAGCGCCACGTCGCTCCTGAGCCGCGTGGGCGGGAACGACGTCAAGCAGACCATTTAAGCAGGAGAGAGGCAGTTTATGTTTTATTATGTCAGCGGAACGGTCGCGCATGTGGAGCCGTACCTCGCCGTGATCGACTGCGGCGGCGTGGGCTACGCCTGCAAGACCACCAGCACGACGATCTCACAGCTACAAGTGGGTAAAGCAAGCAAGCTTTACACCTATTTGCACGTGGGTGAGGGGATCTTTGACCTTTACGGTTTTGCCACGCAGGGTGAGCTCGGGAGTTTCAAGCAGCTCATCGGCGTCTCGGGCGTGGGGCCGAAGGCGGCGCTCGCGATACTTTCGGTCTGCACGCCGCAGGGGCTTGCAATGGCCGTCATCACGGGCGATGAAAAGGCGCTCATCGCCGCGCCGGGCATCGGCAAGAAGATCGCCCAGCGCATCATCTTAGAGCTCAAGGACAAGCTCGCCAAGGAGCAGCAGGAGATCGGCATGCCGGCTGCCCCCGGCATCGTTGCGGGCGAGAAGAGCAAGGCTGTCGAGGCTGCCGCCGCGCTGGCGGTGCTTGGCTACACGCAGCAGGACATCGCCGTGGCGATGAAGGGCATCGACGCGGAGAACCTGCCGCTCGAAGAGATCGTACGCCAGAGCTTAAAGAAAATGGTAAAATAGGAGAAACGATAAATGAACGAAAATACAAAAGAGGTTGCTAAAAAGGGTATTACCTTTGGAACCTGCCTTGCAATGGTCATCTCTTATGCGAACTGGCATAGCGTGGGTTGGGCGATTGTACACGGTCTGATGAGCTGGCTGTATGTGATTTATTTTGTGCTTGCATATTGAGTGTTTTCCCGTTGGACGGAAGAAAAGGGAAGTGACATTTTGAGCATTGATTTTGGAACCGACATTTATGAAGAGCCTATCGTGGCCAAGACTTTCCTGAGCGAGGACGCGCAGGAGGGCTCTCTGCGTCCGAAGACGCTCTCGGAATACATCGGGCAGGAGAAGGCGAAGGGCAACCTTGCCGTCTTCATCGCGGCGGCGAAAAAGCGCGGCGAATCGCTCGACCACGTGCTGCTGCACGGCCCTCCGGGCCTCGGCAAGACGACGCTCGCGGGCATTATTGCCCAGGAAATGGGAGTGAACATCCGCATCACCTCCGGCCCCGCCATCGAAAAGGCGGGCGACCTTGCGGCGCTGCTCACAAACCTGAGCGAGGGCGACATCCTGTTCGTCGACGAGATCCACCGCCTGAACCGCAGCGTGGAGGAGATCCTGTACCCCGCGATGGAGGACTACGCCATCGACATCATCGTCGGCAAGGGGCCTAGTGCGAACTCCATCCGCCTCGATCTGCCGCACTTCACGCTCATCGGCGCGACGACGCGCGCGGGCCAGCTGTCCGCGCCGCTGCGTGACCGCTTCGGCGTCACGCTGCGCCTGGAGCTTTACACGCCGCAGGAGCTTTCGAAAATCGTCACGCGCTCGGCGAGCATCCTGAATGTCGACATCGACCCGACGGGCGCGCTGGAGATCGCGCGCCGCTCGCGCGGCACGCCGCGTATCGCGAACCGCATGCTGCGCCGCGTGCGCGACTTTGCGGATGTGCGGGCCGACGGCGTGATCACGAAGGAGGTCGCGGACGAAGCGCTCCGCGCGCTCGAGATCGACGACCTCGGATTAGACCCCATCGACCACCGGATGATGCACGCCATCATCGAGAACTACGGCGGCGGCCCCGTCGGCATCGAGACGCTGGCGGCGACCATCGGCGAGGAAGCCGTCACGCTGCTGGACGTTTACGAGCCGTATCTCATGCAGCTCGGCTTTTTGCAGCGCACGCCTCGCGGGCGCTGCGTCACGCGCAAGGCATATGAGCACTTAGGCCTCTCCGTGCCGAAGAGCATGGACGAAGTGCCGGAACAGCTTAGCCTATAAATGCAAACTACTTTACGGCAAAACTTCAAATCTTTTTGAGAAGAGGAATCAAAATCATGGGAAAACTGTTTGGCACCGACGGCATTCGCGGCGTTGTGGGAGAAAATCTCACGGCTGATCTCGCGTTCCGTACGGGCAAGGCCATCGCGGCCGTTTTGAAGGAAGAAAAGGGCAGAAAGCCGGTCATCACCATCGGCAAGGACACGCGCATTTCGTCCGATATGCTCGAAAGTGCGCTGATCGCGGGTATCTGCTCCGTCGGCGGCGACGTGATGCCGTTCGGCGTGCTGCCGACCCCGGCGGTCGCGTACCTGACCGTGCTCAAGGGCGCGGATGCGGGCATCGTGATCTCCGCCTCGCACAACCCCTACGAGCACAACGGCATCAAGGTCTTCAACGAAAAGGGCTACAAGCTGCCCGACGCGATCGAAGAGCAGGTCGAAGAAAAAATTCTCACCGACATCTATCCCGCCGCGACGCACGGCGAGATCGGCGTCCTGCGCCACGGTCTGCGGCAGTCGCGCGAGGCGTACATCGACCATTTAGCTGGCACGATCGAAGGAGATCTGTCCGGCCTGCGCGTGCTGGTCGATTGCTCGAACGGCGCGTCGTCCGCGACGGCACCGGAGCTCTTTGGCCGCTTCCGCTGCTTCTGCGACTTCATCCACCGCGAACCGGACGGCGTGAACATCAACGATCACTGCGGCTCGACGCATCTCGACGATCTTGCGCAGAAAGTCGTCGCGGGCGGCTATGACATCGGCGTCGCGTTCGATGGCGACGCGGACCGCTGCCTGCTCGTCGACGAGCAGGGCGGCGTTATCGACGGCGACAAGGTGCTTGCCGTCTGCGGCTCGGACATGAAGCGCCGTGGGAAGCTCTCGGGCGGCACGATCGTTGCGACGGTGATGTCGAACCTCGGCCTTCACGAGTTCTGCCGCGAAAACGGCGTCGGCCTCGTCTGCACGAGCGTGGGCGACCGCAATGTGCTCGAAAAGATGAATGAGTGCGGCTACAAGCTTGGCGGCGAGCAGTCGGGCCACACGATCTTCACCGACTACGCCACGACCGGCGACGGTCAGCTGACGGCGCTTCAGTTCCTCGACGTGCTCGCGCGCAGCGGGAAGAAGGCCTCTGAGCTTGCGTCCGTCTGCCCGCAGTATCCGCAGGTGTTGCTCAACGTCGCCGTTTCGCATGAGCGCGGCGTCAAGGATGCCATCATGGCGTCCGATGCACTCTCCGCGGCCATCGCGGAGGAGGAGGGAAAGCTCTCCGGCGAGGGACGCGTGCTCGTCCGCCCGAGCGGCACGGAAGCGCTCATCCGCGTCATGGTTGAGGCAAAAACAGAACAAATCGCCCTTCTTGCGGCCGAGAATTTGGTCAATGTGATAAAAATGCTGTAAAATCGTTAGCGCTAATACTGAATTTTCGTAAATACTTGACAAAACCTGAGCACAGAAGGTATAATACATGCAGTATCATCAGAGTGAGAGCCATCATAAAGAGCTTGCAGCCTGCACGGATGAGCAGCTGTGCGCCATGGCCGCCGCGGGCGACAGGGAAGCAGAAGAGCTTCTTGTCACGCGCTATTACGGAATGGTGCGCGCGTGTGCGCGTCCGCTTTTCCTCGCCGGCGGCGACGGGGAGGATCTGATTCAGGAGGGCATGTTCGGTCTCATTCAGGCGATACGGGAGTATGACGCCGACAAGGCGGCGTCGTTTCACACCTATGCAGAGATCTGCATTCGCAACCGCCTGTTCTCCGCGCTCCGTGCCGCCTCCCGCGGCAAGCATTATCCGCTGAACGAATCCATATCCCTTGATACCCCTTTCTTTGACAGTTCTTCTTACACCGCCGGTACTTTAGACCCCAGCCACACAGACCCCGAGCTCCTGATCGCGGAGCGGGACCACGTGGAGAGCTTACTCGAAAGTACCCGCAAGCACTTGTCCGAGTTCGAGGCGAAGATCTTAGGGTACTATTTGGAAGGCCTTTCCTGTCACGAGATCGCAAAGGCCGTGGGCAAGTCTCCGAAGTCGGTGGACAACGCCGTGCAGCGCGTTCGCCGCAAGGCTGCGCAGCACATTTTTTCCGGCGATATCAGCAAACGCTGAACGCATATATTTTTTTCTGATTCAAAGAGAGGGTAAAATCATGTACGAAGACAAGACTTTAGTTTGCAAAGAGTGCGGCAAAGAGTTCGTGTTCACTGCCGGTGAGCAGGAGTTCTACGCGGAGCGCGGCTTCCAGAACGAGCCCCAGCGCTGCAAGGCCTGCCGCGACGCTCGCAAGAACGCCGCTCGTGGCCCCCGTGAGTACTTCACCGCAGTCTGCGCAGCTTGCGGCGGCGAGGCCAAGGTTCCTTTCGAGCCCAAGTCCGACCGTCCGGTCTACTGCAGCGAGTGCTTCGCCAAGATGCGCGCTGAGCAGTAATTCTTGTAAACGTTTTGATCGAAAGACGTCCGCTAATGCGGGCGTCTTTCTTTTTTGGCTTTATGGCAGCTTCTTTTTTCATATTTCCTATTGAAAAAGTGCGAAAAATGGGATAAACTATTTTCAGCTATTTTCACGGAGGTGAATCAAACATGATCGAAATTAAGCGCGACACCATCATCGGTGACATTCTGGACGTTGCGCCGCAGACCGCGCCAATCTTCCTGTCGATCGGCATGCACTGCCTGGGCTGCCCCAGCTCCCGCGGTGAGACGGTGGAAGAGGCCTGCATGGTCCACGGAATCGACGTGGAGAAGCTGCTGGCTCTCGTGAACGAAGAGGCCAACAAGCCCGTCAAGGAATAAGAAAAGGACGCATACGGGTCTTCCGTATGCGTCTTATTCGCTCAGCGAAAGGAGGGCGGCGGTGGAAAAGGAATTACAGCTTCAGCCGCGGCTGCAATGCATCGCAAGCCTTGTGCCGCAGGGCGCGAGACTGGCCGACGTCGGCACCGACCATGGGTATCTTCCCGTGTGGCTTTTGCAGCACGGGCGCATTGAAAGCGCCATTGCGTCTGACATCAACGCGCTGCCGCTTGACCACGCGCGCGCGACGGCGCGAGAATACGGCGTGACGGAGCGCATGGATTTTCGCCTCTGCCCGGGCCTTGCGAAGATCAAAGCAGAGGAGTGCGACGCCATCGCTATCGCCGGCATGGGCGGCGAGACGATCCTCGGTATTCTCGAGGCCGCGCCCTGGACGCATGAGGGCGTACATACGCTCATTTTGCAGCCGCAGACAAAGGTCGACCTTCTGCGCTGCTGGCTCTGCGGGCACGGCTACCGCTTTTTGAGCGAGACGCTCGTGCGCGACAAGGAGCAGCTTTACGTCGTCTTCCGTGTGAGAGCGGGGATGGGGCAGGAGCTGAGCGAAGCGGACGCACTGACAGGCTTATTGCTGCGGTCCGACCCGCTGTACGGCGAATACCTGTCGCAGCATCTTATAAAGCTCAAACGGGCGAGAGACGGCCTCGCCGTCTCGTCGCTCGCAGATAAGGAGGCGCGTATCGCGCATCTTGAAAATCTCATCGAAGAGATCGAGAGAAGAAAAGGGGAGTGGGAACATGGCAACGGTACATGAGATCGAACAGAGGCTTTTTTCCTGGGCGCCGCGCGAGAGCGCGATGGACTGGGACAATGTCGGCCACCTCGTCGGCGATCCCGAGCAGGAGGTCGAGCGCATTTTAGTCGCGCTCGATATCACCGAGCGCGTGGCGCAGGAGGCCATCGACTGCGGCGCGCAGCTCATCGTGTCCCACCATCCGGTGATGAACGTGCGCTGGCACGAGCGCGAGATGCAGACCCTTCGGCCCGACACGCGCCTCGGCGGCGTTTTGACCACACTCGTCAAAAACGACATTTCCGCCATCTGCATGCACACGAATCTGGATGCTGCGGACGGCGGCGTGAACGACTGTCTGGCGAAAAAACTGGGCCTTAACGACATTCTTTTGCTCAACGACGAAAAAATTGGCCGGATCGGCACACTTTCCTGCGAAAAAGGGCTTGAAGAGTTCCTGCGGGATGTGATAGAATTACTCGGCTGCGGCGGCTTGCGCTATTGCCGCGGCAGCGGGCGGGTGTACCGCGTGGCCGTCGGCGGCGGCGCGTGCGGCGAATACATCCCGCAGGCCATTGCGCAGGGCTGCGATACGTTCGTGACGAGCGATCTGCGCTACAACGATTTTCTGGATACGCGGGGACTCAACCTGATCGACGCGGGGCATTTTCCGACGGAGAACGTCGTCTGCCCGGCGGTCAAGGCGTATTTGGAGGAGCATTTCCCCGAGGTGAAAACCGTAATATCGACGTCGCACAGAGACGTCATTCAATACTATCTGTAAGGAGAGATCACATCATGTCCGGACATTCCAAGTGGCACAATATTCAAAAGACGAAGGGCGCGGCTGACGCCAAGCGCAGCGCCGCCTTCACCAAGATCGCCAAGGAGATCATCGTCGCCGTCAAGCAGGGCGGCTCGGGCGATCCAAATAACAACTCCCGTCTCGCGACCGTCATCGCCAAGGCGAAGGCTGCCAACATGCCCAACGACAACATCAAACGCACCATCGACAAGGCACTCGGCTCTGGCAACACCGACAACTACGAGTCCGTCACCTATGAGGGTTACGGCCCCGGCGGCGTGGCCGTCATCGTCGAGGCACTGACCGACAACCGCCAGCGCACCGCACCGGAGGTTCGCCATTACTTCGATAAGTACGGCAAGGGCATGGGCGCGCAGGGCTGCGTCAGCTGGTCGTTCGACCGCAAGGGCGTCATCATCATCGACAACGAGGACGGAGACTACGACGAGGACGCCGTCATGATGGACGCGCTCGACGCCGGTGCCGACGATTTCAACGCCGAGGATAACGTCTTCGAGATCACGACCGACCCCGACGCGTTCAACGACGTCGTCAAGGCCCTCGAGGAGAAGAACTACGCCTTCGTCAGCGCGGACATCAGCCTCGTCCCGCAGACCTACGTCAAGCTCGAGAGCGACGAGGACATCAAGAACATGGAAAAGCTGCTCGACATGCTCGACGACAACGAGGACGTGCAGAACACCTACCACAACTGGGACCAGGACTAAACCCCTTGCAAATGCTGACTTTTTCAGCAGTGTGATACCCGCAGTTGTGACATATCTTTGTCCTGCTATGGCGTACACGGCGGCTTCTGTTGTGACATACAATTACATTGATCAAAAAGAGCTTGAGAAGATTTTCTCAAGCTCTTTTTCTATTTCAACTTTCGGTGCGTGAATGAAGAACTCCCTTGTAAGGGCAGGATCTTATGAAAGGGTGAACGGTTAAAAGATACCGTGGTTGTACTTGATTTGTCCATATAGAATGAAAGATAAGCCGATCACCAGCGCCGGAAGAACGATATAATCGATGGCATCTGCATTCCAGAATGTGACGAGATAGGATAGCACGAGGGAAACACCAATGACAAGCGTTCCCGTGCCAACGGCCTTGCCGTATTTGGGAACATCTTCCTCTTTTACTTTCCGACGGTTGTAGGAATGGATCGTGCTGATATTTCCTTTTATATTTACGGTGCCAAGAGTTGACAGGAATATGCCCAATATCAGAAGCAATAAATGATCCATCGTGACCTCCCTAAAAATAAAATAATTCTTCAAATTTCTTGTCCAAAGCGATACATAGAATGAGTGCCAACTTGGCAGTTGGGTTAAATTGTCCGGTCTCGATCGAACTGATCGTGTTTCGTGAAACGCCTACCATTTCTGCAAGCTGCGACTGCGAGAGCTTTTTTTCAAACCGCGCCTCTTTCAATCTGTTCCGCAATTTTAACTCATCGTTCATCCCTTTGCCTCAATAAGCCGCAAAACAAAAAAGACGAAGCAGAGGATGAACATTGCGAAATACAAGACGGTGATCGTTAAGTCTGTTTTCCGTTTTGCTTTGACAAATCTTACCAGATAATGCGTACCAAGAATGCTGAAGTAGATGATCCATGGGCTGAAAAGCATCGTGTTAGCAGCCCAAACAAATAGAACCGAAACGAAGCAGCACGTGCCGGCTCCGATGCGGCTGGCAATGCTGCCGGCTTGCGCGGACATTTCTGCCTCTGCCAGGTCTCTGTTTTTGTTTTCTCTGCGGCTGATCGCCAAGATATCTTCTTTTTCCATAGGGTACCTCGCTGCCAAGTTTTCTTGTCAAGATTATAAATGCGCCAAGTTTTCCTGTCAATATATTCTGCTGAGATTCTTGCTGCTGACGCACTGAAAGTCCCGAATTTGACGTATTGGAGGCGTCCGTCTGTATGGGCGTTGTACGTTCGAAAAGGCGAAATGGCCGACATTCAGCATTGACTCAACTTATATGGATATGCTATAAAAATATATAAATATTCCACTTGAAATTGTCACCGTTGTTTGGTATTATATCTCGGCACGTCGGACGTCCGGTTTCGGCAGAAAAACAAGGTGCGCTGCGAGGAGGAGCTTTTTCCGCGGCGCGCTCCTGCTGTAACACCTGTATAGCCCCCCTTGCACGGACGGCCGGGTGAAAGGAGAAACATATGAGTAAGAACAACAACACGCAGAAGATCGTTGGTCTCGGTCTGTTCACCGCTATTGTGATCGTTCTGCAGCTGATGGGCAGCTTTATCCGGTTTGGCACGTTCAGCATTTCGCTGGTGCTGGTGCCGGTCGTTATCGGTGCGGCGCTCTACGGTGCGGGCGCCGGCGCGTGGCTCGGCTTTGTGTTCGGCGTGGTCGTGCTGCTCAGCGGCGACGCGGCGGCGTTCCTCGGTGTCAACGCGCTCGGCACGATCCTGACGGTGCTCGTCAAGGGTACGCTGGCGGGCCTTTTCTCCGGCCTTGTCTACAAGGCGCTTGAGAACAAGAACCGCACGCTTGCCGTGGCGGTGGCTGCTGTGGTCTGCCCGGTGGTCAATACCGGCGTGTTCCTGATCGGCTGCCTGCTCTTCTTTATGGAGACCATCGGCGGCTGGGCGGATGCGATGGGCTTCGGCGCAAACGTCGGCCAGTATATGATCGTTGGCCTTGTCGGCGCGAATTTCATCTTCGAGCTGCTGTTCAACGTGGTGCTGAGCCCCGTGGTCGTGCGTCTCATCCGCATCGGCAAGAAGGAAGTTTGATCCATAAAAGAAAAGCGGCGGGAGCTCCCACCGCTTTTTCTGCATTTTGAGCAGTTATACCAGAAAAGAAAAAACGGGAGGGACGGCGATTTCCGCCGTCCCTCTCATATTTTGCGCGAGCATGACTGTAAGCCGGGTTCTGTATTTGACAGTCATCTATCTACGCGCCGCGTTGCCGCGGTACTCCAGCCACCCCGGGAGCGGTCGGGCCAACCTATTGCTCCCATACCGGTGTTGCTCCGGATAGAGTTTACAGCATCGGACACTCTCGAGCCGACGGGTGCGCTCTTACCGCACCTTTCCATCCTTACCTGAGATACTTGCATACCTCGGGCGGTCTATTTCTGTTGCACTTTTCCTCAGATCGCTCTGGGCGGGCGTTACCCGTTATCCTTGCCCTGTGGAGCCCGGACTTTCCTCACAGCGGGCCTTTCGGCCTCGCCGCGCGACTGTCTGTCATACTCGCACAACTATTTTAGCCCATGGCGCGGGGCTTGTCAACGGAAAATGCATTGCTATTTTGCCGTTCCTGCGCTATACTATATAATGAATTTGTATGTGCAGACGAAAGGATGAACGTCTATGACGATACAGGAATATCTATCCTCCCTGCGGGGAAAAACAGCGGCAGTGCTCGGCATCGGCGTGAGCAACACGCCGCTCATCGAGCTTTTGTGCCGAAACGGTGTGCAGGTCATCGCCTGCGACAAAAAGAGCCGCGAGGCGCTTGGCGAGCGTGCGCCGCAGCTGGAAGCGCTGGGCGCGCACTTGCAGCTTGGCGAAGGCTACCTCGATGATCTGCGCGCGGACGTTGTCTTTCGCACGCCGGGCATGCGGCCGGACGTTCCGGCGCTGCTCGAGGCGAAAGCGCGCGGCAGCATCGTGACGTCGGAAATGGAGATCTTTTTCGAGGTCTGCCCATGTACGATCATCGGTGTGACGGGCAGCGACGGCAAGACCACCACGACGAGCATCATCGCCGAAATGCTGCGCGCGGCGGGGAAGACCGTGTATCTCGGCGGCAACATCGGCCACCCGCTGCTGTGCGACGCGGAGAAGATGCAGCCTGAAGACTTCGCGGTCGTCGAGCTCTCGTCGTTCCAGCTGCTTGATATGAAGCGCTCGCCGCACATCGCGGTGATGACGAACCTTGCGCCGAACCATCTGGATGTGCACAAGGATATGGACGAGTACATCGCGGCGAAGGAGAATATCTATCTCCATCAGCACGAGGGCGACATCGCTATTTTCAACGAAGACAACGACATCACGCGCTCTCTTTCGAAAAAGGCATCCGCGCGGACGCGGCTTTTCAGCCGCCGCGAAGAGGTCGCGGACGGCGCATTCCTTCGCGGAGATACCATCGTCCTGCGCCATGACGGATGCAAGGAAGCGGTCATGCAGATCTCTGACATCCGTCTGCCGGGGATGCACAATGTCGAAAACTACCTCGCCGCCGTGACGGCGCTCGACGGTTTGGTGCCCTACGAGGTCATGCGCGAGACTGCGCGTACCTTTGTCGGCGTCGAGCACCGCATCGAGCCGGTGCGGACGATCCGCGGCGTGCAGTGGTACAACGATTCCATCGCGTCGAGCCCGACGCGTACCATCGCGGGGCTCAACGCGTTCAACGTAAAGGTCATTCTGCTCGCGGGCGGATATGACAAGCATATTCCCTTTGCACCCCTTGCGCCCGAGGTGGTAAAGCACGTCAAGCTGCTTATTTTGTGCGGCGCGACAGCGGACGCCATCGAAAAGGCCGTGCGCGAGTGCCCGGGCTATCACGGCAGCCCCGAGATCGTGCGCTGCGAGAGTCTGGAGGACTGCGTGAAGACCGCCTATGAGCGCGCAGTGCGCGGCGACATCGTGACGCTCTCGCCCGCATGCGCGGCGTTCGACCAGTTCGCGAACTTCATGGAGCGCGGCAAGGCGTTCAAGAAGCTCGTCATGGCGCTGGGCGAATAGGGAAAAGCCCGCACGGCATAGGCTTCACTGGAATCGGGGTGAGGCTCTGTGCCGAAATGGAGACACAGGAGACTTTCAGGAAAGAAGCGGGCGCTGCTGCTCATGCTGTTTTTGCTCGCGGCGCTGCTGGCGCTCACCATCGTCGCAATGACGCACCTAAAGCCCGTGCTCACGTCTCTCGCGACCGCGCGCGTGTCGAACACGGTCAACGGCATCGTGACCGCCGCCGTGAACGAGACGATCTACAGCGGCGGCGTGGACTACGACCAGCTCATCTCCTTTGAAAAGGACAACGAGGGAAAGATCACGGCGGTCAAGAGCAACATGGCGGAGTTCAACCGTTTGCAGTCCGCCATCATCGACGAGGTGCTCGAAAAGCTCTCCGAGGTGACGACCAAGGAGCTTTCCGTGCCGGTCGGCACACTGCTCGGCTCACCGTTTCTCTCGGGGCGCGGGCCGCTGATCCGCGTGCGGATGCAGTCGGTCGGCTCGTCGAGCGCGCATTTTGAAAATGCGTTCACGTCGGCGGGTATCAACCAGACGAAGCACCAGATTTACCTTGTGGTGGACGTGTACGTCAGCATTCTGCTGCCGGGCTTTTCCACAACGACAAAATTCAGCAACACCTATTCCGTGGCGGAGACCGTTATCGTCGGCTCCGTGCCGGACAATTACACCTATTTCAGCAATGGCGAGGACATGGAGCAGAACGCGGAAGATTACATCATGAACAACGGCTGACTGCCTTTTGCGCACCGCCGGAGAGAGGGAACGCACTATGGACAAAAATATCCGGATCGACGAGATCGTAACACGGCTGAATGCCGCCTCCGACGCTTACTACGGCGGGCAGGAGGAGCAGATGACGAACTACGAGTGGGACGCTCTGTTTGATGAGCTGACTGCTCTGGAAAAAGCGACCGGCTATGTCCGGCCCGACAGTCCCACGCAGGTGACGAGCCATTCCGGAAACGAAATGGACGGCGAGGGGGAGAAGGAAGCGCACGAGTACCCCGCGCTCTCGCTCGCCAAGACGAAAAAGGTCGAGGAATTGCAGGACTGGGCGGGCGAGCGCGACATTTGGCTCTCGTGGAAGCTCGACGGCTCGACGCTTGTGGCGACGTATGACGGCGGCGCGCTCACGCGCGTTTTGACGCGCGGCAACGGCACCGTCGGCACGAACATCACCTATATGGCCTCCGCCATCCGCGGTATTCCCGCGAAAATCAGCGACAAGGGCCACCTCGTCGTGCGCGGCGAGGCGACCATCTCCTACGCAGATTTCGAGGCCATCAACGACACGCTCGAGGACGCGGACGACCGCTACGCAAACCCCCGCAACCTCGCCGCCGGCACGCTGGCGCTCGACAAGACGAATCTCGACAAGGTGAAAGAACGAAACGTGACATTCACACCGTTCACGCTCGTCCACACGGATGAAGTGATCCGCTCCTGGGGCGCGCGGATGGACTATCTTGACCAAATGGGCTTTACAACTGTCGAGCGCGAGCACACGGATGCGAAAAATCTGCCCGACGCCATCGCGCGCTGGACGAAAAAGGTCGATTCCGGCGAGATGGGCATTCCCGTGGACGGCCTTGTCATCACCTACGACGACACGGACTACGCAGCGACCGGCAGCGTGACGGGTCATCACGCGACGCGCGCGGGTCTTGCCTACAAGTGGGCGGACGTGTCCGCCGACACGGTGCTCGACCACATCGAATGGTCGTGCGCGGCCTCGACCATCACGCCGGTCGCGGTCTTTGACCCTGTGCAGCTCGAGGGCACGACTGTCACGCGCGCAAGCCTCTGCAACGTCAGCGAGCTCGAGCGCCTCGGCATCGGCAAGGACCGCAAGACCGAGCTTCGCATCATCAAGGCCAACAAGATCATCCCGAAGTGCATCGCGGTCGTGCGCGCGGAGGGGAGTTACGAGGTCCCGAGCGCCTGCCCCGTTTGCGGCGCGGCGACCGAGGTGCGTATCAGTCCCATCAGCGGCGTGAAGACGCTGCGCTGCACCGATCCGAACTGTCCCGCCAAGCACTTGAAGCGCTTTGTCCGCTTTGCGAGCAAGGGCGGGCTTGATATCGACGGCCTCTCCGTGCAAACGCTGCACGAGTTCGTCAACCGCGGCTATCTGCGCGATTTTGCCGACCTCTATCATCTGGACGCGCACGCGGACGAGATCGTAAAGCTCGAAGGCTTTGGCGAAAAGTCCTGCGCGAACCTGTTGGCGGCCATCGAAAAGAGCCGCAAAGTCGACCCCATCCACCTGATCTTCGCCCTCTGCATCCCAAACATCGGCGCGGACGCGGGCAAGAAGCTCATCGCAGCGCTCGGCACGAAGGGCTTTTTATCACGCATCGAGAGCGGCGAGGGCTTCGAGGATGTGGACGGCATCGGCGTCGAGCGTTCAAACGCGCTCCTGAACTGGTTTGCTGACGATGAAAACAAAAACCTCTTCGACCGCCTGATGGCAGAGCTTACACTGGAGGACGTCGCCCCCAAGCAGGAGGCCGACGGAACCTGCAAAGGTCTGAGCTTCGTCATCACGGGCGATGTGCACCTCTTCAAAAACCGCAGCGCGTTCAAAGCCTACGTCGAACAGCAAGGCGGCGCCGTGACCGGCAGCGTCTCGGGGAAGACAACGTACCTCGTCAGCAACGACGGGGAATCGAATTCGTCGAAGACGAAAAAGGCAAAGGAACTGGGGGTTCCTATTCTTTCCGAGGAAGAATTTGTCTCTCGGTTCGGAGGTCCCGAATCTGCTGACTCTGCGGAAGTGCAAATCGGCATTGATACACTGCTGTGATCTGCTGCTGCACCGTGCAGCGGCGGTTTTCCGCACTGTGCGGAAACGGGCAACTAAAGGGGGATACTCTCTTTCAAAAGAGAGTATCCCCCTTTAAATCCCCCGAGAGAAATTTTACATTGGCAGTTTGTAGCTCGAAGAGCTGCACGCGCTGCGCAATCAGGTGCGGTGTACATGGCTTTGCCACCCAAGGCATACGTCTTACGACGTAGACACCACATGTAGCGCTTTCTTGAATCGGATAGCACTACTTCTTGACGAATTACAAGTTTCTTGTTAAGATTGGGGTTACCAGAACAAACGGAAATGGGGGTCTTACTGGTGGAAGAAAAAGCCTTAGAATGTCAAATTGCGGTCATGCTGCGCTTAATTGGCGTGCAGCCGAACGTGCGGGGCTGGCGGTACATCGTGGACGGTGTAAAGCTGGTCGCAGCAGACGAAGAGCTCGCGCACC
Organism: Hominicoprocola fusiformis; assembly: GCA_040095065.1. Taxonomy (GTDB): domain Bacteria; phylum Bacillota; class Clostridia; order Oscillospirales; family Oscillospiraceae; genus Hominicoprocola. The sequence continues at coordinate 53,215 of JBBNGO010000017.1, forward strand.
ACATGACAAAAGAGCTATATCCGGCCATCGCAGCCAAGCACGACACGACAACATCAAGGATCGAACGCTGCATCCGGCACGCGATAGAATGGGCCTACACGAACGGCAATCCGGACATGCTCAAGCACTACCTCGGGAACATTGCAGCCTATGACAAGGGCAAGGCGACGAACGCTGCGTTCATTGCGGGGTTGGCGTCATGGTGCAGGGAATGACGGAAGCGGAAGCGAAACGGCAGCAGCAGCGGCGAGCGTGGGACGCGGAGCATCTGCATTCTATCGGGACCAAGCTAACGCCGGTAGAGCTGGCCCGTCTCGACGCATACTGCTTCTGGATACGGACCACGCGCTATTCGCTGCTGCGCACACTGGTCCTCGAAGAGCTCGCAGCGTATGAACGGGAGAACCGCGTGACGCTCGACGCCCCACGTGCCGTTACTGAGACGGCCGCAGAGCGCGACGAGGTTGCACGGCGTGTCCCATGACCTGGAAGAAACGTCGTCGCGCAGCGCGCAGCAGCCGAATGCCTGCGTCCGTCTCGCTCGGGATGGATGCTGCTGCCTGCGGTCTTCAGAATCAAGCCCCCTTTCGTTTGTGGAAAACTCTGTGGATAACACGCCCGTCAAGGGCTTCGCAAGTGGCCTGTCGGCCACCCTTGACAGGCGTGTTGCTGCGCGGGTATCAAACGAAAGGGGGCTTCGATCATGAAGACCAAAAGAAACCTGTCCGCATCCATCCCGAACGAGACACGAAAAGCCGTCTATGCCCGTGACGGCTACCGCTGCGCGCTGTGCGACGACACGCACGGATTGCAGATTCATCACATCGTACATCGCAGCTGCGGCGGCAATGACACGCCGTGCAACCTCATCACGCTCTGCTGGCGCTGCCATGCGGAAGCGCACGGCACGTGGGTCGCCGAACGTCACGCGGTTCGCCCGCCGCACACCGCAGAAGAGCGCTATGCGGCCTACCGGATGCTACAAGACGAATACGAGCAGCTGTGCGTCGAATACGTCAGCGACTACTACGCCGAACGCGGGGAAGAGTGGTGGCCCTATAAATAGGGCCACCA